>NZ_JAALFZ010000026.1:0-58474 GCF_011800505.1 Bacillus sp. EKM501B | reverse complement strand
ACGTTTCACGTTGTTTGTTTCGTTCAGTTTTCAAAGAACTACTTGGTCGCTCATTTGCGACTTCCTTATGTTAACATTTTCGTTTTTCGATGTCAACTAAGTTTTTCAATTTCTTTTTGTCGTTTTCTGCATTTCCGCATCAGCGACGGTTATTAATTTAACATATACAAACTATTAACGTCAACACTTTTTAATAAAAAATTCTTTTTCTTACATAACGAATACATTCTTCTGTGTTAGCTACTCTCCGGAATAAACAGAAAATGATTTTATATCTTTCTTCCATGGCTTTTTTTACAACTTCATGAATACGCTCATCTTCAAAATCAAATAAAAGTTCCTCTAATTCTCTCTTCAATATGTATTCCATTTCTTTTCTCTCTTCTTTTGTCAACATCAGCCCAAGCAAACAATCACCTCAATAATTCCTTACGCAACAATAAACGTTCCGCTCATTTTCAATTATCACAATCCTATCATCCATTATATCCACTACTTACGATATTAATCCTTTGTTCTCTTTTTTATATTTACAGCATATATGTAACTGAAAAGGATTGGACAAAGGGGCGTAATATTATGTTTTTCTTTTTTATTACGAGTAAGAGAAATTTTAAACACATTAGCTTAATAGTGATACTGTCCTTATTTACAGCATGGCTACTCTTTTTAAAAACATATTCACATGAATCTGCTTTTTCAACTGCTACAGGCCCTAAAGTAATTTACAAAGGAGACACCGCTAAAAAGCAAGTTGCATTTACGTTTGATATTAGTTGGGGAGACAAAAAAGCAATTCCAATCCTAGATACTCTTAAAGAAAGAGAAATTAAGAATGCAACATTCTTCCTTTCTGCTGCATGGGCCGAAAGACACCCCGATATTGTAGAGCGAATCATGAAAGACGGACACGAAATCGGTAGTATGGGGTACAATTACACATCCTACACTTCTCTAGAGACAAATGAAATAAGACGAGACCTTTTACGAGCACAAGATGTTTTTACGAAACTTGGTGTAAAACAAGTCAAGCTGTTACGTCCACCTAGTGGCGAATTTAACAAAGCAACCCTTAAAATCGCAGAATCACTTGGATACACCGTCGTGCATTGGAGTAATAATTCAAACGATTGGAAAAACCCAGGTGTAAATAACATCGTTTCCACTGTCTCTAATAATTTGAAAGGTGGAGATATCGTCTTATTACACGCATCCGATTCTGCCCTTCAAACAAATAGAGCTTTACCGCTGCTCCTGCAAAAAATAAAAAGGGATGGATATGAGCAAATATCCGTATCACAACTTATTTCCAACACAAGTACGAAAAGTGAAGATGTGAAGTAGCTTCTTCCCTACCACTCTTCACGCATAAAAAGCTCTACTACCTTTCAAGAAGGTGGTAGAGCTTTTTTAATCATACCATTTCCAGCATTATAACTGCTGGTGTATAAAATCTCTCTATTAAGCTGATTTACTTGTTTTTCCGATTAAACGATGTAATACAAGTAATTGATATGCGTTACATAACAATAGCGGTATAACCATTAAATATAACCAATCTGTATCATTAATCCGAAGCGCCGGTACCCATTCAAGGATCGTTACAACAACCATAAAGAACAGAGCTGGCACAAATGCTTTTTTATTTGTTTCTTTGCTTTTTACATAAGCAACAATTGCTCCAAACACAAATAATATTCCAGCAACAAGTATGTTATTCCCTAACGAGACTTCCCCATTTGCAATAAGTACAGATCTTAAATACACAAAATCAAATAATACGAATGCAATAAAGAAGAGCTGGACTGCATTCCATAAAGAAGATGAGCGGAACATCCCTAGTCCAAAACGGTGGATTGTTAAATATGCAAAGAATCCCATTTGACTTATAACACTAAAAATAAATCCTACACCCATCAGCCAGAAAGATACTGCTAAAATCTCCTTACCGTCGAAATTTTGAAAAAATTTATTGTACTTGTCCCACTCCAAAACAAAACCAATAATAACTGTGCTAATTCCACCAAGAAACAACGTCGTTAAAAATAGTCGTACCCACTTGCGGCTATTCACAACACATCCCCCATTATCCTTATATTTCTAATTAAATTGTATCAATGACAATTTCAAAAAGCTAGCCATGTTCATGTATAAATTCCTTAAAGATATTTATATTAAAAAGAGAGAACTGTGCTGAAAGGAGTTCCAACTTATGAAACGGATGCTATTCATTTTCGTTTCTTCTTTTCTACTTATCGCACTTGCAGCATGCGCACAAGGAAAAGAAACGAAATCCGAACTAGATTACGATCAAACAAAGAAAATGATTGTTGATATTTTAAAAACAGATCAAGGTAAGAAAGCTATTCAAGATGTATTAACTGATGAAAAAATGAAACAAGCACTCATACTAGATGAAACAGTAGTAAAGAAAACGATTGAAGATGCCATGGTATCCGATAAAGGGCAACAATTCTGGGAAAAGCTCTTTAAAGATCCTGAGTTCTCATCGAAGTTCGCTAAAAGTATGGGGAAAGAACAAACCCAATTAATGAAAACCTTATTAAAAGACCCTGAATACCAAGCAGGCGTTATAGAAATTATGAAAAATCCTGAAGTAGAAAAAATGATGTTACAAACAATGAAGAGTAAAGAATACCGTCAATATCTACAACAAGTACTAACAGAAACTGCTGAAAGTCCACTCTTCCAAGCCAAGATGATTGATATCATTAGTAAAGGTGTGCAAAAAGCTGAAAAAGGCGGATCTGGTAAGAAAGAAGCAGGCGGTGACGGTGGTTCTCAAGGCGGGAAGAAGGAAGAATAGTAAAAAATAATAACTATAATAACGAGTGGACAATTTATACATTGTTCACTCGTTATTACTTTATCTTGCTATTAACAGACGAAATGGCCCCCTCTAGTTAAGCGAAAGGTTTACTAGCAACAAAAGCCTTATTGTTGTCAGTAACAGGTGAACCCCACTGATTAAAGTTTCACTTTATTTTTGTGTAACAGCTGTTCTATCAATTACTGTTTCAGCTATTTTACTATAAATAATGCCCGTTGTATGTGTATCTTCATATACTGAAGGAGCAAAGTCTTCTTTATTCCAATCGGGTTGTTGTAGCGGAATGCGACCAAGAACATTCGTTTGTAATTCGGTAGCTAACTTATCTCCCCCGCCTTTTCCAAATACATATTCTTTCTCACCAGTTACCTTACTTTCAAAATATGCCATATTCTCAACAACACCAAGAATACTATGTTCAGTGCGCAATGCCATCGCTCCAGCACGCGCTGCTACAAACGCAGCTGTTGGATGAGGCGTCGTTACAATAATCTCTTTGCAAGATGGCAACATTGAGTGCACATCTAACGCAACATCACCTGTGCCTGGTGGCAAATCTAGTACTAAATAATCTAAATCGCCCCATTCTACTTCTGTGAAGAAGTGGTTTAACATTTTCCCAAGCATAGGTCCTCTCCAAATAACTGGTGCATTATCCTCTACAAAGAAGCCCATTGAGATTACCTTTACACCTAAACGTTCCACCGGAATTATCTTGTCACCTCTTACGATAGGACGTTTTTCTATCCCCATCATGTCTGGCACACTAAAACCGTAAATGTCCGCATCAATAATACCAACTTTTTTTCCTAAACGAGCTAAAGCAACTGCAAGGTTAACGGAAACAGTTGATTTTCCCACGCCACCTTTTCCACTCGCTACTGCTAAGAATGTTGTTTTTGAATTAGGTGACAATAAAGATTCACTTTGCTCTTCTTCTTGTTCCGGTGCAAACTGAGCTAATTCCTCTTCTGTAAATTCTGCAAAACGAAGTCCAACTGTTGCTGCCCCAAGTTCTTTTACTAACTTTACAATTCCAGACTGCAACTGCATTTGTTCCGCTGTACCGGTTTTTACGATTGCAATTTTGACACTCACATGTTCCTTCTCTGGCTTGACTGTTACCTCTTTAATTGCACTTGTTTCTTTTAATGTTTTATGTAAAAACGGATCTACAATCCCTTCTAACGCTTCAACCACTTGCTCTTTCGTTATCATAATTAGCCCAGCCCCCTGTATGAAAAATAACGTAATGTTAATTGAATTTATCTCTGCTTATCCTTGAAATAAATGCGTTTACATTTCCAGTATAACATATTTTCCGAAAACTTCGTTAACGAGAGAAGCTCAAAAAAATCCTCCTTATTCTGGAGGATTTCCTTTTTCCGTGAAATAACGTAATATACCACGGTATATTGCAGCTGCTACCTTTTGCTGATATTTCTCCGAATTTAACATATACCTTTCGTTCACATTCGATAAAAAGCCAGCTTCAATTAAAGCACCTGGTGTTTTAGAATACTTTAATAAATATACATGCGAAATTGTCTTAGCAGAACGATTCGTGTTTTCTAAACTTGTTCTCAATTCAGCCTGTATAAATTTTGCAGCACGTTCATTTTCAATCGAAGAGCGGTAATAGAACGTTTGTGCGCCTTTCGATCCACTACTAGTTAAAGCATTTAAATGAATACTTGCAAAAAAGTCTACATCAGGTTTATTGATGATTTCTACACGTTTTTTTAAATCCTCTGCTTTACGTCTACTATATGACTTTGTATCTTTGTTAGCTAAATCATAATCTCCCTCACGCGTTAAAATAACTAGTGCACCTTGTTCTTGTAAATAGTCTTGTACCTTTTTTGTAATTTCAAGCGTAATATCCTTTTCTATAATATCCTTTCCACCAACAGCCCCTCCATCTGGTCCACCATGCCCAGCATCTAATACAATTACTTTCCCTGATAAGGGTAAATTCCAAGCTCGCCACGATTTTGTAATTTGAAATTCTTGTTTAACTAAAAAAAACAATACAACCGCAGCGAGCGCAAAAGAGATAATTCGAATTCTCTTCATACCTTTCCTCCTCCAGCTAGTCCCTCTAATTACTTATATGGGACAAGAGGAAAGTTTATGCTTGTCTTAATGAAGCTTTAATCGATATCTTCTTTCACCTTTTTCATACCCTTCTTGCCACCACAATCCTATAAACTGCTGACAAGATTCAAAAAGTAATTCCTCATCTTTCAACTTTATTTCTCGCATAGTCATACTCGTTAAAAATTGAAATAGCGTTTCAGTTAATTGTTGTTCTTCTTCTAAAGCTCTATATTTCACATCAAAAATCGATTCACCATAATAACCAAATTTACTGTATCTCGCTCCTAATAAATAAGATTCTATCCCTAATTCAATACAGTAATCTTCATACTGACGATGAAGCTCTTGCATTTGAAAGGCATCACGAATATTTGAACGCAATGTTTTTAATGATAATTCCCGCAACATCTTCCGCTCGTATTTTAACTGCTTTTCTTTTTGTTTTTCTTGTAAGCTGACAATGACATTCATAGTACTTATAAACCTCCCTAATACGTATTAGTCTAAACTTCTAAAGAAGAAGCATACGCGTGGCGGTAGCACTAAAATATTCCAAGCTATAAAAATTGCAAAAGAGGAATGAAACATAAAAAAACCCCAACCAAAATGGTTGGGGTTTGTAGTTCGCAAAAATTAACGTTTTGAGAACTGAGGTGCACGACGTGCGCCTTTAAGACCGTATTTTTTACGCTCTTTCATACGTGCGTCACGAGTTAATAGACCTGCACGTTTTAGTGTTAGACGGTATTCTGGATCAGCTTTTAATAAAGCGCGAGAAATACCGTGACGAATAGCACCAGCTTGACCAGTGTATCCACCACCATTTACGTTTACAAGTACATCGTAGTTACCTAAAGTTTCTGTTGCAACTAGAGGTTGTTTCACTACTTCACGTAATGCAGCAAATGGGATATAGTTTTCAAAATCACGACCGTTAATGATAACGCGTCCTTCGCCTGGAACTAGGCGTACGCGCGCTACTGAACTCTTACGACGTCCAGTGCCATAGTATTGAACCTGTGCCAAAGTAAGCCCTCCTTTAATTAATTATCCGCGAAGTTCGTAAACTTCTGGTTTTTGTGCTTGGTGTGGATGCTCTGCTCCAGCATACACGTTAAGTTTCTTAGAAACTTGACGGCCTAAGCGTCCTTTTGGAAGCATGCCTTTAATTGCAAGCTCTAACATTTGTACAGGGTAGTTTGTACGCATTTCAAGAGCTGTTCTTTGCTTAAGTCCACCTGGGTGGTTAGTGTGACGGTAGTAAATTTTATCGTTTAATTTATTACCTGTTAAATGAATTTTCTCAGCGTTAATAATAATTACATGATCACCCGTGTCAACGTGTGGTGTAAATGTAGGTTTGTTTTTACCACGTAAAATGGATGCTACTTCACTAGCAAGGCGACCTAAAGTTTGACCTTCAGCATCAACCACATACCATTTACGCTCAACTTCGTTAGCTTTTGCCATAAAAGTCGTACGCATGTGTTTCCCTCCTCGTTATCTTTTCCATAGAAAAAATCTATTGTTTATCTTAAACACGATTTCCTTCCGGGGCTAATCGTGGTTTTAGAAACAATACCATATGTTATGATATACTTTTGAGTTTCTAATGTCAAGCAAATGTTACACCAGGATTAGTTGTTATAGTTTACCTCCCATAAGTAAAGCCCATGACCTGGAGCCATCTTTCCAGCAAACTGACGATTTTGTTTCGCTAAAATCTCTGGAATGCTATCAGGATCAAGCTTTCCTTGCCCTACGCTAAGTAACGTACCAACAATAATTCTGACCATATTATATAAAAATCCATTACCTACAAAACGAAAAATTATTTCATCATTTTGTTCAATTAACTCGATTTCATAAATTGTTCGCACTTTATCTTTTTTGTCAGTTTTTGCCGAACAAAAAGAAGTGAAATCATGTGTTCCAATAAAATAAGGAATTGCTTTTCTTATAGAGTTGATTTCGAGCGGATATGGATATTGATATACGTAATTTCTACGGAATACATCCGCAGTCTTTGATAATAATACACGATAACGATATTCTTTTTTCTCAACACCGTAACGTGCATGAAATTCTTCTGTTTTTTTCTCTACTTGCCTAATAACAATATCATCTGGCAACATTGTGTTTAAAGCATTAATCCATTGCCACTCTTCAAGAGACAAAGGAGTATCAAAGTGTATTACTTGTCCTTTTGCATGAACTGTAGAATCTGTTCTACCAGATGCCTGAACACGAACAAGTTCTCCCTTATGCAATTTCTGCAATGCTTTTTCTATCTCCTGTTGAACAGTACGATGGTTCGGCTGAATTTGATAACCACAAAAATGCATGCCATCATATGCAACCGTACATTTTATTCTATCCATTTCTCTATTCTCCATTACGATCGCACCCATGCCAAAATACAAGCTAAACAAAATAAGCTGACAATCGTTACTGTATCGCTTGTTTTCCAGCGTAGTTGCCTAAATTTAGTACGTCCTTCACCACTTTGATATCCACGAGCTTCCATCGCAATGGCTAAGTCCTCTGCACGCTTAAAAGCACTGATAAACAGAGGAACGAGCAGTGAAATAATAGCTTTCATTCTATCTTTTATCGGTCCCCCGGCAAAATCAATACCACGTGACGCTTGTGCTTTCATTATTTTACTCGTTTCATCCATTAATGTCGGGATAAAACGAAGAGAAATTGACATCATTAATGCGATTTCATGAACAGGAACCTTTATACGCTTCAACGGCTTTAATAACGTCTCCAAACCATCTGTAATTTCAATAGGTGTCGTCGTTAACGTTAATAATGTCGTCATTAAAATAATAACGAAGAATCGTACAGAAATGTATATCCCTTGCTCTAATCCTTTTTCATATATCGAAAACCAACCAAGCTGGAATAGTACATCCCCCTCCTTATTTGTAAAAATATGCAGGAAAAATGTAAAAAGAAAAATCCATAAAATTGGTTTTAAGCCCGAAAGTACATAACGAATCGGCACTTTTGCAAAAAATAAAGCAATGAGTGCATATAAAAATAAAAATCCATATGAAATCGCATTATTTGCTAAGAAAACAACAAATACATATAAAAAGACAATCAGCAGCTTCGTACGTGGATCAAGTTGATGAATAAGTGAATTCCCCGGGATATATCTCCCAATAATCAACTGCTGCATGATTCATGACCACCTTTTCGTAACACCTGCACAACTTCATGAGTAAGATCCTCTAAAGATAAGGTAGCCTTTGGAATTGAAATACCAAACTTCTCTTCAATTGCACGTTTATACTTTAATGACATAGGAAGATCCACACCAATTTTCTCTAGTTCATCGGCATGTGAAAATACTTCCTCTGCACTTCCTTGCAAAAAGACCGTTCCTTTATGCATAACTACAATCTGCTCCGCATACTGAGCAGCATCCTCCATATTATGCGTTACAAGGATAACTGTAAGCCCCTTTTCCTTGTGCAGCTTATAAAACATCTCCATAAGTTCGTTCTGCCCTTTTGGATCTAGTCCTGCTGTAGGTTCATCTAATACAAGCACTTCAGGTTCCATCGCCAGTACACCCGCTATAGCAACACGTCTCATTTGTCCACCACTTAATTCGAATGGAGAACGTGTTAACAGTTCCGGTTCTAGCCCTACAAGTTCAATTGCCTTTCTAGCCTTTTGCCTTGCTTCGTCTACAGATACTCCAAAATTAGTAGGGCCGAAACAAATATCTTTCTCCACAGTCTCTTCAAACAACTGATGTTCTGGGAATTGAAAGACAACCCCTACTTTTTTACGTAGTGGCTTTAACTTTTTTTCTTTCTTTCCTGCCGAAATCAAATGTTCACCAATTTGAACTGTACCATTTGTCGGCTGCAATAAACCATTTAAATGTTGAATCATCGTTGACTTACCTGAACCAGTATGACCAATAATGGCATAATAGCCCCCACTTGGAAACGACACATCTACATCATAAAGTGCGCGTCTTTCAAATGGAGTTTTATATTGATAACGATGCTCTACTTTTTGGAATGTAATCTCCAAAGTTCGTTCACCAAGCTTTCCATTGTAAGATGCGTATTTTGCAAGAGAATTTCATTTCTTTTTAATAATTCTGCTATTTTCACTGAAAACGGTACATCTAAGCCAATTTCTTGGAGCATATGAGAGGATTTGAAAATTTTTTCTGGAGTCCCTTCCTCTAATATTTCTCCCTTATTTAAAATAATGACACGATCTGACTGTGCCGCTTCTTCTAAATCGTGCGTAATCGATAACACGGTAATACCTTTTTGAGTAACAAGTTGTCTAACCGTTTCTACTACTTCACGTCTCCCTTGAGGGTCTAACATTGACGTTGCTTCATCTAATATTAAAATAGATGGTTGAAGTGCTAAAACGCCTGCTATTGCCACTCGCTGCTTTTGCCCACCAGATAAGGAATGAGGCTCATCATTAAGAAAATCTTCCATACGGACAAGTCGCAAGGCCTGTTCTAATCTTTCAATCATTTGTTCTCTTGGCATTCCGATATTCTCTAAGCCAAATACAACATCATCTTGCACTGTTGTTCCAACAAATTGATTATCTGGATTTTGAAATACCATTCCAATTTGTTTTCGAACATCCCATACCGTTTCCTCTGATAAAACCATTGTATCATTTACTGTAATAGTCCCTGCTTCTGGCAAAAACAAACCATTCAATAATTTTGCAAGTGTAGACTTTCCTGAACCGTTTTGTCCAATAATAGATACCCATTCTCCCTCATATAAGGAAAATGAAACATCTTTTAATGCATAAGTGGCTGCCCCAGGATATTGAAATGATATATTTTCTATCCGAAGTTTCTCTTTTTTCAATAGAAGGCACCCTTTCCTTCGCACAGTTAGCCTATTTTTATATTTAAAAAAAAGGGCCATGACCAGTTTCTTGAAAAGAACTGTCCTGCCCTTTTAATTATCATTATACTAACTCGATAATTACCATTGGTGCTGCGTCTCCGCGACGTGGACCAATTTTTGCAATACGAGTGTATCCGCCTTGGCGCTCAGCATAGCGTGGAGCTACATCAGCGAATAGTTTTTGAAGTGCATCTTGACCAGTCTCAGCGTTAGCTACTTCATTGCGAATGAAAGCTGCTGCTTGACGACGAGCATGAAGATCTCCGCGTTTACCTAAAGTGATCATTTTTTCCACTACAGAACGAAGTTCTTTTGCACGAGTTTCTGTCGTTTGGATGCGCTCGTTGATAATTAAATCAGTAGCTAAATCACGTAACATAGCTTTACGTTGCGCACTTGTACGGCCTAATTTTCTGTATGCCATTCGTAGTTCCCTCCTTTGTTGATGGGTTTAAATCCTCAGTCGTCTTTACGTAAACCTAAACCTAATTCCTCAAGTTTATGTTTAACTTCTTCTAAGGATTTACGTCCTAAGTTACGAACTTTCATCATATCTTCTTCTGTTTTGTTCGCAAGCTCTTGTACAGTATTAATTCCTGCACGTTTTAGGCAATTATAAGAACGAACAGAAAGGTCTAGTTCTTCGATAGTCATCTCAAGAACTTTCTCTTTTTGATCTTCTTCCTTCTCGACCATAATCTCAGCATTTTGTGCTTCATCAGTTAAACCAACAAAGATATTTAAATGCTCAGTTAAGATTTTGGCACCTAAAGAGATAGCTTCTTTTGGCCCGATGCTTCCATCCGTCCATACATCAAGCGTAAGCTTATCATAATTAGCCACTTGTCCGACACGTGTCTTTTCCACTTGGTAAGTCACACGTGATACTGGAGTATAAATAGAATCAATAGGAATTACTCCTATTGGTTGATCTTCGCTTTTATTTGCATCAGCTGGCGTATACCCACGGCCACGCTTTGCAGTTAAACGCACGCGGAAATGCGCATCTTTTGCTAACGTTGCAATGTGTAAATCTGGATTTAAGATTTCTACATCACTATCGTGAGTAATATCAGCAGCTGTGACAATACCTTCGCCCTGTACATCAATTTCCAACGTCTTCTCTTCTTCAGAGTAGATTTTAAGAGCTAACTTTTTCAAGTTTAAGATGATCGTCGTAACGTCTTCTACTACGCCCTCAACTGTTGAAAATTCATGTAATACGCCATCGATTTGGATAGCAGTAACAGCGGCACCAGGGAGTGAGGATAAAAGAATACGACGTAAGGAGTTACCCAAAGTAGTACCATATCCACGCTCAAGCGGTTCAATTACGAATTTACCATATTTAGCATCTTCGTTAAGTTCAACCGTTTCGATTTTCGGCTTTTCGATTTCAATCATTAACTAAACCCTCCTTCAAAACGTCGAAACCCCGGTTAAACAAAGGTATAACCCCTGTCTAACCGAAAGTCCCCCTTAGGCAGTTCCCGATTGTGCACAACAAGCGATGTTTCTGTACGAAATTTCTCGATAATGCATCATATCCATTATAGACAAAAGGGAAAATTCTATACAGAAAAATTACACACGACGACGTTTTGGTGGACGACATCCATTATGAGGAACTGGAGTAACATCTCTAATTGCTGTTACTTCTAGACCTGCAGCTTGAAGAGCACGAATTGCAGCTTCACGACCAGCACCAGGACCTTTAACAGTAACCTCTAAAGTTTTTAAACCGTGTTCCATTGCAGCTTTAGCAGCAGTTTCAGCAGCCATTTGCGCAGCGAATGGAGTAGATTTACGAGATCCACGGAAACCAAGTGCACCAGCACTAGACCAAGAAAGTGCGTTACCGTGAGTATCTGTAAGTGTTACGATTGTGTTGTTGAAAGTAGAACGAATATGAGCTATACCAGCTTCAATATTCTTTTTCACACGTTTTTTACGAGTGTTTGTTTTACGTGCCATTGTTAGTTCAACCTCCTTTACTTATTATTTCTTTTTATTTGCTACTGTACGACGTGGACCTTTACGTGTACGAGCATTGTTTTTAGAGTTTTGACCACGAACTGGTAAACCACGACGGTGACGAAGACCACGGTAAGAACCGATCTCCATTAGACGTTTGATGTTAAGAGATACTTCACGACGAAGGTCTCCCTCAACTTTAATACGATCGATGATATCACGGATACGTCCTAATTCGTCTTCCGTTAAATCACGAACTCGTGTTTCTTCAGAAATACCTGCTTCAGCAAGAATTTTTTCAGCAGTTGTGCGACCAATGCCGAATACGTAAGTTAAAGAAATAACAACGCGTTTGTCTCGAGGAATATCTACACCTGCGATACGTGCCATTACGAATGCACCTCCTTCTGATTAACCTTGTTTTTGTTTATGTTTAGGGTTTTCACAAATAACCATTACTTTTCCACGTCTACGAATAACTTTACATTTTTCGCAGATTGGTTTAACTGACGGTCTTACTTTCATGTCTCGAACCTCCTTAAAGATTACGGAGTGCTATATTATTTAAAACGGTACGTAATACGACCACGATTTAAATCGTACGGAGATAATTCTACCGTAACTTTGTCTCCTGGTAAAATACGAATGAAGTTCATACGGATTTTACCAGAAACGTGAGCCAATACGACATGCCCATTCTCTAATTCTACTTTGAACATAGCATTTGGCAACGTTTCAAGAACGGTACCTTCGACTTCAATTACATCATCTTTAGCCATTCAATAGTTCTCCCTTCTTCAAATCAGTAACATTTTACACTGCTCTGAAATCCCGGAGAGCCAGCTACTTATAAAGTGGTAAGGATTTCGTATCCTGCTTCTGTAAGAGCAATCGTGTGCTCAAAATGGGCACACCATTTACCATCTACCGTTACCACTGTCCAGTCATCAGATAGTGTTTTTACATATCGTCTTCCTTGATTCACCATCGGCTCAACACAGATGACCATTCCCGGCTTTAATCTAGGGCCTCTATTTGGTGGACCATAGTGCGGGATTTGAGGGTCCTCATGTAAGTCTTGCCCGATTCCGTGACCAACATACTCCCTAACGATCGAGAATCCATTCTCTTCAGCATGGGTTTGAACCGCATGTGAGATATTTGATAATCTCTCGCCTGGTTTTACTTGTTCTAGACCAAGATACAACGATTTTTCTGTGACATCAAGTAGCTTTTGAACAGATTCAGAAATGTTTCCAACTGGATACGTCCATGCAGAATCTCCATGGTACCCATTGTATTTCGCACCAATATCGATACTGATGATATCGCCCTCTTTGAGCTTGCGCTTCCCTGGAATTCCGTGTACAAGCTCTTCATTTACAGAAGCACATATGCTCCCCGGAAATCCGTTGTATCCTTTAAAAGATGGCGTAGCACCATATTTTTGAATCGTCTTTTCCGCTATTTGATCGAGCTCTTTCGTTGTAATTCCTGGAGTAATGTGCTGTTTCAACTCTTGATGAGTCAAAGCAACGATCCTGCCAGCTTCTCGCATGATTTCTATCTCGCGAGGAGTTTTGCAGATTATCATTACGCTAAGCCTCCGATGAGAACATCGATATCAGCAAATACTTTATTGATATCTTGCTCACCATTAATGCTTTGTAAGTAACCAAGCTCTTCGTAGAAATCAAGCAAAGGTTTTGTTTGCTTAATATTTACATCTAAACGATTTGCTACAGTTTCTTCATTGTCATCAGAGCGTTGATATAATTCGCCACCACATTTATCGCACACATCAGCTTTTGCTGGTGGATTGAATTCTAAGTGGTAAGTCGCACCGCACTCTTTACAAATGCGACGGCCTGTAAGGCGTTTTAATAACAACCCTGAATCCACATTAATGTTTAAAACATAGTCGATTTTTTTGCCAAGATCTTTCATAATTTCTTCAAGAGCTGATGCTTGTGCAACAGTTCGTGGGAAACCGTCTAGTAAGAAACCTCTTACGCAGTCGTCTTGACTTAAACGTTCACGAACGATTCCGATCGTAACTTCATCTGGAACAAGTGCACCTTTATCAATAAAAGATTTTGCTTGTAGACCCATTTCAGTTTCAGCCTTCATAGCTGCACGGAACATGTCTCCTGTTGAAATGTGAGGGATGTTATACTTGGCAACAATCTGTTCGGCTTGTGTACCTTTACCAGCACCAGGAAGCCCCATTAAAATTAAGTTCATCCTTGTTCCCCCTCAGAGTACATGAGCATGTAGGGAAGACAATTCTTCCCACTTACTCACTGCTTGATAAACCCTTTGTAATGGCGTTTTACCAGTTGGCTTTCTAGCTGCTTCATTGTTTCTAAAGCAACGCCGACAACGATTAACATACTCGTTCCACCGATCTGTGCAGATGGAGGAAGATTTCCCAATTTCGTAAAGATAACTGGTAAGATTGCAATCGCTGCTAGGAAAATTGATCCTACAAAGGTCAAACGATACAAGATTTTTGTTAGATATTGTTCCGTATTCTTACCCGGACGAATACCTGGAACATATCCACCTTGCTTGTTTAGATTCTCTGACATTTGCTCTGGATTAACCTGAACAAATGCATAGAAATATGTGAAGGCTACAATGAGCGCAACATATATGATCATTCCCACTGGGTGAGAATAGTTAAAGTTTGCAATAATCCACTGCGATACATCATGTTTCGGGAAGAACTGTGCAATAGTCGGAGGCGTAATTAAGAATGAAACAGCAAAAATTACTGGAATAACACCAGCACTATTTACCTTAAGCGGTAAATGTGTGTTTTGTGCTCCAGCATAACCACCATTTCCTCCTGTTACACGCTTCGCATATTGAATTGGGATCTTTCTAACAGCCTGTTGAATGAAAATAACACCCACAATAACTGCTAGCACAGCTAGTAAAATCAATGCAACTTTAACGATACTCATGAACAATTGATCTCCGATATTTTGAAACTGTTGCTGATACACTTGAGATATAACACTTGGGATCGCTGCGGCAATACCGCCAAAGATAAGGATGGAAATACCATTACCTACACCTTTAGCTGTAATCTGTTCACCTAACCACATTAAAAATGCAGTACCAGCAGTCAGTACCGTAGCAATGTATAAATAAGTGCTCCAACCTGGATTCAAAATTAATTGTCCACCTACCATACCGTTAAAACCGATTGACATACCAAACCCCTGAATAAACGCAAGAACAATTGTAAAGTAACGCGTGAATTGCGTTAATTTACGACGGCCCATTTCACCTTGCTTCGACCATTCCGAAAATTTAGGAACAACATCCATCTGCAATAATTGCACGATGATGGATGCTGTAATATACGGCATGATTCCCATCGCAAAGATGGAGAAGTTTTTCAAGGCTCCACCGCCAAATGTATTTAGAATACCTAAAGCATTTAATTGATCTTGTGCCTTCAGTACGTCTCCATTTGTAAATGGCACGGGGATAAACGTGCCAATCCTGAATACGATTAACATCGCTAAAGTGAATAATATTTTACGTCTTATCTCAGCAACGCGCATAAAGTTGGAGATTGTACGAAACATTAGATCACCTCAACTGATCCGCCAGCTGCTTCAATTGCTTCTTTAGCACTTGAAGAGAACTTGTGCGCTTTAACAGTTAGTTTTTTCTCTACTGCTCCGCTTGCAAGAACTTTAACACCGTCGTTTAACTTGCTGATAACGCCAGTTTCCAGCAATAATTCAGGTGTTACTTCTGTACCATCTTCAAAACGATTTAACGTTGATAAGTTTACAATAGCAAACTCTTT
This sequence comes from Bacillus sp. EKM501B, assembly GCF_011800505.1. Lineage (NCBI taxonomy): Bacteria > Bacillati > Bacillota > Bacilli > Caryophanales > Bacillaceae > Bacillus > Bacillus sp. EKM501B. The sequence continues at coordinate 42,801 of NZ_JAALFZ010000026.1, read as the reverse complement.
ACGGTTAATGTTTGTGAAGCCGCGTTTTGGTAAACGACGGAATAATGGAGTTTGACCACCTTCGAAGCCAAGACGAACACCGCCGCCAGAACGTGCGTTTTGTCCTTTATGACCTTTACCAGCAGTTTTACCGTTACCAGAACCGATACCACGACCGACACGGTTACGTACTTTACGAGAACCTTCTGCAGGTTTTAATTCATGAAGTTTCATTCCCAGGCACCTCCTTATATTAATGAGTTATCCTTAAGCTTCTTTTACAGTTACAAGGTGAGAAACTTTGTTGATCATACCAAGAATAGCAGGAGTTTCTTCCTTAACTACAGTTGAATTCAACTTTTTAAGACCTAAAGCTTCTACCGTCGCACGTTGATCTTGTGGACGACCAATTACACTACGAGTGAGGGTAATTTCTAACTTTTTCGCCATTTGTTTTCCCTCCTTAACCTAGTAGCTCTTCTACAGATTTACCGCGTAATTTTGCAACATCTTCAGCGCGCTTAAGTTCGCTTAATCCGTTCACAGTAGCGCGAATCATGTTGATTGGTGTGTTAGAACCAAGAGATTTCGAAAGAATATCTTGTACACCAGCTAATTCAAGGACCGCACGAACAGGTCCACCAGCAATAACACCAGTACCCTCAGCAGCAGGTTTTAAGAATACTTCACCAGCGCCAAAATGACCGTTGATTGTGTGTGGAATTGTTGTACCAACTAATGGTACAGCGATTAAGTTTTTCTTAGCGTCTTCGATAGCTTTACGGATTGCGTCTGGTACCTCTTGTGCTTTACCAGTACCGAATCCAACATGACCGTTTTTATCGCCAACTACAACTAGTGCAGCAAAGCGGAAACGACGACCACCCTTAACAACTTTCGCGACACGATTTATCGTAACTACACGTTCTTCAAGTTCTAATTTACTTGGGTCAATGCGATGCATCAATTTTCCCTCCTTTGACCATTAAAATTGTAATCCAGCCTCACGAGCAGCTTCAGCTAGAGCTTTAACACGGCCATGGTATAAGTAACCACCGCGATCAAATACTACTTCTTTAACGCCTTTCTCTACAGCACGCTTAGCAACTGATTCTCCAACTTTCGTAGCAGCTTCAATATTGCTAGTACCGTTAAGAGCAAGGTCTTTATCAAGAGTAGATGCACTTACTAACGTTACACCATTCACATCATCAATAACTTGAGCGTAAATATGTTGGTTAGAACGGAACACGTTTAAACGTGGACGCTCTGCAGTACCAGTAAGTTTAGCACGTACACGTGCATGTCTTTTCTTACGAGTCGCATTTTTATCAGCTTTAGTGATCATTCTTGTCACTCCTTTCTCTCACCTAACGGGTTTACTTAGCAGTTTTACCTTCTTTACGACGAACAACTTCGCCTTCGTAACGAATACCTTTACCTTTGTAAGGCTCAGGAGCACGTACAGCACGGATGTTAGCAGCGAATTCGCCAACACGTTGCTTGTCGATACCTTTAATTACGATCTTAGTTGGTGCAGGTACTTCAACTTCAAGACCTGCTTCCGGAGTCATTTCTACTGGATGAGAATAACCTACGCTTAATACAAGTTTATCACCTTGTTTTTGAGCACGGTAACCAACACCGACTAATTCAAGTCCGCGTGCGAAACCTTCAGTTACACCTTCAACCATGTTTCCGATTAAAGCACGAGTTGTACCGTGTAATGCACGGTGTTCCTTCTGTTCAGATGGACGCTCAACTGTTAATGTATTCTCTTCAATTTTGATAAGCATATCAGCATTGAAAGTACGAGTTAATTCACCTTTAGGGCCTTTTACTGTTACAGTATTGTCTTCTGCAACTGTAATAGTAACACCTGCAGGGATTTCAAGAATCTTTTTACCAATACGAGACATGTGGTCACACCTCCGTTCGTTTTAAATATATATTACCAAACGTATGCTACTACTTCTCCACCAGTTTGTAATTGACGAGCGTCTTTGTCTGTCATTACTCCCTTAGATGTAGAAACAAGAGCGATACCTAATCCGTTAAGTACACGTGGTACTTCGTCAGCTTTAGCGTAAACGCGTAAGCCAGGTTTACTGATACGTTTTAATCCAGTGATTACACGTTCATTGTTTGCACCATATTTCAGGAAAATACGAAGGATACCTTGTTTGTTATCCTCGATGTATTCTACATCACGAATGAAACCTTCACGTTTTAAAAGTTCAGCGATCTCTTTTTTGATTTTAGAAGCAGGAACCTCTAATTTCTCATGACGTACCATGTTCGCATTACGGATGCGAGTAAGCATGTCTGCAATTGGATCTGTCATCACCATGTGTTTTACCTCCTTCCCATTTGTGGGTTTTACCAACTAGCTTTTTTAACACCAGGAATTTGACCTTTATATGCAAGTTCACGGAAACAAATACGGCAAAGTTTAAATTTGCGGTATACAGAATGCGGACGACCGCAGCGTTCGCAACGTGTATACTCTTGTACTTTAAACTTAGGAGTACGCTTTTGTTTCGCTATCATAGATTTTTTAGCCACGTTTTCGCCTCCTCTACTTAGCGTTGGCTTCCATTATTTTTGGAATGGCATACCGAATTGTGTTAAAAGTTCACGAGCTTCTTCATCAGTTTTCGCTGTAGTAACGATTACGATGTCCATACCGCGGACTTTGCTTACTTTATCATAATCAATCTCAGGGAAAATAAGTTGCTCTTTAACACCTAATGTATAGTTTCCACGACCATCGAATGATTTCTTAGAAACACCACGGAAATCACGTACACGTGGTAAAGAAACTGATACTAATTTGTCGAAGAACTCATACATTTGCTCGCCGCGTAAAGTTACTTTCGCACCGATTGGCATACCTTCACGAAGACGGAAACCAGCGATTGATTTTTTAGCACGAGTTACAACAGGTTTTTGACCTGTGATTTGTGTTAATTCTTCTACTGCGTTGTCTAACGCTTTTGAGTTAGATACCGCGTCACCAACACCAGTGTTGATTACGATCTTTTCGATTTTTGGTACCTGCATTACAGATTTATAGTTAAACTTGCTCACTAGAGCAGGAGTAATTTCCTTTTGGAACTTCTCTTTAAGGCGATTCAATGAAGTGACCTCCTTTCTTAAGAAAATTATTTATCTAATAATTCACCAGATTTTTTTGCAATACGAACTTTTTTACCATCTTCTACTTTGAAGCCTACACGAGTAGGTTCACCTGTTTTCGGATCTAAAATCATAACGTTAGAAACGTGAATAGGTGCTTCTTTAGTAATAATTCCACCTTGTGGATTTAATTGAGATGGCTTAGAGTGCTTCTTAACGATATTGACACCCTCAACGATAACACGGTTTTGCTTTGGGAAAGCCACAAGGATAACGCCTTGTTTTCCTTTGTCTTTACCAGTGATTACCTGTACTTTATCACCTTTTTTTACATGCATCTTAATTCTGCACCTCCTTAGCAAGGCAATACCTTAAATTATAGAACTTCTGGAGCTAAAGAAACGATCTTCATGAAGTTGCTATCACGTAATTCACGAGCTACTGGTCCGAAGATACGAGTACCACGTGGGCTCTTATCGTCTTTAATGATAACCGCTGCGTTTTCATCAAATTTGATGTAAGAACCGTCCGGACGACGAGCTCCGCTCTTCGTACGTACCACTACTGCTTTAACAACGTCACCTTTTTTAACAACGCCACCTGGTGTTGCTTGTTTTACCGTAGCAACGATAATGTCACCAATGTTAGCATATTTACGACCAGAGCCGCCTAATACTTTAATTGTTAAAAGTTCACGTGCACCAGAGTTGTCAGCAACTTTCAAACGAGATTCTTGTTGGATCATGTTATGAAACCTCCCTTCGGACTAAAAATTCCGATTCGTCTATTTAGATAATAACCGCTTCTTCAACGATTTCAACTAAACGGAAACGCTTAGTAGCAGAAAGCGGGCGAGTTTCCATGATTTTAACGATATCGCCAAGTTTCGCTTGGTTTTGCTCATCATGGGCTTTGTACTTCTTAGAATACTTAACACGTTTTCCGTACAAGGAATGAGTTTTGTAAGTTTCAACTAAAACTGTAATCGTTTTGTCCATTTTGTCAGACACTACACGACCAGTATAAACTTTGCGTTGGTTACGTTCGCTCACTATGCAAACCTCCCCTCAATTTATCGATTAATTCCGATCTCTCTTTCACGAACTACAGTTTTCATACGAGCAATTGCTTTACGCACTTCACGAATGCGAGTTGGATTCTCTAATTGTCCTGTAGCAAGTTGGAAGCGAAGATTAAACAACTCTTCCTTTAAAGCTTTAACTTTTGTTTCGATTTCGGCAGTGGTTAATTCACGAATATCATTAGTTTTCATTAGATTCACCACCATTTTCTTCACGTTTTACGAATTTACATTTCACAGGTAACTTGTGAGCTGCAAGACGTAATGCTTCGCGTGCTACCTCTTCAGATACACCCGCGATTTCGAACATAATTTTCCCAGGTTTTACTACTGCTACCCAGCCTTCTGGTGCCCCTTTACCGGAACCCATACGTACTTCTAGAGGTTTTGCAGTGTAAGGTTTAGAAGGGAAAATTTTAATCCATACTTTACCGCCACGTTTCATGTAACGAGTCATTGCACGACGAGCAGCTTCGATTTGACGGTTTGTAATCCATGAAGCAGCTTGTGCTTGTAAACCGAATTCACCGAAAGCAATTTCAGTTCCACCTTTAGCACGACCACGCATTTTACCACGATGCTCTCTACGATATTTTACGCGTTTTGGCATTAACATATTATTTTCCTCCTTCCTCAGAAGCTTTCTTTTTTGTAGGAAGGACTTCTCCACGGTAGATCCATACTTTTACGCCTAATTTACCGTATGTTGTATCAGCTTCAACTGCTGCATAGTCAATATCAGCGCGAAGTGTATGAAGTGGAACAGTTCCTTCACTGTAAGATTCTGCACGAGCGATATCAGCTCCGCCAAGACGACCAGAAACCTGTGTTTTAATACCTTTAGCACCTGCACGCATAGCACGTTGAATAACTTGCTTTTGTGCACGACGGAATGATACACGGTTTTCTAATTGACGAGCGATGTTTTCGCCTACTAATTTAGCGTTAAGATCAGCTCTCTTAACTTCTAAAATGTTGATGTGTACACGCTTGCCTGTTAATTGGTTAAGAGCTTTACGAAGTGCTTCAACTTCAGTACCACCTTTACCAATTACCATACCAGGTTTTGCAGTGTGAATTGTAACATTTACACGATTTGCTGCACGTTCGATTTCTACTTTAGCAACAGCAGAATCTTTTAAGCGTACATTAATGTACTCACGGATTTTGATGTCTTCATGTAATAATGTAGCGTAATCTTTCTCAGCGAACCAACGAGATTCCCAGTCACGGATAACGCCGACACGAAGACCAATTGGATTAACCTTTTGACCCATCGATTATCCCTCCTTCTTTTCTGATACCACAACTGTGATGTGGCTTGTGCGTTTGTTAATTTGGCTTGCACGACCCATTGCACGTGGACGGAAACGTTTTAACGTTGGACCTTCGTCAACGAAAACTTTTTCTACAACTAGGTTGTTAATGTCCATCTCATAATTGTGCTCTGCATTTGCGATTGCAGATTTTAAAACTTTTTCTACAACTGGAGAAGCAGTTTTTGGTGTGTGGTTAAGGATAGCAATCGCTTCACCCACTTGCTTACCTCGGATTAAGTCTACTACTAAACGAACTTTACGAGGAGCAATACGAACTGTTCTCGCTACTGCTTTAGCTTGCATTGAAGTGCCTCCTCTCATTATCTTCTAGTTTTCTTATCGTCAGCAAGGTGACCTTTGTACGTACGAGTTGGTGCGAATTCACCTAACTTATGGCCAACCATATCCTCAGTGATGTACACAGGTACGTGTTTACGACCATCATATACAGCAATTGTGTGTCCGATGAACTGAGGGAAGATTGTTGAACGGCGAGACCAAGTTTTAACAACTTGTTTTTGCTCAGATGCAACTAATTTTTCCATTTTGCTCATTAAGTGATCATCGACAAATGGTCCTTTTTTTAAGCTACGAGCCATTTTGGTGCCTCCCTTCGTGATTGGCGTACGGTTCTAGAAATGAACCGTACTACAATCCCATTATTTTTTACGACGACGAACGATGAATTTGTCAGACGCTTTGTTTTTCTTACGAGTCTTGAATCCAAGAGTTGGTTTACCCCATGGAGACATTGGAGACTTACGTCCGATTGGAGAACGTCCTTCACCACCACCGTGTGGGTGATCAACCGGATTCATTACAGAACCACGAACTGTTGGGCGTTTACCTAACCAGCGAGAGCGACCTGCTTTACCGATTTTGATAAGTTCGTGTTGTTCGTTACCTACTTGACCGATTGAAGCGCGACAAGCAGATAATACAAGACGTACTTCACCAGAAGTTAAACGTACAAGTACGTATTTACCTTCTTTACCAAGTACTTGAGCAGATGTACCAGCAGAACGAACTAATTGTCCGCCACGACCAGGCTTAAGCTCGATGTTATGAACAACAGTACCTACTGGAATGTTGATTAATGGTAATGCGTTACCGATTTTAATGTCAGCTTCTGGGCCAGACATAACTTCCATACCTACTTCTAAAGATTTAGGAGCAAGAATGTAACGTTTTTCACCGTCAACGTAGTTAATTAATGCGATATTCGCAGAGCGGTTTGGATCGTATTCGATCGTAGCAACGCGTCCTGGAATTCCATCTTTGTTACGCTTAAAGTCGATGATACGGTATTGACGCTTATGTCCGCCACCTTGATGACGTACAGTGATTTTACCTTGGTTATTACGACCAGCCTTCTTGCTTAAAGGAGCAAGTAATGACTTTTCGGGTCTATCAGTCGTGATTTCAGCGAAATCATTCGTAGTCATATTACGACGACCGTTAGTAGTTGGATTATACTTTTTGATTCCCATCTCAATTTCCCTCCTTCTTTAGTAAGAATTAAACGCCTTGGAAGATTTCGATTTCTTTGCTGTCAGCAGTTAGCTTAACGATTGCTTTACGACGACGGCTAGTAAAACCAGCGTGACGACCAACGCGTTTTGCTTTCGGCTTGTAGTTCATGATGTTCACTTTTTCTACTTTAACACCAAAGATCGCTTCAAGAGCATCTTTAACTTCTGTTTTATTAGATTTAACGTCCACATCGAACGTGTATTTTTTTTCAGCCATCATTTCCATAGAACGTTCAGTGATAACTGGGCGCTTAATGATATCACGAGGATCTCTCATTATGCAAGCACCTCCTCTACTTTTTCCACTGCCGCTTTTGTCATGATTAGCTTATCATGATGAAGCACGTCTAAAACGTTTACGCCATCAGCAGTGATTACTGTTACTCCAGGGATATTGCGAGCAGATAACTCTACAGATTCGTTTGCATCAGCAGTTACGATAAGAGCTTTCTTCTCAACAGTTAATCCTTTAAGTACTGCTAGCATATCTTTTGTTTTTGGTGCATTTAACACTAGGTCTTCAAGAACTACAATGTTGTTCTCAACTACTTTAGTAGCTAATGCAGATTTGATTGCTAAACGACGAACTTTCTTAGGAAGTTTGTACGCATAGCTTCTTGGTGTAGGTCCGAATACCGTACCACCACCACGCCATTGAGGAGAGCGGATAGACCCTTGACGAGCACGTCCAGTTCCTTTTTGACGCCATGGTTTACGACCACCACCGCGAACTTCAGAGCGAGTTTTTACTTTGTGTGTACCTTGACGTAAAGATGCACGTTGCATCATTACAGCTTCGAAAAGTACAGCTTCATTTGGTTCGATACCGAAAATAGCTTCAGCTAATTCGATTTCACCAACCTGTGAACCAGTTTGGTTATATACAGTAACTTTTGGCATTGGAATTCCTCCTTCCTATTGTGAATTATTTGCTAACCTTCACAGCGCCTTGAACAACTACAAGAGATTTCTTAGCACCTGGAACGTTACCTTTTACTAGTAATAAGTTGCGCTCAGTGTCAACTTGAACGATTTCTAAGTTTTGGATAGTAACTTGGTCTCCACCCATACGTCCAGCAAGTTTTTTGCCTTTGAATACACGGTTCGGAGCAACTGGGCCCATTGAACCTGGACGACGGTGATAGCGAGAACCATGAGACATAGGTCCGCGAGATTGTCCGTGGCGTTTGATAACACCTTGGAAACCTTTACCTTTAGAAATTCCTGTTACATCAACGATTTCACCTGTAGCGAATACGTCAACTTTTACCTCTTGACCAACCTCTAATCCGTCCACGTCTGCATCGCGGATTTCGCGAATGAAGCGCTTAGGAGTTGTAGATGCTTTAGCAGTGTGGCCTTGTTCAGGTTTGTTAGTTAACTTTTCACGTTTATCTTCAAATCCTAACTGGATTGCATTGTAGCCATCAGTTTCAGTTGTTTTCTTTTGAAGAACAACGTTTGGATTAGCAGCGATAACTGTTACTGGGATTAACTCACCGTTCTCAGCAAATACTTGAGTCATACCGATCTTTCTTCCTAAGATTCCTTTGGTCATGAGTTACACCTCCTACATTTTTAAGTTATATAAATTATAGTTTGATTTCGATATCTACACCAGATGGTAAATCTAAACGCATTAATGAATCTACTGTTTGTGGAGTAGGACTCACGATGTCGATTAGACGTTTGTGCGTGCGCATTTCGAATTGCTCACGAGAATCTTTGTACTTATGAACAGCACGAAGAATTGTGTAAACAGTTTTTTCAGTTGGTAATGGGATCGGACCAGAAACTGTTGCCCCAGAACGCTTAGCTGTTTCTACAATTTTCTCAGCTGACTGATCAAGAATACGGTGATCGTAAGCTTTTAAACGGATACGAATTTTTTCTTTTGCCATTATTTTCCCTCCTTCGTTCGCCTATTTCTAAAATAGACCTTCTCCATGGAAATTTCCCCACACCATGCCATGGCAAAGCGGCCGGGTGTGTCAGCAACCTTCCACTTCATCGCAGTCAAAGACCAACATTGTCTATTATACAATGTTATTCGTCTAGATGCAAGCATCTTTTTGTTTGCATCTGCTTTTCTCTACTTTTGCTATTATACATGGCACTTTAAAGAATTTCAAGTTTTCATCTAACAGAATTCATTTTACAGTTTCTGGATTATCTTTTGTTGTTTTTATATTACTATAGAAGAAACTCGTCAAAACAAAAAAACACTCTCTTCTCCCTTATATAAACGCAAACAAAAAACCTAAGGGAAAATCCCTTAGGTTTTTTTATATCAGTTAAGATTACTCAACGATAGTAGCAACTACACCGTAACCTACTGTACGTCCACCTTCACGAATAGAGAATTTAGTTCCCTCTTCGATAGCGATTGGAGCGATAAGTTCGATAGTCATTTCGATGTTGTCACCAGGCATTACCATTTCAGTACCTTCTGGTAATTGGATGATACCAGTTACGTCAGTTGTACGGAAGTAGAACTGAGGACGGTAGTTAGCGAAGAATGGAGTGTGACGTCCACCTTCTTCTTTAGATAATACGAAAACTTCAGCTTTGAATTTAGCGTGAGCTTTTACAGAACCGCTTTTTGCAAGTACTTGTCCACGTTGGATGTCTTCACGAGCAACCCCACGAAGTAAAGCACCGATGTTGTCTCCAGCTTGAGCTTGGTCAAGAAGTTTACGGAACATCTCTACACCAGTTACAGTTGTAGAAGCATTTTCTTCAGCAAGACCGATGATTTCTACTACGTCACCAACTTTAACGATACCGCGCTCAACACGACCAGTAGCAACTGTACCACGACCTGTGATAGAGAATACGTCCTCTACAGGCATTAAGAATGGTTTGTCAGTTTCACGTTCTGGAGTTGGGATGTAAGCATCAACTTCAGCCATTAATTCAATGATTTTTGCTTCCCAATCAGCTTCTCCTTGAAGAGCTTTAAGAGCAGAACCTTTGATTACAGGAATGTCGTCGCCTGGGAATCCGTATTCAGATAATAGGTCGCGAACTTCCATTTCTACTAATTCTAATAATTCTTCGTCATCTACCATGTCGCATTTGTTTAAGAATACAACGATGTAAGGAACACCTACTTGACGAGAAAGAAGGATGTGCTCACGTGTTTGAGGCATTGGGCCATCAGCAGCAGATACTACTAAGATACCGCCGTCCATTTGAGCAGCACCAGTGATCATGTTTTTAACATAGTCAGCGTGACCTGGGCAGTCAACGTGTGCATAGTGACGAGTTTCAGTTTCGTACTCAACGTGTGCAGTTGAGATTGTGATACCGCGCTCTCTTTCTTCTGGAGCAGCATCGATTTGATCGTATCCGCGTGCTTCAGCACCACCAGCTTTTGCAAGAACTGTAGTGATCGCAGCAGTTAATGTAGTTTTACCATGGTCAACGTGGCCGATTGTACCGATGTTAACATGGGGTTTAGAACGTTCGAATTTAGCTTTAGCCATTCTAAATTCCTCCTTAGTTTATATAGGTTATTTTATATTTAGACTAGAAAGTGAAACTTACGTCCCACTTTCTAAGCTTACATAAGTAGTTATACTTGAACAATCGATAAAAATCAATTATTCACCTTTATTTTTTTTGATAATTTCTTCAGAAACAGACTTTGGTACTTCTTCATAGTGGTCAAACACCATAGAGAATGTTCCGCGTCCTTGAGTGTTAGAACGTAATGACGTTGCATAACCGAACATTTCAGAAAGTGGAACCATAGCGCGAACAACTTGTGCGTTACCGCGAGCTTCCATACCTTCTACACGTCCACGACGAGATGTTACGTCACCCATAATGTCACCCATGTACTCTTCAGGAATTACAACTTCAACTTTCATCATTGGCTCAAGAATTACTGGGCTACATTTAGAAACCGCAGCTTTAAGTGCCATAGATGCAGCGATTTTGAACGCCATCTCAGATGAATCGACATCATGGTAAGATCCGTCAACTAATGCAGCTTTAATGTCAACTAGTGGATAACCAGCTAGTACACCATTTTTAAGTGCATCTTCAAGACCTGCTCCAACAGCTGGGATGTATTCACGAGGAACTACACCACCGACGATCTTGTTTTCGAATTCGAATCCTTTACCTTCTTCGTTAGGTTCAAACTCAATCCAAACGTGACCGAATTGTCCACGACCACCAGATTGACGAGCGAACTTACCTTCAACTTTCGCAGCAGCGCGGAAAGTCTCACGGTATGCTACCTGAGGAGCACCAACGTTTGCTTCCACTTTGAATTCACGACGCATACGGTCAACGATGATATCAAGGTGAAGTTCACCCATACCAGCGATGATAGTTTGGCCAGTTTCTTGGTCAGTGTGAGCACGGAATGTTGGATCTTCTTCAGAAAGCTTAGATAATGCTGTACCCATTTTATCTTGGTCAGCTTTAGATTTTGGTTCGATAGCTACAGAGATAACTGGCTCTGGGAATTCCATAGACTCAAGGATAACAAGGCTCTTCTCGTCACAAAGAGTATCACCAGTAGTAGTATCTTTTAAACCTACAGCAGCAGCGATATCACCAGCGTAAACTGTTGAAATCTCTTCACGGCTGTTAGCGTGCATTTGTAGGATACGACCTACACGCTCACGCTTACCTTTAGTTGAGTTTTTCACGTATGATCCAGAGTTTAACACACCAGAGTACACACGGAAGAACGTTAACTTACCAACATAAGGGTCAGTCATGATTTTGAATGCTAAAGCTGCGAATGGTTCTTCATCGCTAGACTTACGTTCTACTTCTTCATCTGTATCCGGTAGAGTACCTTTAATAGCAGGTACATCTAGTGGAGATGGAAGGTAGTCGATAACTGCGTCTAACAGAATTTGAACACCTTTGTTTTTGAATGCAGAACCACAGATTACTGGGAAGAATTCTACAGAAGTTGTAGCCTTACGGATACCAGCTTTAAGCTCTTCTACAGTGATTTCTTCACCTTCTAGGTACTTCATCATCATTTCTTCATCAAGCTCAGCTACCGCTTCAATAAGTTTTCCACGGTATTCTTCAGCTAATTCTTTGTGCTCTTCAGGAATTTCAACACGTTGAATGTCTGTTCCTAAATCGTTACCGTACATGTAAGCACACTCTTCAACAAGGTCAATGATACCATTGAACTCATCTTCAGCACCGATTGGTAACTGAATTGGATGTGCGTTTGCTTGTAAACGATCGTGGATTGTTCCTACAGAGTATAAGAAATCTGCACCGATCTTATCCATTTTGTTAACGAATACGATACGAGGTACGCCGTAAGTAGTAGCCTGACGCCAAACAGTTTCTGTTTGTGGTTCTACACCAGATTGCGCATCAAGTACTGCTACAGCGCCATCAAGTACGCGTAAAGAACGTTCTACTTCTACTGTGAAATCTACGTGTCCTGGAGTATCAATGATGTTTACACGATGACCTTTCCATTGTGCTGTAGTTGCAGCAGAAGTAATTGTGATACCACGCTCTTGCTCTTGCTCCATCCAGTCCATCTGAGATGCACCTTCGTGAGTTTCACCGATTTTATGAATACGTCCTGTGTAGTACAGAATACGCTCAGTTGCTGTTGTTTTACCAGCATCGATGTGAGCCATGATACCAATATTACGAGTGTTTTCTAAAGAGAACTCTCTTGCCATTTGGTGTCTTGCTCCTTCCATATATGGATTGGATTTTTTTATTTTAAGTAGCAAAAAAGCCACTTTATATTGTTACACATGTCAGTATGTCCAGTACTCTCATTATGTAAAACGAGCGCCCGATGAAAGGGAGAGGCATTCTCCCTCTCCACACTTCCATAAGCGACAAATAAAGCGGTTTATGCTTACATTTATTTTACGTTGAATCCTACCAACGGTAATGAGCAAATGCTTTGTTAGCTTCTGCCATTTTATGAGTGTCTTCACGTTTCTTAACAGATGCACCAGCGTTGTTAGCTGCATCTAAGATTTCGTTAGCAAGACGCTCTTCCATAGTTTTTTCACCACGAAGACGAGCGTAGTTTACTAACCAACGAAGACCTAAAGTTGTACGGCGTTCTGGACGAACCTCAACTGGAACTTGGTAGTTAGCACCACCAACACGACGAGCGCGTACTTCAAGAACAGGCATGATGTTCTTAAGAGCTTGCTCGAATACTTCCATTGGCTCTTTACCAGTACGTTCGTTTACGATATCGAACGCATTATAAAGAATTGTTTGAGATTTACCTTTTTTACCGTCAACCATCATTTTGTTGATAAGGCGTGTTACTAGCTTCGAATTGTACATTGGATCTGGTAACACGTCACGTTTCGCAACAGGTCCTTTACGAGGCATATTGAGTTCCTCCTTTCATTTTAAAGTTATTATTTTTTAGCAGGTTTTGGTCTCTTAGTACCATATTTAGAACGTCCTTGCATACGTTTGTCAACACCAGCTGTGTCAAGCGCACCACGAACGATGTGGTAACGTACCCCCGGTAAATCCTTTACACGACCACCGCGAATTAATACTACGCTATGCTCTTGTAGGTTATGACCGATACCTGGGATGTAAGCTGTAACCTCGATACCGTTTGTTAAACGTACACGAGCGTATTTACGTAACGCTGAGTTAGGTTTCTTTGGAGTCATTGTACCAACACGAGTACATACACCACGTTTTTGAGGTGCAGAGATATCAGTTGATTTTTTCTTTAAAGAGTTAAAACCTTTGTTTAACGCAGGTGATTTAGATTTCCATACTTTATCAGTACGACCATTTCTCACTAATTGGTTAATAGTAGGCATTTGATTATCCTCCCTTCGCATGTTTGTATGACCACATATCCAGGTGGTTCATTATTAGTTGAAAACAAAGTTTTTGCAAGGAAGAGCAAATGCTCTCTCCTCACAAAAACAGTTTTAACTTATTATTCCTATTGCTGAAGCTCCCACTTGAATCCCCGAAGCTTTACCAAGCTTACGAACTGATTCAACTTTTGTTATGGGCACGTTATATTGCATTGCGACACGAATGATAGCATGGGTTAACCGCATGTCAGCATCCTCTGCGATGACAACTTCTTTAACTGTACCATTTTTGATTGCCTCCAATGTGCGTTTATGACCAACGACTACATTTTCAGCAGTTGATACTTTTTGATAAGACATATAAATATCCTCCAAAGCATCGTTCAGGAGCAACCTTGATTATAGTAACATTTTGACTCATACAATGTCAACTAAGATTAATTGTTTTTATACAAAATTTATGCCGGAAAATTTTACTGTTCCACATAAACCTCATCGTTTTCTACATTCATGTCATCTTGTGTTGTTTTTACAAGATCCACTTTGCGATAACGATTCATACCTGTTCCAGCAGGAACAAGTTTACCGATAATAACATTTTCTTTTAATCCTAGAAGTTCATCGCGTTTACCCTTAATTGCTGCATCAGTTAAGACACGAGTTGTTTCTTGGAACGATGCTGCAGATAAGAATGAATCTGTTTCAAGTGAAGCTTTTGTAATACCAAGTAGAACAGGTCTAGCTGTTGCTGGTTGCTTACCTTGCAGTAAGACCTTAGCATTCGCATCAGTGAACTGATGGATATCTAGTAATGTTCCTGGTAATACATCTGTTTCACCTGCATCACTTACACGAACTTTACGTAACATTTGACGTACCATTACTTCTACGTGTTTGTCACCAATTTCTACCCCTTGCATACGGTATACTTTTTGAACTTCACGTAATAAGTATTCTTGAACCGCCGTAATGTCCGTTACTTTTAGTAATTCTTTCGGATCAATAGAACCTTCTGTTAACTCTTTACCGTGGCTAATTGGCTGTCCTGGAGTTACTTTCAGACGAGCACCGTAAGGAATAGCATACGTACGAGCTTCAACTTCACCCTGTACAACTACTTCTTGGCGATCTTTAACGTCGTTGATCGCTGCGATAACACCGTCGATTTCACTGATAACTGCCTGACCTTTCGGATTACGAGCTTCGAAGATCTCTTGGATACGAGGTAAACCTTGAGTGATATCATCTCCGGCAACCCCACCTGTATGGAATGTACGCATCGTTAACTGTGTACCTGGCTCACCGATA
The DNA here is from genome assembly GCF_011800505.1 of Bacillus sp. EKM501B. Lineage (NCBI taxonomy): Bacteria > Bacillati > Bacillota > Bacilli > Caryophanales > Bacillaceae > Bacillus > Bacillus sp. EKM501B. The sequence goes on along the minus strand of NZ_JAALFZ010000026.1, from coordinate 27,626 downwards.
GATTGAGCTGCGATAATACCTACCGCTTCTCCTACTTCTACGTCTGTTCCAGTTGCTAAGTTACGACCGTAACACTTCTTACATACACCGTGGCGAGTGTTACACGTAAACGCTGAACGAATGTTTACAGTTTCAACACCCGAATTTTCAACGATATGAGCGATATCTTCAGTAATTAATTGATTTTCAGCAACTAATACTTCACCTGTTTCAGGATGTTTTACAGTTTTTCTTGCAAAACGTCCAACAAGACGATCATATAATGACTCGATAACTTCATTACCCTCTTTAATCGCACCGATTAATAAACCGCGATCTGTTCCACAATCATCTTCACGAACGATTACATCTTGTGCAACGTCAACAAGACGACGTGTTAAGTAACCAGAATCGGCAGTTTTAAGTGCTGTATCAGCAAGACCTTTACGCGCACCGTGCGTAGAGATGAAGTACTCAAGTACTGTTAAACCTTCACGGAAACTCGATTTGATTGGAAGTTCGATGATACGACCAGATGGATTGGCCATAAGACCACGCATACCAGCAAGCTGAGTAAAGTTAGATGCGTTACCACGGGCACCTGAGTCACTCATCATGAAGATTGGGTTGCGTTTATTCAAGGATTTCATCAGTTTTCCTTGGATAACATCTTTTGCATTACTCCAAATAGAGATAACGCGATCGTAACGTTCTTCTTCCGTGATTAAACCGCGACGGAATTGTTTAATTACATTATCTACTTTTGCTTGTGCTTCGTGGAGAATTTCATCTTTTTCGCCTAATACAAGAATGTCAGATACCCCAACTGTAATACCAGCTTTTGTAGAGTACTTGAATCCTAAGTTTTTCATACGGTCAAGCATGCGAGACGTTTCTGTAATTTGGAAACGTTTGAATACTTCCGCAATGATGTTACCAAGGATTTTCTTGCTAAATGGCGCCACTTCTTCGCGACTAGCAATAATTTCTTTAATGTTCGCACCTTTTTCAACGAAATATTTCGCTGGTGTTTCTTTTTCAAGGTTTGAATTTGTTGGTTCATTAATATAAGGGAACGACTCTGGTAAGATTTCGTTAAATATTAATTTACCAACTGTTGTTAATAGAAGCATACTCTTTTGCTCTTCAGTAAATGTTGCGTTGTTTACTGCACTTGCAGCTACTGCAACACGTGTATGAAGATGAACATATCCATTTTGATATGCAAGCAATGCTTCGTTTGCATCTTTGAAGACCATACCTTCACCGATTGCACCTTCACGCTCAAGTGTTAAGTAATAGTTACCTAATACCATATCCTGAGATGGAGTAACAACTGGTTTACCGTCTTTCGGGTTCAAGATGTTTTGTGCCGCTAACATAAGAAGACGAGCTTCAGCTTGAGCTTCTGATGATAAAGGTACGTGAACGGCCATTTGGTCACCGTCAAAGTCCGCGTTGTATGCAGTACATACAAGTGGGTGAAGACGGATTGCGCGACCTTCTACTAATGTAGGTTCAAACGCCTGGATACCAAGACGGTGAAGTGTTGGTGCGCGGTTTAGAAGTACTGGATGTTCTTTAATCACAGACTCTAAAACGTCCCAAACTTCAGGTTGTACACGCTCGATTTTACGTTTCGCACTCTTAATGTTATGTGCTAATCCTTTTTCAACTAACTCTTTCATTACGAAAGGTTTGAACAGTTCAAGCGCCATTTCTTTTGGTAATCCACATTGATACATCTTTAAGTTCGGTCCTACAACGATTACAGAACGACCAGAGTAGTCAACACGTTTACCTAATAAGTTTTGACGGAAACGTCCTTGTTTACCTTTAAGCATGTGAGATAGTGATTTTAATGGACGGTTACCTGGTCCAGTAACTGGACGGCCACGACGACCATTATCGATTAATGCGTCTACAGCTTCTTGTAACATACGTTTTTCGTTTTGAACGATGATGCTTGGTGCACCTAAGTCCAATAGACGTTTTAAACGATTGTTACGGTTAATTACACGACGGTATAAGTCGTTTAAGTCAGAAGTAGCAAAACGTCCACCGTCTAACTGTACCATTGGGCGTAGTTCTGGTGGAATTACTGGTAGAACATCTAAGATCATCCAAGACGGTTCATTTCCAGAGTTACGGAATGCTTCTAATACTTCTAGACGTTTAATAGCACGAGTACGGCGTTGTCCTTGTGCTGTTTTTAATTCTTCTTTTAAGAAGTCTACTTCTTTATCTAAATCGATGTCTTGTAGTAGCTTTTTAATTGCTTCTGCACCCATAGCAGCTTGGAATGTGCTACCATATCGATCACGATATGCACGGTATTCTTTTTCAGAAAGTAATTGCTTCTTATCAAGTGGTGTATCTCCACTTTCTGTTACAACATAAGAAGCGAAATAAATTACTTCTTCAAGCGCGCGAGGGGACATGTCTAAGACAAGTCCCATGCGGCTCGGGATACCTTTGAAATACCAAATATGAGATACAGGAGCAGCTAATTCGATATGACCCATACGTTCACGACGTACTTTTGCACGCGTTACTTCAACGCCACATCGATCACAAACTACACCTTTATAACGTACACGTTTGTATTTTCCGCAATGACATTCCCAGTCCTTTTGTGGTCCGAAAATACGCTCACAGAACAAGCCATCTTTTTCAGGCTTTAACGTACGATAGTTAATAGTTTCTGGTTTCTTAACTTCACCGTATGACCAAGAACGAATCTTGTCAGGTGAAGCAAGTCCAATCTTCATATATTCAAAGTTATTTACATCTATCAAGGGGCCTACCTCCCTTTTAGTCTACAGGTTATCCCAATTATTCCTTAGTTGTCTCAACTTCGACATTCAATTTATCTGCTGATTGATGATCATCGTCATCTTCTGTATCACGCATTTCAATTTCTGTATCGTCGCTAGACATCATTTTAACGTCCATACCTAAACTTTGCAGCTCTTTAATCAATACTTTGAATGATTCAGGAACGCCTGGTTCTGGAACATTTTCGCCTTTAACAATTGCTTCATAAGTCTTAACACGTCCAACAACATCATCAGACTTCACTGTTAAGATTTCTTGAAGAGTATAAGCAGCACCGTAAGCTTCAAGTGCCCAAACCTCCATCTCACCGAAACGCTGTCCACCGAACTGAGCTTTACCTCCAAGAGGTTGCTGCGTTACAAGTGAGTATGGTCCAGTAGAACGAGCATGAAGTTTATCGTCAACCATGTGCGCAAGTTTGATCATATACATGACACCAACAGATACGCGGTTATCGAATGGTTCACCAGTACGTCCGTCATACAGGATTGTTTTCGCGTCATTTGCCATACCAGCTTCTTCAATTGTGCCCCAAACATCTTCCTCACGAGCACCATCGAATACTGGTGTTGCAATGTGAATGCCAAGGTATCTTGCTGCCATACCAAGATGAAGCTCTAATACCTGACCGATATTCATACGAGATGGTACCCCTAATGGGTTTAACATGATATCGATTGGCGTACCGTCTGGTAAGTAAGGCATATCTTCTTCTGGTAAAATACGAGAAATAACACCTTTGTTACCGTGACGTCCGGCCATCTTGTCACCTTCAGAAATTTTACGTTTTTGAACGATATATGCACGTACAAGTTGATTCACGCCTGGTGGCAATTCATCGCCATCTTCACGGTTGAATACTTTTACGTCTAAGATAATACCGCCACCACCGTGTGGTACACGTAGTGATGTATCACGTACTTCACGCGCTTTTTCTCCAAAGATAGCATGTAATAGACGTTCTTCAGCTGTTAATTCTGTTACACCTTTAGGTGTTACTTTACCAACAAGTAAATCTCCATCTTTTACTTCAGCACCAACGCGAATGATACCGCGCTCGTCAAGGTTACGTAATGCGTCTTCCCCAACGTTTGGAATGTCACGTGTAATTTCTTCTGGTCCAAGCTTCGTATCACGAGCTTCTGATTCATATTCTTCAATATGAATAGAAGTGTACACATCATCTTTTACAAGGCGCTCACTCATGATGATCGCATCCTCGTAGTTATAACCGTCCCAAGTCATGAAGCCAACAAGCACGTTACGTCCAAGTGCTAGTTCACCTAATTCCATAGAAGGACCATCCGCAAGGATTTCACCTTTTACAACTTCATTTCCAACACTTACGATTGGACGTTGGTTGTAACAAGTTCCTTGGTTAGAACGAATGAATTTTTGCATTTTGTAGCGATCTAAGTCGCCTTTTACTGTTTGACCGTCAACTTCTACATAGCGACGTACCCAAACTTCACGTGCTTCTACGCGCTCAACAACACCAGGATGTTTACAGATTACTGCAGCACCTGAGTCTTTTGCTGATACGTACTCCATACCTGTACCTACAATCGGAGATTCCGGATTCATTAACGGAACCGCCTGACGTTGCATGTTCGCTCCCATAAGTGCGCGGTTAGAGTCATCGTTTTCTAAGAACGGAATACAAGCTGTCGCTGCCGACACTACTTGTTTTGGAGATACATCCATGTAGTCGATGCGTTCTCTATTTGTGACAATGTTTTCACCACGGAAACGAGCTACGATATCTTCACTTAGGAATTCACCTTCGTCAGATAATTTCATATTCGCTTGGGCTACAACATAATTATCTTCTTCATCTGCTGTTAAGTAATCAACATGCCCTGTTACAAGACCAGTTTCTGGGTCAACACGACGGTATGGTGTTTCAATGAAACCAAACTCATTTACTTTCGCGAACGAAGATAATGAGTTAATCAAACCGATGTTTGGTCCCTCTGGTGTTTCAATCGGACACATACGACCGTAGTGAGAGTAATGAACGTCACGCACTTCAAAGCCTGCGCGCTCACGCGTTAAACCACCAGGTCCTAATGCAGATAGTCTTCGTTTGTGAGTTAACTCTGCTAATGGGTTTGTTTGGTCCATAAACTGAGATAACTGAGAACTTCCGAAGAACTCTTTAATAGATGCAATAACAGGACGAATATTAATTAGTGCCTGTGGTGTAATCGCATTTGTATCTTGGATCGACATTCTCTCACGAACAACACGTTCCATACGAGAAAGACCGATACGGAATTGATTTTGTAATAGTTCTCCAACAGAACGCAGACGACGGTTTCCTAAATGGTCAATATCATCTGTATCCCCTACTTTGTATAGTAGGTTGAAGAAGTAACTGATAGAAGCAAGGATATCACCTGGTGTGATGTGTTTCACATCACGAGTAATGTTTGCATTACCAATTACATTAATTACGCGTTCGCCTTCCGACTCAGGAGCATAAATCTTAATAGATTGCAGCTCAACATCGCCTTCTACCACTCCACCCATTGGTTTCGCTGTTTTGAATCCAATGTTTTTCTCTAAGTAAGGTAAAATGCGATCAAGTGTACGACGATCTAAGATTGTTCCTTCTGCCGCTAAAATTTCACCAGTTTCTGGATCCACTAATGTTTCAGCTAAACGTTGATTAAACAATCTGTTTTTAATGTGTAACTTCTTGTTGATCTTATAGCGACCTACATTTGCTAAATCGTAGCGCTTTGGATCGAAGAAACGAGACACAAGTAAGCTCTTAGCATTTTCTACTGTTGGTGGTTCACCAGGACGTAGACGCTCATAAATTTCAAGCAATGCTTTTTCTGTGCTATCTGTGTTGTCTTTTTCTAATGTGTTGCTTAAGTATTCGTTATCACCTAAAAGCTCGGTGATTTCTTGATCAGAGCCAAACCCTAATGCGCGTAACAAAACAGTTACAGGAAGTTTACGCGTACGGTCAATACGCACATATACAACATCCTTAGCATCTGTCTCATACTCTAACCAAGCTCCGCGGTTTGGAATTACAGTAGCAGTAAAACCACGTTTTCCGTTTTTATCCACTTTGCCACTATAGTATACGCTTGGAGAGCGAACTAACTGGGAAACGATAACACGTTCTGCACCGTTAATTACGAATGTTCCAGTCTCTGTCATGAGTGGGAAATCTCCCATGAACACATCTTGTTCTTTTACTTCACCAGTTTCCTTGTTGATTAGACGCACTTTTACACGAAGTGGTGCTGCATACGTCACATCACGCTCTTTGCATTCGTCTACAGAGTATTTAGGTTCACCTAAGCTGTAGTCGATAAATTCAAGCGATAGATTTCCCGTAAAGTCTTCAATCGGAGAAATGTCTTGGAACATTTCTCGCAAACCCTCATCAAGAAACCACTGATAAGAAGAGGTTTGAATTTCGATAAGATTTGGTAACTCTAATACTTCACTAATACGGGCATAACTTCTTCGTTGGCGGTGGCGTCCGTATTGAACTAGTTGACCTGTCAACTGCTTCACCCCTCAAATCATGAGTATTATAAATGCACAAAAAAATTTGTGCAAAATCACAAATAAATACAACTACTGCTATTAGCGTAGTCTCTTTCTCTTAAAGATAAATACGTTGAGTCTTTCTACCTGCTCAAAAAAGAAAAATGGCTTCTATAAGAAAACCATCATTCTGTTTCATAATCTGCTGATTTTACTATCTTTTCCAAGAGAAACAAAAATATACATCTTTCTCAACGCAGAAAATCATATATTGGCATTGTATAATGTTAACATAGCCAAAAATAACCGTCAACGTTTTTTTGATTTTATGATATAATATCCTTTTTTCTTTTCTACAACCTCAACTTCAGAAAATACTTCTTCTAGTTTTTTTAGCGCAGACGGTGCACCTTGTTTCTTTTGAATAACAATCCAAAGCTCTCCATCTGGAACTAAATACTCCACAGCTTTTTCTAAAATCTCATGTACGATATCTTTACCCGCACGAATTGGAGGGTTAGATAGAATAGCAGCATACTTACCATCTACATTTTCATAGACGCTACTTTGAAAAATACGTATATTCTCGATTTTGTTATTAGCGGCGTTTTCTTTCGCAAGCCCAAGTGCCCTCTCGTTCACATCCACCATGTGAACTTCACGACCTTGAAACTCTTTCGCTAACGACAAACCAATAGGACCGTATCCGCAACCTACGTCTAATATATCACCTTTAATATCTGGCATTTGAAACGCTTCAATTAAAAGACGGGAACCAAAGTCCACTTCGTTTTTCGAGAACACCCCATGGTCAGATAAGAAAGTGAATCGAGATCCACGAAGGGCAAACTCCCATCGCTTACGATCACTTTTACTAGAAGGGTCGTTAGAAAAATAATGGTCTGCCATATGGCCACCTCTTTTCTTTACAGTTAAAAAAAAAGCTCGCATGAGAGCGAGCTTTTTTTAAAGCATCAAAAGTTAATTACTTAACTTCTACAGCAGCGCCAACTTCTTCAAGTTTAGCTTTGATTTCTTCAGCTTCTTCTTTAGCAGCAGCTTCTTTGATTACTTTTGGAGTGTTGTCAACTAATTCTTTAGCTTCTTTTAAGCCAAGACCAGTGATTTCACGAACAACTTTGATAACTTTGATTTTTTGTGCACCAGCGCTAGTTAGTTCCACATCAAATTCAGTTTTCTCAGCAGCAGCTTCTCCAGCGCCACCAGCAACAGCTACAGGAGCAGCAGCAGTTACGCCGAATTCTTCCTCGATAGCTTTTACTAAGTCGTTAAGTTCTAATACAGTCATAGATTTAACTGCTTCAATGATTTGTTCTTTAGTCATTGTAAATATCCTCCCTTAAATAGGTTTGTATTGTTTTATCGATAATACGTAATTATCTTTTAAAAAATTAAGCGCCTTGCTCTTCCTTTTGGTCTGCAACTGCTTTAGTAGCAAGTGCAAGGTTACGGATTGGAGCTTGAAGAACGCTAAGAAGCATAGAAAGTAAGCCTTCACGTGATGGAAGAGTAGCGATTGCTTTAACCTCATCAAGTGTTACAAGTTTACCTTCGATTACGCCCGCTTTAATTTCTAAAGCTTCATGATCTTTAGCGAAGTCGTTTAATACTTTCGCAGGAGCAACTACATCCTCGTTACTGAACGCGATTGCGTTTGGTCCTGTTAAGAATTCATTTAACTCAGCCATTTCAGCAGATTCTGCAGCACGACGAGTTAGAGAGTTTTTGTAAACTTTGAACTCAACGCCAGCTTCACGTAATTGCTTACGTAATTCTGTTGCTTCAGAAACTGTTAAACCACGGTAGTCAACAACGATTGTAGATTTACTAGCGCGAAGTTTGTCCGCGATTTCAGTTACAACTTGTTGTTTAGTTTCGATTACTTTGCTCATGTTATTACACCTCCTGTAGATTATATAGAAGATGTACCGAAAGTGCACTAAAAACCTCCATGCCCAACTTGTAGACATGGAGGCATATAGTCACAGAAAAAAGATTCCGCTTCGTATATTAACACCTAGGTAGGAAATTAAGTCTATTGACACCTACTGTCTACGGTACACTAATTAAATTCACAACATAAATGATTATATTAAAACTTCTTTATGAAGTCAACTTCCAAAATTTACGCTAATGTAGAAACGTCTACACGTACGCCAGGTCCCATTGTAGAAGCAACTGTTACGTTCTTCATGTAAGTACCTTTTGCAGCAGCTGGCTTAACTTTTTGTAAAGTGTCAGCAATTGTTTTGAAGTTTTCTACTAATTTAGCATCTTCGAAAGATACTTTACCGATTGGAACGTGGATGTTACCAGCTTTATCAACGCGGTATTCAACTTTACCAGCTTTGATTTCGTTAACAGCTTTAGTTACATCGAAAGTAACTGTTCCAGTTTTAGGGTTTGGCATTAAACCTTTAGGTCCTAATACGCGACCAAGTTTACCAACTTCACCCATCATGTCAGGAGTTGCTACTACTACATCGAAATCGAACCAACCTTGTTGGATTTTACCGATGTAATCAGTATCGCCTACGAAGTCAGCTCCAGCAGCTTCAGCTTCTTTAGCTTTTTCACCTTTAGCAAATACTAATACACGCTGTACTTTACCAGTACCGTGTGGAAGAACAACTGCACCACGGATTTGTTGGTCAGCTTTCTTAGGGTCAACACCTAAACGGAATGCAGCTTCTACAGTTGCATCAAATTTAGCTGTGTTTGTTTTCTTTACTAATTCTACTGCTTCTGTTGCAGAGTAAGCAGCTGCACGATCAACAAGCTTTGCAGCTTCTACGTACTTTTTACCTCTTTTAGCCATTTTTATTTCCTCCTCGAATGTGGTTTTAGCGGAATAACCTCCCACGTTTACGCCTGTTTTCAGGTATAACCTGAGGATGAGCGCCATCCATTTATTTAAAAACGATAATCATTTACGATAATAAAGGTTGCGAATTGGAATTCCAGACCCGCAACCTTTTTTAAAAACAAATCGAATTAGTCTTCGATAACGATGCCCATACTGCGTGCAGTACCTTCAACCATACGCATTGCAGCTTCTACGCTAGCAGCGTTTAGGTCAGGCATTTTAGTTTCAGCGATTTCGCGTACTTTATCACGCTTAACAGTTGCCACTTTATTACGGTTTGGTTCACCAGAACCAGACTCAATACCAGCTACTTTCTTAAGAAGAACAGCAGCAGGAGGAGTTTTAGTAATGAAAGTGAATGAACGGTCCTCAAATACCGTAATTTCAACAGGGATGATAAGACCAGCTTGATCTGCTGTACGAGCGTTAAACTCTTTACAGAAGCCCATGATGTTAACACCTGCTTGTCCTAATGCTGGACCAACTGGTGGAGCTGGGTTAGCTTTACCTGCAGGAATTTGAAGCTTTACCATTTTAATTACCTTTTTAGCCACGAGACACACCTCCTTAAGTCCGTGATGTGGTCAATTGGACAGTGATTTGCCCTCCCACGTCATATTTTATCTGTAAGGATAAAATCTTTCAAAAAACGTCTCCGATAACGAAGACGTACTGACTTAAAAGATATTATCACTTTTTACAATTCATTTCAAGTTTCATTTTATAATTTTTCAATTTGATGGAAGTCAAGTTCAACTGGAGTCTCGCGACCAAACATGTCCACAAGCACGCTAACCTTTTTCTTCTCCACATCAATTTCTTCAATAGCACCTGTATAATCTGCGAATGGCCCCTCATTTACACGTACTGTCTCATGAAGTTCAAAGTCGAAATCAACCACTTCGTTGTCCATTCCCATATGTTTCATAATGGTAACAACTTCCTCTTCTAATAGAGGTGATGGTTTAGATCCAGAACCAGAAGAACCAACGAACCCAGTTACACCCGGCGTGTTACGTACAACATACCAAGAGTCATCAGTCATGATTAATTCTACTAATACATAACCTGGGAACACTTTTCTTTTCATTAATTTTTCTTTTCCGTTTTTCATTTCTACTTCTACTTCTTCCGGGACAACAACACGGAAAATTTTATCTTGCATACCCATTGATTCTACACGTTTCTCTAGGTTTGCTTTTACTTTATTTTCATATCCAGAATAAGTATGGACAACATACCAACTTTTTTCCATTCATTTAGGACGAGCGTCCTTCCCTCCCTGACGTACATTTTTTTGCGCAAATGAAAAAACCCGTTCACCGGGCTTTTACACAGTTCTTATAAATAACATTATATCATGGATAAGTGCTTCTTATTCAAGAATTAACCAAGAATTAACCGAATTAAAGAAGAAATGCCCATATCAACTACTGCGAAGAAAATCGCAAAGAACACAACTGTAGCAACAACAGTCGCTGTTGAGCGGAGTAATTCATCTTTTTTAGGCCAACTTACTTTTTTCATTTCGCGACCTACATCGCCGAAAAAGTTCGTTAAACGCATCTGCGGGACCTCCAGTGTATTATTTCAATTATTTATTTTGTTTCCTTGTGAACTGTATGCTGATTGCATGTTTTACAAAACTTTTTTATTTCAAGTCGCTCTATTGAGCTCGTATCTTTCATAGTAGAGTAGTTTCGATTTTTACACTCTTCACATGAGAGTACAACTTTTTTCCTCATTAGTTACACCAACCTTGTAACATTATGTCCCTAAAAATGTATCATACAATAAAAGACAATGTCAATGACATGCATTTTGTACTCTCTACAAAAGAAAACAGGTGATTTATTTTACACCTGCAGCACTTGTTACTTCTTATGAATTTAAAGTTGTACTTTCTCTCATTTCCATATATCGTTCCAATTTCCTCTTTACTCTTTGTAAAGCGTTATCAATAGATTTCACATGCCTGTTTAACTGTTCTGAAATCTCTTGATAAGAACGACCATCTAAATATAAAGAAAGCACTTTTCTTTCTAAATCGCTTAATAATTCAGATATTTTTGATTCTATGTCTGTATATTCTTCCTGGCTAATGATCATCTCTTCAGGATCAGTCACCTTCGCTTCAGAAATAACATCCAATAACGTTCGATCAGATTCCTCATCGTAAATCGGCTTATCTAAAGACACATACGAATTTAAAGGAATATGTTTTTGTCTTGTTGCCGTTTTAATAGCGGTAATAATTTGTCGAGTGATACATAGTTCAGCAAATGCTTTGAATGAAGACAGCTTGTCCTCTTTATAATCACGAATTGCTTTAAACAACCCTATCATACCTTCTTGAACAATGTCTTCTCGATCGGCACCCACTAAAAAGTAAGATCTTGATTTCGCACGAACAAAGTTCTTATACTTGTGAATTAAATATTCTAGAGCGTCAGTATTACCTTTTCGAACTAACTCAACGATTGCCTCATCCTCTAAATCACGAAATGTAACGTCGCCTATACTTACGAAGCCTGCTTCCACCTTGATCCCTCCGACCGCTATTTATTTAGCAATATTATACAGTAAAAAGATAAAGAGCGTCAATGCTTCAACGCTCTCCTCTTCTTAATTTTTCTAATTTTTCTGTAATATCCTTACTAAATATCTTTCGCATGGCGGGCTGCTGTTCTTTCGCGTCTTTTGTACGCCTTCTTACTTGTTGTTCCATCGCTTGTACTTCCAACTCTAATTCACGCGCAGATTTTCGAAGGGCACCTTGCGCAAATATAACCCATTGTTCTGTATAATCAGAAGTTGCAACATATATTTGTGTATTTATATTTCTAAGCTCTATCGCAAGTTGCTCTATCTTTTCGTCTGCAGTTTGATTCTTTCGTGTGAATATTACTTCTACACGAGATTGTTTCATCTTTTTTTCAATACCATGGACTGTATAGGCATCAAAGACTATCATCACTTTTGTGCCTGTATAACCTTGATAATCCGCCATCTTATCAATAAGCGCATCTCTTGATGATTGTAAATCTACATCCCGCAGTTTCTTCAAATCTCCCCAAGCTCCGATAATGTTGTAGCCGTCAACGATTAAAATATCGTTCATTTTTTATTTACCAATTTCGTGACGTTTACGATATACCTCATACATTAACAAACTTGCGGCTACTGAAGCATTTAAGGATGTAACTTTACCAACCATCGGTAGAGTGATTAAGAAATCACACTTTTCACCAATAATACGACTCATACCTTTTCCTTCACTACCAATTACTAATCCAATCGGCATTGTACCATCTAAATTACGGTAATCCGTTTTCCCTTTGGCATCTGTACCAGCAATCCAAAGTCCACGCTCTTTTAATTCATCAATTGTACGAGATAAGTTTGTTACGCGCGCAACAGGAATGTATTCAATCGCTCCTGTTGATGCTTTCGCAACTGATGCGGTAAGTCCCACAGCTCTTCTCTTCGGAATAATAATTCCATGAGCTCCTGTTGCATCAGCAGTACGCATAATAGAACCTAGGTTATGCGGATCTTCAATCTCATCTAAAATCAAGAAGAACGGATCTTCATTACGTTTTTCTGCCACTTTGAATAAATCTTCTAACTCTGCATACTGATATGCAGCTACTTGAGCAATTACACCTTGATGATTACCCTCAACTAATTGATCTAACTTTTTCTTTGGTGCATGTTGTAAAATAATCTTATTTTCTTTCGCTAACGCTAGTACAATTTGTACTTGTCCTTTGGCAGCACCTTCTGCGATCCAAATTTTATTAATATCTCTCCCTGATCTTAACGCTTCAATTACAGGGTTACGTCCGATAATATATTCACTAGTCATGATGATGTGCCCCCTTCCTTTTCTTCTAAAACTGCAATTGCCTTATATACAATTTCGTCTAATCTTTCACGATTATTTAATAAATGATGATAACCAATTAGTGCTTCAAAGGCTGTACTATGTCGATATGTTTGTACATCCGTATTTTTCGGAACTGTACCTGAATTTGCATTACGCCCTCTTCTTAATACCGCCTCTTCTTCCTCTGTCAAAAATGCCGTCTCTAATAAATGATAAACAACTTTCGCCTGTGCTTTTGCTGAAACAAAGCTCGTCCCTAAGCGATGTAATTGATTAGGGCGAACTTTTCCTTTTTGAAGGAGGTGATAGCGGATATATTGTTCATATACCGCATCACCCATATACGCTAACGCCAAGCTGTTTAATTGCTTTGCATCAATCATCCTTATCCTCTTTTCCATCTTGTACCTTGAGCGGTATCTTCTAAAATAATATTACGTTCTTTTAAATCGTCACGAATTTGATCAGACAATGCGAAATCGCGATTTTTACGAGCTTCAATGCGCTTTTGGATAAGCTCTTCAATTTCTTCATCCAGTAATTCTTCTTTTGATAATTCTAATCCTAAAATATCAAATAACGTTTCCAGTTGTTTTACGTATGCTTCAATCACAACTTTAGATGTATGCTCTTCAAGTAAATATTGATTTGCATGATTTGCTACGTTGTATAATTCGGTAATTGCATTTGCAGTGTTAAAGTCATCATTCATTGCCTCTTCAAATGCAGTCTGGAATTTCTCTATTTCAGCTAACCATTTCTCATTATGGTCCGTTAAATCCGTACTACTCTCCATACGATGCTTTAAGTTTCCATAAGCTGTTTTAATTCTTTCCAGTCCATTATTCGTACTTTGTAATAACTCTTCACTAAAGTTAATCGGGTGACGATAGTGTACTGATAACATAAAGAATCTAATTAACTGCGGGTCGTATTGCTTAATAATATCGTGAACTAAAATAAAGTTACCCAGCGATTTAGACATCTTCTCATTGTTAATATTAATATATCCATTATGCATCCAGTAACGTGCAAACGTTTTTCCAGTCAATGCCTCTGACTGCGCAATTTCATTTTCATGATGCGGGAACGCCAAGTCTTGCCCACCAGCATGAATGTCAATTGTATCCCCTAAGTACTTACGCGCCATTGCTGAGCATTCAATATGCCATCCTGGACGTCCTTGCCCCCAAGGGCTTTCCCAGAAGATTTCTCCTTCTTTCGCAGCTTTCCATAAAGCAAAATCAAGAGGGTCTTGTTTCTTTTCCCCTACCTCAATACGAGCACCGTGACGTAAATCTGCGATTGGTTGATGTGATAATTTACCGTAACCTTCGAATTCCTTCGTCTTAAAGTACACATCACCCTCTGATTCATATGCATACCCTTTATTCACAAGTTCTTGAATAAATTCAATAATGATATCCATATTTTCTGTTACACGAGGATGAACTGTTGCGTGTTTGCAACCTAGTGCTGTTACATCTTCAAAGTACGCTTCAACAAAACGATCAGCAATCGTTGGTACATCTTCACCTAATTCATTTGCCGCTTTAATTAATTTATCATCTACGTCCGTAAAGTTAGATACATATTGCACATCGTATCCTTTGTATTCTAAATAACGACGCACTGTATCGAATACCATAGGAGGTCTTGCATTCCCAATATGAATGTAGTTATAAACTGTAGGTCCGCATACATACATCTTTACCTTATTTTCTTCTAATGGAACAAACTCTTCTTTTTGACGTGTTAACGTATTATAAATGTGAATAGTCATTTTTATCCTTCCTTTCTACCTTTAATTCCAATTGTTTCTTCAATTTATCAAGTTCTACTTCCATAGCCTTTAATTTATCAAAAATCGGATCTGGAAGGTCAGAGTGATTTAATTCTTGACCAATCTTTACTCCATTTTGAATAACGACACGGCCAGGTATACCTACAACTGTAGAATGTGCAGGAACTTCTTTTAATACGACAGACCCTGCTCCGATTTTAGAATTCTCTCCCACAGTAATAGACCCAAGAACTTTAGCACCCGTCGCAATTAATACATTATCCTGAATTGTTGGGTGCCTCTTCCCTTTTTCTTTTCCTGTACCACCTAATGTAACCCCTTGATAAATCGTTACATTATCACCAATTTCACAAGTTTCTCCAATTACAACTCCCATTCCATGATCTATAAAAAAGCGTCGACCAATAGTTGCTCCTGGATGGATCTCAATGCCAGTAAAAAAGCGGCTCACTTGTGAAACAAAACGTGCAAGAAAGAAAAAATTTCTTTTATAAAAAGCATGTGCAATTCGATGGGCCCAAACTGCATGTAATCCAGAGTAAGTTAAAATGACTTCGAAATAACCTCTTGCCGCTGGATCCTGTTCAAAAACGACTTCAATATCTTCCCGAAGCCTCTTAAACATCGGTGTTCCCTCCCCTTTATGGGCTGCTTTTTTGTCGAACGAACTAACTCCCCTAACTCATCACTTCTCCCCTAATTCTTTATATAAGGAGATAAATTCTATATTCATACCTATTTACACGGTATAAAAAAAAGGCGTCTCTGTCATATTGACAGAGACGCCTTTTAAGCGCGGTTCCACTCTGTTTAGGCTTAAAAAAGCCTCAAACTCATCCATGATAACGGTGTACACCGCTTCTGCTTACTTTGCGGCCTAAGACATCCCACGAAGCAATTCGCTGTTCAGCAGAAGACTCGAAGGGGCATTTCAAAAATCCGCTTATAAACCACTCCCAGCCTAAAGGTGGTTCTCTCTGTAAAAAGCCTGATTTTCTACTTCTCCTTCTCGTCGCTTTTCCTTATTAGGTTTTAGGTATACTTATTATATTTCTAAACCTAGAAAATGTTAACCAATTACTTTTTGAAGACGATTTAAAACTTTTTCTTTTCCAAGAAGTGCAATAGCATTCGGAAGCTCTGGACCATGCGTTTGTCCTGTAGTTGCAACACGGATTGGCATAAATAAATTTTTACCTTTATGTCCTGTTTCCTTTTGAACTGCTTTAATCGCTGCCTTAATTGCTGCTGGCTCCATTGCTTCTAGAGCTTCTATTTGACCAGCAAATGCACGAAGTACTTCAGGTACTTGTTCACCATTTAATACTTCTTGTCCTTCTTCTTCATAATCAACATGATCTTTAAAGAACATTTCAGAAAGCTCTACAATTTCAGCTCCAAAACTCATTTGTTCATGGTATAAAGCAATTACATCACGAATCCAAGCTTGGTCTTGTTCGCTTAAAGTTTCTCCCACACGTCCAGCTTTCACTAAATGCGGTAAGCTTAACTCTACAACCGTATCTAAATCTTGCTTTTTCATATACTGGTTGTTCATCCATTTTAGTTTTTGAGAATCAAATAATGCAGGTGATTTTGATAAACGAGCTGCATCGAACATTTTGATAAACTCATCTTTAGAGAAGATTTCTTCTTCTCCTACCGGAGACCAACCTAGTAGTGCAATAAAGTTAAAGATTGCTTCTGGAAGATACCCAAGCTCTTTATATTGCTCAATAAATTGAATAATAGATTCATCACGCTTACTTAACTTTTTACGACTTTCATTAACAATTAGAGTCATATGACCGAATTGTGGAATATCCCAGCCGAAAGCTTCATAAATCATCATTTGTTTCGGTGTATTTGAAATATGATCATCACCACGAAGTACATGTGTAATTTCCATTAGATGATCATCTACTGCTACTGCAAAGTTATAAGTTGGAATTCCATCTTTTTTCACAATAACAAAATCACCGAAATCATTTGAATGGAACGCAACTTCATCTTTTACAATATCTTTGAATGTGTAGTCACGATCAGCTGGTACACGGAAACGAATACTTGGAATACGTCCCTCAGCTTCAAATTCTTTCACTTGTTCTTCAGTTAATTCACGGTGGTTACCTGCGTAACGAGGTGTTTCACCGCGAGCGATTTGTCCTTCACGCTCTGCTTCTAGCTCTTCTTCTGTCATATAACATTTATAAGCTAGACCACGCTCTAATAAATCTTCATATAATTTTTTATAAATATCTAAACGCTCTGTTTGGCGATATGGTCCAAATTCACCACCAACATCAACACCTTCATCCCAGTCCATACCGAGCCATTTCAAGTATTTTAATTGGCTTTCTTCTCCACCAGCCACGTTACGTTTTACATCAGTATCTTCAATACGAATAATAAATTTGCCATCTAAATGACGAGCAAATAAATAATTAAATAATGCCGTACGCGCATTTCCGATATGTAAGTGTCCTGTTGGACTTGGCGCGTAGCGCACTCTCACTTGCTTTTCCATAATTGGTACACCTTCCATTCTTAATGTCAACACATTCTATAATTGTACACCAAAAAAATGTGATTATCCATCTTACGAATTAAAAACCATTATTTTTTCTGTAATAAAACAACCGCTTGAGAAGCAATCCCTTCTTCTCTACCTGTAAATCCTAATTTTTCTGTTGTTGTTGCCTTTACATTAATGTTATTGATAGACGTTTCTAACAGTTCACTAATGCGCTTACGCATGCTCTCAATATGTGGTGCCATTTTTGGTTTTTGAGCAATAATTGTACAATCTAAATTTCCTAACTCGTAACCTTGTTCACGCACAAATTCCCAAACTTTTTGTAACAATACAGCTGAATCTGCATCTTTAAAAGCTGGGTCTGTATCAGGAAAATGCTTTCCGATATCTCCTGCTGCAATCGCACCTAAACATGCATCAGCAATCGTATGTAACAATACATCTGCATCTGAATGACCAATTAATCCTTTCTCGTGTGGAATTGTAATTCCACCGATAATCAACGGACGCCCTTCCGCAAATTCATGTACATCAAAACCTTGTCCAATTCGAAACATCCTTACTTCCTCCTTAAGCTAAACTACTGAGCTTTATGACTCTATATTATATCGCTATCCTTATAAAGAAAAGCCCGGCTGTTGCCGAGCTTTTCTTTATTAACACATCATCAACGTTATTTCTTCTGAACACGAAGGAAACTTTCAGCAATTAGTAGATCTTCCGGAGTCGTCACTTTAATATTATAGTAACTCCCCTCCACTACACCAACTTGCTTCCCAACGCGTTCTACGAGACTTGCATCATCTGTGCCAAGAAAACAACTTTGCTTTGCGCTTCTATGAGCTTCTAGCAAAAGAGAAACAGAGAATCCTTGTGGTGTTTGTACAGCGTTAAGTTGAGACCGCTCTACCGTTTCTACAACAACACCCTGCTCTACTTTCTTAACAGTATCTTTTACTGGCACTGCACAAATGGAAGCTCCATATTTTTCTGCTGCAGTTAATACATCGCGAATCACTTTATTCGTTACGAACGGGCGCGCCCCGTCATGAACAAGAACATATTCGACACCACTCGCATACTGAAGTGCGTTATATACGCTATCTTGTCTTTCGGCTCCACCCTGAATAAATTGTACCTGCTTTTCAATCTGGTACTTCTGCATCAACTCTTCAAAATACGGGCGTTCTTCTTCGTTAATTGCCATAATAATACTTTTGCACGCTTTATCTTTTTCAAAAGCACGCAATGTGTGCACAATAATTGGTACTTCATCTATAAGTAAAAATAACTTATTTTTACCAGCACCCATTCGTTTCCCTTGGCCCGCTGCCGGAATAATTAATGTATACATATTAATAATCCTCTACTTATAATGCTTTTTCTAGCAATTTACGTTTTGCGAAAATCATACGACCAGCCGATGTTTGTAATACGCTAGTAACAAGTACATCAAGTTGTGAACCCACATACTCTCTACCATCTTCTACTACAATCATCGTACCATCATCTAAGTATGCAACACCTTGATTCTGTTCTTTACCATCTTTCACAACATAAACACTTAATTCTTCACCAGGGAGTACGACTGGTTTAATCGCATTAGCTAAATCATTAATGTTTAACACCGTAACCCCTTGTAATTCAGAAACTTTGTTTAAATTGAAATCGTTTGTTACTACAGTTCCACCAGTGATTTTTGCCAACTTTACAAGCTTGCTATCTACTTCTTGGATATCATCGAAATCGCCTTCATAAATTTCTACCGGAATTGGCATCTCCTTTTGAATACGATTTAAAATGTCTAGCCCTCTGCGGCCACGATTACGCTTTAAAGCATCTGAAGAATCGGCAATATGCTGAAGCTCTTCTAATACGAATTGCGGAATGACAATTGTTCCTTCTAAAAACTTTGTTTGGCAAATATCTGCAATACGTCCGTCAATAATTACACTCGTATCAAGAATTTTCCAATGAGTCGTAGATTTTTCTGCTTCGACCTCTACCTCTTCATTCTCACTATTGTTTTTCTTCTTACCTCCGCGTTGGGGTAATGTAAATAATCCTAGCAATTCATTCCTCTTTTTAAACCCTACTTGGAATCCTAAATATCCAAGTAAAAGGGTGAAGAACACTTGCAACACCGTACTAATAACTGGAATTGTAAATTCACGAATTGGTATCAAAATTAAATATGCAACAATAAGACCAGAGATTAATCCTAATGTACCAAATAAAACATCTGCTACAGGCGCCTTTACAAGAGCCTCTTCAATATGCTTAATAAGTTGAACAATATAATCTACAAGCCAAAATGTTGTTAAAAATAAAATAATTGCACCAATAATTGCACGAACATACGATCCTTCCAACAAAGGAACCGCACCGATATCTAATACATTAATAATTTTTGGGATTAAGTAAATCCCTAACGCTCCCCCGATCACTAAAAAGAAGAGCTGTACAATCCGTTTTAACATCCAACCACCTCCTACTCATTATTAACCATTGTTTCGCTAATCAAAACGCCGAATGCAAAAGCGGACGTGTTTTTTTGTAAATAGTTTTATTTACCAATATATCATATCATATACCAAAAATGTTCTAGTGTCGTTATATTATAGAATCAATGTAATATTCTTAATTGTGTCTACTCATATAGAGATGCTCTTGAATTCTTTTTAGACCTTCTCGTATTTTCTTCGCTCTCACTTCTCCAATTCCTTCCACATCATCCAATTCATTAATAGTTGCTCGGCAAACACCTTGCAATGTTTTAAATCGATTAATTAAATTCTCGATAATAAGTGGCGGAACACGAGAAATCTTGCTTGTGATTCGGTACCCTCTAGGTGTCACACTTTCTTCTAAACTTGTTTGTCCTGGATACCCAAGTAATTTAACTAAATCACTATCCTCTAAAAGTTGTGTATTTGCAAGATCTTGTAACTTTTTCAAGATTTGATGATGGTCTTGTGTTTTCTCCTGGTGATAATCTTTAATTAACAATGCTGCCTCTGCCTCTAAATCAGCTAGTAATTCTGTAAGCTGTAAACGAATTAACCTACCTTCTGTTCCTAGCTCATGAATATAGCTCAATATTTCATTTTTTATACGCAGCACCATTTCAACACTATGTAAAACGTGAACCACCTCGGACATTGTAACGACCTCTTCAAATTCTAGAATACCCAAATTCGTAATGCCGTCATTCCATACAGCCTTATATTTTTCTAGCGTTTGAATTGCTTGATTTGCCTTCGTTAAAATGACACCTATATCTTTTAGTGTATAACGTAAGTTCCCTTGATATAGCGTAATTACATTACGTCTTTGTGAAATGGCCACAACAAGGCTGCCCGTCTGCTTTGCTACACGCTCTGCTGTTCGGTGACGCATACCTGTTTCAATAGAATCAATAGATGAATCCGGAACTAACTGTGCGTTTGCAATTAAAATTTTACTTCCAGTTTCATTTAAAATAAGTGCTCCATCCATTTTTGCTAATTCATATAAACTAGCAGGAGAGAATGCGCAATTAATATGAAAACCACCATCAACAATGCTTTTAATCTGCTCATTATACCCAAGAACAATTAGTCCCCCTGTTTGTGCACGAAGTACATTATCTATCCCTTCGCGCAGTGGTGTTCCCGGGGCCACGAGCTGTAAAATATTAATTATACTTTTGACACGTTGCTTATTTTCTTCCATAGCCTAGCCTCCTAATGTCAAACGAAGCGCTTCTCCTAAATTAGAAACACCTACAACCTCAATCCCCTCTGGAATTGTCCACCCCCCTAAATTTTTTCTAGGAATGATAGCACGTTGAAATCCTAATTTAGCTGCTTCTTGTACACGTTGTTCGATTCTTGATACTCTTCTTATTTCTCCAGTTAATCCAACTTCTCCTATTACCGCATCAGTTGGTGCCGTAGATTTATCTCTAAAACTTGAAGCTATACTTAAGGCAACAGCTAAATCAATTGCCGGTTCATCTAATTTCAAACCACCAGCTACTTTTAAATACGCATCTTGATTTTGTAATAGTAAACCTGTTCTTTTCTCTAGTACCGCCATAATAAGCGAGACACGATTATGATCAATTCCTGTCGCCATTCTTCGAGGATTTCCAAAACTAGTAGGGGAAATTAATGCCTGTATTTCTACTAAAACTGGTCTTGTTCCTTCCATTGAGGCAACTACTGTTGAACCTGCAACTCCAACTGGTCTTTCCTCAAGGAAAATTTCAGAAGGATTTAAGACTTCTGCAAGGCCAAGTTCTTTCATTTCAAAGATACCCATTTCATTCGTAGAACCAAAACGATTCTTTACAGCTCGTAAAATACGATATGTATGGTGTCGATCTCCTTCAAAGTAAAGAACTGCATCGACCATATGTTCTAACATACGCGGCCCCGCAATTGCACCTTCTTTTGTCACATGTCCTACGATGAAAATTGGGATTCCCTTTGTTTTTGCAAGTTTCATTAATTCTGCTGTACATTCACGTACTTGCGCCACGCTACCAGGAGCTGATGTCACCTCAGGTAAATGTATCGTTTGAATAGAATCAATAACAACAAAAGCAGGATTCATCTCTTCAATATGTGCTGCAATACGCTGTAAATCTGTCTCTGATACAACAAATAGATTACTACCATTTACATGTAAACGATCTGCACGAAGTTTAATCTGCTTTGCTGACTCCTCACCTGATATATACAATACATCATATGAAGCATCTGCTAATTGCGAGGAAATCTGTAATAATAACGTTGATTTTCCAATCCCAGGGTCCCCACCAATAAGTACTAAAGATCCATCTACAATTCCGCCACCTAGTACACGGTTAAACTCCTGAAATTTTGTTTCAATACGTGCCTCAGACTTTGTTTCTACTTCTGTAAGACGTCTTGGTTTTGTTACTTCTGTTTGAATTGCATTTGCATAATTTAGGCGTCTGGATGATACAACGGGTTCCATCTCTTCAACAAGCGAATTCCATTGACCACACCCTGGACATTTACCCATATATTTTGGTGATTGATAACCACACTCTTGACATGTGAATTTTGTTTTCTTTTTAGCCATATCTTTTTATATTTCACTTCGCTTTCATCTATAAACATTTGACCTTCTCGTACAAGAAAGAGGGCTATCTCGTAGCCCTCTTAGTTTGTCTATACTTATTTTACCTTTTCAGCACTATGAATGACAAATGTTTCCCCTTCTACATCAAAGATAACTTTTTGTCCTTTCTCAATAGCACCTTTTAAAAGTTCTTCCGATAGTCTATCTTCTACATGCTTCTGAATTGCTCTACGTAGTGGACGAGCACCATATTCACGATCAAACCCTTTATCAGCAATAGCTGCAATCGCCCCTTCTGTTAATTGCAATTCAATTTCTTGTTCTTTTAAGCGATTCACTAACTGATTTACCATAAGAGTCACAATTTCTTGAATATGTTTTTTCTCAAGCATATGGAATACGATAATTTCATCAATACGGTTTAAGAATTCTGGACGAAATGCCTTTTTCAGCTCATCCATTACTTTACCTTTCATATCCGAATAATCACGGCTTTCATCTTGTACGTTAAATCCAAGATGTTTGTTACGTTTTAACGCCTCAGCACCAACGTTAGACGTCATAATAACAATCGTATTACGGAAGTCAACTGTACGTCCTTTAGAATCAGTTAAACGACCATCTTCCAATACCTGTAGTAAAATATTAAATACATCAGGATGCGCCTTCTCTACTTCATCTAATAGGACAACTGAATACGGCTTACGACGAACCTTCTCTGTTAATTGTCCGCCTTCTTCATACCCAACATATCCTGGAGGAGAACCAACTAAGCGAGAAGTTGAATGTTTCTCCATATACTCAGACATATCAATGCGAATCATTGCATCCTCATCACCGAACATAGATTCTGCCAATGCTCTTGCTAATTCTGTTTTACCTACACCTGTTGGTCCTAAGAAAATAAATGAACCAATTGGACGTTTCGGATCTTTCAGTCCTGCTCTTGCACGACGAACAGCTTTCGCTACAGCCACTACCGCTTCATCCTGGCCGATGACACGATCATGAAGAATGGATTCTAAGTTTAATAATTTATCAGTCTCTGTTTGTGCAAGTTTAGAAACAGGGATACGTGTCCATGTAGAAACGACATTTGCAATATCTTCTACCGTAACCTCTGAATTTTCTTTTCCTTGTTGTTCTTTCCACTGACGCTTTGTATCTTCCAATTTCTCACGTAAGCGTTGTTCCATATCACGTAAGGAAGCAGCCTTTTCAAACTCTTGACTTTGTACAGCCGCATCTTTTTCTTTTCGAATTTCCTCAAGATTCACTTCAAGCTCTTTTAAGTTTGGTGGTGTTGTATAAGAACGTAAGCGAACCTTTGAAGCAGCTTCATCAATTAAATCAATTGCTTTATCTGGTAAGAAACGATCCGTAATATAACGATCAGAAAGTTTCACAGCTGCATCAATTGCATCATCTGTAATAGACACACGGTGATGGGCCTCATAACGATCGCGTAAACCTTTCAAGATTTGAGTTGATTCTTCTAGACTCGGCTCATCAACATGAATTGGCTGGAAACGTCTCTCTAAAGCTGCATCCTTTTCAATATATTTACGATACTCATCTAAAGTTGTCGCACCAATACATTGTAATTCTCCGCGTGCTAAAGATGGTTTTAAAATATTTGATGCATCGATTGCACCTTCTGCTCCACCTGCACCGATTAATGTATGAAGTTCATCAATAAATAGAATAATATTCCCTGCTTGACGTATTTCATCCATTACTTTCTTTAAACGATCTTCAAACTCACCACGATATTTCGTCCCAGCTACCACTGTTCCCATATCTAGTGTCATAACACGCTTATCTCTTAACGTTTCAGGAACTTCATTATTTACGATTTGCTGTGCTAACCCTTCAGCAATTGCTGTTTTACCTACACCAGGCTCTCCAATTAACACTGGATTGTTTTTTGTTCTACGGCTTAACACTTCAATTACACGTTGAATTTCTTTACTACGTCCAATAACAGGATCCAAACGATTCTCACGTGCAACAACTGTTAAGTCGCGCGCTAAACTGTCTAGTGTCGGTGTATTGGCATTTGTCGATGAACCACCTTGGTGACCTGAACTTGCCTCGTTACTTCCAAGAAGTTGTAACACTTGTTGTCTTGCTTTGTTAAGGCTGACGCCTAAATTATTTAAAACACGTGCCGCTACACCTTCACCTTCACGGATTAAGCCAAGTAAAATATGTTCTGTTCCAACGTAAGAATGTCCTAGCTTACGCGCTTCATCCATAGATAATTCAATAACTTTTTTAGCACGAGGTGTATAATGTACAGTTTGAGAAGCTTCTGTTCCACGTCCAATTAACGCTTCTACCTCTTTTTGCACTTTCTCCGGGCTCAATCCAAGAGCAATTAACGCTTTTGCTGCAATTCCTTCACCTTCGCGTACAAGCCCAAGTAAAATATGTTCTGTTCCAATATTATTATGCCCAATGCGAATTGCTTCCTCTTGAGATAAAGCTAATACTTTCTGTGCTCTTTCTGTAAATCTTCCAAACATCATAGAAATCGCCTCCTACTTGCGCTTAGTTTTTTTCAATACGTAATCGCTCACGGATTAAGGTTGCTCTTCGATAATCTCTTTCTTCTGGTCCTAAAGGTCCTCCTGCGTATTGTTGTAAAATACCTGGTTGCGTAAGAACCATTAGCTCAGTCAAAATATTTCTCGATATACCTTTTATATATCCTAGATCAATACCAAGTCGTACATCCGATAAGCAAGTTGCCGCTTCTGCAGATTGAATTAAACGACTATTTGCTAGTATACCGTAAGAACGATAAACCTTATCTTCAAGCTCAATACTCGAATTTTGTACAATTAATTCTCTGGCCAATTTTTCTTGTTGTATAATTTGCTGCATGACACTCTTTAAATCTGCAATAATATCTTCTTCGGATTTCCCTAGCGTCATTTGATTTGATACTTGAAATATATTACCTAACGCTTCGCTACCTTCACCGTATATTCCTCTTACTACTAAACCTAATTTTTGAATTACTTGTATAATACGGCTAATTCTTTTTGTTAAAACCAGCCCTGGTAAATGAATCATTACAGAAGCTCTTAATCCTGTACCAACGTTAGTAGGACAACTCGTAATATATCCAAGTGATTCATCAAAAGCATATTCAACCTCTTTCTCAATCCAATTATCTATTTGATTGGCGCTTTGAAGCGCCTTTGATAACTGTAGTCCTGGAAATAGGCACTGAATCCTAATGTGGTCTTCCTCATTAAGCATCACACTAATGTGTTCGCTTTCTGATAACAGACATGCTCCATATTCAGTCCCTGCTAGATTTGGACTAATTAAATGCTTTTCGACTAAAACTCTCCTTTGAAGAGGCGTTAATTCATTCATTTTTAATAGTCCAAACTTCCCAAAGGGCTCTACCGCTTTATTTATAAATTTCTTTTTAAATAATTCTTGAACCTTTTGAGCTTCCTCTTCGTTTTGCATAGTAGAAAATTGATATTGCTTAAAATTACGAGCCAAACGAATTCGACTACTTAAAACAATATCAGAATCAGGGCCATCCCCCTTCATCCATGGACTAATCGCTTCATTCATAATTTTGTCCAGTGACATAGAACTACTCCCCCTCTCTATGCTCACTAAGCTGAGTTTCAAGCCCTCGAATTTCATCTCTTACCTCAGCAGCTTTCTCAAACTCCTCATTCTGTACATATTGTTTCAGAATAAGTTTTAGTTCATCTAATTCTTTCTTTAAGTGGATATTTCCTTCCATTCGTTCCGGAATTTTTCCACAATGTTCTGTATGTCCACCATGAAGTCGCTTTAACAATGGGTTTAAGTGTCCTTTAAATGTATCGTAACAAGAAGCACAACCAAAGCGTCCCACCTTTGTAAAATGTTCATATGTCATCTTACAACCTGGACATCTTACTGTATTTGTATTTGAAAACCCATTTTTTCCTTCTCCAAACATTGTTGATTCACCGTGTAATAAACCAGCAAATACATCATGAAATGAAAAGTTAGACTGTGATGATTGAAAGAAAGGCGTATAGCCACTTTGCTCCGCACATTGCTCACAAAGATGAACTTCCGCCTTCTTCTCGTTGATTACTTTTGTATAATGTAAAGTTGCTGGTCTTATATTACAGTTTTGACAAGTCATCAATATCCCCACCTTTACAACAGGAACGATCTACCTCATGATACTTTTCATACATTACTAGATTGTCCTCTTTCCTTAATCCATTTAGATAAAAGTACATGCTCTTTTTCAAAACTTCTACAATATTTAACTGCCCTATCTTAATTATCATTCTTTTACAAAAGCTGTATTTATTTATATTTCAGTGTTCTTAACATTGCGCATAATATTCGAGCCCTAAGTTCATCTCGAGAAGGAATATCCATTGATAATACAGAACGATCTAGTACACTTAACATTAGTTTTGCTTCACGGCCTGTTATGATTCCCTCTTCTAATAAACGTATAATCATACTCTCTGCATTCCCTTGTGCAACGCTATGATCAATCATATGAAGCATTTGATCAATAATGTCTATATCATCATGCAGTTTGACTTTTATAATGCGAATGTAACCTCCTCCACCACGTTTACTTTCTACTACAAATCCTCTTTCTAATGTAAAACGGGTATTGATTACATAATTGATTTGAGATGGTACGCACTCGAATCGATCCGCAATCTCATTTCTTTTGATTTCAATCACATTATTATTACTTAAGTCAATAACTTGCTTTAGATATTGCTCAATGATATCAGATATATTTCTCATTTATCCGCCACCTTTATTGACTTTGACTATCTTTGACTTTAATTATATACGTATTAATAAAATTTGCAACTCTTTTGCTTATTCACTATCCTAGCCACATTCCCCTGCATTTAATCAAAATAGTAATTATTTAAGCACATTTTTTTAATTACTATGGATTATAAAAGAAAACACGAAAAAACACGAGTCATTTGACTCGTGTTTAGTTGCTTGGCGACGTCCTACTCTCACAGGGACAAGGTCCCAACTACCATCGGCGCTAGAGAGCTTAACTTCCGTGTTC
>NZ_JAALFZ010000025.1:0-60399 GCF_011800505.1 Bacillus sp. EKM501B | reverse complement strand
AAATGAAACCCATTAGGGTTTATTTCGTATGCAAATCTTTAAATTCCCTATACGTAGCCTTTAGAAAAAAGAAATAACCTCTACTATAATTGACGTTGTATGAGCTTAGCTTGATAGCGATGTGGCGGTACCCCACGCCCATCAACCTAAGGTTTTTAATTATCCCCATAACGAAAATTCCAACTTTTTACAATTGTTCATGAGAATTTGGCTCAATTCTTTCGTTTTGGACAACAATCAATTTTTTAAGTGGATGGTGATGGAAATTTTCCTATTTTTAAATAAATCGGACTGATATTAAAAAAAGAAAAAACTTACGTGAAATTAAAGTTATATAATCTTGGATTGATGGGTATCTAAAAGCAAAAATGCTCAAGATCAAACAGGTCAATAATGTGCTATAATCTCATGTGTTGAGGTATCGATTGGAAAAAGATATCAGGCACATTAAATTAGAAAAGGAGAAGGAAGGATATGCCACTTATTGTTGACAGAGAACAGGTACGGCATGAAATACTGCATGCACTTCAGCAATGTTTAGAGGAAAAGCCTCTTCTAAAGGTTTCTATGCGAGATATCGCAGCAAAGGCCAAAATCGCTCATTCAAAAATCAACTATTATTTTAATACAAAAGAGAAACTTCTACTGGCTTATATCGAATTTTTTGCTATTTCATATAAAACGGGGATTGAGCATTGGTACATAAAGTATAAACAAAATAACGCCAATCTCAACGAAAGTTCACAAACGATAGTAAAACATTTCATCAAAGATATGGTTTTGATAAGTCATCAAAAACAATCGTGGGCTTTCACGCAAATAAGCACTATGGGTCAATACAATATGGAAATAAGGTCTGCAATCAAAAATGTTTATAACGATTGGAGAGAGTCCATCAAACGTGTTTTGGAAGAGATTTATCGAGGCAAGGATGACCACATGGTATATAAGGCAGAAGCAGTTTTAATCATTATTGATGGGCTTCTTATTTATTCACTTCACGAAAAGATAGATGAGTCAAGAATAGATACTGTGCTAGCAAATATTACGCTATGATCTTTTTGATTGTTCAAAAAACATTGACGAAACTTGATATGAGTAATATGATTTATTTAGTCCAAGTGGACTAAATAAATCATATTGGAGGTCGCTTATGTCAAAAATTACTGTAGTTGGTTGTGGTGTTATGGGAAGCGCTCTGATTCGCGCGTTTATGAAAGCAGGTCATACTATTACCATTGTCGATAAAAATCCCACGGCAGCCAAGCCATTTGTAGCTGAAGGAGCTACGTTCAAATTATCATTGGATGACGCTCTAGATTGCGATTTCGTTCTGTTAAACTTACCAGATTATAGGATAGCAATGCAGGTTATTGAACAATGCAAATCGAAAGCTATCAAAGGGAAAATCATTGTAAACACTACTACAACAACCCCAACTCAAGCCCAAATTTTTGAGCAAATGATTAAAGACAGAGGCGCTATCGCCCTTGAAAGTGTGATTATTTGTTATCCTCACGATATTGGCACACATCGCGCATATCTTGTATATTCTGGCCCCAAGGAGGCTTTTGACCTAATTGAAGATCAACTTTCGGCACTTTCTTCGCCACATTTTGTTGGGACAGACATTCGCTTTGCAGAAATAATTGAGATGAGCACGTCAGCTCTGCAATTCGGTCTTTATTGGTTTGCCCTTCTAGGTTCAGCGCTTTGTATACGAAACAAATTACCTATCTCCGAGTATTGCAAACATATTAAGGCAGCGCTTCCAGTGGTGGGTCACCAACTGGTTACCCACTTGCCTGATAATCTAGAAAACTACACTGGCAAATTCCAAAATGTTACCGTCGCATCCTTGGATGTTCATACGCATGGACTCCAAACGGTAATGAAAACATTAGAGGATAATAACATTGATACCAGTGTATGTGAAGTTATGGAAAATCAGATGAAAGCAGCTATTGATGCAGGATATGGAAAATGTGATTTTGAAGCAGCAATTACTCAATTATTGAAATAAAGAATCTTCTTTAATCATCCTTGATCTTACATACATGATTCAACCGGAGACTAAAAATAATATACTAACTACTGTATAATAATTGATTAATTGCAGTGATACCTACTATCAAAAAGTTAACTGAATTGGTAATGATTTATAATTTAGAGATGATTGTGTTATAATCTCACCAAATTACTATTAATCTAACGAAATTAAATTACCCTCAAATGAAAAATACGCTATTCTTTCTGTAGAATCATAGGAAAGGATGGCTTTTTTTCTATCTAAAATGTAGGAGGAGCATCGTTTGTATTTTAAAAATGTAAAAAGTTTTTGATAAAATTTGGGGTGATGTATATATAAATGGAGAACGTAATTCGGATTTTACGTAAGGAGAAAAAAACTTTCCCAAGATGATTTAGCTAAATTATGTCATGTTTCAAGACAAACGATTAATGCGATAGAAAATAATAAATATGATCCTACATTGGAACTTGCTTTTAGTTTGGCGAAAAATCTTGGTGTAACAGTTAATCAATTGTTTATTTATAAAAGCTAGATGAGGAGAAAAAACAAATGAAGAATGGAATTAATATCTTGTTTACTATTTTTTACATTTTGATTATAGGTTTACTTGCGCTTGAGTGGTATCAGAAGCAACAGCTCTCTATCACCACGTTATTTGTAGCTACGCTCATTTTGCAATCATTATTCATGAAGAGAATTTTAAAAGATAAAAAAGAGAATGATCATTTTATTGATGAAATGTTTTTACATATCAGACAGAAAAGCTTATCAATTTGTTGTTTTATAATGTATGTATTAACTGTAGATATCTTATTTATATCAGAAGGAACATGGAACTTTAACCATATGCATAACAAACCGTTAATATTTTTAGTCTTTTTATATCCTGTAATTTACCAAATTAGCCACATATTTGTTATGAGGCGTAATTCTTAATTTAGAGACATAAACAATAAATTTATTTGTAAAGGAAAGATTAGAATGGGAATTATTTTAATAATTATTATAGTCGTAATATTCAGCTTGTTTACACGCAACTTAGCAGGTGAAGGTGAAGGATTATCAAAGGGCGATGAACGTCAAAAAATAATATTTAAGGATGCTTCCATTACAAGTTGGCAAGTTATCCTGTTTTATGCTTTAGTACGTCTATTGGCAATCACACCATTTATAAAGCATTTATTTGTTAATGAAAAAACATCCATCCTTTTATCCAATTCTTTTTTTACAAATGGTGGAGATATCTTAGTTGTCGGTTTATTAGGATATACGATAGGGATCTTTGGTAGTTATATAAAGCGTACGCAAATTTGATAGTAGAGGTTACGCAACAGACCCATCTAGCTAACATTTTGAAGCGCCCCCAAAAAGAAAATTTGGTCTTTTCATAGGTGTATATGAAATTTTAGTCCATTTTTTCGTTTTGGGGTACTTGCTTTTCTTATTGTATTTAGAGTAGGAACTTTTCAATATAGCAGAAAAAATAATGAAGTATTTATCTTTAGTTTGCTAACTCAAGTTTTATATGTTTGAATTTTAATAAGTTTCATTAATAAAAATAGTTTAGACTATAGAATAAAGCATTAGACTGTTAAAAAAATAAGCAAAAAGGGAAGAACCACCAATATTCTTCCCTTTTTGCTTTTAATTAGGGTTTCTATATTAATAAATATAGAAGATTATAAAATGTTGGATGCAACAGTTTACTCTTGAAATTATAGCAAAAGTGACAGGTGTTTTTTTATGCAATATTGCATAAAAAAATTATTGTTTATCAAAGATACTGTCTCATGACAGACGATTCTGATACAAAAACTTAAGGACCAGAATCTGGAGAAGTATTACTAAGGGAAAATAAATAAGTGGTATAATGTGATGCAAAAATTTCTAGGGTAAATCGTATTTTTGATAATTAGCATAAGTAATCCCTTAAATAAAAAATTTAGGTATGAGGGGGTATTTTTTGAGCCTTTGCCATATCTAAATAGGAAAGTATAAGTATATCGAGTTTACATTAATTCACAAACAAAGCATGTATTGCTACTAAAATGAACATTGCTTATTATTAAATACAAAAGGGGGCTACTATTATGTACAACTCAAAAA
Organism: Bacillus sp. EKM501B; assembly: GCF_011800505.1. Classification (NCBI taxonomy): domain Bacteria; kingdom Bacillati; phylum Bacillota; class Bacilli; order Caryophanales; family Bacillaceae; genus Bacillus; species Bacillus sp. EKM501B. The sequence continues at coordinate 56,261 of NZ_JAALFZ010000025.1, read as the reverse complement.
AAAGAATCGCCATTATTGGAGCTGGTCCAGGTGGATTAACTCTTGCACGTATTTTGCAGCAAGCAGGGTTTGAACCTTTGATTTACGAACGTGAATCTTCGTCAACTGAACGGTCTCAAGGAGGAACGCTTGACTTGGAAACTCATACAGGGCAAAAAGCTCTACGAGTGGCTGGACTGATGAAAGAGTTTGAAAAAGTTTGCCGTTATGAAGGGCAGGAATTAAGGATTATGAATAAGAATGGTCATCTTCGCTATAAGAATGATTTCCAGGATAAAGAGGAAAATTCCAGGCCCGAGATTGACCGAATTGATCTAAGAAATTTGCTATTAAATTCTCTACACCCCAATTCCGTTCAATGGGGCTATAAGTTAATTCAGGCTGTCCCTGTGGCAAATCATCAATATGAACTTCAATTCGAACATGGAGAAAAAGTTACTGTGGATCTTGTCATTGCAGCTGATGGTGCTTTCTCGCGAATTAGACCTCTGGTAAGCAAGGCCAGTGCCAAATACTCTGGTATTAGCATGATTGAATTAAGTATAATGAATGTCGCTGACCAGCATCCAGACATATTAAAATTTAATGGCAGTGGCTCCATGTTTGCAATGGGGGACAATAAAACACTTGTGGCTCAAGTAAACGGTGACGGTAGAATTCGCATCTATTTAGGGTTCCGAACGAATTACAGTTTTTTAGATGAATGTGGCATTCCCTTTCATGAACCAGAGAAGGCTAAAAAAGAATTATTGGAATATTTCGATGATTGGTCAGACGATTTAAAAAAATATATTTTATGTGCTAATGGAGAAATAATTCCTAGAAGAATCTATATGCTCCCTGTGCATCACCGATGGGAAAATAGATTTGGAGTTACGCTTATCGGTGATGCCGCTCATTTAATGTCTCCTTTTGCTGGTGCTGGAGCAAATTTGGCCATGCTGGATGGCGCAGAACTAGCGCTGTCCATCATTAATCATTCTAATTTGGATGATGCAATTAAAATCTATGAAGACAAAATGTTTGCATACGCCGGAGAAATGGCAGCCATTACTCAAGCTAACTTAGATATGTTTTTCTCAGACCGTGCAGATGAAAAATTGGAGGAGGTTTTTCGTGATATCCAGCATTGATACATTAAAATTTGCGCAGAAGAATTAGTAAAAATATTTTGTTAGTTGTAGAAAGTAGTTTTTATTACGATGGTTTCCTAAACGGACGAAAGCCCTGGTTAATTAAGGATGAAGAGGATATTGTAACATACATTTTGTATTACGTAAAATATGCAAGTTTGATTAATAAAAATGTATGAGTTGATACTGTTCGAATTGCCTTCTTTCTAAACGTTCAATCGCCTCACGTTTCTTCTCATTATTGATGTTCGTATAGATACTGGTCACCTCTACAGAAGTATGACCAAGTTAATTATGTAACAATGCCAGATCCTTATTTTCTTTATAGTGATTTATAGCATAGGTATGGCGCAGTTTATGAGGGCTATGCTTCTCATCAAATGCACTTAAATATTTATCACTTAACTTCTTTATAGCTCTAACAGTTAACTGCGTATATTTCCTTTTATAATTTGTTACGAAAAGTAAGTCTTCATCTTGAGGGCAGTTATATTGATTCTGGTGCAAAAATTTAAGGACCATTGCAATGAATCTATAAATCTTGGACATACTGATACTATTACTTTAGAAAGAGTGCGTGATTGGTATGGAAAAGGAAAATGTATTCAAATGAAAGCATTCTCAGTCTTATTTTGTTAACGGTAAGATGGTACCTACGGTAAAACCTCAGTTTTCGTGATTCATTGGAAATAATGGAGGAACGGGGCTTATCTATTTCTTATATAACGATTATCCGTTGGATTCATCAGTACAGTTCTAAATTCGACAAACGAATCCGATATCACCTAAAAAAATAAATGACTCCTGTAGAGTCGATGAAACCTATATCAAAGTTAAAAGTCAATGGAAGTATCTGTATTGTGCTGTTGATTTTAAAGAAAATACAATCGATTTTTACCTAAGCAAAACAAGAGACCTGAAGACTGCAAAGTGCTTTTAATCAAAATCAGATAATATTTAACAAACTTTGCAACAGAACCAAATTGTTTATTTATATAAAAAAATAGGAAACAATGATTCTAAATCATTGTTTCCATTTAAGAAGATTATTTGGCACTTTAAAATATGAATAGACAGCATGTCAGCAACATAAAAAAACGATATAACAATACATGTGGTGGCCGACTTTTATTTCTTAGAAAGATTTTATAACGGTTTGGATAGATCCTGTTTCATGATTAAAACAAAATGAAATTTTAATACTAAATTATGTTTATAACAAGAAAGTGAGGGGATTTTTACTATGGCGGAGCAAAAAAGCAGAAGTAGACATTTGATTGATCCAGAAATTATCAGGGCAGTTGATTTAATACCAACAAACGCACTTACCCAATCTACGCTAATGGAATCACGTAAGAATCAATCACAAATGATGCCACAAATAGATATAACACAGATGTTCCCTGTCACATTTGAAGAAAAGGTTGTGCCAAGTTATTTTGGTGGTCCGGATATTCGAATAGAAATCATTAAACCAACCCAATCAAAGTATTATAGAATGCCCTTATTTTATTCGATCCATGGTGGTGGAATGGTTTTAGGAAGCCCAGCCGTTGATCGTTCAAGCAATGCATCATTAGCTGTACAACATGGTTTTTGTTGTGTATCTGTGTATTATCGCCTGGCACCTGAGCATATTCAGCCAAGTCAACTCGAGGATTGCTATTCAGGGCTAAAATGGTGTATTGAACATGCGGAGGAATTAGGAATAGATACGCAGAAAGTTGCTCTTGCGGGTAGCAGCGCTGGCGGCGGATTGGCAGCTGGATTAGCCCTATACATTCGTGATCAGAAGGAATTCGAAATCCATCATCTTAGACTAATAAGGCCAATGCTAGATGACCGTACGAGTATTGCACCAGAGCATCCCTATGCAGGGGAATTTATTTGGACAAAACAAAGTAATTATTTTGGCTGGAAATCCGTATTAGGGCATGAACTAGGTTTGGAGGAAGTAAGTGAATATTACGTACCTGCACGTGCAAAGTCATTGGCTGGGTTACCACCGACTTATATGAATATAGGTACCATTGATTTATTTATAGACGAAGCCTTAATATTTGCGAAACAACTGATTTTTGATGGTGTTTTAGTGGAATTACATGTTTACCCTGGGTACCATCATTTGTCTTCTATGTTTCCAGATGCACATTTTTCAAAAGAAGATGTCAAGTCAAGAGAACACGCCTTACTGAAAGCACTGAAGTTAATTTGATATTAATGGTGAAAGTGGTTGCTGTTAGAGGAAGTTTAACAACATAGTTATTAAAATAGTAAATGAAAAAAGCACACAGATAATTATGCTGTCCTTTCTAAAATAAAAATAGAGTTTCAGAATTCCGTTTAAATAGACTAAACTAAGAGGAGGGTATTATGTTCAATATATGAGCATATATCCTCTTTTCTTATACATATTAGATTTGTTATACAAATATTGAAAATCATGATAATGATACACGTAGTTATATATAACAGAAGCAACTCCGTTATAAAAAAGCAACCACCTTCTTGTCCTAAAACAATGATAGGAATAGAAGTATCCACTTTCTTGTCTAAAAAGTATCCATTTTCATGTCTTTGTACATTTCTTGTAGAAAGACATGAAAGTCTAAACTAAAATCTTATGAACAATCGTTGATAAATAGCCATTATCATAAATTTTGTAGGTACTTTCATGTCTCAATAACGGGACATAAAACTCTAAACTAATTAAGCAATAATAATACAATGTTTTTGAGAATAAATCATTGTTTAAACGAAAGTATATGTAAACCGTTAATTGTTTATATTTTTTTATCTTAATAATTTAGAAATTCATGTCGTTGTATGGTCATTAATTGAATTTCAACTTATTATTTTCAATGTTCCATTGGGCTTTTTACTACTGCTTTACAATGATAAACTAAAAAAATTTATTCCCACGTTTCTAGTTTCTTTAGGAACAACATTGGAAATTGAATTCATTTAATTAATAAATAATATAACAATATTTGAATTAAGTAATGTTATTCATTCGAAATCGCAGATAGTGCAATTGACGTCAAGTCGTACTAGTATATTGAAACATGATTACCGGGAAGGCAAAAATAGAGTAGCTTCGGCTACTCTATTTTTGTTTTCCACAGGAAATACCAGTGAATCTAGGTGACTTTTCAAAGTAAATACCTGTAGAGAAAGAAAATTTTCGTTTAAGTGTACTTCAAAACCTTAGCTTGATGGACGTGTGACGTGGCCCCTTATAGAGTTCAATGGGTGGAAAAAAGATTTAACTATATACAAACTATAACCGAAGGTTCCTTTATAAATTTTCCTTATAGTGAATTAAAAGAATATATGTTTGCTTATTATGGGGGGAATGCTGGACGTTTAAGGAAGATAAATAAAAAGTATGATCCTTTGAATGTATTTACATTTCCCCAAGGTATTAAGAGCTAAATAACAATATAGCAAATCCCCTACTTTTTCATTTTACAAAAAAGAACCTGCAAACCTGCAGATTCTCCTGATAATGATTTATTTAAGTAAAATAAGAGACCGGCAGGCTGCAAAGCGCTTTTTCAAGAAAGCCTAGCAGTCTTTTTATGTTTTAAAACTTTGTATTACAACAGTTGTTAATAATACATATTGATGTATAGCAATTGAACGGTTGAAAAAAGAAAAAAGCATACCTAGTGGTATGCGACTTAGAAAACAAAAGCACTTGAATAAAATAGTAGAGCAAGATCAGCACTTTATGCTAGGATTAAAATATTTTGAAACATCTACATCCATTCTTTCTGGAGTATAAGCTATACATATAGTTAAAAAGAACAGGTGAATTATGGGATCAGTCTGTCCAAAATCAGAAAGAATTTATCCATTAATTATTTGGACTTGCAGTATAAGATACAATTCCGTTAGGAATCTATGCGCTTGATTCTCTTTTTGCACGAGAATCATCTATATAAGTTCTATGTCACTATAAAATAAAACTATTATCTTTAATAATAATAATGGTAATTTTCACACTAGAAATCTTAGTATTGCGTATTAAAATTCCTCTATTAATATATTTAAAGCTTTTGACTTAATCCTTTCATATTCTAGAGCTCCAAAAAGTTCATCAGCAAGTAAAGGCGATTTTCTAACATATCTTTCGCGAATTACATCATACAATTCGTATGGAAATAACATATCAATAAACATAATTTTCTTCTGCTCAGCTGTTAAAGGAGAAACTGACTCATATGCGTTAATCATAATTTTAAATTGGTTTTCATTCCAAACACCAGTTGTATCTAATAGAGGAATAATCATTTTACGCAAGTCTCGAATAGGTAAATCGTAAGAAACCGTATCTAAATCAATTACCCAAATTTGATTACTTGGGTCTAATAAGGAATTTCCTGTTCCATAATCTTGATGACATAAATTTGGGGATGTTTGTAATTCATCGGTCCATTTAGTATATTCAGATTCCAATAGTCTTTGGTGTGTTTGTTTTGCTTCTAAAATAAACGCATCAATTTCAGCCAAATATACCTGTGAAAATGGATCATCTGGCATAGTTGCGGATAAAGTTTTCCAAATCTCCATCTGTTGAAATCTTTTAATGTAATGATTGGGCCAACGTCCTAGTTTTGTAAATATAGGTATGCCTGGTGGGGGCTTATAGCCAATAGAGGCTACATGGAACTCTGCTAACCCTTTCATAATCATTTCAAGATCTTCTTGCATTGTAAGCTCAAATGGTCTTCCCTCAATCCAATCATAAACAACAAATAAAAATGGACCGTGCTTTGTATACAACTGATTCAATTTGCTTGGGATTATACTCGGAACACGCATGCCTTTGTTGGCTAGATAATCTTGAGCGTGAATGGAAAATAGAGCTTTTTTTTCGGGGCGATGAATTCTCTTTAAGCAAAATGGTCCATCTGCAGTTTGAATTTTCCATACTAAGGCCAGTTGTCCTCCTTGTATTAATTCGATTGTAGTTGCTTGAATATCCCAATGTTGAATCATTGTCGCTGCCAATTCTACTAGTTTTTGTTCCTCTTCGGGCGATAATGTATACACCGCTTCTTCATTGTTATTCTCCACATATATCACCATCCTTTTATACTCTCTTATTACTGTATGGTACATGACCATTTTTGTTCTAGCCATTTGCCTTTAAGAAGAAAAAGTACTATTGACTAATTTTCATAATAAAGGATGAAAAAATGGTCGATAAATCACAAACACAAAGTTTTTTTCGTAACATATGAAGAAGGTTGTATTTTTATGAAACAGGGAGGCGTTTTAATGAAAATAGCAATAATTTCGACTGAAAAGCTACCTGTACCAGCTGTACGAGGTGGAGCTATTCAAATTTATATAGATTCTGTTGCTTCCATTATTGCTTCAAATGGAAAAAATGTGACAGTTATTTCTATAACAGATCCAAATTTGAAACCAGAAGAAAAAAACAAAGGCGTAAGGTATATACGGTTTCCAGAAGAGGAATATCTCCCTTATGTTATTAAACATTTGAAACAGGAAAAATATGATGTAGTTCATTTATGCAATCGTCCAAATTGGATTACAATTTTACGTGAGGCAGCACCACAGACGAAATTCGTGTTAAGTGTGCATAATGAAATGTTTGCATATGAAAAGATAAGTGATGAAGAGGGAGAAGCATGTATTGCAGCTGTTTCAAAAATTGTAACAGTTAGTGATTATATAGGAAAAACAATTACCTCGCGCTTTCAAGCTGCAAAAGCAAAGACGAGAACAGTATATTCTGGTGTAGATGTAAATGAGTACTATCCTTCGTGGACTGTGAATGGAACAAAAGTTAAAAGTTATGTGCAAGAACAGTTGAATTTACAAAATAAAAAAATAGTTTTATTTGTTGGACGCTTGAGTAAAGTAAAAGGTCCTCATATTTTGCTACAAGCTCTTCCTAAAATAATTGAGGAGAATCCAGACATTGTAATGGTTTTTATTGGTTCAAAATGGTTTGGAGATAACAATGTAAATAATTATGTAAAACACTTATATACCTTAGGCGCGATGTTTCCAGAACATGTAGTCTTTATTAAATTTGTTAAGCCAAAGGATATTTCAACACTTTATGCTATGTCAGATATTTTTGTTTGCTCTTCACAGTGGCAAGAGCCCCTTGCTAGGGTGCATTACGAAGCAATGGCAGCAGGTTTACCAATAATTACGAGTAATCGAGGTGGTAATCCTGAAGTAATTGAAGAAGGAAAAAATGGATATATTGTCAATGACTTTGAAAACCCTGATGCATATGCAGAAAAGATAATTAATCTTTTAAATAACGAAAATAAAAGAAAACAGTTAGGGAAATATGGACGTAGTAAGGTTGAAAAAGAATTTAATTGGAACCGAGTTGCTATGGATTTAATGAAAGTGTATGGGGAAATCTTATAAATTTTAAAAAGGGGATGATGAAAGGTGGAAGAAACAACTGGATTAGAGAGTGAACATTTAAAAAAGGTCCTTAGCTTTTATCCATTTGAAATAAGTAATATTTTTTTACAATCAAGCAGAAGTGGGAGAACAATGTGGGAAGTTGAAACAGAAGAAGGGTTAAAAATATTAAAACAAGCACAAATGCACCCCAAAAGGATGCTATTTATTGCTGGAGCCCATTTACATCTCCTTCAAAATGGATTGCCAATTACAAAAATTCATAAAACAAAAAGAGGGGGCTTTTGTATTGGATCTAATGAGTATGCGTATGTACTATATGATAAGCATCAAGGGAAAGAAGTCATTTATTATAATAAAGAACAATTAGAGAAGGTACTAATATATGCAGGTAAATTCCATCAAGCATCGGAAGGATATATTCCGATGAAAGAAAGTAAAATTCGGAGTCGATTAGGAAAATGGCATAAATTATACAGATGGAAATTACAAGAGTTAGAAGGAAACAAAAGAATTGCACTTTCCTTTCCAGATGATGTATTTTCAAGTATGTTTTTAGAGTATGTTGATAAGATGTTAGCACGTGGAAAGAAAGCATTACAAGAACTAAATGATCCATATTATGACCAATGGACAAAAGAAGTTATTGCATCTAATAGTTTTTGTCAGCAAGATTTTACCTTAGCGAGGTTTACAGAAATAGATGATGCTATGTTTATGAAAGAGCTACATTCTATTACAAGTGATTTACCAGTTAGGGACCTACGTATTATTTTAAATAAAGTAATGAAAAAAATGTCAGTTTGGGATACTAATTTAGCTATTCATATGTTGAGTGCATATAATTCGGAAAATTCCTTTTCAGAAAAACAATTTCGTGTTCTTTGGACTGATTTATCGTTTCCGCACTTATTCTGTTCAATTGCACATAAATACTATTTAGGACAAAAGCGTTCGTGGTCTGACGAAAAGTATATTTGGGCATTGCAAAATATTATTGCACTTGAAGATTCTAAGGAAGAATTTTTACAAAATTTTTCTGATATATATCATGAAATCAAGAGCAATAGTGGGGGGAAATAAAATGAGTTCAGAACATGAAGAGATAGTAATCCCTATTTTAGATTTAGAGAAATTTGTGTTTTCTCCACCAGGGCCAATGGGATGGGAATTGTCAGAGTATGAGCAGCAAAAAAATATTGTACTAAATGAATCTTCGGTACTAGAGAATTTAGCGATTATTAAGGAAGTGGAATTAGAGGAGTTACCCAAAATCGGATTGCTAGATTTAGAAGACAAGTCACCACCAAAAACTACAATGATTGATGAAGTACAGGATAAAGAGATTCAAGATGTAATGGAACTGGAAGAACAAAGTGAGGAATTAAATGAGATCGTTTTAACGCAAATAGAAAAGCCAAAAATAAAAGTCACTATTATTACTCCGGATCATCCATTAAAAGGTCCATGGGTATCAAAATTGGTAAATAACGCTAATGAGAACGATTAATGAAACTTCCGCAAATATATTAATCTTTTTATACTCTTTCAACATAGTATATATAAATCTATATGGAAGGAGTTAGGTAAATGGCTGATGTGAAAAGGGCAAAAATAAAACTAGATGTTGAGAATGGCTTTAGTGTTAATCCTGGTGATGATTTACAAGAAGTTCTAAAAGCTCTAGCTGAAGTAATACAATCAGGCACGCATAATGGTGTAGAGGTTGAAATTCAATATTTTGATGAAACAGAAGTTACTTTTACAGACGAAGAAGAGGACGAAGAAGAAGAGGACGAAGAAGACGAAGAAGAGGACGAAGAAGAGGACGAAGAAGAGGACGAAGAAGAGGACGAAGAAGAAGACGAAGAAGAAGACGAAGAAGAGGACGAAGAAGAAGACGAAGAAGAGGACGAAGAAGAGGACGAAGAAGAAGACGAAGAGGACGAAGAAGACGAGGGCGAAGAAGAAGACGCATAAAATAATTGATACTTAAAAACGCTTGGTTTCCCCAAGCGTTTTTTGCTCTCTACATATAATAGGTAAAAATGTGAACTTCTAAATATAGGAAGAGGTTGACCCTAGGTAGGCATTAGCCTATATTTTTATTTTATAGTACAAAAATTTCACAAGGAAACGAGATGCAATCCATATTAATCGATAAGGTATACAAATTTGTATTTGGCCGAATCAAGGATAAAAAATCTTATTTGTGAGAACAATTATTTGTAGTTATTTTGTATTTAGTTGTTTCCTTGCTATATTAAATCATCTTGTTAAAGAAACGGAGAAAAGATTAATGCTGCATTCTTACTCCATTGAGTTTACCCTATAAAAAAACTTTGTAAGGAAAGAAAATTGTATTTATATCAAAAATATTTAATTCTATTTAGCTCTATGTTTAAATTTTGTGGACCTGAATGAAAATGGATAATACCGATAGTTTAAATGATTTGAATTTTGAGAGGGCGTAATAAGTTTTTAGAAGGTTGATTTGCAGATTCTGCGACTTGTTTATATACCTGATCAAGTTTTGTCGCTGTATGTTTAAATGTAAAGTTTTCTTCTACAACCTTTCTTCCGTTTTCAGCAATCCATTGTGCAAATTCTCGTTGGGATAACAAAGCGTGGACAAGTCTGGCAAACTCCATTGGATTATTATACTGTTCTACTAGGCAGCCGTTATATTCATCTGTTATAACTTCAGCATTTCCCCCACGGTTTGTTGTAATAATTGGGATTCCAGCAGCCATTGCTTCATAATGAACACGTGCCAATGGTTCGTTCCATTGTGAGCTACATATAAATATATCCCCCATTAGAAAAATATTATGAATTTGATCTGCAGGAATAAATTTGGTGAAAATTACGTGTTCTTTAATTGGCTTAGCCATTTTATATAGCTTTTTAACATATTTATTTACTCGGTTATCACTAAACCATTTACCACCAACAATTACAAGTACCGTATCCTTATGTGTTTGAATAATTTTCTTCATAGCATGAATGAGTAAGTCAGGTCCTTTATTTTTGCATAATCGGCCAACAAATAGAATCACCTTTTTATCTTGGATACCGTATTTTGTACGAAATGCATTTCTTATCTTTTGTCCTGTTGGTGTCCAGATGGAGGGGGATTGTTTTAAATTTACACCAGAGTAGACAATAGAAATCTTTTCTTCAGCTTGTGGAAATCTTTCAATCACAGTTTGTTTAATATAGTTGCTAACGGTCACAATGGCGGTAACCATTTCAAGAATAAGATTGCCTTCATAAATGGATAGTTTATGCTCAGCAAACATGTCGTTATGAAGACCTAATACAAATTTACTGTGTGGAGAAGCTTGTTTATATATAGGTATATTTTTAGGTCGATTAAAGACATGTATAATATCAAAAGTATTGGCTTGGAGTGTTCTTATAACATGCTGTTCATATTCTTTTTGAGGAAAATACACGTAATTGACATTATCTTGTGTTTTTTGATTTGGAAGACTTGGATCTGAAATTGAGAAAATAGTAAGTTCATAATCTTGACTTATATAGGGGGACACTCCATCAATCATCATTTGAATTGCTCCACCTTTAATTGCCGGAGATGGTAATTTTTCTGTACATATATATGCAATTTTCATAAACTAATCCCCTTTGTATAGTTGTTTTATATAATGAAATTCTGCTTTCAACCCATCGGATAGAGAAACTGTTGGAGAATATTGCAGTAATGTACTAGCCTTAGATATATCTGCCCATGTTTGCTTCGGTTCCCCAGGAACTGATTTTAGGAACTTTTTGCTTGCTGATTTCCCTGATATTTTTTCTAACATAGAAATGATGTCTAAAATGGATGCTTGTTCTTTTCCACCGATATTGATAACTTCACCTACTATATTTTTTTTTGTTTCTAAAGCGGCTACTGTTCCTCGTATACAGTCATCAATATAGGTAAAATCACGTGTTTGTGTTCCATCACCAAATATTGTGAGAGGTTTATCTACTAGCAGTTGTTTAATTAATCTATGAAATGCCATATCAGGACGCTGTCTTGGCCCATAAACTGTGAAATATCTTAAAATAACAATTGGTATATGAAAATTTTTGTGATAAACATGACATAAGTGTTCACCACTTAATTTGGTAACACCGTATGGAGAGAGGGGCGTAGGTAATAAATCTTCAGAAACTGCGCCAGATTTTTCACCATAAACAGAAGATGTTGATATGTGAATAAATTTATCTAATTGTATGTGTTTACAGGCTTCAAGCAACTGCTGTGTAACCATTATATTATTTGAAACATAAGGCTGGAAATCTTTTCCCCAACTTGTTCTCACACCAGGAATAGCAGCTAGATGATAAACAACATCTATATCTTGTAATAGTTTCGGTAAATCTGTATTTAAAATATCTTCTTGTATGAATTGGAAACGCGAATTCAATTTGAGAGATTGTATATTATCTATCTTTAAAGTAGCTGGAGTAGGACCGATGAAATGATCAATTCCAACTACATGATATGCACTATTTTTAAGTAACGCTTGACACAAATGTGAGCCAATGAAACCAGCGGCTCCTGTTACAAGTATTTTCATGACCGACCCACTCCAATATATTGTAATCCGTATTTTTCTATTTCATCTTTTTCAATACAATTGCGTCCATCTACGATTGTGCATCCCTTCATAACTTGTTTGACTTGTTTCCAATTAAGTGTTTTAAATTCATCCCATTCCGTTGCGATAATAATGCAATCAGAATTTGTGATTGAAGATTCTAGGTTACCATGCTGTGTAACTTGTTTTTTTAAATGTGGAGGAAGAAGAGCTTTGGGGTCATAAGCATGTAGATCATAGCCATGAGGAATTAATTTTTCAAGAAGTATTACGGCAAGGGAGCTACGAATATCATCAGTATTTGGCTTAAAGGAAATTCCTAACACCGTTATTTTTTTTGAAAAGGGTTTTTTTATAGCTTTTTGAATTTTTTCAACATAGAGATCTATTTGTGTGGAGTTAATGGATTGTACAGCTTTTAAGATAGGAACTGCTACGTGCCTATCATTTGCTGTATAGATGAGTGAATGTAAATCTTTTGGGAAGCATGATCCTCCATATCCCATTCCCGCCTGAAGAAAATGAGGGTTAATTCGAAAGTCATGGCCAATTCCTTTTGCCACCTCAACAATGTCAATGTTATATGCATCACAAATTCGTGCGATTTCATTTATAAATGATATTTTTGTAGCTAAAAATGCATTGGATGTATATTTAATCATCTCTGCTTCATTTAGACCAGTACAAACGAAAGGAGCACTAATTCCTTTATATATATTCTGCATAATTTTTAACGACTTTGTGTCACCATTTTGGATTCCTATAATAGTTCTATCTGGGTTGAGCATATCACGAACAGCAGAACCTTCACGAAGAAATTCAGGATTAGAAACAATATTGAATAGGGATGATGAAACCCCAGATTTAATAAGCTTTTCACATATTTGTTGATTTGTACCTGGTGGAACTGTACTTTTGGTAATAATAGTTTTATACGATGTTATAGCTGGAACTAGTAGATCGATAACAGAATAGATATAATTTAAATCCGTCTTTCCACTTGATGTGGAAGGAGTCCCTACGGCAATAAAAATAATAGGCGATTGTCGAATAGTACTATCAATATCACAACTGAATTGTAATCGTTTTCGATTTTTGTGAATAAGTTCTTTTAAATCAGGTTCATAAATGGGACATTCTCCCTTTTGGAGAGAGGAAATTTTATCTTGATCTTTATCTACGCATATAACATCATGACCTAAGTCTGCTAATACTGTTGCTGATGTAATACCAACATAACCAGAGCCTATAATACATATTTTCATATGCTAATCACCTTTCTAAACTTAGTACTAGTTGTAACAGTATATTGATGGACAAGTTTGATTGGTGACAAGTAAAAGGGCCTATTCATATAAGCAATGAAAGTAGGCAGAAGGTAAAGGCCTCTTTTGATTTCATTATGCGCAGGTACAAAGGGTACTGAATACATTGTTATAAACAATTGAAGGAGAGAGATTAGTGATTAAAAAAGCAATTATTCCAGCAGCTGGTTACGGCACGAGGAGCCTTCCAATTACAAAGGTAATTCCAAAAGAAATGTTTCCTATAGGTAATAAACCGGCGATTCATTATATTGTTGAAGAGGCTGTGAAGTCAGGTGTTGAGCAAATATTAATTGTACTTTCTAGCAGAAAGGATTTAATAGTTGATTACTTTGATCAATCATTAGAATTGGAAGCTTTTTTGGAAAAAGAGAAAAAATCTCATCTTTTAAAAGAGCTTACTATCCCTAAGATTCAAATTCATTATATAAGACAGTCATATGCGAAAGGACTTGGTGAGGCGATAAAATTAGGTGAAACATTTATTGGTAATGAACCTTTTGCTGTACTCTTACCAGATGATATTGTAGTTTCAGATAAAGAAACCGCTTTAAGCCAGTTAATTAAAATTTATAAAGAGAAGAAAAATAGTGTAATAGGCATTCATAGGGTACCAAATGAATGTGTAGAAAAGTATGGTATTATTGAAGGGAATATTGTAAGAGAAGATTGTATAGATGTTACAAATATTGTTGAAAAACCAAAAGTAAATCCTCCATCTAATCTCGCAGTAATTGGTAGATATGTTTTCACACCGGATATCTTTCCATTATTAAAAAAGCTTCAACCTGGTGTTGGGGGGGAATATCAATTAACAGATGCGATACATTCTTTAATTATGACTAAAAAAGTATATGGAAAAATGATTGAGGGTAAACGATTTGATATTGGACAAGAAGATGAATATATGCAGCTTCTTAACCTTTTATATGCAAAAAATAAAGTAAGTAAGCATTGATTTATGGAAAAAGATTTAACCAATATCCATTTTAGATTAACAAGCAATTCCTGAAGATTTGATAAAACATATGTAAAAGTTAAGGGGAATGAGGAATATTTATGTCGTACCTCTGAGTCAGTAGGGAGTGAGGGGAAAACCGACTTTTACTAATAAAAAAGAAAGAATCATATGACTGCAGCGCTTTTTTTTAGTCTTGCGGTCCTTTCATATTTCTTAGCTTCATGCAATTACAATAGGGCAGAATGCGCACTAACTTATTATAATTGGAAATACAAAAAGAGAAAAGATAACAGACGGCATCTCAATCAGCTAAATAAAATATCTAAATTACAATACGAGTTTCATAAGACTCTTTTTAAGTTTTATATATCCAAAGAGTTGTGCAAGTATAGATAAGGAAAGCATCCATAACGGATGCTTTTTTCTTTGTTATATAAAAATTACACATTAACCGGTTTTAATGGATATATTAGTTATAGTTGGTTAGAATCATCAATATAATGATATTGAACGGTTTCCAACATGTTCCTCTATATTTTTCAAAAGAGAGCACTTATTGGGAGAGTGCTCTCTTTTGTTCTCACTTTTTGGTAAAGACAAGCATATATTGAATTGAAGGACAGGTTTATAGGTTTGTAACTCATTTTAATTTCAATGCTCATTGAAAAATACTTCTCACATTAAGAGAGTCCCTACTGGCGCATGTGCTTTCTTCTTATATTGATTTAGCTCTAAAGAAAATGATTACAGCTTGTATTTATATTAAAAAGTTTTAATTATAAAATATAAAGTGTTCATTTTAACAAAGTAGTTATTTATTAAGCATAAAAATAGGAGTGCCTGATGAGCACTCCATGACCAAATGACAACACCTATAAAAGTATATGAGTGGTTAAACTAAATATGTTTTTATTTTTATATTTTAAACAAAATCCTTTCTAAAAATGAAAGGGCGCCCTGGAGAGTGCTCTTTCACCTAAACAAACATTGAAAAAGAATACACGACATTGTATGCGTATTTCTTTCACTTTGGTGTAGTTTTTAAATAAAACAAGCACTTTTCAAAGCGCTCTTTGATCAAGATTTATATAGAAAAAAAGTGAACATGATATTGTATGTTTCTAATGATGGTGCAACTTTTAAACAAAATCTTTATTTAAATTGAATCAATCCCAAGGTGCGCTCCAAGGGGGTGAGAATCGAGAAGTATTACTATGTTGGAAGTAAAGTTATTGCAATTGTCGATTCCATAATAATAACTATTGGGAATTTTAATGGTATAACTAATTATTGGTTATAAATATATATAATTTTAAAGAAATTTAACAAAAACGATACCTTGTACGTCAAGGTAGTCGGTGCAATTAACTAACGGCTTGATAAAAAAAGAAGCCTTGCATGAAATGTTACAGTGCTTCACTGGGTTGAGTTATGTCATACTCACAATGGGTTTTAACATGGATTTAAGGATAAATAAATTGGGGAATGTGTCCAATTATTCTGTAGCGATTATTTTAAACAAAAACGTTATTTGGTATGTAATTAGAAGAGCACTTAGGAAAGTGCCCTTTTGTAAAGACTATTCAATCTAAAAAGAGAGGATACAATATATCATATGTAGTTATGTTTGTTTAATTGTGTGTCTTTTATATAAAAATTTTATTTTTTCATAAATAAAGTGGAAAAGACCATGTTAAAAGAATGAGCAAAATAGGTCCAAAACTTTCTTCAACTGGAAAGAAGATTATTGATAATGAAAACTATGCTTTTGGACTGAGTGTTGCAAAATGTTTTAACTGTCGGTACTTGGAACATTCAGGAAGTCGGGCGGGTTATCGTTCACACTTCATGCGGTTTCCAAAAGAATATTTGTCTGTTGAAGTCCTAAGTAACTATGATGGATTTGACTCTAAAAAATATGCTAATGAAATATAGGAATATATTTCTAAACTTTATTACTAACAATCGCTTTTGTAATTACAATCTTCAACAGGTTTAATTGCATGGCCTGAGTCATCTGTACACCATGACTGTGACTGGAACGCTAAAAAGACAGCTTCCCATTTATCAGTATCTTTATAATGGAAAAGTACTTCACCATCTTGCCAAATGCCGTCATCTTTTTTAAAACTTCCTACATTTCCTTGGTTCATGTGGACATCATGAATTCCAGGAGGGATTTCTTCACCATATGCATAAATATCAACTTTTGGATTATTTTCAGATGTTTTCATGTAATTTAAAAATTTATCTTGCAAATCGTTATCCTCACAAGGTGCAGTTACTGGAAGTGGAACTAATTTACAACGGTCAAGTAAATTACCTCGAATATAATCAAGCGCAATTTCTCTATTATTACTAGTAATGTTTGTGAAGCCGTAATTTAAGTTAGGTAGGTTTGTAATTTGCTCAGAATGAAAATTTTTACCTGCATAATACAATAACTCTGATGGTCTTTCTTTTGATTTGACATTAATAATAATTTCGTATTCACGGTTATTATTATCTGAGATATTAACTGTAAAATGAGGTGTGCTATCCTTATTGTCAGGAGGGGTATATCCTACAACTTGACCTTTTAAAACTCCATAATTTTTTAACGGTATTGCTAACAGCTCCTAAAAATTTATTTAAACAGAATATAGTATTATCTGTGTTTTGTTTTTTATTCTAAAGTTATATTAATAAAATGGGAGGAAATATTTTTTCTATTAAGAAATTATAATCAATTTATGGTTTTCACTTTTCAATATCAGCGGCTAGTAGTAAGCTGCATGAATATTTTCTAATGACTATTACAGGAATATCAATTACAACAGCAACTGGATTTATCCCCGTTTTGCATGGAGCTTGTATATCAGAAAACGTAACAAGTCTTTTTGGAGGTACTTCTTTGGTTTGGGCATGGTAGAGTGGATGTATTCAATGCGGTGAACGAAGCTTTATAAAGTAAATAATGTTTGTAAAATATCCTTTTAATAAGTAGTGGTACAAAAAGTGGTAGAAAAAAATAGATTTGCTGCTATAAGTAGAAGATAGAGTGAATGGTAAAAATTTAGGTGCGATGCTGAAAAAAACTATAAGATTTTAGTTTTATTATTAACATCAAGTCAGGAATAAAGTGAGTGTTTATAGTTAGTTGAATAATTAAAATCTACCCCAAAAATGACTCTTTTTTTAAGAACGTTTTTAATTTATTCATTATAATTTTATAATAGGATATATAATTATAAAACTTAAATAATTGCTATATAATAATATCTGTTTCTGGTTTGTTACAGCTTTCTATAAAGGCGGGGGCAAATAACTTATAAACTTCCATTACATGTTGAATTCCTCTTTAAGGTAATAAAGATATATTAAAATTTAATTATATAATAATAGATGAATTGAAAAAGTATGAAGACGCTAACTTATTTTAAGTATTTTTAAAATTTAGATCTTGATAATCTCAAAGTATATAAATTGTTAATGAATTTATTAAATAAATTGTATAAACTTCAAACATAAAGAACAAATTAATAGAGATGTTATAAACTACTATCACGAAAGGGTGTAAATTATGCATACAAAACGTTGTTCGCATAAGAAATGTCAATGCTTTATTGTTCCAACCTATATTCTGGAGAATTTAGCACAAAACGATATAGAAGCCGCACGAATCAGTTTAGCAAAAAGTCGCCAAATTCGAAAACGTAGAAGCTTGAAAGAATATGATATTAATGGGGTTGTCGCTTTAACTGATGCAGGAGCAGGACCTAAAGGTGAATCTGCACGCCATGTATATGATTGTAATGGTGGAAGAGACCTTCGAGTTAAAGAGGTTAGAAAAGAAGGCGATAGATCAATTGGGGATAACGCGGTTAACCATGCGTATGATTATGCTGGTATAGTACGTGATTATTACAAAAATGTGTTCCACCGTAATTCTATTGATGACAATGGTCTTGATCTCATTTTGAATGTTCATTTTGGTCATAACTATCAAAATGCTTTTTGGGACGGGGATGAAATGGTGTTTGGTGATGGGGATGGAACTATTTTTACTAGTTTTACAAATTCACTTGATGTTATAGGGCACGAACTAACACATGGAATTACTCAATTTACTAATGGATTAGAATATGATGGACAATCTGGAGCTTTGAATGAGCATATTTCGGACGTGTTCGGAATTGCAATTAAGCAATCTTATTTAAAGCAAACGGCAAAAGATGCGGATTGGTTAATTGGTGCTGATATAATGGGACCAACATTAAAAGGACAAGCTCTTCGTTCAATGAAAGCACCTGGCACTGCATTTGACAATAAACTAATGGGTAAGGATATGCAACCAGATCATATGAAAAATTATTATCAAGGATCTCAGGATAACCACGGTGTTCATATAAATAGTGGTATACCAAATAAAGTGTTTTATCTTGTATCTATGGAAATTGGAACAGATAAAGCAGCTTTAATATGGTATAATACAATGCACAACTTATTTGCAACTACTAATTTCAATCAATTTGCTCAAATTGTAACTAAAGCAGCACAAAAACTTGTAGATAGTGGCGAAGTTCCGCAAACAGCTGCAAAAACAGTAGAATCAGCTTTTAAATCGGTTGGTTTACCTTCTTAATCAGATTCTGTATCATGAAGGGAGGGGCTAATATGCATATTAAATTTAGTTGTACCGGGGGTCTTGCTAACCTCCACTTAACCTTTCAGACGGATACGACGGATTTACCAGAGGAACAAGCTAAGGAATTAATTAATTTAATTCAACAATCTAATCTTTTACATCTTAAACCTAGTGAAGTAAATGGGGCTACTATCCAAGGAGTGGATGCTTTTTCTTATGAGTTGGGAATAACAGACGATGAGAAGAATGTATCCTTTTCAGTAAACGATTTGACAGCTCCAAAAGATATGCTCCCCGTTTTAGATTATTTACGCAATTTAGCTATTAAAGAAAAGATGGAAAAATAATAAAAAAAACCAAATTCTCAATTAGAATTTGGTTTTTTTTATTATTAACAACATCTATGTATTTTTAAAATTTATCTGCTAAGCATACGTGGTGAAAAATCGTGTTATTATGTATTTTTTACATGGTAAAATAAAGGTGGAATCGAATAATACACCTTATTTAAATGTCGTAATAAAAGTCCAGCAAAATAAAATTACTGAACTTTTATTCTTTATTCTTTCCTATTCTTCCTAAACTATCTTTAATAGTTGTTTCCCCAAGTTGAGTATATAACAATGCTGTATCTTGACTAGTATGTCCAAGTTGCTGCATCACTTGTAAAGAGTCTTTCTCCTCCATGTATAACTTATTTGCCAATGTATGTCTTAATTTATGAGGAGACATTCTTTTTCCATAGGCCTTAGTATATTTTTCTACTATATCTTGGATGGCCCTAACTGATAGAGGTTGTGCAGTATGTTTATACTTCGATAAAAACACATTTTTTAATTCTTTTCCTGGAGCATATTTGTTATCTCTGATTTCTATATACTTTTCAAGATCATTCAATGCAATTGGGGTAATCCATACAGAATCTTCTTTGTTTCCTTTTCGGATTACATCAATTAGTCTTTCTTTTAAGTTTATATCTTCTATACGTAGATCGGCTAATTCGCTTACTCGAATACCACTACCAAGAAAGAGGGAGAGGATAGCTACATCACGATCTTTATCTCTTAGGAAATAGAACAACTGATGTTTTGTTAAAGATTTTTCATGTTCATATTTAACGTAATTCAAAAATTCTTGATCGTCATCATTATGGAATATTTTAGATCTCATACGTTTTGCACGAGCATTTAATGTTTCTTTATCTTTATGTATTTCTATTTTAGCCATTACATTTCTATAAAAATAACATTCTCCATCTTCATTCTCTGATAGGGAGGTAAGGTACTTAAATAAAGATTTTAAGGCCGAAATTTTTCTGTTAACAGAGGAATTTTGCATGTTTTGTTGTAGTTTTAGAAATCTAATGAAGTTCTCAACATCTTTTTTCTTTAAATTCTCCAAATCAGAGAAAGATATGTCTTTAATAGGCTTTAATTCAATAATTTGTTCAGATAATAGCCAGTTAAAGAAGACTCTAAAATCATATACATAATTCAGTAGGGTGGAGGGAGAGGCATCATGCAATTCTTTGTACTCCACAAATTCTTCTATGTAAAAGGGCATTTCATTTAGATTCTCGTATAATTTTTTACGATGTACGGATTTTTGACGTTGCTTGCTGTAATCCATAAAAATCACCTCATATATACTATAACAGAAAAACGATACGAACACAAGTTCGCGTTAAATTCAATTTTTACACAAACTTATTTACATAATTAAATTATGAAACACTAAAATATATTCAAAATTGAAAGGTATAGTGTAGTTAGTCAAATATAAATTATAGCTAACTAAGTGATAAATTTGTATAAGACCATAAAAATTAGTGTAAAAACTACATATAAATGTATGTAAAATAAAACAATTTACATATATAAATTCATACAAAAAATCAATAAATGAAAACAGCTTAAAATTCGTTATCTAACATGAATTGGCTAATTTAATCATGATTATGAGGGGTTAATTAGATCAATATAAGAAAAAATCCTATATAATAAAAGATAATTTACTATAAAAATTTTTAACGAATAGTTCAGTATTTACTGATTTCCATATAAAACATAAATTATATAGACACATACCAATATATAGAGATTCATGCTATTGAGCTCGAAATCCCTAAATACTGTATTAGATTTATATTTATCCATCTTATTGTTCGTAAAATTGGTATTTCGTGCGAAGTTGTTAATGATTATTTTTTCACGCTTTTATAAAGGCATCATATACCCTACCTTTCATCAGTATAAATATCTTTTAGTTTCTGGTCCGTTCAGCTATACATATTAATATTATAAACGATTGCTTATAGAACATATCTAATATATAACATTTTAATGCGAAACAGTTTACTTTAACTCCTTAAGACTAAATAGATGGTGTATTTTACAAAATTTAATTGTTGTGATGTCGAAATAGAGCATTTCCTTTAATTCTTTTCATTATAGCCGGTTTAGCTAAGCATTCTGCTAAATATTATTTAAATGCAAATTTCAAAATGTAACTACTAAATTTCTCTTTCCATCTCAATGATATAAGTATTCTTTTCGTTTTGAGATTTATTCACTTGTTTTTTATAAATCCCTATTAGATATGTTATGTAAACAGCTATATAAAGTGATTTATTGTAAATCCCTTTATATAGCTGTTTTTCAAGTCACATTTCCCCCTACTTTACCAATCGGTGTAACCACATTCTGTGTACTTTCTGCTTCATGTAAGTGCAAATCCGTACATCAGCATTCGCACTCATCATGATAATACGATGAAGATTTAATTCCTCAAATCCAAATGTAATCAGCAACCTTGCAACTCCCGTTGCAACTCCCTTTCCCCAATAATCTGGATTTATGTTATACCCTATTTCTCCCTCCCTATTAGTAAAATCTCGAATCATAATCGCACCTGCCCCTACCACTCTTTCGTACTCCAATTCAACCAATGCAAAAGAAAATCGACTTCTCAGGACCTTACTTGCATCTTGAAGAACTTGGTTTACAAATTCTTTTGTTTCCGTTTCCGAATTATGGCCCCATGCTTGGTATCGGTACACAATGGACTGTGATGTGTATATATGTATATCCTTCCAATCATTTTCTTCGATTTCTCGTAGTTTGAATCTATTATGTATTATGTTATGAACCATCCAATTCCCTCCATTCACTTATGCCCTTTATCACACTAAATTTCATCATAGTATTCCATTAACTTAGCTTAATTACAACATGAAAAAATCTTAAATCCACTGATACTATTTATCTAGTAAAAGAGAATCAGTACATATAACCTTTGTACTTTTCTTCAAACATCTTACTCGAAATTGATCCTACATATTCGAATGTTCCATACCAGAAAATAAGTTCTTGTAGAGATTTGTCAAACACTGTACACTGAATATGTGCCGTCTTTGCCCTTCTCTTTTTAGAGGAGGTGACAATAGAACGTGGAGAATACTAGAACCACCCGTAAACGTTCAGAGAGAGAAAAGAAACGTAAGCGTCTTTTTTCTTTTGGCACAATCGTTACAGCATTCAGTTTCCTTAGAAATATACATTACTTTTTCACCAAAAGTGAAATAGGTAAGGGTATAACTGAATATGTAAGACATCTTCTTAAATAAAAAAGTGCCGCTATAAGTAGCGACACTAAGACCAGTTTGTAGTTATGATTGGGTTCCAAGGTGAAGTACTGACCATACTTTCATTGCACACGACCAATGCAGTATCATTTTGAAGTGCAAAGACGTTGAAACCCAGATTACTACTCTATATAGTATTGCGACATGCAGTGCTTTTATTCCTGTCTGCGTACGAAAAAAGCCTTGGTGACCAAACCAAGACTTTTCAAGAAGCTTACGACCTATCAATAGAACGAGAATCAGAACCACCCGACTTCTTGTTCGTTATAATCTAGCTTACACCCTTATTGTACTATACGTTTTTTATATTTTCAACAGTCTGCATTCCTTTCACGCAATATTCATACTTCTAATACTGAAAGTTACCTTACACGACCTCTATCCATTGAAGATTCACGTCACACTTTACATACTTCATAGAAAAGATACAATAACATTACTATTTTTCAGTCTGTAGCTTGGTATACAATAAGAATATCCAAATACTAGGAGTGATCAGGATGACAAGTACTTTACTACTATTAGCTCTTACTTTGTGTGGAATAAGTGGACTATTCTCCCTAATTAGGAAGCTAACTACGCCAAAACAAGATGAGGCTAAACGTTTAATTATTATCGAATCATTGTCTATATTAGGAGTTGCATGGATAGGTATTGGACTATTCTTGTAACATACTTACACATTACTTTCGTTACGATTGAATAAAACTTATTATTCCGTCAATAATAGGGATAGGCATTAGCCAAAACTCATTTAAAGTCCTTAGTCTTTCTCCTTTCCCCTTGGAGATTCCTTGATCTGGAGCAGTTAGCTTTACTAACAGCTCCTTTTTTTGTATCTGTAAAAGCATGATATCATAGTATTACACAGAAAACATAATTACATCACTATAGTCGCTCTAGCCTGTTCGAGTACACCACAATATAAAAAACGCTTCCTATTTTTAATAGGAAACGTTACTTTTTCAGTTGTTATCCTTTTGATGTAGCATAATCCTCCACACTCCATATGCCACGTTTTTCTTTTTGTGTTTAATTTTGCGTCTTCTCCAAATAATCTACATACTTCGTATTGGGCTGATAAATATAAGCAACACGCGCTAATTCCCTTTCCACAGCATTTGATTTAAGAGTTGTCCATCGACCCACACGTAGGCTACTAATCTTTTAAACTTATCATGTTCCCCTACATCCATTTCTAACTCTACTTCTTTTCCCACTGGCGCATACTTTGCGGTAAATGCCGCTCCTTCTAATCCGAATGGTTGGAGCCCTAGTCTTGGATGATGTACTTCAGTCGTATCTTAATACATAGAAATCTCACATCCTCTACCTTACCGTTTGCTAACTTCACTCGAAACGTATCACCATCGATATGATCCAGTATCGTAGCTTTGATGATTCTATTAGCATTTTGTTTCTTACTCTCCCCAGGTACTGGGTTTATTGCTTGCTCGACCAATTCTGGATACTGCAGTTTACCCGTAAACTCTTCTTTTTTTACAGGTACGGACACTGCTGCCTCATAACTATTCTCTTCTTTCTAATTTTGCTTTGTTTCTCTTTGTTTCGCTTCCTTTCTGCTGGTCTTTCTCCGCTACATTTCTTGTAACGGGAATTTCAGTGTCATCTTTGCTACTACACCCTGTTACCAATCCTAAAATCATGCACAATGTAGAAATGAACCATAAAAATCTCTTCATCGTATGCCTCCTTCTCTTCTTGTTTTCTTCCCTGACATCATAACGAGATTGGAATCATTGTTGGAAAAACGATGGATTTCTATGATGTAGCAAAGGTTTTTGTATACATCCATTGCTGGACTCTTCTACTCTTTCATACGGACTTTTTATGATATGTATGCAGGATTCACCCATACATATACCGAAACCCCAATAGGGAATCATTCCACTAATTACCATCCCCATTTCATACCATTACATTTTGGAGGTTAAACAGGATGAAAAAAAAGAAGTTACAAAAATCAGCACTTTCTTTTACCCTACTCTTTTCTTTAGGTATTTCTTCTTTTCCGCTTACAACAACCATTCATGCGGATACACAAGGGGCACAAACTGCAGAAAAGAAACAAGTCTCTTTAACGGAGCGTACGTCATTATTTTTTGACTATCTCCAGCAAGGTAAATATGTAGAAGCACTTCAGTTGACGTCTGCTGCTTTTCAATCCAAGTTTACGGCAAACATATTACAAAACTGGTGGACACAAAGTGGCGGGAGCAGGATTACAAACATGGGAACACCTGTTATTAAAGAACGAAACTTAGTCCATCAAACGGTTGAAATTCCAGGAGCTATCGAAGGAACTACTATTCCACTACTCCTTAAATTCACGCCTGGCGGCAAAGTTGATGAAGTTGGCGTAAGGACGATGCAACAGAAATCTTATACCATCCCGCATCCTAGTTATGACCAACCTGATTCCTACCAAGAACGTGAAATCGTAATTGGAAATACTACATACCCGTTACCAGCCACATTAACGGTTCCAAAACATAAACCTGGCGAAAAAGTGCCTGTTGTTGTTCTTGTTCACGGTTCGGGTCCGCAAGATCGTGACAGTACAATTATGGGAGCTAAAATCTTTAGAGACCTTGCAGCCGGTCTTTCATCAAGCGGTATCGCAGTGTTACGTTACGAGAAACGTTCCTTAGAACACGGTTTTAAAATGAGTGCAGAACCTGCTACATTAGACCAAGATACTACAGATGATGCCATATATGCAGCGAAATCAGCAGCGCAGCAGGAAGGTATTGACCCAGGTAACATTTTCATTCTCGGACATAGCCAAGGAGCTGGCACCATGCCGCGTATACTAAGCAAAGCATCTTCATCACTTGTAAGAGGAAGTATTTTAATGGCACCTCCTGCACGTCCTTTTACTGACATGCTCCTTGATCAGTATCAGTACCTCGGGGCACCTAAGGATTTTATTGATGAACTAAAAAAACAATTCGCTTATATTAAGGATCCTACTTTTGATCCAGATCACCCACCAGCTGGTTATAATTATCCTTCTCCACATTTCATGTATGATGTGACTCGTTGGCGTCCAGTTGAGGAAACGAAATCACGAAAAGAGCCATTACTGATTCTGCAAGGCGCACGTGATTATCAAGTAACTGTAAAAGACGATTTTACGAGATGGCAAGAAGGGCTTTCAAGCCGCAGTAATGTTCAGTTCAAAGAATATCCGAAATTGAATCACATCTTCACGGAGGGCGACGGGGAATTCAGTCACCCTAGTGAATACGAAGTCCCTTCTAATGTTCCTGCGTATGTCATCCAGGACATCGTTACATGGGTCAATGAGACAAAGAAATAAGAAAACAACAAAAGCCATCATGCAATCATCATTTCGTGATGGCTTTTGTGATATTAAAACATGTTATATCAGAAATTAATCGCTTCTATGAATTGATATTTTTACAGCGCTTATTTGCTTCATATCTTGCTATTCCTAGTCCGTCAGTGCAAGAATACAAAATTTATTTCGATATGTAATAATGCATATTATTTCTCTTGGATGTTATGATATACTCTGTTTGTGAGCTGATACAATATTTCTTTAGATTGGAAAACTAAAACCTCATTAACCCAAGTTGGGGGCGCCATTTGGCGTCTTTTTTTAGTTTTGCTCCATAGGCATTTAGCTTAGATATTGAAGTAACCCTAAAACAAAAAATAAGCTGCCCATTCGGAAAACTTATGTACATCATTTTCGAATGCGGGAGTTCCATCTTTCAAAACTAACCTATTAAATAGGGTTAGATGTATAAACTATATTAGCATCGGAATATTCTCGACTTGGGGTTACCGTAAATGCTTTCTCCTAATCATCCATTTCGATAAATGACTTACTTCTGATCAATTTGCCTTTGTTGTTCTTCGTTTAAAAGGGGCTAGTTTTACATACGATAAAGCACTAAAAAACTGTGCACAAAAACCTGCATGGTAACAAGTTTTTGGCACAGTTCTATTATTTAATCCCTTTCATAAGTACCTGAATCTTTGGAGCCATGAAATATAAAATAACACTTAAAACAATGGATACTCCGCCAATTACACCGAAATAAATAATCTCTGTTTCAGGATTATATAATCGCACAAGCTGCGCATTGATAGCTTGTGCAGATGCACTCGTTAAAAACCATAGACTCATTGTTTGAGCAGAGAACGCTGCTGGAGCTAGTTTTGTAGTAATAGATAAACCTACAGGTGATAAACAAAGTTCCCCGATTACGACTAGAAGGAAACTAATGACTAACCAAATTGGGCTAACAAGGGATTCGGTACCATGGATATATGCAGGAATAATCATCACTAAGAATGATAAACCAGCAAATAATAAACCGATAGCAAATTTATTTGCTGTACTTGGTTGGCGTGAATTCAGCTTTACCCAAAGCCAAGCAAATACTGGTGCTAGTAAAACAATATAAATAGGGTTTAATGATTGGAACCATGAAGATTGAACCTCCAATCCTGCAAAGTTTAACTGCGTACGTTGATCAGCATAACTAGCTAAAATGATTGCTCCCTGCTCTTGAATCGCCCAGAACATTGTAGCAGCGATAAATAGTGGTATGTAAGCAATTAAGCGAGATTTTTCAACTTCTGTCGTCTTTGGACTACGATACATAAAGACAAAGTAGCCTGTTGGAATTAGAATACCTAAGATACTTACAAGTAAAGTAAATCGATCAATCGTTAAAATACCTGTTGGAATTGTTAACACACAAACTAGTGCAATTGCGATAATACCAATACTAAACTGTATAAGGACCTTTTTTCTTTCCTTGTCTGTTAAAGGATTTGGTACTTGCGTTCCTGCTAATCCTAGATTTTTCTTTTTCGTAAGAACATACATAATTAATCCAAATAGCATACCAATTGCTGCCACACCAAAACCTAAGTGGAAGTTATACTTTTGACCAAGTGTTCCAATCACAAACGGAGATAATAGTGCTCCTAAATTAATACCCATATAGAAAATACTGAAACCTGAATCACGACGAGTATCTGTTTCACTATATAAATCACCAACAATACTAGATACATTCGGTTTTAATAACCCTGTTCCAAGTACTAAAAATACCATTGAGATAAATAGTGTACTAACCGTTCCTGGTAGAGCTAATATGAGATGACCGATCATTATTAAAACGCCACCCC
This sequence comes from Bacillus sp. EKM501B, assembly GCF_011800505.1. Classification (NCBI taxonomy): domain Bacteria; kingdom Bacillati; phylum Bacillota; class Bacilli; order Caryophanales; family Bacillaceae; genus Bacillus; species Bacillus sp. EKM501B. Next base: position 28,343 of record NZ_JAALFZ010000025.1, on the reverse strand, counting down.
AAAATATTGTTCTACTTGAACCTAATAGGCGGTCAGCAATCCACCCACCAATAATGCCTGACATGTAAACTAACGAACCATAGATAGCCATAATGGATGCAGCTGTGGCATGATCCATCCCTAAGCCACCTTTTGAAATGGAATAGTACATATAGTAAAGTAATATTGCTCTCATTCCGTAGTAAGAAAATCGCTCCCAAAATTCTGTAAAGAATAAAGTAAATAGTCCTTTGGGATGTCCAAAGAAACCATTTTGCGGAACGCTGCGAATAATATCGCTTTTGTTAAGCTTCTCCATAAAAAAACACTCCTAATATACAGATATAATGATTCTAATTAAGTATATAACAAAAAATAGAAAATTTAAACAAATATTAATTCGTTAAATGATTAGATTTTTTAGAAAAAACTAAATTATATATTGTTTTTAATGTTGATTTCATTTAAATTATATAATATAGATATAATAATTCGAATGTTAATACTGTATAAATATAAATACAAATGTAGGAGGATTTACATATTGTCAATGAAAGTCATTACCATAGAAGATATTTATCAAGAAATATTGGATGGAAAACGGAAACGATTCCCTCCGAATACTTGGAAAGAAGATATGGATAATAAGCTCGCCCGCAGAGTAATCACATATTTATTACACAATATCTTAAAATGGGATAAGGAAGATATCAGAAAAAAATGGAACACTCAATTACTTGTAAAGTATAAATTACGAGGATTACTTAAACATAGATACGAAAATAGCCCTTTTAAAGCAATAAATGATTTATACCCAAGTGAGTTTAAAGAATGGGAGTTTGGTATGACTCCTTTAAATTTTTGGACGAAAGAAAAGGCATTAAAGATTTTGAGATGGATGATTGAAGAAAAAAAAGGTTTATCGAACGAAAAGCTCCTACGCGTATACGGCAAAAAATGGTTGGAGAAAAACAAATTAAGTGCCCCTCTGGCTATGTACTGGAATAGTAGTCCGTTTGCAATGATTAACGATTTGTACCCTAATCGTTTTAAAGAATGGGAATTTCTCATGACGCCCAATAACTTCTGGACAAAAGAAAAAGCATTAGAAGCATTGAAATGGACTATTGAAGAAAAAGAAAAATTATCGCCCGAACAAATACTGGATGTATACAGTATAAAATGGCTAAAGACTCACAGATTAGCGTCTCCATGTCAATTAATGTGGGGAAATAGTCCATTTAAAATGATAAACGACTTATATCCAGGTCGCTTTAAAGAATGGGAATTTAAAGTTACACCAGTTGGCTTTTGGTCCAAATGTAAAGCACTAGAAGCATTAAGATGGACCATTGAAGAGAAAGAAAAACTGGATGAAAAACAGCTATTAAACGTATTTAATCAACGATGGCTCATAAAACAAAAATTACGGACACCCTTACAACGCTATTGGAAAGGAAGCCCCTACGGGATGCTTATTGCTTTATATCCAAATCGTTTTTCTAAAGGTATGTTAAAAGGGTATTTTAATAATTAAAGTGGAAATGTAAGTATGCAGAGACGCCCTTTGGTGTCTCTTTTTGAAATCCTATGTAAGTACATTCTTATGTGCCTATCGCTTTATTTATTGAAGAAAGTGAACCTGTTATATTATTTCCCAATACATCTCGTCAAAGCCATACCAAGAAACCCAGCGCCCATCCCTATCAGCCACCCAGCTTGGGCGCTCCCAAACATAGATCCCACTCCCGCGCCAAGAAACGTAGCCCACGAATACTAACCCCTAGATGCCCCAGTTCGGTCGTTCCATACTTCATCCCCACCCTGTCCTTACAACATATGCTATATGCAAGCTAAACTTTCTAGCTTATGAACTGTTCATTTTCTCGACTATAAATATATGTTTCATATCCATTACTTACGGGTCCAAATGTCCTTTTTACATCAATTCTTCACTTAACTTCATTGGTTACTTTTTTCATCTCATAGGAGATTATTTCTCAACACATAACACATGGAATAACATTACCATTAATGGTAATATAAAGGTATCTTCAGTTGTTAACTGTTGTTCCCTTTTTGAAAGTCCTGTCAAAATACAGGACTTTTTAAATTTACTTCCTACTAAATTGGCTTTTTCGTTCATATTCTTTCACCTTTACATTGGACAATTAAACGATATTGGTGGAGATTCATCAGATTTTAAGTTCCTCTTTTCTTATTAAACTACATGCTTAAATATGTGGTTTTCAACTTAGATTCGAATAACAAAATGTTCACTTTTTTGATACATTTATGAAACATTCTTATAATATATTAATTATATTCTTTTTATAAATCGTATCGTTCAGTAGAAAAGTCCTAGTCCCCTCTAGGACTTTTTCTTTGCTTTTAGGACTCTTACTCAATTGAAGGGTCATTTTTTTGTTCAAATAAAATATCTATATAGAGATAACGACATTCAACTAAGTATTTAATAAATTCCGAAGAGGATATGCTGAAAAATAACGACTGTATATCCTTTTCATTAGTTTCTATACCTGATAAACCTTACAAATTTGTAATACTATTGTCACCTTAATTGATAGTAAATTGGTTAATGTTGGTTTATTATACAGACTATTGACCATATTTAATACAACATCATTGGTAGGTGTCACTTAATGGGAAGAAACTTATTACGCTATGGAATTATAAGTATAGCTTTTATTACCATCCCTATTGTATTTATACTTTTGGCGTCAGCTCATTTCATTCCAAAAGAATACAATGAGGAATGGCCAGAAGTAAAAAAGACTGCTGAACTAATAACTATCGGTTACTTCAAAAAAGAAAGAAATCTCGATATTGTAATCGAAACAATTAAACCATCAGAAGAATATAGAACACATGAAATTTATCTGCATGGACATGTCATAAACAATAAACATCAAAAATTTTCTGTTATTGTTAATTTTAGTGATAACTATTCCATTAGAGATATAACTGAAAATAGTCTTAAAACAAGGAGTATTTAACTTATGTTAGATGCTCTTTTTTGCTTAACACTTTTGTTCAATTAAGTAATTACTTGGATTCTTCAGTGGATCACTCTCCCTTTTTCAAATAAATCGGCACTTCTAAAAAACAACTTCCTACGAACGTTGATTTTTGTCGAAAATATTTTTTAGAAAACTCTAGTTTTAAGAAGGTTTTACAAAATCTTACACAGAATTAGTCATACACCGTATAAAATTGGTAATTTTTTACGATTCGTTTCATTTTATCTACCACGTTTAGACAAAATAGAAAAAACAAAGCAAAAAGGAGAGGTATAGTTTGAAAGGAAAACTTGGATTAACGATTGTAGGATTATCTGTCTTTATTTTTGGTCTTTTTGGTGTAAACATTGGAGATGGCGGAGTTGTAAAAGCTGCACATGGAGAAACTTTTGCTCCGAAATTAGAGTCGCATGGGGATTCATGGGCTCCTGCTTATGATCACGGAAGACCTCCTATTTCATCATACAACAAAGGAGATACTTGGGCTCCTTCCTTTACAAATACACATGGGGAAGGAATGGCTCCTAAAAAAGAGACTCATGCAGATTTAATCGCTCCTTCGCTAGAATCTCATGGTCATACTGGTGGTGCTCCTGCTTTAAACTGTGGAGAAACACCTGTTCCGATACAAGATACGCATGGACATTATCCAGCTCCAAAACTAGAAGCAGATGGGGACCATGGCGGGGCTCCTTCTAATACAGAACCTGGCGAAGGTATCTAAGTTCCCAAAAGGGGATCAAATTAAATTTTAAATGAATCGTATACCAAAAGAAATCTATTTTACGTAACAAATATGATGTATACGCATGTTTTCTAATGTGATACACTGTACCCGAGAGAAATCTCTACTACATAAGTGGTTTTCAAGTCTAAAAAATACACCTATTAACTAGGTGTATTTTTACAGAGTGTTTGGAAACCCTTTAGGGTTCCCAACACTCTGACAAAAGTACCTTATATAATATATGGTACTTTTGTATTTTATGTTTTAGAATTCCTCGATTTGAACTGTAAAATTGAAATATAATACAGATTACAAACCGTTTTATACGTATCTCAGTTGAACCTCAGAAGCACATCTTGTTTTAACTACTACTATTCTTCTCTAATTTCTTTCAGTATAGCGTTAAGCTTTTCACCGTGTATAAAGTTTGCTTCCTTTACGACCTCTGGTAGTAGGTATTTTTTCTCCAAGTTTTCTAATATGCCATTAATCTCATTATAATAATTTTTACATTTTATAAATTCTATAACCATATATGAAATTAATGGAAAAAACCAAATGCAAAAGACAAAGAATATTATAATGAACTGAACATTTGCAGTCAGCAATATACCTGCTAGTATAATAAATACCAGTACATTAGATAGTATTACTACCATTTTATCTACCTATATTCATGGCATTATATACCCTAAGCTTCTTCTTGTTGCAATTAGATTTTCTATACCTATCTCTTCAAGCTTTTTTCTTAATCTATTTATATTAACAGTTAAGGTGCTATCATCCACAAAATAATCAGATTTCCATAAAGTTTCTAAGAATGAATCTCTTTTTACAATATTTCCACGATTGTTTATTAAGCATGAGAGTATTTTAACTTCATTTTTAGTTAATTCTACAGACTTGTTTTGATAAGTAACTGTTGCATTTGAAAGATTTAAATTAAAATCCCTATAAATTAGGAAGCTCATCCTGCTTCACTTCTTCCTAATTGGATTTATTTTTAAATACGGTACATGAAATTACCAATAATAAAAAAATCCTTCAAATAGGGCCATATTACATTTTCTCATTCTGTGAGATTAATCTAATGATACAATAAAGTACAAGTCTCTATTTTAAAGAACTAGAAAACTCAATGTTCTGGTGCTGTAGTTGTACATAATTCCATTACAGTAAAGATACAAAATAAAACATTAAAGCTCTGTTCACGATCTAATCGTTCAAAAATCATCAACGATAAACGCCTCCACTTTTCTCATATAACATCACATCACATAATATAATCAACAAATCTGTTATAAAAAAAAGAGAGGCGCATGCCCCACTTAAAATTGAAATCCAAACTTTTTACTATCATCTGTAGCTTTTTTCCTTACTTTAAATAGACTTAAGAAGCTTTTTATACCCCAGCTGAATACTATCTATATTGTATGACTTCATAATTTCATAATACCTTGTTTCGTTTGTTGTAGAATTGAAAAATGAATCTCTTCCATCTCTAGTAAGCTGATATTTTCCCTTTTCAGTAAACTCAGCTCGTATTTTATACTTTCCTTCTTCTACCTCAAAATAGTAATGAGCTTGTCCATTTTGTAATCTAGACACTATTTTTTCTTCAACTATTTCTTCATTTTCATTAATTAAATATAACTTTATTTCACCTATTTCAGGTGCGATTGTTTGTTCCTCAGGATCAATCCAACCATCCTCATTTTCATCAAACCAGATATAACCAGAAATAGTCCCTTTCTCTGGATCCCAAACCTTATCCATCTCTTCTGCAAATGCTAAATTTTTTGGTAAAAATAATGTAAAAATGAATAATAAAACTGACATACATGTTATAGATTTAATTGTTTTCATCAATATCATCACCCAATCCTATAATATTTAACAAGAATATATAAATATTAATACGATATACAATATACTACAAGACTGGTTTTATTAACCAATATTTATTATAATTATAATAACATAAGCAATTTATTAATAAGATAAATATCTAATTTAATGAATTACTAGATAAAAATTAATTCTCGTATGGTAATCCAAACTTTTTCCACTCGAGAAATCCGCCTTTTAAATTAACTACTTCCTTTATACCAGCTTTTTGTAAGATGCTAGCTGCTATAGCGGAACGCAAACCAGTTCGACATTGTAAAACTATTGGACAATCTTTCGGTACAGAATCTATCTTCTCAAATAGATTACCTAATGTAATATGTATTGCATCATGAAGGTGCCCTTCCCCCCACTCTTTTTTACTACGTACATCGATAACCTTAACACTTCTATCTTTTATATGCCGATATAATTCAATTGATGTTTTTTCCTTGTAGCCTTCTAATATATCAAATTTTTTTATTACTTTTAAAGGTGCAAAAGCAACAATATTATCTAGCCCAATAGATTCAAAGTCCCTAATGACTTCCTCAACTTTAACCTTTTCCTCATCTAGAATTATTAAAGTCTCTGTTTTATAATCTAGTAACCATCCACACCAAGAAATGGGTTATTGAGCCTTCAGAAAAGGATTATCCTTCTACTATCTCTTTCAATGTAATGATTGATGTTCCCCTAGGAATAGATTCTACTCGTTGGAAAATCATTTTACATGGATCTAGGACTGAAGCTTACACAAATACTAAATATTATATTGCAAGTCCAATTGGTGCCACTAGCAAATTCACAGTGAAAATATATGCTATTACAAATTAAAAAATAAAGAATCCAAATGGAATTCCTTTTTGATGGAATACCATTCGGATTCTTTTTTGATTTTAATTCGTTAACATTAGGATGATGATTAAATTTATTTATATACCATTTAAACCATTAGATAATTCATGTTTGGAACGGCCCTTACTTTTTAAAGAGAAATTCAAAATTGTTAACTACCTTTTCCACCTTATCATTTATTCAAAATTGGCTTCCAAAGCGATAAGGCAAAAATCCAATTTGAGTCACCATTTCCTTGATGATCTTGAACCGCTTCATACACTTTTCCCTCATGTACTACTCTATCACCCTTAGTATATGCTTTTCTTGCATCCCATTTTTCATATGTGGAATCCTCTGATTTTGTTGTTACATTCAAAATATCACTTCTACTAGATTCATTTCCAGCTAAATCAACCGCCGTCACTACATATTTATACGATGTATTAGCCTTCAAATCTTTATCCATAAAGGATGTATTAGCCGCTGTCCCAATTTTATTCATAACCCCAGCGCTTTCTCTATATACAATATAATGGTCTACGCCTACATTATCTTCAGACGGACTCCACATCAAGTCAACAGTTGTCGCTGTTGTACCCATACTATGTAATCCTTTTGGTTGAGTTGGAGCCTCTATATCTGGGATTGCATGTGTTGTCTTAACCTTTAGTTTTTCACTTTCTTTTGATATGTTCCCAGCAGAGTCTAATGCCTTTATTGTATAGGTATATTCCGTATCTGCTTTTAATTTTTTATCAATAAATGTTGTACCTGGTACCGTATCAATTGCTTCCCCATTGCGTAACACTTGATATTCCTTTACACCTATATTATCCGTAGAAGCCTTCCATGTTAGTGCAACACTATTGGCAGTAACTTTAGACGCATTTAATTCAGTTGGTTGACTTGGAGCTACTGTATCGGGAGTTTCATTATTTACTAGATTTACATCAATAACATTATAAAACGCATTTGACGTATCTGCTACATCCCATACAGCTAAAATAACATGATAACCATTGCGATCAGTTGGTACATTAATTGTATGTGTTAAATTATTTGATGCGGCAGAACCATCATGTTTCACAGTTCCAATTGGTTCTAATTCAGCACGTGTTAATGGTTTATTAGGATTCCATCCCTTTTTTGTAATGTAATAATGCCAATTACTTGTAGGATGTGCAGCTGTATATTTCCATGTAAAGGTATTTGCTCCACCCTTAATCGTGTTTTTGAACCAGCGATTTGATGTTTGTTGGTCAAGAATTCCTCCAAACAGTCCTCCTGCCGAAGCGATTTTTCCATCAATCGGTCCCCCATCTGGGAATCCTTTAGGTGCTTCTAGGCTTTGAGGTTCGTACATTATATTTCCACAATTTAAATTCAGTGCTCCATAATTCTGACTACATAAAGCAGCACGGCTACTTGGCTTTTCAACAAATCCATGTGCATAAGCACTTTGAGGAATCATAGTAATAGCCGTTACCCCTGCAGCTAAAACACAAGCACCAATTCCTTTTTTACTTTTTCTTAATCTTTCCAATTTAGATGTTAATTTCAAATTCATTCTTGTCCCCCCAATATATTATTGTTATCGCTAATATAATAGCAATATAGAGATAAACGAACAAATTACTAATAAATATACTAATACCTCTTATACATTGGTACGTTTATTATTATTTTTAATCTCATTTAAAAATAAAGTAAATACAATTACGCTATTTTGTAACATTATGTATTTAAAGAAGAATAAACACTTCGTTTAATTTCACAAAAAAATTCAAATATTAAAACAGATAATTAAATCATGTAGGAAAAATAAATTTTTTATATTACAAAAAAGCAAAAAAAGTCTGGAAGAAACCGATTATATCCGTTTCTTCCAGACTTTCACTTCTTTTATACCACTCACAAGTCCTTTATCCTTAAACATATACACTTGAGGTTAAAACCCACATAACTAATATAACCTATATGTTGACTAGCTTCTAAATGTTAAAATTCATAAATTAATAGTAACAGACCAATTAAAACAAGCCATTTAGCAAACACATATAATATTCTTACTAATTCAATCTAACGCTTAATTACTTATAAAATAACTTAAGGTATCTAGCTTAACTGTATTTTCTTTATTAATACCATTGTCTACCCTGCATTTCCTTACTTTAAACAGATCATCAAGAGATTGTTAATGTTTAAGGAGAAAGATTTGAAAACCCATTTTCCATTATCATATTCTAAAAATTTATTATATTATTTTTATCTAATAAGGCACAGAAACAACGGGTAAACTTCAGTGTGCTTGAGAAACGTTCTTAGGGTGAAACGTTTAAAGGGTACTTTAGTACTGAGTTTTTATTAAATGTTCCTGTACCTAATATTTAAATTAACGTATGTCAAAATATTTTACAATACGAGTGTTAAACGTTACATATTTCTATATAAAATGATACATTTCATCAGCACGCCTCCCTAATATTTATGCTAAATGTAGAAAATTCAGCTCGTTAGGATTTAATTTTAGAATTCTCATAAAAGCATATGATAGATTAGGCACGTAATTGTCACAAATTAATAGTCTATCTACTTTTTAATTACCTATGAAAACTCTATTACCGCTTTATTATTTACTCCTAAACCAAAGCACATCTATACCTACAATTTCTTAAAACTCTTTTAGATAATCTTTCAAAAGATTCCATAGTTTTATATTTTATATTTTTTTATTGTACATTTTTGCATTTGATGTTAGGATTATGCCTATTAAAATTGAATCCTAACGATTCTTCTTTATAATTTCCATATTTTAATTGTTAAATAAAAATATAGATTCTGATATATATATTCAAAATCAGACCTAAAATATCTTTATTTTACAATGATGTCGTGGCATACCTTTAGAATGGAAAGATATATGCAACAACGTGTTAAGGGGTTACAGGAGGAACAAAAATGAGAGACTTTTTTGATGATAAGTACAAAAATATTGAATTAAAAAGGAGGTTAATCAATTTAATAAGTGAAATTAGCGAATTCAAAGGTAAATTAGCTGCTTATCAGGAACAAAACCCTGACATATTTAATAGTTTAGAAAAAACTATACCACTACATTACATAAAAAATTTCACAACTATTTATGAGGATATAAAAGTTCCTAATAAAAGATTAAAAGAACTTATTTTAGATGATATAGTACCTCAAAATATTTCTGAAGATGCTATTTTTTGTTATTATCAAACACTTTCTTTTGTACATAAAAACTCCTGTACTTTATCAATTAATCCAGCAACTATACAGGAATTACATTTTCAACTAATACATTACCTTACCTCTGACAGTGCCAAATGGCGTGAAAAACCTTTTATTATTCCAGGTATTCCTGAGCATGGAATGCACTTGAATAGTTACCGCATTCTTCCGCATGAACTCATTCCACAGTTTATGGAGCAATTATGTGATCAATACAACTCATTAAATACTAGTAAGGGGCTACATTCACTTTTATTAATAGCTCGTTTTATATTAAATTTTTATTGCATAGTCCCTTTCAATCAAGGTAATAACAGGCTGGCATTTATGTTAATGCAATTGCTGTTAATTAAGAGTGGACATACATTTGTAAAATATGTATGTTTGGATAAATATATTAAGAAAAACGAATCTGATTATTACAATTCGATTTATAAATCTTCAGTGAATTGGTACTGCGAGGAACATAATAATAGCTTTTGGTTAAAAACGTTTTTAACAATTATATTAGAGGCTTACAAAGATCTACATAACACAGTTCTAGATTCTATATGTAAACATACTAAAGTTGAGAGAATTCAGGATTTTATACTTAAACAAAAACAACCTTTTACTAAGGAAAGTATTCGTAACACTTATCCAGACATTGCAGAAAGTACAATCAGTAAGGCTTTAAATTCCTTGCAAGTGTTTGGCCATATTAAGCTAGTTACAAAAGGAAGAAACGCAACGTGGATTAAGATTTGACCATATTTTCAATACACATGAGGTTTAAAAATTCAATTATAACCTTATCATTGAATTTCATTTTAATTTTAAGATAATATTACTTTTTTAGTTATTTCTAATTCCAACAAAACATATTATAGGAAAAGGTCCGCTTTCCCCCGCCTTTTCCTATAATAAAATGAAATATAAACAGAAAATAATTGTCGAAAAAAGTCTAATTTTAATGTTTTTTCTTTATTTTCTGGTTGTAAACGCTTCTATTTCGTGTTACCATCTTAATCAAACAATAGATGGTCATAAAAATGAAAGTATTTCTTTCCCTTAGAAACATATAAACGTACGGTAATCTCAAGAAAATAAGGCCAAAGCAATATTTGATACCTACCAAAATAGCTAATAGGAATTTTGCGCATATGTTTTTCTGTTAATTCAGAAAAAACATTTTGTCCCTAAACAAAATTTGTTAGCGCGCAAACTTTAATTACACTAGAACACCCAAATAAATATAATGTCTTTTTAATTGAGCATTAAGATATGAAAAAAGAATTCTTCCTACAAAATTCAGCTGATGAACTTAAAGACATCTAAATTACTACCTTAAACGCCATCTATTGTTGACAATATATTTATCAACTATGAAAAAGAGCCTATCAAGGGTTCTTTTTTGTTATAATCATTCAAATTTCAATTCTATCTTGATACTTAGATTCCCCCACAAATCACCTCTACTTTTTTGCTCTCAATTATTAATTTCCGTTCCCAATTTGTTTAAATTTGTGAATAAAATTCCATTTTATAAAAATAATAAATACAACTAATCGTTATATATTAAAGAGGTGTCAATTTTGTCTTTAAATGAAGAGATCTTAGAAACTAAAACAGATAAAAACATTGAAAAGATCCAAACAAGTAACTTAAAAGAACTTAAAAATACATTAGATAACATCTTTGATATTAGTGCAGATTTAATTGAACACCCTTTGCAATTAAAAACAAATACGAATATTCTACTATATTACTTTGAAGGCCTTACTGATGGTGTTGCTTTAAAAGGCAATGTTGTTACACCATTATTACAAGAAGTAAATGAAGACAGTCAAATATTTAATTCTAATATTATCGCTACTCATACCAAAATAGTATATACATGGAATGAAATTAAAGAAGGATTACTTGAAGGTCAATGTGTACTATTTATGGAAGGAGAAAATCGTTCACTTCTAATAAATACAAAAGGCTGGGCAGAGAGAGCAATTCAAGAACCAATTTCAGAAGTTACTATTAAAGGATCGCATGATGGATTTATTGAGAATGCCACAAAAAATATAGGCTTAATTCGTCGATATCTTCCTTCTGCAGAGTTAAAAATCAAAAAGCTGACGATTGGAGAACGAGCAACTTCTGTTGTTTATTTAATTTATTTAGGTGACGTTGCGAATGCAGATGTAGTTCAAGAAATAGAAAACAGAATCTGTAGAATTAAAACGGATGCGGTATTAAGCATTGGTGAACTATCTAATTTTACAAAGGATCAAAATTGGTCTCCTTTTCCACAGGCTTATTTAAGCGAACGCCCAGATGCTATTTCAAACCATATACTTGATGGAAAAGTAGCGGTGTTAATGGATAGATCCCCTGGCGCAATGATTGTTCCAATGAATTTAATTGGATTCTTTCAAACTCCAGATGATTATAATATTCATTGGCTCATTGCTTCATTTTTTCGCTTATTACGATTTGCAGGATTTATTATAGCTATTTTTTTACCAGCATTTTATATAGCTATAGTCTCTTTTCACTTTGAAATCATTCCTATAGATTTATACACTTCTATTGCAACGTCAAGAGTCAAAGTCCCTTTCTCTCCCTTATTGGAAGCTTTTATAATGGAAATCACACTAGAAATGCTACGTGAAGCTGGTATTCGCTTACCACAACCAATTGGACAAACCATTGGAATAGTTGGAGGGATTGTAATTGGACAGGCGGCTGTTCAAGCTGGTCTTGTTAGTAACGTTATGGTTATTATCGTATCTATTACAGCCATTGCTTCATTTATTGTTTCTAATTATGATTTATCAAGTTCTATACGCCTTATTCGTTTTCCAATGATGTTATTGGCTTACTTTTATGGCATTGTAGGTATTGTTAGTGGATTAATGCTCTTATTTGCTCATTTTGTTTCACTAACTTCATATGGTTCACCATATGGATTGCCAATTGCGCCATTTCGTCTCCAAGAGTTAAAAGATTCTTTTGTAAGATTTCCTATTTCTATGCTTACCAGTCGTTCGAGTACAGGGCAGCCGAAACAAAGAAAGAAAAAAGAAGGTGGTTAACATGGGGAATCTTAAATTCAAAAATATAACTTTATTCGAATTTATTATTTTCATCCATTCGCTGCAACTTGCATCTGGTATGTTAATTATGCCAAGCCCACTTGCTACTACTGCTGGCACAGATGGTTGGATTTCAATCATTCTTGGATGGATGGTTACTTCTATAATCGGTGTATTTATTATATTAATGTTACAAAAAAATCCCAACAAAAATTTCTCGCAAATCTTAAAAACATACTTTGGTAAATGGCTAGGGACGATTCTTTTTCTTTTATATGCCTGTTATCTATTTTTTGCTGGCTTTAATACTTTACTAAAGGCAACTGATATTGTAAAAGTTTGGATATTCCCTTCCACTCCTGCTTATCAAATCACCATATTATTACTATTACCTTTTATTATTTTAGCTCTGAGTGGGTTAAGGGCTCTTACTAGTTATTCTATGCTTGTTTTCTTCTTCACTACTTGGATGCCACTATTTCTTCTTTTTTCACTAAAGAGTAACTACACCCCTTTACACCTACTACCTATTTTTAAAGAGGGATTATACCCTATTTTAAAGGGAACAAAAGAAACTATTACTCCTTATGCTGGCTTAGAAATTGCATATTATATATATCCGTTCTTACAAAAAAAACAAAAGGCCATAAGAGGACTACTAATAGCTAATACTGGAACCATGATTTTCTATCTATACGTGACTATTCTTTCTTATATATACTTTAGCCCCGAGGGGATAAAAGACGTAATTTGGCCCGTATTTCATTTGTTACAAGGGGTTCGTTTTTCTTTCATGGAACGATTAGAAATTATTTATATCGCTTACTATTTAATTGTATTCTCCACTACTTTATATCCGTATTTATTTTTCAGTTTTGAATCTATGACCATATCACTTCAAAAAAACGCCCGAAATTGGGCGCTGCTTGCTTTTATGTTATTTATAGTTGGGCTATTTATTTTCCTAAATCCCGATGTGGATCAATATTTGTTTATATATTCTCTTATGGATATCTTAAATGTCATTTTCTTTATTCTTTTACCAATCTTATTTTTCGCTTACAGTATTCTTTTTACTTGGGTTACTAGGAGGAAACAACTTTGATTCGAAAATGGATATGGATTGTAATTTGTTGTGTGTATATAATTGGTTGTAGTCAGAGAGTTCCTCTTGAGAAGGTTTCATTAATCCTTTTAATTGGCTTGGATAGAACCTCTAATGGAGACATAAAAGTTGGAACAAGCATACCACTCTTTCATCATAAGCAGCAAAAAAGTACTATAGAGCATTGGACACAAGCATCAACTGTATATAATGGATTCAGTAAGATAGATACGAAGTTAACGGGATATCTGACAGCTTCCAAAGCTCAAATCATTTTAATTGGGAAAAAATTAGCGCAAGAAGCAAACTGGTTGCAGGAGCTTGATTCTTCTTACCGTGATCCTTACGCTACCATTAATGCTAAAGTAGTACTTGTAGATGGACCTGCAGAAGAAATTTTTAAAATTCATAAGCCTAGTAAACCATCACTTTCATCTTATATAAATGGTGTAATTGAATCGTCAATTCAAAATAACCAATCAGTCTCTTCTACAATTCAACAATTAATGAGAGAACAAAATGAAGAAGGAATGACGCAAACTGTTCCAATTATCAAAAAAACAAAGGATGAAATCGACACAGTAGGAATTGCATTTTTAAATCGAAAAGGGAAATATTTGACTCATATCCCTAAAAAAGATGTTAAATTTTTCAATCTTATAAATAAGCCAAAAAGTAACGGGCGAATGATACTACACCTTGCACTTCCTCCTAAAAATTCCAACAAAAAAACAAATACTTCTATCTTCGTACAGAACGCGACAAGGAAGGTAGATGTAACTTTTCAAAACGGGAAGTTTGTATTTAATCTCGATATATATGCTAATGTAGCTTTAATAGAAAAAACTAATCCGAAGTTAATTAAGGGGTACTATAATAATAAAAAAAATATAAATAATTTAAAAAGTGCTATTCAAAAAGAAATTAATAATAATTTACAAAATATGTTGTATGAAATACAGCAGAATAAAATTGATCCAATCGGATTATCCCTATATGCTAGAGCATTTCAATATAAAGAGTGGAAAAAAGTAAAAGGAGATTGGTCGCAAGCGTTAGCAGAGGCTAAAATAAATGTAAAGACACACGTCAAAATAAAAGATACTGGGACCATTAGAAATTAAAATAGACTAGTCTATTTTTCTGCTTAAAAGTTTTTCTAAGTGGGTTTTCCCTCTTTAATAATTATTATGCAAAAGATGCTAACTCGAAAAACTCTTTCCGTTCTCTTAAAAAGGCAATAATTTAAGAGGAACCATTTATATGCCTAATAACTCAAATAAAATCGATACTATACTTAGGTTAGATCTTAAAATCTAAAAACCTTATTCCAAACTTAGACCTAATTGATTGCTCCTCTCCCTTCCTTGGGGCTAAGTAGCTAGCTTTTGCTAGCTGCTTTTTTTATTAAACGGATAAAATTCGATATTCTAACAATACTACTCATAATACAACTTGAGCAGTTAACTTTTGTTAGCTGCTCTTTATTTGTACAAGGTACTCAATTGACTGGCGCACATATAATATCCTGAGTTCCTTTCTTTATAAAATAGTCGTTATAAAATGAGACTCGTCACGAGAGCACTTTACTAAGTGCTCTTTTTATACTCCAACTTAATACAAAATGAAAGTTTGATTAAGCTTATTTTTACTACCGCATAACATGTTTAATTCTGCTTATAATATAGTTGTAACTTAAAGTTACATATCTTTTACTTGTAGGGCCTAATTTTCTTTTGTACAACAAGCAGTTAGTTAATTAAGCTGGCTGGCTGCTTTGTTTTGCAAAAAGAAGTTTTTATACGATTTTAAACACATTTAAAAATAAATTCATATGATATTACGTATTCCTCTCTTTTACAAAATGGATTTTGGTCAAAAGAGCACTTTTACGAAGTGCTCTTTTCTCATGGAATTAAAGCTCTACAAAATAGCATTTTTGTTTAGTTTCACTCTAAAAGTAAAATTTTCATTTTTTCATTCCACCAAGTTCATAACATATTCTTTTCCCCCGATAAAATAATGATTAGGTGTCCCATGCGCATTTTATCCACTGGAAATAATACCTTTCACGTACTTACGTATTAGAAACTTCATTTCTGCTTCTTCTGCAATAGCAATTTTGTTCACTTTTTTGATACATTTATGAAACATTCACATGTTATCTTCAATATGTTCTATTCTTTTTGAAAAACCATGTGAGAATACCAAAACAAGAAGCCCTAGAGCCCTAACTCTAAGGCTTCTTGTTTTCAAATAAGGATTTTGTATTAAATCTGCACCAAGATTAAGAAGCATACATACCATATCTTGTGCACCTTTTTTACATAAATCTTGATCATTGGACGCCTTTAAAAGCGCTCTTTTTTGTTGATAAACTACACAAAGAGAAAAAAACGCATACAATGTCACGTATTCTTTTCATTATAACCTCAGTAAGTCCTTATTTAGCATGTAAAAAGGACTGCTAATTACCTGCAGCCCTTTACACTTCAAAGTTTAGAAGTATACAATAACAAATCTTTCCCAGCTTCCAGCTACATAACTAGTAGCCGTTAATTCTCTACCACCATTTGCTGATATATACCTACCATTACTGAGTGCTTGTAATACATATATCCTATTGTCTCCACCATTATATAAGATAAACTTTTCCCATGTCCCAATTGATGTACGATCTGCTACTACTCTACCATTTGGCTCAAACGAAACATACTTCCCATTACTTTTGGCTTTTAAAGCGTACATATATAATTCTCCAGTCGGAATTAATTCAAATTTCTCCCATTCATTAACTACATTACGATTTGCTGTTACATTTCCCAAAGGCTCAGCAGAAACATATTGTAAATTTGCTGCCTGTATAGCAACTGTCCAACTTCCATTAAATAAATTCACGCCTTTTAGTGAACCTGCTTTTGATAGATTTGCTGCCGATACATCATTCGATGGTGTAATCATCAATATCATTAAAACCATCGGCAACATCATTAAAACTAACTTTTTTGAGATTGTATTACCACTTGCACGTGTTATGAACCTCTTCATTCCCATTCCTCCCTCAATATACATAGAACTCATATACATCATACCAAATATGTAAAATATTGTAATACTAGAGAGTTTATCAATAAATACCTTACTATTCTGTTTCTTTTTTCTCAAATCTATAGCACTTAAACATGTATCAATTCTCAAGCACATTTTTTAAATTATTTTCTCGTAATAAAAAAATGTAGCAGTTGATAGCAACGAGAGTATAGACAAAAGAGAGAGTATTTTCATTTCACTTTTCTTTAAATAAAAGCCAAATAGCCGTTCATAATGAACGACTATTTGCATCTAACGAATAATTAGAAGGTTCTTCATGTTAATCTATTTTGTTTAATCCCGTTGAAGTAACTTGATAGGTTCTTTTTTTGCCTATATATTCTTGTTTATTATTCTCAAGGTTAATAAGTGTAGCACGTGTCTTTTCCTTTACTGCTTCCCCTTCTATATGGGTAAACTCAATGTAATCTCCCGTTTTTACGGGCACCATTTGGAATTCAGCAGTTTGTTGTCTGTTTCCCACTATTTCCTTATTATACACAACACTACCGGTTGAATTCTTTACTGTAATACTTGCATACGTATTATTAAAGTAAGAATGTGGTACGCCTGCTTCTAAATTCACCTGCATTTTCTCTGTTGTCCTATTATAATTAACTTTTGCGATTTCTCTATCGCTATATCCTTTTAAAGACCACCCAAAATGATTTCCATCTAAAACCGTTGTTTCTGGCATTTTTTCTACTTTCTTCAGGCCTTCCTTTGTAACTTCGTATAGGGCTTTTTTTCCAAAGCTCTCTTGTTTACTATTATCTACATTTGTAAGAGTAGCTCTATGTACACCTTCTAGATGTGTTAACTCTATATAATCGCCTACTTTGACTGGAACTTTCTGCGATTCTGCATTTTGCTGTTTGTTTCCATAAATCTCTTTGTTATAGACCACTTTACCTGATGTGTTTTGCACTTTAATACTTGCATATGTACTATCAAAGTAGTCATGTGGTACACCTGCTTTTAGATCGATTTGCATTTCTTCTGTTGGTTTATTTAAATTTACTTTCGCAAATTCAAAATCTCCAATCCCTTTCAGCGACCATGCAAATTCATTACCTTCAAAAATGTTTGGAGATTCATTTTTGATTTGTACCTTTTTCTCAACAGTTTGATCAAATATATCCGTTAATACAATTTTTGCATAAGCATTTGTTGGTAATGATATAGATTGACTGATTCCATTTTGATAAGATTTAATATCATTAATTACGTTAATAGGTTGGCCCGTCATATTTTCATTGTTATAAATTTCAATTTTCCCCTTAAATTGCGGTGTACTATTTTCTTTTAGTTTCCAAGATACATTTAATTTTTCATTTTCATAATATATAGATTGGATATCAAAATCTAGTTTTCCTATTTCAGGTTGAGTAGGTTGATTTAGCGTGAATATTTTTCCTGCCCCAATAGTAGACTGCGTATTACCTCCTGCTTTGACCCATACATATTCTGAAGTAGATCCTCCATCATATTGATAAGTATTATCATGCGTTCCAGAAATACTTTGATTATTCCAAGAACTCCATTGTTTATCAACTAATTTTCGGCTATAACCATTTTTCAAGCGCGCTTCTCGAACATTCTGTCCACTATCAGCCCAGTCTTCTTGAAACATTCCTAAACCATGATTAAATGCAACATTAGCAACCGGAAAGTCCATAATTGCAATTTGATGCCATTTATTCTTTGTTACATCTTTCATCCATTGTCCAAATTTAGTATGACCATTTTCTTGCCATGAACGCATTGTCATCGTGTACCAATTGTAGTCTTTCCAACCATAAGTTGTTTGAACCTTCATTCCTGTTCCTTCTCCTCCAAAGGGTCCAGCTTGCGAATTCGAAGATAAGTATTCGGCCTTTATTGCTTCTTTAGAGGAAATTGGATCCCATAAGGCAAAATGTAAAGTACGTTTTCCATTTTCATCAAACCCACTTTGTTGTTGAAAACCAGCATATCCTCCAGCTTCACCACCTGCATTCCAGTTGTGTACAGCCCAGTACGTATAAGGTGGTGTCTGAACTGGTGACCAGTCTATACTAATAATATCTGAGGCAGGTATATTTTGGGGACTCACATAAACTGCTGGAGCAGCTGAATGTGTTGCAGCTTTAGTGTGCAAAATAGACGTTCCAAACATAGAAAACATGCTACATGCTGCGGTAATTATAATAACTTTATTAAATCTTTGCTTTGTTTTCTGACTAATCACTAATATACATCCTTTTCTAATTTTTATTATTGAATACTAACGTAGTAGAGAAATCTATCAAAATTCAAACAACATCCAGTAATTCTTTAAAATACTGGATGTTGTTCTATCTTTACATCTGATTCTTACATATTAATTGATTGTAATTGCTTTCCATAACGATAGTGCAAATATCCAATTCGGGTCACCATTTCCTTGATGATTTTGAACAGCTTCATACACTGTCCCTTGATGTTCTACTTTATCGCCCTTTGTATATGCCTTCTTTGGATCCCATTTTTCATAAGATACATTTTGATCTTTGGTTTTTACAAGAAGAATTTCACTTTGGATTGATGTATTTCCAGCTGCATCTACAGCCTTCACTGCATATTTATATTCCTTATTAACTGTTAAGTTTTGATCAGTAAACATCGTTCCTTGTACCGTTTGAATCAATTGTCCATCGCGTAATACCTGATATTCTTTTACACCTACATTATCTGTAGAAGGATTCCATTTTAGCTCTACACTGTTAGAAGTAAGGTTGCTTGCATATAATCCTTGTGGCTGTGTTGGAGCTTCTGTGTCCGGTTTCGGATTAACAATTTGATTTACTTTCTTCAGACCTTCCTTTGTAACTTCGTACATGGCTTTTTTTCCAAAGCTCTCTTGTTTACTATTATCTACATTTGTGAGAGTAGCTCTATGCACACCTTCTAGATGTGTTAACTCAATATAATCTCCTACTTTGACTGAAACTTTTCGCGATTCAGCATTTTGTTGTTTATTTCCATAAATGTCTTTATTGTATACTACTTTCCCTGATGCATTTTGTACTTTAATACTCGCATATGTTTCATTAAAATAATGATGCGGTACGCCTGCTTTTAAGTCTACTTGCATTTCTTCTGTCGATTTATTGAAATTAATTTTAGCAAACTCGAAATCACTAATTCCTTTTAGTGACCATGCAAACTGGTTTCCTTCTAAAATATTATTTACATTAGGCATATCTGGTTTAATTGGATTAGAATCCGTCCCCTTCCAAATCTCTGCTGTTAAAATTGGATATCCTAATGCAGCTACTTTTTGAATGGTATCGTTATTTGGACGTAATCCCCACTTCTCAAAGAAAGGAATCAAATTTTGTTTGGCTACTTTTGATGCTGAAATCATAAATAATTGTTTTTTATTTTCATCAGTTTGTGGAAGTTCACTTGAAGGCATGTCTCTATACAATTGATGCAATTTAGGATAGAAATCCTCTCCATACGCTAACTGTAGTTGCCAAAGCATAACAAGCTTTACAAAAACATCGCTAATTTCATCATAATTTTTATTCACTTGTTCTAGATATTGAAATGCTTTTGGATAAATTCCACTTTTCTCTAAGTTGGATGGTTGATTAAATGCTTTTTCTACAGAAAGGCTGTATATATTATTTTGTACTTCTGTCATATTATAAAACTTCCAGGGCGATTGTTGTCTCAAATGGCCTGCCTCATGCCAAGGGCCCCAGCCATCTGTTATAAATTTATTAATATCTAACACGTATTGGATTGCATCTCCTACATATGCTGTTCGATAAGAAGTTGCATACATATAATAATCAGGAGAATGATTTTCTTCTACGTAATGAACATAATGTTTATCTACTTGTTCTTCAGATAATCCAGCTACTTTGTCTTGAATTCGAGTAGCTTCATCCATCTTTTTTAAGAGTTGTACAGGATCTGTATTAGAACCCAACAAATATTTCTTAACACGTGCAGGGCTGGCCGTAATTAATACACGTTCGCCTTTTAACTCCACTGCATGTGCATTAGGATATTGGTCCAGCATGTTTATTAAATCTTGTTTCGTATGCTTTCCTAGTTCAAAGAAAGGCGTAGTCGTTCCACCTGTTGTAATTGTTGTTCGAATGCTACCTCCTTGCTGTTTATTATAAAAATAAATCAGCCCCCCATTTGGAGATTGGATTGTGTTTACACCAGGTTTTAATGTAAATGATTTTATCTTAGAATCTTCTCTCCAAGAAGCATCATACGAATACGTTCCAATATATACCTGAATATCTTGATTACCTTCTACATTAATCGTTATTTGTTCATTTGGCTTTGCATATAAACCAGTTGGTTCATATGGACTAAATGCCATACTTTTTCTTTCCTGTTGTTTTAGTACCTCAACATCTCCTTTTCCTGGGACTGTAAATGTTCTATTTTCTGATTTAACTGACTTTTCACTTTGCGGTGATGTCGATAAATTTTTTTGCTGCTCTTTTTGCTCCGCAAAGACATCTGATGAAGAAATCATTCCAGTCGCAAGCATAGTTACTGTAGCAGTAGCTGCAAGTATTTTTCTAGTTTTATGTTTTGAATTATTCCCCATATTATCTCCCTCATTTTTCCTTAGTACTCTTAAGGATTTTTTGTTTTCTTCTTCATGTTTTTACAATCTAAACTATTCATACTATTTAAGTTGTATCTATTACTCTATATTTTTTTATAAATATCTCCTTTTCTTTATGTATTATTGTATATAAATGTTATTTGATGACACATTAAATAACAACTTTACGATAAACTCATCGATAACAGCCTATTATGTTTTGATTCTGTATTCTAAACTTCCATCCAATTGGAGAAATATATCCAAATGGAGAAATAAGTAAATAAATTTCAACATTTAAGGGTTGGAATCTCACGAAAAATTCATAAAACTTTTTTACTTTAAAAGTTTAAACAATTGTGACCACATTTGTTTGAACCTCTATAATTTTTTTCTAAGCTATTCTCTAAAAATCTTATTTTTCGTTGTAAATAAACCTGATTGGTACTCTTTATGCAAAAGAAAAGATGGAATCTTTAATTCAATTCCACCTTTTTTCAAAATAAAAAGCATCTAATTCTATTTGAATTAGATGCTTACATTTAGTCCTTAAGCCTAATATTCTAAACTATTTACGCGTTTGTAAATCTTTTTTTATTACATCCCAGATTGAATTATCTTGACGCATCGGTTTACCCTCTTCATCCCATTTTATTTTTTCTGTTCCCAATTCATAATTCATCCCTGTCCATGTGTCTTCACGGAATGCATAGAATGATTTATGCCATCCTTTTTGGTTAAAGATAGAAATAATATCTTGCATGTATTGGGTAGCACCTGGAACAGTACGGTTAATTCCAAACTCCTCTGCAATAATTCGATTAGATGGTACATGATTTTTCTTAGACCATTATTGAATTGGCTTCAAAAACTTCTCTAATCCCTGCTTATTCCACATTACAGGTTTCTCTAAGTCTCCTACTTTTACTAATCCTGGATATTGATATTCTTTATTTTTCTTTTCACCTTGACTCGTTAATTCATATGGTTCATACATATGAAATGCGTAAAGCGTTTTTTTATCCTTTACTGGCTTTAAGTATTTAAAGGCCCATGGAGTAGCATATAAACCTGAATCTAAAATAACCGGTGTTTCTTGGTCTACTTCACGAATGGAATTGATTACCTTTTGATAAAATCTGTTTAAATCCGCTGTCGTTCCCTCCACTTTTGCATACCATTTCTCGTAATCTTCCGTCCAAAAATCATTATATCTATTATTTTTAGCTGTTTCTGGATGTGGTTCATTTATAATATTATAACCAACCACCGCGGGGTGATCTTTTAGTTCCAAAGCGAGGTCCTTCCAAAATTGACTTGCTTGATCTTGATACTTCTTTTCTTCCTGTACTTTCTAATATAGATAAAAACATTTATATCCTAGAAACCTCAAAAACATTAGGCTGTTACTTCTCTCTGTCGTTCAACATATTTCTACTACATATAATTAAATATTTTTTCAAAAACCACTTCATCAAAGAACATAGGTTCGTGTATAATAATAACAAGAACGAATGTTCTCGTTATTATTAGGAGGAGTTATAGTGTACGACTATTCAATTTTACCGAATAGAATCATTTTATGTGTTGATCTTCGTAGCTTTTATGCTTCTGTTAGTTGCATCAAAATGGGATTAGACCCACTTCATACAAAATTAGCTGTAGTCAGTGATGTGAATAGGAATGGGTCCATTATTTTAGCCGCAACTCCACCTTTAAAAGCAATGGGAGTAAAGAAGTTGACAAGGCTATACGAGATTCCTAGGCAAAAAGATATCCTTATTGTGAATCCAATTATGGGAACCTATATTAAGTGCTCCAATTACATAACGAAGTTAGCTCTACAATATGTTCCTATTGAAGACTTTCATCAATACAGCATCGATGAATTTTTTATGGATATTACCGATAGCATCCATCTATTTGCCCGAAATCCAAATGAATTTGCATTACAGTTTAAACGTGAAATATATGAACACACACGAATTGAATGCACAATCGGGATTGCACCTAACCTATTGATGAGTAAGGTAGCTTTAGATATTGAAGCAAAGAAAAATAAAGACGGAGTCGCTTATTGGACATACGAAGATATACCTACAAAATTATGGAGCATACGGCCGCTTAGTAAGTTTTGGGGTATTTCGCATAAAACAGAAACAAAATTAAATCAAAAAGGAATACATTCTATTGGAGATTTAGCTAATTATCCTCTTAAATATTTAAAACAAAGCTTCGGTGTGATTGGAGAAGAATTACACTTACATAGTAATGGGATTGATTTTAGTCGAATTTCAGAGAAATATGTTCCGGTTACAACTTCTATAGGAAAAAGCCAAATTTTAATGCGTGATTATACAATAGAAGAATTTCCAATTATCCTACTGGAACATACCGAAGAAGTTTGCTATCGATTAAGACAACAAAACAAACTTGCTCGAACCGTTCATTTCTCTGTTGGTTATAGCAAGGATAATGCAGGTGGCATTAGAAAAACACATAGTTTAAGCCGTCCTACAAATTTAACAATGGATATTTATCATATCTGTACATACTTTTTACATCAGCAATATACTGGTGAACCCATTCGTAGCATAAACATATCCTTAACAAACCTAATTCAAGAAGGGGAAGAACAAATTTCTCTTTTTGATGATGTCACAAAACGAGAACAAGAAGTGAAGTTGACAAAAGTAATGGATGAAATACGCACAAAGTTTGGGAAAAACAGTATTTTACGAGGGATTTCCTACACGCATAGCGCTACAGCTAGACACAGAAACACACTAATAGGAGGACATAAATCATGAGTAACGCCAATATGCCAAAAGGAAGAGGAATGGTCAAATGGTCTCCGTTCGCAGCAATGCCAGAACAATTCGCCGGAATACGTGAAATAATTAAAGAGAAAAATAAAATAGCACGTCCCATTTTAACCTCTAAAGAAAAAGAACTGATTGAGAACATGCTTTTATGTTCCTTATTATCCGAAGAAGAAATACTAATTACATATTATGAAGGCGGCTATTTACTTACTAACTATATGACCATCATTGATATAGATCCGTTAAATAGCGCTATCATATGTACGGATGCTTTCTACAATAAGTTAACACTACAATTTTCGGATATACTGGATGTAAAATAGAATAGATTTAAACGTTTGGATTGTTATAAAGGAGCGTATAAAATGCAAGGGAATCAGATAAGAAAGAATACACCAAGAACAGTTATTCATAACAATATAAATAACTATCCCTATTTAAATATACCTATGATTATTAATGAGAACAGTGGAATAACTTACGAGGTTTTAAGCACGGGTTTTCATAATAATGATGCAGTAGCAATAATAACAACGGACGGTTTCACTACAACTAGGGTAAATACACCAATCGTAACAGTAAAAAACGATGATAGTAGTATCCAAGTATTCCGTTTACCCTTAGAATTGGATTATTGGGTGCTTTCATGTATGCGTGCTGCTTCAACAGGAAAAAATCCGTTCCCCTGTAAAGTTGCTTTTGGAATCATTGATACTAAATTTCATGTGGAATTCAAGTAAGAAAGGAGCAAATTAATTTGCTCTTTTTATCGTTTTTGGGACATTAATTTTTCTTAAGCTGATGGGCATGTAGTCGTATCCCTCACTATTAAATTTCAAATGCATAAAAATGAAAAAAAGTTTAAAATAATTTATATACAAATGAAATAATCCAGCGAGAGTATCAAACTGTATACAATTTGCCTTTTCACACTAAAAAATGATACTAAAGTCATTGAAAGGCACCTCAGGTTGTCTTTTTCTTAATTCTAATCTGCGGTAACAAATTCATATTTTTTATATAAAAAGTGGAAAAAATATTTTATAATTCTATTTAGATTAATATTACGTTTTTAATATAAAACTTATAGAAAAATGGCGGTGATTGATTTTATGTTTAATATTTCAAAGGGTGCGATGATAGATACAATAAACAATATAATTTACAACATTGCTCTTTATGTCTTTGTATTTATTATTTGCATGTGGATTTTAGTATGTATTGTTCGATTATTTGTAGGGGGATTATCTAGAGTAATACCTATAACGTATACACCTTCGTTGCAATCTAAAGGAAATGGAAAAAGAAAACAAAATAAAAAAAGGAATGCGTCTTATAGAGTTCAATCAGTTGGAAAGAAAGCAAATACAAATAAAGTTGTAAATTCTGATTTGGATGATGAAGATGATTTTAACGACTATTATGACGACTACAGTTCCCCTAGCTATTATAGCTCTTCTAATAGTTCAAGTTCTGAAAGTTCATATAGTAACTCCAATTATAACAACACTTCTAGTTACAAAAATGAAGATTCCTCTAGATATGATAGTCCTTCTTATAATTCTAGTTATAATAGTAACTCAGATGAAAATGATTACTAATAAAATACTAACTTGTATGATAGTGCATAATCTATTTGTCATAAGAATGCACTCATCCATGTATTCATAATATATTAAATTGCAACAATCATTTTGGTTAGAAATCATATCCATAACATTCAACTTAAGATGGTTCCATACGGAGAAAGGCGCCTTTGGTGTCTTTTCTTTGTATGGATCAGTACCAAGCTTCACAAAACAATTTCCCTTTTTTGATTTGCTCTATTTGACGCTGTTCATGCAAATTGAATCATTCTATCCACTAAACAAGAAATAATTCTCCAAGAGCTGAATATATCACTCAATAAAGCAATTTTTCATATAATTGATTTCTGGTTTCATCTAGACCTATATCCTTAGACTTCTACGCTCGAAGTATCCTTTACGAATCAAACATTCCTTCACTGCTACGGCAATTAAATCTTTTCTTGCTGCAGTAGTTTTTCTAATTCATGAAGAAATGTATGAGTTTTCTCAACATCCTTTAAGATATCCTCTAGGTTCTCATTTGCTACAAAATCTCTAATAGAATGGTTAAAAACCATTAACCTACCATATCTATACTCTATTTCTTTAAACCACACTTCTTTTTCCAAAAGCTTAAAATTTTTACGAATGACTTTTTCCCTTTTTGAAGGGATGGACATAAAGAGTCCTCCTAATACATCACCGATTACATCTCCCATGTGAAAACCTCCTTTTTCTCTATTGTAACATTTAGAAAAAACGATATATAGTAACATTTCCAATACACTTCAAATAACGATTCGTTACCAATTAGAGTGAACGGTAGAACTTGCGTTATTGTTTTTTTCTTATCTCGACAGAATACGACATCACCATTTACCTTAATTTGGTATAATCATCTGTGGAATTTTACAATTTTCAAAATGGAGGAATTAAACATGTTCAAAAAGTTGAGTACCATTGCATTAGGAAGTGCTTTAGCGATGAGTCTAGTTGCTTGTGATGATTCGTCAAACAAAGCTTCTACAGAAAAAAAAGATGAACCAAAACAAGAGGCTAAGAAAGAAGCAAAACAAGACCAAAAACAAGAAACGAAAAAGGACGATAAAAAGAAGATAACGGTAGCCGATGTGGATACTATTAAAACTGGTGATCCTGTAACTGGTGAAGGCGGAGATAAATACGAGGATCTAGTTGCTAAATATGGCGAGCCTGACATCAAATCTGATTCTACAAGTAAAAATATAAAAACGTATACTGCTAGTTGGAGTAAAAATGCAAAAGGTGGCACAGGAGCTAATTTCACCGTTAGTTTCATTGAAAAAGATGGTCAAAAGTTAGCAGTAAGTAAAACTCAAATAGGGATGGAATAAATAAAATATTTTTAAAATCATCCCTAACACAAGGAATATAGATACTTATTTTA
Source organism: Bacillus sp. EKM501B (assembly GCF_011800505.1). Lineage (NCBI taxonomy): Bacteria > Bacillati > Bacillota > Bacilli > Caryophanales > Bacillaceae > Bacillus > Bacillus sp. EKM501B. Next base: position 929 of record NZ_JAALFZ010000025.1, on the reverse strand, counting down.
CTCTCAAAGGCTGAAACATAAACATAACTGCATAACTACTGAAAATAAACATAAAATAGACGTTCTACTCCAAATGGATAGAACGTCTTTTCACTTTACTTCATACATATATCAATTTTTCACTTATTCATTTTGCATTACAATTAAAAAATCGATAAATTCATCTTTATTTACAGGTTTACTGTAATAATAGCCTTGAATTAGATAACATGCATTACGCTGTAATACTGTTAATTGTTCCTTCGTTTCTACTCCTTCTGCGATCACTTTCATGTTTAAAGTATGTGCTAGTGAAATAATGGTTTGTATAATTTCATTTCCATCCGTAGAAGTTCCGATCCTATTAACAAATTCTCTTGGAATTTTCAAGGTATCAATTGGGTACAGAGGCAGATATGCTAATGAAGAATAACCTGTACCAAAATCATCAATTGATAAATGTACACCATATGATTTTAATGCTTTTAACTTCGATAAGGTTTCTTTTTCATCTACCATTGCTATTCGCTCTGTTAATTCCAAATCAATCGAATTAGCAGGTACCCCTATCTCTTCTATGGTAGATATAATGGTTTGAACAAAATCTTTCTGTTCAAACTCTATAGCTGATAAATTTATCCCCATCTTTAGATTTGAAAAGCCCGCAGAATGCCATTCTTTCAGTTGTTGACACGCTTTCTGTGACGTCCACTTCCCAATTGAAATAATCTGCGCCGTTTCTTCTGCGATAGGTATAAACTCAAAAGGAGAAATCAGCCCAAGCTCTGGATGTTGCCAACGTATTAAAGCCTCTGCACCAATAACCTTACCTGCCTTACTATCAATTTGTGGTTGATACAATAAAAACAACTTATTATTTTCAATTGCATTTGGTAAATCCTGTTCTAATCGTAATCGACGAGTTACTTTTTGAGATAATGTCTCGTCAT
>NZ_JAALFZ010000024.1:0-62824 GCF_011800505.1 Bacillus sp. EKM501B | reverse complement strand
TTCCGCAGTAGCTCAGTGGTAGAGCTATCGGCTGTTAACCGATCGGTCGTAGGTTCGAGTCCTACCTGCGGAGCCATGGCCCGTTGGTCAAGTGGTTAAGACACCGCCCTTTCACGGCGGTAACACGGGTTCGAATCCCGTACGGGTCATACAAAAAAGAGTCAGCATTATGCTGGCTCTTTTTTATTTTGTTAATCCTTTTTATTACGTTACTTTCCAGAAATAAATAAAGGAATTTTGGAAAAGCTATGGTATGTATAAAAAGGAGGAAATAAATAATGACACGAGTTAGAGACTTAATGAGTACCCATATTGTACATTGTACACCGCTAGACAATGTATATGAGGCAGCTGTTAAAATGAAGGAAGAATCAGTTGGATTAATTCCTGTTGTTGAAAATGAGCAAGTTGTTGGGCTTGTTACTGATCGTGATTTAGTCGTTCGAGGGATTGCTGAAAAACATCCTGGATCTAATAAAATTACAAATGTAATGACAACAAATATTATCTCAGTTTCTCCAAATGATTCTATTGAAAAAGCTACAGAGCTAATGGCACAGCATCAAATTAGACGATTACCAGTAGTTGATAGTGGTCAACTTATTGGCATGTTAGCACTAGGAGATTTAGCTATAAGGGAATCAGCAGATGATCAAGCTGGATTTGCCTTGAGTGAAATCTCAGAGCGTACAGAGTAAATTGAAACTTTAATTAACCGAGAGTTTAATGGTCACTCATAAAGAGCTAAATTATATATAAATTTCAGATACATTATTCTAGCATATATGGATTAAACTAATATGTTAGCGTGATGTATCTGAGACATTATATAATAAGGATACGGTTAATAATTTCGACATTTTTTTAAAATTTGTTATTCTTAATTTTTAATAAGAGAAAAGATGATATACTGATAGATATAAGTATTATGATAGATTTTGAATATAACAATATTAATTTTTAGTGGTGCGATAATAAATTAATATTTCCTACATAGATGAAAAGGGAAGGGGAATTATATGAAGGCTGTACAGGGCGATCCAAATTGGAATTTGGTTACAGATACATATATAGAACCAAATAATTTCGCTGAATTATTTTCTTTGCTTGTACCTTGTCACCCAAAAGGTGAGGGGAAAGAACGAACTATATTAGTATGGAAAGAGAAAGAATTTTATAAAGAAGAAAATTTAGCGGCATTTATCGTATATGGCATGAATAAAGCAAAGAAATTACCGCAGTTTCATAAAGATGAAATTCCAACTTTAGTGCGTATTCTTCGCTTATGCCAAGAGATTGGTTGGTATGAAGAGGCAAATGATTTTATGATAGCGCAAGGATTAGCTGAGTTTGTTCATACTTCATTGGAATATGAAACATGGGATCTTTTGACGCAATCAGTTGCTTTAAATTATTTAATTATTAAATATCGTATAGGTGAATTGACAGATAGGGATATTGAAATTTGGGATAGAGTTAAATTTAATGAGAAGTGTATAACCGATTGTAAACATTTATTATCTCATAAAGAAGTATTGGAATTTACATTTTTTTATATGTGCAAGAGAGCGAAATCATTATCAAAAGAGCAATTAAATAGTGATATGATGAGTTTAGCAATGTATTGTAATACTTTTGTATATGATTTGTATACACATGATTTATTACGGAAATATCGTAAGTGTACAGATTTCCTATCATATTATGGACCTAGTCAGGCAGTTTTAGCATGTCAAAGAGCTGTATTATCTCAAATTTCCGATCGCTTAGACCCATTAAAGACAACGCATGTAGATGATTATTTATATGTGATGAAAGAAATGATGGAGCATATGACGATAGGAGTAATGGATCGATACGGTCATTTTATTGGAAAGCTACTATCTTATGTGCCATTTTTCGAAATGATACAAGTTCCACAGCATGCATATTATTGTGAAGAATTACTGTATATTTGTAAGGGCATTGAATATAAAGAAGAAACACTACGCAATTATATATTTATACAATTACATGATTGTTTACCATCATTCTTTAGGCTATTTCTTAAAAATAAGCGTTACGCAACGATTCATGATATTCTTTTCTATTGGTGCGATGACGAACAACGAATGAGCTTAGAGAAAAAATATAATCTGAGCTTTATTTATGAAAAATATGCTTGTGGATAAACAATATTTTCGATATGAAAAATTAATATAAATTAAAAAGGATCTCCAGTTTATGTGAGATCCTTTTTTGTTAGTAAAACAAAGAGAAAGTGATTAAGACAAGAAAAAACATTCCATATAGGAGAAGTTGTTCAGTATAACTTCCTTGTATACCAAAAAAAGTATTGGCTTTCTTATACAAATTCAATATGTATTTTATTGGAGTATCTTTGAAAGATTGGAACACAGTGTCTCCTCTTTCTAAGCTTCTTGTTCTTGTTTTTGTTTTTGGTTATAAGGGACATTAATATATCTAGCTACAAATAATAAAACAGCCATAAAGAATACTGGAAATACAGTAGATAAATAAAAGCCATTACTAATTATATTTGTTATGAGAGCACTCAAAAGAAAAATAGCATTATAAATATGGGCAATTTTTTGTTTTAGTTGCACTTGAAATGATTCCATCATAATTTCTAATGCAACAAAAGCAATAATAATAGATAAAAATACAATGTTTGTATTGTAAATGATTAAACAACAGATTAAACCTAAAAAGGCTACGTATTCAATTATAAGAGGTATATTGCGTGGCATACAATTTACCTAACTAAATATGGCAGTGGATTTACTGCATTTGTTTTTTCAAAATTCCATTCTCCATTATGTAATTCAAAATGAAGATGCTGCCCGTATGAATGACCTGTGTTTCCCATATGACCTATTAATTGTCCAGTTTGTACTTGATCACCAGCTTGTACAGTGCGATCCTTCATATGAGCATAAACAGTTGTATATAATTTCCCATTGATTTGATGCGCAATGAAAACAACATTGCCATAGCTAGCTGAATAATAAGATTTCACAACTTTACCTGCAGCAGCAGCTTGGATAGAGACGTTTCCTGGAGCGGCAATATCTATACCATAATGCATTTGTTCCCAGCGTATATCAAAGGTTGAGCTAATTCTTCCTTGAGCAGGGAATTTGAAAGCAGCTGGAATTGATGAAGGTTGATCTGTTTTAGCTTGTGGTTGATTTTGTACTACATAGTGTTTTGCTACATATCCGTATCCTGTGCCAAAACGAATTTTATACCAAGTTCCTACAGTTTCTACTACTTGTACTTGTGTACCGTTTTGTAATGAACCGAGTAGAGCGCTACTTGTACTAGCGTTGCTACGTACATTTAGATTAGGTGTTGCAACAGTATATTTTGTATTATTTTGAACGGTGATTCCTTTTACTAAGGGTTGTGAACCATTAGAGATGAATGCTTTTTGTACGTAACCTGTTTGGCCATTATGCGATATTTTATACCATTCGCCTTGATCTTCTTGAACGGTAATAAACTTGCCATTTGGTAATACATCTAAAATGGAAGATTCTAAATTAGGTTCAGAGCGAACGTTTAATGCATTAGCATTAACGATGTATTGATCATTAGAATGAAGTTTGTTTTTTAGTAAAATAGCATCTTTTTGTACATAACCTACTTTATTATGAACAGATACTTTATACCACTCATTAGTTGTTTCAAGGATGTTCACTTTTGTATTAAAGCGAATTGTATCAATTGATGTGCTTTTTACGTTATCTTCTGTATGTAATGCTACTTGATCGACTTTGACATACCCAGTTTTAATATTAGATAATTGTTCAGCGTTTGCTTTTTGTACATTTGTTTCACCCATAGAAGGAAGTAAAGAAGCAATCGCTACAGTAGTTGCTGTTAAAGCAGTAGCTTTCATATTCATGGAATAGAGACCTCCTCTAGTTGTATAGTTGTAATTTTATTATAGTATAAAGATATAATATAGTGGGTGTATTCACATAAATGTAATATGAAATCAATATAAAAATAAATTTTTTGAGGATAATGATTCCTTCTTATGCAATTAATTGGGGGTTTATTTTCTAAAATAGAATGTATGTATTGTATAAATTTGATATTCTGTTAATAATTAAGAAAATTAAAAAAGTTGATGATGTCTTATTAGGGTGTTATACTGACAGTGATAATTTTATAGTTTGCTAGGAGAGCTGGTGTTGCCAGCTGAGAGTAGGCCGTAAGCCTTTGATCCTTTTTATTACCTGATCTAGATTATGCTAGCGTAGGGAAGCAATTCGGACACTAACAATGAGTCCCCGTTTCTTTGCGTATAGAAACGGGGCTTTTTTATTTGAAAATTTCATATTGAAACCACTAGGGGTGCTTGATTTGCTGAGAGAGGAATAATCCTTAACCCTTACAACACCTGATCTAGGTAATACTAGCGAAGGGAAGTGGAACATCGAATAAATGTATAACTTTATTTGCTGTAACCACTTCTTATATATAGAAGTGGTTTTTTATTTAGATACATATATTGAAAGGGGATAGAGAAATGAAATTTTGCGATAGATTATTAGAAACTGTGCAACCGGTTTGGGAGATGAGTCATAATCATCCGTTTGTAGTAGGTATGGGAGATGGCACGTTAGAAAAAGATAAATTCCAGTATTATATTATTCAAGATTATTTATATCTGCTAGATTATGCAAAGTTATATGCGATTGGTGTTGTAAAAGCAACGAATCCACAAGTAATGGGAAAGTTCGCTGAACAAATTGATGGAATATTAAATGGCGAAATGACAATCCATAAACAATATGCAAAAAGACTTGGAATTTCTATAGAGGAGATAGAGTCTGCGAAACCATCTGCTAAAAATTTAGCTTATACAAATTACATGATGTCTGTATCTCAAAATGGCACACTTGCGGAATTAATAGCAGCGCTTCTTCCATGTATGTGGAGCTATTGGGAAATTGGAAAGCGTTTAAATGATATTCCTGGAGCAAGAGATCATGAGTTTTTTGGTGAGTGGATTCAAGGATATAGTTCGGAAGAATACGGTAATCTGTGTATTTGGTTAATAGATTTATTAAATGAAATGGCAGTGGGAAAGTCTGAGACAGAACTAGAAAGATTAGAGGAGATTTTCTTATATTCCAGTCGATTTGAATATTTATTCTGGGATATGTCCTATCGTAAGGAGATGTGGGGATTTGAGGAGCAAGAACATACTACAGTTTCATAATGTTTCTTTTCATTACGATGAGAAACCAATCATCCATGAATTAAATGCTTCTATACATGAGAAAGAGTTTGTCAGTATTATCGGACCGAGTGGATGTGGGAAAAGTACTTTATTTCGCCTTATTACAGGTCTAGAAAAGGTAAGTACTGGACAGATAGAACTGACAGAAACAAAGCACCATCCTGTAGGATATATGCCGCAAAAAGATATGCTTTTGCCGTGGAGAACAATTATTGAGAATGCTGCCCTGCCGCTAGAGTGCCAAGGTGTACAGAAGAAAGAAGCACAAGTAAAGGCAAAGGAACTGTTACATAAATTTGGTTTGCAAGGGTATGAGAAAAAATATCCGAAAGATTTATCTGGTGGTATGAGACAACGTGTATCTTTTATTCGAACTTTATTAACAGGCGGGGAAATATTGCTGTTAGATGAACCATTTAGTGCGTTGGATGCTTTAACGAAGACCTCTTTGCAAGAATGGTTGTTTGAACAATGGCAAGAGTGGGAAAAAACAATTTTATTCATTACTCATGATGTTGAAGAAGCGTTATTTCTTTCAAACCGAGTTTTAGTAGTGGAACAGCAGCCGATAACGACTTTGACTGAGCGGACTGTACCGCTTGATCATAACAGAACAAGAAAAGATTTATATAAACCGGAAGTATTAGCGCTGAAAGATGAGCTTCTTAGTATGTTACAAAGGCAGGTACTTGTGTGATGAACCGATTGAAAGAATTAGTTCCTGCTATTACACTTTCTAGTATTTTACTAGCTGTGTGGGAAATAGGAGCAAGAATTGTAGATGAGATGTACATTTTACCGTCACCTTCTGCGATTGTAATGAAGATATGGAAACTAAAAGACATATTATTTACAGTTCATTTACCTGCAACGTTATACGTCGTTTTAATAGGTGTTGTTATCTCTATCGTATTAGGTGTAGGGCTAGCGATGTTAATGAATGCGAGTACATGGATGGAGAGAGCATTTTATCCATTATTAGTTGCTTCACAAACGATTCCGATTACTGCGCTTGCTCCGCTATTTGTTTTATGGTTTGGATACACAATTTGGAGTAAGGTTGTTGTCACAGTTTTAATTACGTTTTTCCCAATTGCGGTCAATACGTATGATGGACTGCGTAGTACGAAAAAAGAATGGGAGGAGCTCTTAGTTACATATGGAGCAACAAAAAGAGATATTTTTCTTAAATTAAAGTTGCCGTCTGCTCTTCCTTATTTTTTCTCAGCTTTAAAAATTGCAGTGCCGCTTAGTGTTATCGGAGCAGCAATTGGAGAATGGCTCGGTGCACAAGCTGGGCTTGGATATTTCAGTAAGAGAATGATGACGCAGTTAGATGGAGCTGGCGTATTTGCACCTATTGTATTGTTATCATTATTAGCTATTTTCTTCGTCGTAATTATTTCCATATTAGAAAAGAAATTCATTAGTTGGAGGAAGTATTCATGAAATTTTTAAAGCGCATCTTTGTGTTTACATTATTAATTGCAATAATTGCAGGATGTTCGAGTAATTCAGCATCAGACAAAAGTAAAAAAGAGAAAGAAATAACAGTCATGTTAGATTGGTATCCAAATGCGGTACATAGCTTTATCTATGCAGCAATTGAAAAAGGATACTTTAAAGAAGAAGGTGTAAAGGTAAATATTAAATTCCCTTCTAATCCGACTGATCCATTAACGCTGGCAGCAGCAGGGAAGGTAACAGTTGGCTTGTATTATCAGCCAGATGTTGTTATGGCGAGAGCGAATGAGCAAATTCCAGTGAAATCAATTGGAGCTGTCGTACGTTCACCATTAAATCATGTTGTATCACTGAAATCAGCGGGCATTCAATCACCGAAAGATTTAGAAGGAAAAACAGTAGGATACTCTGGAACACCATTAAGCGAGATGTATTTAAAAACGATGGTAAAAGAAGCTGGTGGTAATCCTGATACAGTGAAAGTAGTTGATGTTGGATTTGATTTAGTACCAGCATTAATTACGAAGAAAGTAGATGCGGTAACAGGGGCATACATTAACCATGAAGTACCTGTTATGCGTCATGAAGGCCATGAACCAGCGTACTTTAATCCAGCTGATTACGGAGTACCAAACTACCATGAGCTTGTGTTTGTAACAGGTGATAAAACGTTGAAAAAAGATAAAGAAGCGTTGCAAGCTTTCTTACGTGGTACGAAAAAAGGCTATGATTTCATGAAGAAAAACCCAGATGAAGCATTGAATATTTTATTAAATCATCAAGAAAAAGAAAACTTCCCACTTGTGCCAGAAGTTGAAAAGGAAAGTATGAAAATTTTATTAGAGAAGATGGAAACGAAAGATGAGCCATTCTTATCAGATTCAAAAGAATCTTGGGAGAAACAAAATAAGTGGCTGAAGGACAAAGGAATGACGAAAGAAACCGTCCCAGCCGATGAACTATTCGAAAATATTTTAAAGTAGGCGAATGAATATGAAAAATGAGCTCCACGTAATCTCAAATGGCCATATGCCATTCGAAGAGTTAGTGAATGTAGCGATGCAAATTGAGAGTGAGATTGATTATTTGCATATTCGTGAGCGTGAGAAGAGTACGAAGGAATTATATGAAGGTGTGGAAAGTCTATTAATGGAGGGCTTTCCGGCTTCTAAAATTGTCATAAACGATCGAATTGATATTGCAATTTTATTAAATATACCTCGTGTTCAACTAGGATATCGAAGTACAGATGTAAAGTCAGTGAAAGAAAAGTTTTCGTATTTGCATGTCGGTTATTCTGTGCATTCGCTAGATGAAGCAATAGTAGCTTTTAAAAATGGCGCGGATTCACTCGTTTATGGCCATGTATTTCCGACAGATTGTAAAAAAGGTGTGCCAGCGAGAGGGCTTGAAGAAATTTCAGACATTGCAAGGTGTTTATCTATACCGATTACAGCAATTGGAGGAATTACCCCAGAAAACACAGTGGATGTTCTTACTAACGGTGTAAGTGGTATAGCAGTTATGTCTGGAATTGTAAGTAGTAGTAACCCGTATAGCAAGGCGAAATCTTATAAGGAATCAATAAGAAAGTGGGCGGAAAAACATGTGTGAGAAGTATGATGTAGCGATTATTGGTGGTGGTGTAATTGGCAGTTCAGTTGCACATTTTCTAGCAGAAAGAGGACATAAAGTAGCGATTGTGGAGAAGCAAAGTATTGCATCGGAAGCTTCCAAAGCAGCTGCTGGTTTACTTGGTGTTCAGGCAGAATGGGATGCGTATGATCCGCTATTTGAACTTGCTAGAGAAAGCCGAGCTATATTTCCACAACTTGCAGCAGTTTTACGTGAAAAGACGGGTATTGATATTGGATATGAAGAAAAAGGAATTTATCGTATTGCTCAAAATGAAGATGAGAAGGAAAGAATTCTTCACATTATGGATTGGCAGCAGAAAACAGGTGAAGATTCTTATTTTCTAACGGGAGACCATGTGCGGGAAAAAGAGCCATATCTATCCGAATCTATTATAGGAGCAGTATATTACCCGAAAGACGGTCATGTTATTGCACCAGAGCTTACGAAAGCATTCGCACATTCTGCGGCAATTTCCGGTGCTAATATATATGAACAGGCAGAAGTATTTGATATCCGTATTGAAAATAATAAAGTGACTGGAGTTATTACAAGTGAAGGTATTGTCACATGTGAGAAAGTCGTTATTGCAGGAGGTTCATGGAGCACGAAGTTACTAGGTTATTTTCACCGTGATTGGGGTACATATCCAGTTAAAGGAGAAGTGGTTGCGGTAAGAAGTAGAAAAAAACTTTTAAAAGCACCTATTTTTCAAGAAAGATTTTACATTACTCCAAAGCGCGGTGGACGTTACGTAATTGGGGCAACAATGAAGCCACATACGTTCAATAAAACTGTGCAGCCAGAAAGTATAACTTCTATATTAGAGCGTGCTTATACAATATTGCCAGCTTTAAAAGAAGCAGAATGGGAAAGCACGTGGGCAGGATTACGACCACAATCGAATCATGAAGCTCCTTATATGGGAGAGCATGAAGAAATAAAAGGTTTATATGCTTGCACGGGCCATTATCGAAACGGTATTTTATTAAGTCCTATTTCTGGTCAATATATGGCTGATTTAATAGAAGGAAAGCAAGAAAATCATTTGCTAGATTCATTGCTTTCTAGAAGCGTTTAGAAAGGGGATGGAAGTTTGAATTTAAAAATTAATGGTAACCAAATTGAAGTGCCAGCGAGTGTAAAAACAGTAGCTGAGCTACTTACACATTTAGAGTTAGATAACAGAATTGTTGTAGTAGAGCGTAATAAAGATATTTTACAAAAAGATGATCATACAGATACATCTGTTTTTGATGGAGACCAAATTGAGATTGTAACTTTCGTAGGAGGCGGTTGATTATGTTAAACATTGGACCATTTTCATTTCATTCTAGACTTTTATTAGGAACAGGTAAATTCCCTGATTTTGACGTACAGCAAAAGGCAATTGACGTTTCTGAAGCTGAAATTTTAACGTTTGCAGTACGTCGTATGGATATCTTTGATGCAAAGCAACCTAATTTATTAGAGAAACTTGATGTGAAAAAATATACGTTATTACCAAATACAGCAGGGGCAAAAAACGCTGAAGAGGCTGTTCGTATTGCAAAATTAGCAAAAGCCTCTGGGCTTTGTGACATGATAAAGGTAGAAGTTATTGGTGATGATAGAACGTTATTACCTGATCCGGTAGAAACGTTAAAGGCATCTGAAATGTTACTGGAAGAAGGATTTATCGTACTTCCGTATACATCTGATGATGTTGTATTAGCACGTAAATTACAAGAGCTTGGCGTGCATGCGATTATGCCAGGAGCATCTCCAATCGGATCAGGACTTGGTATTGTAAATCCATTAAATTTGAGCTTCATTATTGAACAAGCGACAGTACCAGTTATCGTTGATGCCGGTATTGGTAGCCCAGCTGATGCGGCATTTGCAATGGAATTAGGAGCAGATGGCGTGTTATTAAATACAGCTGTATCAGGTGCAAAAGATCCTATTAAAATGGCACAAGCAATGAAATTAAGTATTGAAGCAGGCCGTTTAGGATTTGAAGCAGGTCGTATTGCACGTAAGCGTTGTGCAACTGCAAGTAGTCCTTTAGAAGGAATGAGCGTAGTTGAATAATCGATATTCTCGCCAAGAACTATTTTCTCCAATTGGAGAAGAAGGACAGCAAAAGATAAGAGAAAAGCATGTGCTTATTATCGGTGCAGGTGCATTAGGTAGTGCAAATGCAGAGATGTTTGTAAGAGCAGGTGTTGGCAAGATAACAATTGTTGACCGTGATTATGTAGATTGGAGTAATTTACAAAGACAACAATTGTATGCAGAGAGCGACGTAAAGAATAATCTTCCAAAAGCTATAGCGGCTAAAAAACGTTTAGATGAGATTAATAGCGATGTAACAATAGAAGCTCTCGTTCAAGATGTAACAGCTGAAGAGCTAGAAGAACTTGTTATAAATGTTGATGTAATTATTGATGCGACTGATAATTTCGAAACGCGCTTTATTGTAAATGATATAGCACAAAAATATTCTATTCCATGGATTTACGGTGCATGTGTAGGTAGTTACGGTCTTTCTTACACAATCCTTCCTAGTAAAACACCATGTTTATCATGTTTATTACAGTCGATTCCGCTTGGCGGGGCAACATGTGATACAGCGGGTATTATATCACCTGCTGTATCTCTTGTCGTTTCTCATCAAGTAACAGAAGCTCTTAAACTGTTAGTAGAAGATTACGAATCACTTCGAGATGGGCTTGTATCGTTTGATATGTGGAAGAATGAGTATTCATGTATGAATGTGCAAAAACTTCGCCAGCATAATTGTCCTTCATGCGGAGAGAATGCATTATATCCGTATTTAAATAAAGAGAACACATCAAAAACAGCAGTTTTATGCGGGCGAAATACAGTTCAAATTAGACCACCTCATAAAGATGAAATAAATTTTGAACAATATAAAGAGTTGTTGGAAGGTCGTGTGAATGATTTAAATATAAATCCATATTTACTATCATTTTCTATTGAAGACAAGAGGTTAGTCGCCTTTAAAGATGGCCGTGTGCTCGTACATGGAACGAAAGATATAAGCGAAGCAAAAACGATTTATCATCGCTATTTTGGATAGAAAAGGATGAGTGGGATGAAAGTGAATAAAGCTTTAACAATTGCAGGGTCTGATAGCGGCGGCGGTGCTGGAATTCAGGCAGATTTAAAAACATTCCAAGAGCTTGGTGTATACGGAATGACGGCTATTACGGCGATTACTGCTCAAAACACGCTTGGCGTTCAAGGGGTATATCCTGTTCCGTTAGAAGGTATTACAGAACAGTTGAATTCAATTGGTACGGATTTAACACCAGATGCAGTGAAACTAGGAATGTTATTTAGTAGTGAAATAATTCAAATTGTTGCAGAACAAATTAAAAAGTTTGGCTGGAATAATATTGTGCTAGATCCCGTTATGATTGCAAAAGGCGGTGCATCATTATTACAGCAAGAAGCAGTTCAAGCATTAAAAGAATATTTATTACCAGTAGCAACTGTTATAACACCGAATGTCCCAGAAGCAGAAGTGTTAACTGGGATGGAGATTCATAATGTTGAAGATAGTAAGGAAGCTGCAAAAGTATTGCATGAATTAGGTGCTAAATATGTGCTTATGAAGGGCGGACATGCAGAATATCAAGGGAATGAAGTAATTGATTTCCTCTTTGATGGAGAAAAATTTATTGAGTTTAGAAGCGAGCGAATTCCTTCAAAGCAAACGCATGGAAGTGGGTGTACATTTGCTTCAGCGGTTACAGCAGGACTTGCGAAAGGATACTCAATTGAAGATGCTGTTCAAGAAGCAAAACGATTTATTAGTATAGCAATTGAAGAGCCATTGAATATTGGTAGTGGCCATGGGCCGACGAATCATTTTGCATATAAAGTGAATAGAATGCGTGCATAGGTAAGTGAAAAGCCAGTTTTATAACTGGCTTTTTTTCTGTTTACTTTTTCAAAATACAGGAGTAATATATCAGCCAGAATACATTTTTTTGTAAACGCTGAGTCCAATTATATGGAGCGGAGGAACCAATTTGTGCGTAGGCACTAGGGGTGAATCTTTCAAGTTTGAAAGTAGGGCTACTCTCAAAGTCCGAATCCGACAGCTAACTTCGTAAGCGTCTTGAGAGAGGACGGTGCCATGATGGATACATCACTTCATCGATCTGATTAGTATAGGAGAATATCAATCTATGTTTGATTTCTTTTATACTAAGGAGGATGAGGTACATGGAACTAACACTTATTTGTGTTGGAGAAGAAAGTAAGGTAGATAGTTTAAGAGATCTAGTATCATTTCAACATGAGTTAATTATTTTTACAGCAAATGAAGAGATAGCGGCTGAAGTTAGGAATTGTGGGTTTGATTGGACTTATAGCTGCAGTAAGGAGCAGGACTTTACTAGTATTTGTGAGTGTATTAAGAAGGTGATTTTACTAGGGGATGAGCTTCCAATCGTTAGTTTTTTCACAGAACACATTCGCTTTTCTTTTCAAGCACCTATTACTGTTGTTACAAGGAATAAACGATATCCAGCGAGGCTCTATGAAACAATTGGAGCTAAGTTTGTCGTGTTTACAAATTGTGATAATATTTCTTTTTTATTTTTTGAATAGGGCGGGGGAAGAAATGATGAAGGTACTATTACTTGGAGATATAGCAAATCGTTGGGCAGTATCGGTAGAGCGAGTTCAAGAATTGGTTCAGATCGATCCCCTTTTTCCAGGGCCGTATATTATATTACCATCAAAAGATGCTTTGTATTTAGAGGTGGATATTACCGAGTATGAGCAGCTACATGCAGAATTGACACAAGTTTATATTCGCGGGAGAAATTTACGTGCATTTTTACGAGGAGAATAAAGGTTGAATAAAAAGAGCGAATGCTGAGTGCAACAAGCTATGCACTTCATCTCATTCGCTCTTTTTATTTCATATTTAAAAGGTCATTTTTAAGAAAAGAGAAGAGAAATAAAGAAAATAGATGAAATAATAGTAATAATCTTCAATGTAAGCGTTTAAATGAATGTAAATATTATTATTTTCAGTAATTTACCCCTTTACAAGTGAAATATAGAGGAGTATATTTACTCTCATAAATCATTCATAAAATTTCCAAAAAAACCTAAAATCGCTGAGTTCCAGAAATGGAGCGGGGGAACCAATTTTGTGCATCGTCACTTGGGGTGAATCTTTCAGTTTTGAAAGTAGGGCTACTCTTTAGGCCCGAATCCGACAGCTAACCTCGTAAGCGTTTAGAGAGGAGGTTTACTTTTTGTTGTTCATTTTTTGAACACTGAGTAGAGCTCAGTGTTCTTTTTTAATATTTAAATGGTAAATTTTAACAAAAACAAAGCGAGGGATAGCTATGTTAGATGTTGTAATGGTCGGGATTTTTATTTTATTAGTTGCATCAATGGCAAGTCTTGCAAGTTGGTCAGATAAAGTTGTGAAAGAAGGAAAGCAATCATGATGATTGTCTTATCGGTTATTGTCGCAGCAATTACAGTGTATTTAGTGTATGCATTATTAAATCCAGAGAAGTTTTAATTAGGGGGAATCATTCATTATGATTTGGGTTGCAGTCATTATTACAATGCTCTTGTTTATTTTAGTAGCAAAGCCAACGGGGATTTATTTAGAAAAAGCTTTTCAAGGTAGCAAAAAGCTAGATAAAGTATTCGGGCCTTTTGAAAAAATTATTTTTAAAATTACGGGTGTAAAAGAATACAATCAAACGTGGAAACAGTACGCATTATCATTAGTTTTACTCAACGGATTTATGATTGTTATTGTATATTTCATTTTCAGATTACAAGGTGTATTGCCGCTAAATCCAGCGCATATTGAAGGAATGGAGCCTACGCTCGCTTTTAATACAGCAATTAGTTTTATGGCTGATACAAACTTACAGCATTATAGCGGTGAAAATGGCTTATCTTATTTATCACAATTAATCGGGATTACATTTTTAATGTTCGCAGCACCAGCAACAACATTAGCGCTCGTTATGGCATTTATAAGAGGGCTCGCTGGAAAAGAACTCGGTAACTTTTTCGTTGATTTTACGAGAGCGTTAACGAGAGTATTTCTTCCTATCGCTTTTATTACGGCGTTAATCTTTGTCGCTCTTGGTGTACCGCAAACGTTAGATGGGGCTGTTACAGCACATACGATTGAAGGTGCAAAGCAAAGTATATTACGCGGACCAGTTGCATCATTCGTGTCCATTAAGGAACTTGGAAATAACGGTGGTGGATTTTTCGGAGCAAACTCTACGCATCCTTTTGAAAATCCAGGGCAAATGAGTAATATTTTGCAAATGATGCTTATGATGTTATTACCAACTGCACTTCCCTTTACGTACGGACGAATGGTAGGAAATAAAAAGCAAGGTCGTATCCTTTTCGTATCACTATTCATGATGTTTTTACTAGGATTTATCACAATTACGACATCTGAATTACATGGAAATCCAGTATTAAATGAAATGGGTATCCAGCATGTACAAGGAAGTGCAGAAGGAAAAGAAGTGAGGTTCGGAACAGTATTTTCTTCCCTTTATGCGACAGTAACGACTGCTGCGGAAACAGGTGCTGTTAATACGATGCATGATACGTTAACACCAATTGGTGGTTTAGTACCACTCGTAAATATGATGTTAAATACAGTATATGGCGGCGTTGGAGCAGGCTTTGTGAACATTATTATGTATGCAATTATCGCGGTGTTTATATCTGGGTTAATGGTTGGACGGACACCAGAGTTTTTAGGTAAAAAGATTGAAGGTAAGGAAATGAAATTAATCGCGGTCACGATTTTATTTCATCCATTGCTCATTTTAGGCTTTTCGGCATTAGCTCTTTCAACAAATTTAGGGACGGATGCTATTTCTCATTCCGGTTTCCACGGTTTAACGCAAGTTGTATATGAGTATACATCGTCAGCTGCGAATAACGGATCTGGATTTGAAGGATTAGGAGATAATACACCGTTTTGGAATATTACGACTGGTTTAGTTATGTTTTTAGGACGTTACTTCAGTTTAATTACGATGCTAGCTGTGGCAGCTTTGTTGAAAGAAAAAACGGTAGTGCCAGAAACAGTCGGAACGTTCCGTACAGATAATAGTTTATTTGGTGGCATCTTCATCGGAACAATTGTAATTGTTGGTGCATTAACATTCTTCCCGATGTTAGTACTCGGACCAATTGCAGAATTTCTTACATTGAAGTAATGGAGGGTAAATGATGAGACCGGTAGTAGTAAAAGAAAAACAATTAAATGAGTCACAAATACATGCTGTAGAAGATGAAGTTAGACAAGCGAAAACGATGGATCGTGATATCGTAACACATGCGATGAAGCAATCCATTGCGAAATTGAATCCGAAAGTCATGATAAAGAATCCGATTATGTTCGTTGTGGAAATTGGATTTATCATTACGTTCATTTTATCTTTTCTTCCAAGTAGTTCTAGTAGTATACCAGGTTGGTTTAATATAACAGTTTCTCTCATTCTATTATTTACAGTTTTATTTGCGAATTTTGCAGAAGCATTAGCAGAAGGTCGTGGTAAAGCGCAAGCCGATTCTTTAAAGCAGTCGAAGAAAGATGTGTTTGCAAATGTTGTAAAAGAAAATGGAGACATTGTCCAAGTTTCAGCAACTGATCTTACAAAAGGTGACGTTGTTATCGTAAAACAAGGAGAAATGATTCCGAATGATGGCGAAGTAATCAAAGGATTAGCATCTGTAGATGAATCTGCAATTACAGGGGAATCAGCTCCTGTTATAAAAGAAGCAGGCGGTGATTTTTGTTCTGTAACAGGTGGAACGATGGTCGTAAGTGATGAAATTACAATTGTCATTACGAGTAATCCTGGTGAATCATTTATAGACAAAATGATTTCTTTAGTAGAAGGAGCTGCTCGTCAAAAAACGCCGAATGAGATTGCTTTAAATACAGTATTAACGAGCTTAACTCTTATTTTCTTGATCGTCGTTGTGACGTTGCCGATTTTTACAAATTATTTAGGGTTTCAAATTGATACTGCTGTGCTAGTTGCATTATTAGTTTGTTTAATTCCAACGACAATTGGTGGGCTATTATCGGCAATTGGTATTGCTGGGATGGACCGTGTGACAAAGTTTAACGTGTTAGCGATGTCGGGGAAAGCAGTAGAAGCTGCTGGCGATATTAATACAATTATTTTAGATAAAACAGGTACGATTACTTTTGGGAACCGGATGGCTCATACATTATTGCCTGTAGGAAATGAAACGATTGAGCAAGTTGGAAAGTGGGCCGCTATTAGTTCTGTTTTAGATGAAACACCAGAAGGTCGATCTGTTATCGAGTATGTGCAGGGAAAATCTATATCATACAATAGAGAACTTGCAGAACAAGGTGAGTTTGTTCCGTTTAAAGCAGAAACGAGAATGAGTGGTGTTGATTTACAAGACGGAACGAAAGTGAGAAAAGGTGCTGTAGGTGCCGTTATTGAATGGGTTGAGTCACAAGGCGGAATAATTCCGAAAGATGTAAATCAAAAAGCAGACTTAATTTCAAAAGAGGGTGGAACACCACTTGTAGTTGCAGTAGATAATCGTATTTACGGTTTAATTTATTTAAAGGATACAGTAAAACCGGGTATGCGTGAGCGTTTTGAACAGTTACGCCAAATGGGGATTAAAACGGTTATGTGTACAGGTGATAATCCGTTAACGGCAGCAACGATTGCAAAAGAAGCTGGAGTAGATGAATTCGTTGCCGAGTGTAAACCGGAAGATAAAATTGCTGTTATTAAAGCAGAGCAAGATAAAGGGAAACTTGTAGCGATGACAGGTGATGGTACAAATGATGCTCCAGCATTAGCACAGGCGGACGTTGGATTAGCGATGAACAGTGGTACGACAGCAGCGAAAGAAGCGGCGAACATGATTGATCTAGACTCGAACCCAACGAAAATTATTGAGGTTGTAGGAATCGGTAAGCAATTGTTAATGACACGAGGTGCTTTAACGACGTTTAGTATTGCGAATGATATAGCGAAATATTTTGCAATCATTCCAGCAATGTTTACACTTGCGATTCCGCAAATGGAGGCATTGAACATTATGAAATTAACATCACCACTGTCAGCGATTTTATCAGCATTAATATTTAACGCTGTTATTATTCCATTACTCATTCCGTTAGCGATGAAAGGTATTGCATATAAACCGATGAGTTCTAATGCATTGCTTAGCCGAAACTTACTTATTTATGGGCTTGGCGGAGTTATCGTTCCGTTCATTGGAATTAAGGTAATTGATATGATTGTCGGCTTGTTCATATAAGGAAGAGGGGAAAAAGATGGAGAAGAAACAAAGTATGCTATCACCAATTATCCGTATTACTTTTACATTTCTAGTGTTGTGTGGACTTGTATACCCACTTATTGTTACTGGTATTGCACAAGCAGTGATGAAGGATAATGCGGATGGAAGTCTAATATATAATGATAAAAATGAAGTGATTGGTTCTAAATTAATTGGTCAAAACTTCACGGATCCACGTTATTTTCAAGGGCGTGTTTCTAGTATTGAATATAAGGCTGAAGCATCTGGTTCAAATAACTATGCACCATCTAATCCAGATTTAGCAAAGCGAGTAGAGAAAAGTATTGCGGACTGGAAGGAAAAAAATCCAGCTGTTCCAGTCACAGAAGTACCGATAGATTTAGTGACAAATTCAGGTTCAGGGCTTGATCCTGATATTAGTCCAAAGGCGGCCTCGGTGCAGGTGGATCGCATCTCGAAATTAACGAATATTCCGAAAGAAAAACTTAATCAATTGATTAAGGATCAAACGGAAGGCGCTGCACTCGGCTTGTTTGGAGAAGATCGTGTGAACGTCTTAAAATTAAATTTAGAGTTACAGAAATTAATAAAATAGCAACAGTGCTACCTCAATCTAAAGGATTGAGGTAGCGTTGTTTCGAATGAAAGGTAGTGTTTATTTTGTATGCAGATGATTATGAACCGAAGTTTCAAAGGCGAACGCCAGAGGAATATTTAGAATATATTCGTCAGCAAAATCGGGGAAAGTTAAAGCTATATGTAGGAGCAGCTCCAGGCGTAGGAAAAAGTTATAAAATGCTCTTTGATGCAAGGGAAATGAAAAAAGATGGAATTGATATTGTAATTGGTTTAATTGAAACGCATGGAAGAAAAGAGACGGAAGAAGCAATTGCTGATTTAGAAAAAGTTCCTTTGAAAGAAATACAGTATAAAGGAAAGGTATTTTATGAGCTTGATGTGGAAGGAATAAAAAAACGCGCGCCGCAAGTAGTCGTAGTGGATGAACTTGCTCATAGTAATGTTCCTGGTTCTAAACATAAGAAACGTTATATGGATGTGCAGGAATTGTTAGAGGCTGGTATATCGGTATTATCAGCTTTTAATATTCAACATTTAGAAAGTGTTCATGATATTGTAGCTCAAATTACGAATGTAAAAGTAAGAGAACGAATTCCAGATTTTATTTTACAAAAAGCAAATGAAATTCAGCTCGTTGATGCAACGCCTGAGGTATTAAGGAAGAGACTAATAGACGGAAAGATATATAAAGAAGAAAAAATTCAGCAAAGCTTACAAAACTTCTTTACACTTAATAATTTAGGAGCACTTAGGGAATTATCACTTCGAGAAGTTGCCGATGATATGGACGAGAAAATTAGCCAAACAGTAATAGAACCAATTGGCGTAAAAGAAAAAATTCTCGTTTGTGTACAATACAGTTCAACAGCGGAGAAATTAATAAGACGGGGATGGCGCATGGCTGATCGATTAAATGCTGAATTGTACGTATTAAACGTTGAGAGGGAAAATATAGATTCTATTTCAGCTGGAAAAAAGCAGACGATTGAAGAGTGGAAATCGTTAACCAATCAATTTGATGCGAGTTTTGTATTAGAAGAGGCGAAAGGGAGAAAACCAGCGGATGTTATTATTGAAGTCGCAAGAAGATTACAAGTGACGCAAATTTTACTTGGACAATCTGCAAGAACAAGGTGGGAAGAAATACGAAAAGGCTCTATTGTAAATGAAATTATGAGACAAACAAAGTATATTGATATTCATATTGTTGCGGATCAAAGAGGGTAAAATAGAGCCGACATTTTGGGGGCTCTATTTTAATTTTTGTACAGCATGAAAACTTAGCATTTTCATTGCATATAAGATTACAAGTAAAAACATAATTGCGCCTAGGAAGAAAATCCAAAAGTAATTTTGGTTAAATAAAAGAAATCCACCTATAAGTGGCCCTGTACCCATACCAAGATAGCGGATGAAGTTGTATATACCGATAGCTGTTGCACGTTCTTGTACGAATTCTTCTGTTAATAAAGTAGTGTGAGTTGGCATAGAAAGTCCCATACTAAAACCGTACAAAGATGTAACGATAATGATGAATGGGATATTGATGTTATATGTGAAAGAGAATAAAAAGACACATATAATATTGAAGAAACTCGTAATAAATAAAGTTGGCTTTGTTGTGAGGCGTTTTTGCAAAAACTTGTAGCAAAAACTTCCTAGCATGATAGAAAGAGACATTGGCACAAACATAAGACCAATTTCATTTGCAGCTAAATGAAATGAATTTGTTAAAATACTCGGTAAAAAAACGAGAAAGCAAAAGTAAATACAAAATTGAATGAAGCCAATAAGAGTAATAGAAAATCCAGTTTTATTTTTTAAGATAAGAGAGTAATTCTTTTGTGCTTTAGACTGCTTAATTACATTTGGCTTTGTTTCTGGAAGTAGTGAAATGTTTATCATTAATAAGATAATGCCAAGTGTAGATAAAAAGAGAAATACAGATAAGTGACCATTTATACTGCCAAGATAACCACCTATGAGAGGAGCCATTGCAGGTGCGAGGGCAAGTAACATTTGGTATAGGCTCATCGCTTCTCCGCGTTCTTTTCCTTCAAATAAATCGCCGATAATCGTTGCTGAAACTACAGGTATAACCGCTATTCCTATAGCTTGAACAGCTCTAAAAAAGAGAAATAAATAAATGTTTGCCGAAAAAGCACATCCGATTGAAGCAATCGTACTAATAATTAAACTAGGAATAAGGACAGATTTTCTCCCTTTTGTATCAATTAAAGGGCCATATATGAGCTGCATAATCGCAAGAACGAATGTAAAAAGTGAAACTGTTACATTTACAAGATAAAGAGAAGTATGAAAAGAATTTTGAATCATCGGTAAGATAGGTGTGTAAATATTTTGAGCGAAGGAACCGAATAAGGCACTAATACAGACAACATATAAAATAAAAGTTAGTTTAGATTTTTTCATCATGTTAACCTCCTTATTATTTAGTTTCCTAGGAAACTAAATTTATTTTAACATGATTTTCTCACTTGTAAAGATGAAAAAATGGTTTTAAAATGGTATATAGTTAAATTGTTTCTTTGGAAACTTAGGAGGCGAACGGATTGAAGCATGCAACGAAGCAAATGGAAATACTTTCGGACATTCGTACACTTTTGCATAAAAAAGAAGAACATTTAAAACGACAAAATGAGAAGTTTCTTCGTGAGACAGGTGTAAGTAGTATGTCTTTATCTGAGTTACATGTAATCGAATGTATCGGAAAAAATGGTTTGATAAATGTAACGGCAATTACGACAGAAATGGGCATGACGAAGGGAGCAATCTCTAAAATTTGTACAAAGTTGTTTCAAAAGCAATTCGTTGAGAAGATGCAAATGTTAGATAATCAAAAAGAAATCTTCTTCCGCTTAACGGAAAGTGGGAATAAAATATATAAAGCTCATGAAAAATTGCATAAGCAAGCTGAAGAAAAGTGGTTGTTACTTTTAGATGGATATACGAAAGAAGAGCAAGATTTTATTCAAAGGTTTATAAAGGATGTCTCCGGTCATTTGGAAATATAATTGGAAGAAAAAACTCCTTTTTCTCAAGTCTTTTAAATATAATTTCTGAAAGAACTCATATATAATAGAAAAAGATACTTAACATGGTGAATAATTAAAGAGTCAATATATATAGAGGAGAGAGTAACATGCTTGAAAATACGGGGTTAGTATTAGAAGGCGGCGGTATGCGTGGTGTGTACACGGGCGGGATATTAGAATATTTTATGGAACAAGATTTATATTTTCCATATGTAATTGGTGTATCAGCTGGTGCTTGTCATGCAGCGTCGTATCTTTCCAGACAAAGAAATAGAAATAAAACGGTCAATATTGATTATGCATCACATCCGAAATATTTATCGTATAAAAACTTATGGAGAAAACGGCAGTTATTTGATATGGATTTCATTTTTCATGAAATTCCAGAAAAGCATGTGCCGTTTGATTTTGAAACATACTTTAATAGCCCGGAACGTTTCCTTGTAGGAACGACGGATTGTGAAACAGGGCAATCTGTTTATTTTGAAAAAGAAGGAACGAATGATGATGCGCTAAATTTATTACAAGCGTCTAGTTCATTGCCTTTCATTGCACCAGTAGTAAATTACCGCGGTAAACAACTGTTAGATGGCGGGATTTCTGATCCAATTCCAGTTCGTAAAGCGCAAGAGGATGGATTTAAAAAATCAGTCGTTATTTTAACGAGAAATCATGGCTACGCGAAGAAAAAATCAAAGTTTGGATGGGTTGCAGCGAAAGCTTATAAAAAATATCCGAACCTTGTTAACACGATGCTGAATCGTTATGAAGTGTATAATGAAACACTTCACTACATTGAAAAAGAAGAACAAGCTGGGAATTTATTTGTTATTCGCCCAGAAGTGCCGCTTCAAGTAGATCGTATGGAAAAAGATACAGCAAAACTACAAAATTTATATGAGCAAGGCTATGAAGATGCAAAGAGACAGTTTGCAGATTTGCAGGCGTTTTTGCAAAAATAAGTACTAGGCTGTGGAGATGGAGTTCTCTGCAGCCTTTTTTTGTATTGCTTGCTTATCCGTTACTTTTTAAAAATGTATGAATGTTTAAGTGTTTAAAGAGTTTGTAAAACATCGGGGTTTCTTGTTGAGGAGAATTTATTTGAAGGATATTATGATGATGTAGCGCTACTAAACTATTAAATTTATGAGGCGATTGTTAATGAAAGGAAAAGTTTTTTCAATTACGACTTTAGTATTATTAGCAACATCAATCTCAACAAGTGCATTCTATCCAACTCTAAGCGGTCACAAAAGCGGTAACCTACTATCTTACAGAGCTCAAACTACTACGAATCAAAATGCATCTCGTTGTTCAGTAGCAATTTCTTTTATTAAATCAAATGGAAATAATTCATATATTGAAAGCGCTTCAGACAAATTAGGATCCCATGAATCTGGAAGAGCATTAAACGCAACTGTGAGTAATGGTGCATATAACGCCTTTGGTGCAAAAGGACTATACTCGGAGCATTATGCAAATGAGAATAATGACTATCAAGAAGATACACACAAAGGTACTTTTGATAGTAATGGTAACTTACGATTACAGTGGTAAAAAGCATTAAACAGTTGTCTTTATAAATATTTAGATAAGGAGAAGGGGATGTTCATCATCTCCTTCTTATTTAAAAGGAGCACAGACATGTACCTAGCTTTTAAAAATATAAAAAGCAATAAACTGTTTTTCTTAATTCTCCTTATGTCATTTTTTATTTCTTTTCTTTCTATATCAATAGCCGCACTTTTAACAGAGTCTAAACGAAACTTTATATCGGCTTTTCAAATCGGTTTTCCAGAGAAGAACCAAGTTTTAACTGTTCCGATAGCGAATGCAACTGAATTGGAAGAGATAATTTCTTTCATACAAGATACTTTTGTTAAAAGTGATATTTATGTAGAGCATTTAAAAGCATTAAATAGTTCAGGGGCAACAAAGATCATAGCTGTGAATTTAAAAGATGATTATTATTGGAAGCCATATATTTCTGAAGGACAATATTTTCATCATGAAAATGTAAACGATATGGTTGTTGGCGATCAAACGAATGTAGAGGAGTTATATGAATTTGATGATACATATAAAAAAATAGGAACTATATCAAGAAAAGACAGTGACGTCGGTGTAGCAGGCATATACGTTCCACTTCAAAACTTACCTACTATATCTAAAAAAGGTATTATCGAGAGTAAACAATTACAATTAACAGTTGTTAATCCTACATCATCTATTCATAACGAAATAAAAAAGTTTATGGGTAGGAGTAAAGAAGTGCTTTCGGGAGATGTTCAAATGCTGAATGAACGAGATCTTCAAGAACTACATGTGACACATATAGATCCAGCAAATAAGTATTATTATAAATTTATTCTTGTTGCAATTGTTTCTGGCATTTCTGCGGTTTTATTTTGGATTTATAAAAAAGAAAGAGAGATTTCATTAAAAAAAGCAGTAGGTGCTTCTAATATATCTATCTACTGCGAACTATATATTCAAATTTTGTTTATTTCTCTAGCAGCGATGTTCTTAGTTTTTATTACGTTAGAAATATTTTCGGGAACAATTCATACTTATTTTCAGACATACTTAGTAAAACCGTTAACACTATATGTATTGATATGCAATGTTATTTTTATAATTTTTCTTACAATTTTTGTTACTGTAATTCCAATCAAGCACATTATAAATATATATCCTGGAAAACATTTAAGAACGTAGGAGGTCGTCATGTTTTTTATATTTGATTCTATACGGTCTGTGAAAAAACGGTTGTTACCAAGTTTGATTATAGTAATTTCTTTAATTATTGCATTTTCTTCAGCAATAGAATTTGTTAGTAATCTTTCGGGATATCGAAAAATGATGACGGTAGCAAATAATTTATCGACTCATAAAAATTTCTATGAACTTTATGCGACGCAAGATATAACCTTGTTTAGCGAAGAAAAAGCGAAAAATGATTATCAACATTTCATGCAAGGGTTATCTAATATGATACCAATAACAAATAAAACTAATTATCTGTTCCGTAACTATTCACTTAGTTTAAAAAAAGAAAATGGAACGATAAAGACTCTTATTGTTGATAAAGATATTAATAAGTACTTTTGTATACGAATTTCACAAGGAAGATATTTTGAGGAATCGGAATTTCATAAATCAGTATTTGATATTAGACCTGTTATATTAGGGGCTAATTATATAGAAAAGGTATCTATTGGTGATGTTATACCATCTGGAAAAATGAAGCTAAAAGTAATTGGTTTTTTAGAAAAAAATTCACCATTTACATATCCTCGAAGTGGTGAAATATCGGATAATCGTATTACATTATTAGATGACATGGCGATTTTACCAATTGGAACAGAAGAAATAGAGTTCTATAGTGTAGAACTTTTATACAATGGGTTAATTATAGAAACAAATGATAAGATAAATATAAATGAACTTCAAAAGAAAGTATTAAAGGTAACAGAAGGTAAGGGTTATTCGTATTATGTTACAAATCCGAATAAATTGTTAGAAAACGAAAAACAAGGTATTGATAATATGTCATACCCCTTATTATTAAGCGGTACAGTCTTATTTTTTTCATTTCTATCTATTGTATTAACATCAATGGCAGCACTTTATATGGAGCGTAAAAATATTTCTATTAGATCAGCGTTAGGTGCAAGCACTTTTCAAATATGTCTTCCATTTATTATTGAGTATATGTTGTTATTCGTTTTAGCGATATGTATAGGCATAATGTATTTTCAATGGGAGAATAGCGGAGTAATTGAAATTCAGAAAGGGCTAGAAAATAGTATAGTATCTTTCTTTGGAACGTTAAAAGTCTCTATAGAATCATTGGTTGTTATAGGTGCTTTATCACTTGTAATGGTCCTCGTTATATATGCAATCATTTATTTCAATGTACTAAAAATAAAAAATACATATATGAAAGAGGTGTTATAGATGATTCAGCTCGCAAATGTGGCTAAGGGATACGGAAAGAGTAATTTTAGTGCTTTACAAGATATTAATCTTACAATAGAAAAAGGCGAAATGATAGCCATTATGGGACCATCTGGTTCTGGGAAATCAACCTTGCTTAACATTATTGGCTTAATTGATAGCCCCTCTACTGGAAAGTATTTTTTAGATGGAATGGATACGAGTACATTCAAGTCAAATTATCATAAGTATAGAAACACGGAAGTTGGATTTGTGTTTCAGAACTTTTCGCTATTAGATGATTATACAGTTGTTGAAAATGTAATGCTTCCGCTTATATATAGAAGAATTTCTCATAAGAAACGTATGCAAATATCAAAAGAAATGCTGAAAATGGTAGGGCTTGAGAGGCATATTAACAAATATCCTTACGAGTTATCAGGAGGAGAACAGCAAAGAACAGCAATAGCAAGGGCTTTAGCACAAGATACAAAAATTATACTTGCTGATGAACCGACTGGTGCTCTTGATCAAGAAAATGGGGAGAAAATTATGAGTATTTTACAAGAGATTAATAAAGAAGGAAAAACAGTGTTAGTTGTTACACATGATCAAAAGGTAGCTGCATATTGTCAGAGGACGATACGGTTACTTGATGGTTGTATGGTATAATATGGATAATGTTATGTGAAGAGGTGATACATATGGAAAATGTCTATAAAGGACTTAGGCATACTGGGTTTATTATGATGTTTATTTTTGGTAGCGTATTTTTACTTCGCTGGTTTATTCATGATGAAATGTTAATAGATCAACTTATTGGTTTTAGTGTGGGCATAGTAATGGTTATTTCATCAGTTTTCATTCAAAAGTATAGTAAAGAATTAAAGGTAGAAGAGAAGTATTAAAAGGTTATAACCTTCTTCATATTTTGGAGGTGCCTTTATAGTTTGAATGATTGTTGTAAAAGAAAAGTAGAGCATCGGATTTCGATGCTCTACTTTTTTAATGTGGTAAGAATATCAATTGATAAGCAAACAAAATTCCAAATACATATACAAGTGGGTGAACAGCACGGAATTTACCTTTTGCCACTTTCATAAGTGGATATGAAATAAATCCAAGTGCGATACCTGTTGCGATACTTGATGTAAGAGGCATGCTTAAGATTACTAAAAATGCTGGGAATGCTTCATCAAATGCGTCCCAATCGATGTGGCGAACTGAACCCATCATAAGACTACCAACGATAATTAATGATGGAGCAGTAATAGCTGATACACCAGAGACAGCACTTACTAATGGTCCGAAGAATGCTGCTAGTGCGAATAGAACAGCTACTGTAACAGTTGTTAAACCAGTACGACCACCAGCTGCAACACCAGCAGATGATTCAATGTAAGCTGTTGATGGTGTCGTTCCGAACATAGAACCAATAGTTGCTGAGAATGAGTCAGATAGAAGAGCTCGTCCAGCTTTTGGGAGTTTTCCGTCTTTCATAAATCCACCTTGTTGAGCTACCCCAAGTAATGTACCTGTTGTATCAAATAATGTAACAAGGAAGAATGAAAATACAACGCCGTATAATCCGTAGTTAATTACGTCAGATACAGCAGTAATTGGATTTGAAACGATAATTCCTTCTGGTAATCCAGGCATTGATGTAACACCGTTTGAGAATGTTAATTGTCCTGTGAAGAAAGCGATAATACCAGTTAATAGCATACCGATAAATAGTGCGCCATTTACATTTAAAGACATAAGGATAATAGTAATTCCAAGTCCAGCTAATGCTAGTAGAACTGGAGCAGAGTGAAGATCACCAAGTCCAACTAAGTTTGCATCATTTTTTGTAACGATACCAGTTAATCGTAAACCGATAAAGGCGATAAATAACCCGATACCAGCAGTAATTGCATGTTTTAAGTTTTCAGGAATTGCTTCCATTAATTTTGTACGGAAAGATGTAAATGATAGCAAAATTAAAATCATACCTGCTACGAATACAGCAGAGAATGCAATTGCGAAAGTCATGCCTTCATGCGCTTTTACAACAGAGTAAGAGAAGTAAGCATTTAATCCCATACCTGGCGCGATTGCGATTGGTAAGTTTGTAAAGATTGCCATAAATAATGTTCCGACAACAGCAGCAATAATTGTTGCTGTAAATGCTTGTTCAAATGGAACACCTGCATCTCCAAGGATAACAGGGTTTACGACAATGATATATGCCATTGTTAAGAAGGTAATAATACCTGCCATAATTTCAGTTTTAATAGAAGTTTTATGTTTTGAAAGGTTAAACATATAAACATCCTTTCTGTTTACGAATAATTTTCACAACAGTTATATATAATATTCGTTTTTTATCTATTTTGCAATAGTTTTGCATAAAAAGTTTATAACAATTCATATTTTGTGTCTTAAATTCGAATATTAATCGTAAACCGATGTGTGAATTTCAGCTTTTTATTGTGCACATGCTAAGGAAAAGGAGTTGAAAGCAGCTATGCCACAGCAAAAAAACTTTGTAACAATGCCTGCGCAACATCAAAATAAGCAGCCTGGTATTGAATCATTAATGAATCCTCTACCACAGTTTGAAGATCCCAATTATAAAGGTAGCGAAAAGTTAAAAGGAAAGAATGTATTAATTACAGGGGGAGATAGCGGAATTGGACGAGCAGTTTCCATCGCCTTTGCAAAAGAAGGAGCAAATGTTGCGATTGCTTATTTAGATGAGGAAGAAGATGCTAATGAGACGAAGCAATATGTTGAGAAAGAAGGTGTAAAGTGTGTATTGTTGCCGGGTGATTTAAGTGATGAACAGCATTGTAAAGATGTTGTTCAAGAGACCGTCCAGCAGCTAGGTAGTTTACAGGTTTTAGTAAATAATGTCGCGCAGCAATATCCGCAGCAAGGACTAGAGTATATTACAGCAGAACAGCTAGAAAAGACTTTTCGTATTAATATTTTTTCTTATTTTCACGTTGCGAAAGCAGCCCTTTCTCATTTGAAGAAAGGGGATGTCATTATAAATACGGCATCTATCGTTGCATATGAAGGAAATGAAACGTTAATTGATTATTCCGCGACGAAAGGAGCAATCGTAGCTTTTACAAGATCACTTTCTCAATCGTTAGTGCAAAAAGGGATTCGGGTAAATGGTGTTGCACCAGGACCGATTTGGACACCGCTTATTCCATCGAGCTTTGATGAGAAGAAAGTCTCTCAGTTTGGGAGCAATGTCCCAATGCAAAGGCCTGGTCAACCATATGAGTTAGCGCCGGCATACGTATATTTAGCGTCTGGTGATTCTTCTTATGTTACTGGACAAATGATACATGTAAATGGGGGCGTTATTGTAAATGGATAGTTTTCATTTATAAGAGCAAAGTAATGTTAATTCCACTTATTATAGTGAGCGCTAGGGGGGATATAGCTGAAAAAGTTATGTTTCGTCATACTATTATTTTTCATCCTACCGGTTAGTGCTTTTGCTAATACAGATCATTTAATATTAGTGAATCTTACGACAAATCAGTTGTCTTTTTTTGAGAATGGAAATTATACAAAAACATTTCCAGTAACGACTGGAAGAGATCGTACACCTACGCCTGAAGGTAACTTTTGTATTATAACTAAATTTAAAAATAAAGAATACCATCGAAAAAAAATACCTGGGGGTGCACCGAATAATCCTCTCGGTACGAGGTGGCTTGGACTAGATAAGAATGAATATGCGATTCACGGGACAAATCGGGAATGGACGATTGGAAGTAGGGAATCAAATGGTTGTATTCGCATGCATGACAGGGATATACAATGGTTATATGACAGAGTACAATTACAAACAAAAGTAATCATTTCTCGTTTTCATACGAGCCCCGAATATGAAGCGAATAAGCTTGGTTATCGCGTTGTGAGCTGGAATAGTCGGAAAATAGAAGAAGAACAAATTGGAGTACTTACGCTAGTAGACCGCGCGGATATATATTGGCAAGAACCAAATGGACAGTTAACAAAAGTGAAAACGGTATTGCCAAATGAAAGATATCCAGTGTACTCAAAACGAAAAGATGGAATATATTATATAGGAAACAATTTGTATATTATAGATGAAACAGGAGAGAAAATTCGTTACGAGCAAATTCCTTCTTCAATTTTAAGTAATATATATAAACGGAAATACAATGTTCCGTAATGGCTACCGTTTTATAGACGGTAGCTTATTTATACTTGGAGTTTAACTGCAACTATTATATTTTGCTGAATATAATACAGTACAGATAGGGGGCGGTTATATTATGAAAAGTGAATTTGCGTTTAAAGTTTTTTTAGTAACGACCTGTTTATTTATCGTGTATTTATATGCGTTTCTCGTCTTTTCTTTTTATGTTCCATATGTTGATTTAATATTGTTCTTCGGATTTATTTGGGCGTTTGTGAAAGCGAGGGAAGGAGAGAAGAGTATATATCGGCGCATTACCTTATGCGGGACGGCCGTTCTCGTTATTTTGTACTTTTTTATTATGCATGATTTTTGGAGGGGAATGTAAAAAGCATACGATTAATCGCATGCTTTTTTTGTTTAATATTTAGGCTTAAATGTATGACAACAAGTTTCTACACTCGTTGCTACAGAACTTTCTAGCGTCTCGTTTGTTAAAACAGTAGCTGTATATGAATCATTTTCAGTTTGACCAGTTTCATCTGCATCAGGCTGAACGATGATCGCACTTGCTTGACAAAAGTTACCTTGTCCCCAAAAAGAACAGTTGGAAACAGAACATCTTACTTCTGGCATAAAACCCCCTCCTTATACATTAGTGTGGGATTTTACACCCATTTCATGTGTAGAAGGAGTTTCCTTTTCTAGTTACTTTTTCGTTTGCTCAAGCCATTCTTTTAATTTATCTTTCGGCTGTTCACCGCTAATACGGCTCACTTCTTTGCCATCTTTAAAATGAATGATTGTTGGTGTTCCTTGAATTTTATATTCATCCCAAGGAGCATCTAATTTTTCAATATCCATAACTTTCATATCAACGTTTAAGTCTTTAGCCATTGGCACTAGGACAGGAGATAATTTTTGGCAATGAACGCAAGATGTTTGATAAAAGTATACTGTTTCTTCTTTTTTCTCTTTTAAGTTCTTTTGAAGATCTGAAAGAGAGATTTTATTTGTGTAGTAGTCAGGACCGTTTGTCTTACTTTCAGTAGGATTATCAATCTTTTGGCTAGTAGCATTTTTTTCTTCCATTTGTGTGACAGCGAAAATTGCTACGAACAAGGCGATAATAATACCACCAAATATAAGCATTTTTTTCATTCTTTCATCTCCTTATTTGTTTTTGATGACAATAAAGCTACAAACAGCGATTGTAATAAAGCCGATAAGTGCTAAAAACGGGATTGTAATAAAACCAAACCAGTTTATAAATTCTCCGGTGCAGGGTACACGACCGCAAGCTGCTCCAGCAGCTGAAAACGCTGGGACTTTTTGAATTGCATAGTGATATAAAGAAATACAAGCACCAATACTTGCAATTGGTAAAGAATAACTTGCGATGCGATAATCTTTTTTTGCTACAGCGATACCGAGCCATAAAACGAATGGATACATAAAAATACGTTGATACCAACAAAGTACACAAGGCTCAAATTTCATGATTTCGGAAAAATAAAGACTTCCCAGTGTAGCGATAAAAGAAGCTCCCCATGCGGTAAGTAAAGCATATTCTTGCTTTTTTTCTCGTCCCATATTTTATACCTCTCTTATAATAGTTACATACTAAATTATAGTATGAAGTGGTATGGAAAAGAAAGAAAAAATATGTTTATCAATAAAAGTTTTATGAGGAGAAACTTTTATTGATATAAAAATTTAAAAAAAGCGCCATTCTCCGGAAGAGAATAGCGCTATAGTTTACATTTGAATTTGTTCTACTTCTTCTACATGCGACTTTTGGGATGCGTGGTCAATATATTGAAATAGGAGCTGCAATTGTTTATCAACTTCTGGCAGTTCCTTGCTGTATTGATAAGCGTGTAAAAAATGCTCAATACGCTTAGAAAATAATTGATCGTTCGTTTGAACCATGAGAACGAGTAATTTATCCCAATTACAGCAATACGTGTAATAGAGAGCTTTATCATAGTCGTTATATGTTTGCACTGTGTACCCTCCTTACCGAGAGTTATATATAGTGTGTGATAAGTAAGGAGAAATACACTTGAAAGAATTTGTTAAGAAAAAATGAGAATGAAAAGAAAAAACGAGGAATTCCCTCGTTTTTTAAGCTTTTGGCATTGGCGTAGGTGTTGGTTTGCCATAGCCTTCTTTGTATTTATTATCGATATAGTTACGAATTTCAAGCGTTGATTTTCCTTTTTGTTTCATGGAAGCAGATTCAACTGCAATTTCTAGGCAATTGACGCAAGTCGTTGCATGGGAGTCCCAAACAACTTCACCATTCTTTTTAATTTCACGAATAAAGCAGTTTTTATTATTTTTATGTCCTACACTTTCACCGCAACCACAATAGCATGGAATCCAATCTAATAGCTCTGCATTTTGTCCAGCGACGGTGTAGATATCTTTCATTTGTGGATCAAGCTTATCTAGGAAGGTTGGAAGTGTGTCGACTCCTTTTGTTTTCTCTTGAATGTCAGCTTGCTGAGTGTGCGATGCGTGGTCATGTTCTTCTTGTTTTGATTCAGAAGATTTTTGGTCATTTGTACCAGTACTTCGGCATCCAGCAAGAATTAAGCTTAGTACTGCAAGTAAAGAAAATACATACTTTTTCATTCGCTTGTCCCCTTTACAAATGTATTAATAAAATTGTATCAGACTAAGGGACACCTAGGGAGAAGTTTTTTTTGAACGATTTTTGAAGTGCCATCTTAGTGAATGAAACAAAAATAAAATCGGGATATAAGTGTATACAATATATAAACCCGCTTGAGATAGTACGGTATTTAATGTGTTGATACTTTCACGGTTTGTGAGGAACAGAGAAGCTGAAAATATGATGAAAATAAAAAACGGTAATGTAAATTTAAATGAAATATGAAAGGAACGCTTCATCGTTTGACATGATGACCAAATGGTTAAGCAAAGGTTTGGTAAAATAATTAAAAACCAAACGAAAATAATAATATATTCAAAGCGCTGAATAAAAGGAACTTTAATTATTTTTAACATCGTTAAAGTAGGCCAAATAGTACGGTTTAATTGTCCCTCGCTGTAATACATAAAAGATACGATAGCTAAAACTACATAAATTAAGGTGCTAAAAGCAATTCCAGCATGGGCCCATCTTTTTAAAGATTTTCCTTTTTCAATAAAGGGATAAAAGATAAGAATTGTTTCAAACCCTAGAAATTCCAATGCAGAGTGTTTTGCAGATATAAGCATGTCAAAAGGTGAATGTGTAAAAATAGGTAAAATATTACGAAAATGTGCATACTTCATCGGATAGACTAAAAAGAATACAACGAACATAGGAAGAACAATACCCCAAAAACATATCCCTGTCACAGAACGGAAGCCACCTTTTATAATGTAGTAAGTGACTAATAAAAACATAAGCGTAAGTTTCCATAACTTAATGGTAGGGAAAATCCAAACTTGTATCACTTCCATATATGTACGAAGAACAGTAAGGCAAAATAATAAGCAATAAAGAGTGAAAATTACAGAAAATATAGAGCCAACCCATTTTCCAAAGGTTGTTGTATGAATACTAATTAAATCTCCGTCTTTTTCAAGCATTTTTAACATACAAAACAGTACAATATGAGTTGCAATACCTGCAATAATAAGAGAAATCCAAGCATCATAACCTGCATTTTTCAAAATTACACGTTGATATCCGAGAATTCCTATACCAATCTGGAGAGAATGCAATAAAATAAATGCAAAATATGGAGATACTGTCTTTGTTTTATTCATTGTATTCATCGCTTATTTCACCTCACTATTCTCCGATTCCAGATTGTACAATATTAAGATCTAAA
The DNA here is from genome assembly GCF_011800505.1 of Bacillus sp. EKM501B. NCBI lineage: Bacteria > Bacillati > Bacillota > Bacilli > Caryophanales > Bacillaceae > Bacillus > Bacillus sp. EKM501B. Next base: position 29,518 of record NZ_JAALFZ010000024.1, on the reverse strand, counting down.
TTTATATCTACCGCTACATTTTTATACATATTTCGAATTTGTTTTATATTCCATTTTCTCGTATGGCTTCTAATTTCATCTCGTATTCCTAACGGATCAATTTCCTTTTCTTGAAATTGTTTTATTAAATCTTCACAGTCTTTTTCGACATTTCGTTCAATTTGTTTTTTTATATAGTTGATATTTGTTTCTTTTCTTAAATCAATCCAATTAGGAGAGTTTTTAATTAATCCATTTAATTTTAAATGGATTTTTACTTTTGGTATGTCGCCAGTTTGATCTATATCATATTTGTTTTTCCCAGCTAAGTTTTGTATCACAACCATACCTTTATGTTTATCCTTTTTTATTGCTGCTTCGTAACGTCCATTTTTCGTAGGATTAATAAGTAATTTTGCTAAAACAGAATGTCTTTTATCCGTATACATGACGACTTTATCGCCTTTTAAAAAGGCAAGTCCTTTGACAGCGACAGAATGATTATCGTCCATTTTAATATAAGGAACATAGGCATCACATACAGAAGAGTAATAATTATATAAAAAAATGTTTAATTCAGTTTGTGGAATGTTCTCATTTCTTATATTTTGCTCGAGTAAATCAGCAATATATAAAGACCCATTTTTTTTCCCGTAATTTAAAAGCTCTTCAGCCGATCCATCTACAATTGCTAGTTGTACATCACGCCCGATATTTGGGTCACGTTGTAAGTTAGTAATAATCTCTCCCATTCCGCGTTCCCCTAGAGCCTTTCCAAATAGGACGACACGCATTTGACCTACAACAACATTGTGAGGAGATTTCGCATTTAATCGTGAAGCAATTGTTTCAAGTGAACGGGCAGATGTTGTTTGCGTCTCTGGTTTAGACTTTACACCATGTGTGTACTCTGGGAATAGAATAGTTCCTTGGAATTTTTTGTTTTTTGTGATGTCAAATCCAGCAATATGAATAATACGCTGTGCATCCACTATATACGTTTGTGTACAGCCAGTTTGTAAAACGAAGAAGATAATGATAAGGTGCAATAAAATTTTTTTCATTCATTCTCACCATCACGTTTTTGCTTCGATTTGTTTGGATTGTAGCGCCATTTTGATTTTGGTCTAAGAAAAGAAGGTCTTTGTGCCGTTTGACTAAATGGTAATCGAAGAAAACCTTCTGCTGTACCTAAGCCACGAAATGGATATAAAGGTAACAAATAAGGTGATCCAAGCGATTTTAATTTAATTAAATGAGCTAAAATAAATACAAATCCGACAGCGAGGCCTAATCCTCCGAATGCACCGGCTAAGAGAATAAGCGGAAAGCGTAACAACCGGATAGTAGAAGACATCTTTACAGTCGGTGTTGTGAAAGATGCAAGGGCGGATAAAGCAACTGCAATTAATAAAATTGTACTTGTTAAAGCTGCTTCAACAGATGCTTGGCCAATTACAATCCCCCCAACAATCCCGATCGTTTGTCCGACTTTTGTTGGTAAACGCGCCCCTGCTTCACGAAGCAATTCGATTGTAATTTCTAAAAAGAGTGCTTCTAGAATAGGAGGAAAAGGTACGTTAGCTCTCGAGAAAATAATAGGACCTAGTAGATCGGCAGGGATCATTTGATAATGATATGTTAAAGCCGCTGTATAAATAGCGGAGGAAAAAAGAGAAAATATAGCTCCGAAAAAACGAATAATACGAAAGAACGATCCAATCATCCACGGTAAATAATAATCTTCTGGTGAAATGAAAAAATCCAGTAACGTTGTTGGTCCTGATAAAGCATATGGAGAGCCATCTGTTAAAATTAAAACTTCCCCGTTAATTAATGCAAATACAGCTCGATCTAATCGTTCTGTAGGTAATAGAACAGGAAAAGGTGAATTGCTATTATCACTAATAAATTGCTCAATCATAGTTGAATCAAATGGGACATCAAAGTCAATGTCTTCTAGCCGTTGAATTGCGGTGTTGACAAATTGTTCATTTGTAATTCCTTCTATATAAGCAACTGCTACTTTTGTTTTTGATATAGATCCGACGGTAACTTCTTTAAAAATGAGTTGCTCCGTTACGATATTTCGGCGTAATAAGTGGATATTTGTATCAAGGTTTTCAACGAAACCGATTTTAGGCCCGATTACGCTATACTCATTTTCTGTATCGTTATATAATCGTTTTCCTAAAACAGTACTTTCGGCACGAATTAAAGCATATTGATCAGGATTCGAATTGTTTTTTAAGCGTATTAAAATATATCCACCTAATAATTTTTCACGAATATCATCAATAGAAGGGGAGGTAATAATGTCTTCAATAGAGATAATATTACATAAATCAGAGATGTTTTGGATTTGTTCCGATTCCTTTTTTATAGGAGTTAAAATGAATTGTTTAATAATAAGTGCTTCCACGACAGATTTATAATAAAACAAGCACAACGTTTCATCTTTAAGTATGTTATAAGAGACAAAATCGCTTGATTCTTTCATGGTTTGTATAAATTCTGGGATAGAACAAAGTGTTTTTGTATTAGTCTTTTTTGATTTCTTAGATGATAAACCGAACATTTTCTCACCCCTAACTTACATCATTTACTTGTGTTAGTTTTTGGGAAAGACGGGAATTTATACTTAAAAATTGAAAGTTCATAAAGAAAAGGAAGAGTAGTGAAAGCCTCTTCCTTTTTAGCATTTTAATTTGTTTTTTGTTCTTTAATAGACTTCACTAATTTCATCATTTCCGCTCGTATATCTTCTCTTTTTACATTTAATTTTTCGGCAATTTGTTTAATGTCCATTCCATCTTTTTTCATTTTTAATACATCATCAAGAGGGGTATTGCTTTTTTGAGAGATGATTGTTAACACAGTAAGATGACGCAATTTGATGTTATATTCTTTCATTTTTTGCTTTAGCTGATCAGGTGTGGATTTTTGCATAGTTGCTAACTGTTGTAGCAGTGCTTGCTTTGTTTCTTTATTCATATGATGCTTTTTCAGCTTACTTGGATCTACACCGAAATGCTCGGCTGTTTTCTCCCAAGATTTATTTTGCTTATAGTAAGCTAAAACATCTTTTATTTCTTTATTACTAATTCTTGCAATATGAGCAGCTTTCCAAATTTCATGTTTGTTATAGCCGAGTTTTTCTAGCGATTGCACTTCTTCTTCTGGAATTGGTTTATGGTGATGCATTGTTACTTCTTTTGGTGTGGCAGCGGATGTAGGGAAGGTGGATATCCCGCATAATAATGCTGCCATAGTCATACAAACAGCGATTTTTTTGTACATGTAAACTCCTCCTAGATGGATAATGTAGAAAACTGTACACATATCATTTCCATAAAATGTGAAATACTTGTGAACAAATCAAGTTTTTTTATTCACAGTATGAAATGACGTTTTTAGAAGTTTTCCAACATAAAACATTGATTAATAGTAAAAAACTAAGGTATAATCGAAATTGAAAATCAATATCAATGATGACGATAAACTTATACATATAGATAAAAATAAGGGAGAGATAAATATGACTACATATACTTCCATCGCTAATGTGATTAAAGAAAGACGCTCTGTTCGTACATTTACAGACAAAGCAGTAGAAAAAGATTTATTAATTGAACTATTAAACGATGCAACATGGGCACCAAATCATAAGCACCGTGAACCATGGAATTGTAAACTATACATCGGAGAAGGCCGCAAGAAATTAGTAGATGCAGTATTAAACTCTTTCACGGAAGAAGAAAGAGCGAAACGCGGTAAAATTTTATCAGATCGTTTTTTAAGCACGCCTGCACAAATCGTTGTATATATAAATGAAGATCCGCGTCAAATTCAACGTGATGAAGATTATGCTGCAACATGTGCATTCATGCAAAACTTCCAACTTCTTGCTTGGGAACGCGGATTAGGTTGCGTTTGGAAATCAGGCGGATTAAACTACAATCCATTATTTATAGAAGGAATCGGTTTAACAAGAGGCCAACGTATCGTTGGAATTCTTCATATCGGCTATTTCGATAAAGCGCCAGAAGGAAAAGCACGTACTCCGATTACGGAGAAGATGGAGATTATTGAAGGTTAATAGATGAGACATTCTCGTTTTTGCGGGGGTGTCTTTTTATTATGCAATCAATCCTCATGAAAGCTTGTTCTTCATCATACACTTTCTTAAGGGAAAGTGTAAGGAGGGAAAATAATGAGAGCAAGTGACGATAAAGCACTGCAATATGCGATTGCGGAAATTACGGAAATTGCGACTGGATTTGGGCTTGATTTTTATCCGATGCGTTATGAAATATGTCCAGCGGAAATTATTTATACATTTGGTGCATATGGGATGCCGACAAGGTTTTCACATTGGAGTTTTGGAAAACAATTTTTCAGAATGAAATTACAATACGATTTAGGACTTAGTAAAATATACGAACTCGTTATTAACTCTGATCCATGTTACGCCTTTTTATTAGATACGAACTCTTTAATTCAAAACAAATTAATTGTAGCGCACGTTTTAGCACACTGTGACTTCTTCAAAAATAATATTCGTTTTTCAAATACGAAGCGAGATATGGTAGAGAGTATGGCCGCAACAGCGGACCGTGTGAAAGCTTATGAGCATAAGTATGGAAAAGCAGAGGTAGAAACATTTTTAGATGCCGTACTTGCCATTCAAGAGCATATTGATCCGTCGCTTATGCGTCCCAAGCTCGCATGGAGTATTGATGATTTAGAAGAGGAAGAAGTAGAAAAGAAAAAGGTATCGCAATACGATGATTTATGGAATTTAGATAACCGAAATAAAAAACAAGAGCGCTCTAATATACGTAAAAAGAAGAAAATCCCACCGCAACCAGAGAAGGATTTACTTCTCTTTATTGAAGAATATAGCCGTGAGTTAGAAGATTGGCAGCGTGATATATTAACGATGATGCGCGAAGAAATGTTATATTTTTGGCCGCAGCTTGAAACGAAAATCATGAACGAAGGCTGGGCATCCTACTGGCATCAACGCATACTTCGTGAAATGGACTTAACCTCTGATGAAGCAATTGAATTTGCGAAACTAAATGCAGGTGTCGTTCAGCCATCAAAAACAAGTATTAATCCATACTACCTCGGTATTAAAATCTTTGAAGATATTGAAGAACGGTACAACAATCCGACTGAAGAAATGAAACGACGAGGCGTAAAACCAGGATCTGGCCGTGACAAAATGTTTGAAGTACGCGAAATCGAATGGGATGTATCCTTCTTAAGAAACTACTTAAATAAAGATCTCGTAATGAGAGAAGATATGTATTTATTCCAGCGCCAAGGAAAAGAATATAAGGTAATAGATAAAGAATGGGAAAATGTACGTGATCAGCTCGTAAATATGCGTACAAATGGTGGCTTCCCATACTTAGTAGTAGAAGACGGAGACTACTTAAAAAACGGAGAGTTATACATTAAACATAGTTACGAAGGAATCGAGCTCGATTTAAAATATTTAGAAAAAGTATTACCATATCTTCATCAACTATGGGGAAGAACGGTGCATATGGAGTCCATTGTGGAGAGTAAGGGCGTTGTGTTTTCTTATGATGGTAAGATGGTGCATCGGAAGTATGTGTGAGGGGAAGAACGGACATAGGATACTGTGTCCGTTCTTTTTATTTGGAACCAAGTTAAATATGCTATTCTTGAAAAAAGGGAGTTATATAGAGAAATGGAGTGATTTAAATGAGCAAAATAGGGGTATGTAAGGTTGATATTACGCCGCCTGTAGGTATTGATTTTGTCGGATATCATAGAGAGACAGGAATAAATAATATTGAAGAGCGTATTTATGGGACAGTTTTTGTATTTGAAAAAGATGAAATGAAAACTGTGTTTATAAGTATCGATAATATTGGGATGTTAGTAGAAGATACGAATATGATTCGTGAGCGAGTAGCAAGTAGGCTTCATGTGCCATTTGAGCGAATAACGGTTGTTTATACTCATACGCATTCCGGTCCAGAGACAGTCGGTGATGATCCGCTAGTGCAGTCGTATAAAATGATTTTAGTAAATAATGTAGTACATGGTGCTGTTACTGCAAATAACAATTTAAAGCGATGCGAAGTTGGATGGGGTGTTACGACAGGTGATATCGGTGTAAACCGACGAGAGAGAACATCTGATGGAAGAGCAGAGATGGGAACAAATATTGAGGGTGTTGTAGATAAACGAATTGGCATGTTGGCAATCAGAAATGCTGAAACGAAGGAGCTATCTGGGATTATAGTATTTTGTACTGCGCATCCGAATGTTTTAAAAGGTGATAGCGATGAATTATCAGCAGATTATCCTGAAATAACGAGAGAGATTCTAGAGCAGATAGTGAACTGCCCTGTTATTATTGTTCAAGGTGCCGCTGGAAATGTGAATGCGAAATATCGCGGTTCAAGGGAAGCGTTAAAACAAATGGCTTACATACTTAGTGGACATGTATTAACGATGTTACCAACAGTTACATATAGTCCAATTGTAAAATTAAGGACAGTTTCAAGTATGATGCAAATGAAGTTGAAGGATATTCCTGAAATTGATGAGATACGAAGCATGGCTCGATTGGCCGAGAAGCAGTGGGGCGTGAATACGGATGAATGGCTTGCTATCGTATTAGAGAAATATAGGCAAGGTATTCGGAAGTTACGTATAGATTTAGAAGTTCAACTGTTTCAAGTTAATGATGGTATGTTTTCAGGTATACCGATGGAACCTTTTTCAGAAACTGCCTTAGCAATGAAAGAGAGCCTTCAAAATGAATTGGCTTTCTTTGGTGGATATATGAACGGATATCTTGGTTATTTACCGACAAAAGACGAATATGCATATGGCGGATATGAAGTAGAATTAAGTCCTATTGTGTATGGAACAGTTACAAATTTGTTAATGCCACCGGGAGAGAATACTGCGGAGTTGATTGTGAAAAAGGTTATGGATTTATGTAATATGGTGAAACTTTAATGAGACAGGTTTTTGAACGCAGAGTAAAGAATATGACTCATTGTTTGATTTTGTTAAGTCAACGTAATTAATAATGATAATCATTATTAATTACGTTGACTTCTAAAAAAAGAAAAACTAGAATTTATAAAGGGATCTTCAATTGTTCGCTATCATTTGTATAGGAGGTAAGTTATGTTGGATAGCTTTATTTCTATAAGATGTAGGTTGGCTCTTTATAGTTTTGGTGTTCTTTTTATCTTTTTTTGTACAGTATTTTTGGTGAATCAGAAGGTGTATGCAGAAGATGTACCGTGGACATCAGTTTCAAATGAGGGAGAACGTGTACTTTTTCAAGAACAATCTTTGTATAGTAATGATCGAAGGGGAGAAGATCTTGTTTCACCTTCATTTGAAGGGCGTAAACATGGTGGGGAAGATTGGGGATACTTATTAAGAGACAGTAATTTTAATTATCCATCTAATATCCTTACACATTCTGTAATAGGAAGAGATGATCGAATTAGAGTTACTAATACAACTTTGTATCCTTATAGGGCTATAGTACACTTAGTAATTCAATTTAATGGACAAGAGGTTTATGGGTGTACAGGAGCGCTAATTAGTAAAGATACAGTATTTACAGCTGGGCACTGTGTTTACAATAAAAAGCTTGGTGGATGGGCAAAAAATGTTATTGTGACTCCTGGTAGAAATGGAGACCAAGCACCGTATTTGCCTTATAGTTGGACAAAGCTTTATTCAGTAAGTGGATGGACTGATGATGGAGATTCGGAATTTGATTATGGAGCCATTAAATTAAATGGATCTCCTGGAGATTATACAGGTTGGTTAGGATATAGAACTACTAATGTAGAGTCTCCAAAGGGATTACTCGCAGTAGTTCCAGGGTATCCATGTGATAAAGTAGGAAATGAAAAATATACTATGTGGACAGATTATGGACCAATTGAAGGCACTAGTCCTAGAATTTTAACATATAGGATGGACACTTATGGATGTCAAAGTGGAGCACCTGTATATCATGACTATTCTCGTACGGGTGTAACAATAATAGCTACCCATACAGTAGGAAGTAATTCTTGGAATTCTGGAAACCGGGTGACAGACGATGTTTTTAATAATCTTAAAAAATGGTCTGAATAAATATAATAAGCTTTTATGGATTTTATTTTGTGTATTGGTCATAATCGTAATGACTAGTTATATAGTAAATAATGAAAAGAAGTTTAGTAAGGTTGTTAATTCTGTAACTTTTCACGTGAAAAATAAAGAAAAACAGCCAATAAAAGATTTTGAAATTATACTTATGAAAGACGAATCACCTGAACCCAGTAAAGAAATTGGGATCTCAATAGGGAAAACAGACGAAGAAGGAAAAGTTATTTGGAGGAATGTGAGAACGGGAAAATATATCGTATTTTTGCCAAATAACGAGACGCAGATGGTTATGATTAATGATAGAGATGCAACGAAAAAAATAAATATATCATTGTAGAAAAAGAGTCCATTGGGATTCGTTTTCTCAGGTTGTGGCATTAAAGAATTTTACGTGGAATGGATTTAACCTTATGTGAAGAAGCTATTGATTTTGAAAATTTAAATACAGGTGTATTTAAATTTTCAAAACACGTATTTATACATTGGTTTAATCGTGCAGAAAGTTATAGAACTATACGCAAAAGAACTTGGAGGTATCTAAGTTCTTTTTTATTTGTTTCAAATTTGTGAAAGAAAGACATATTGATTGAAATTAAATTTTTTATACTCTATCATATACCCATACAGGTATAGGTTTTTGTTTGATGCATGAGGAAATTAAATAATAAATAACATGGAGGTTTGAAATATGTCTAGAAAAATTGTTGTAGTAGGCGGAGTTGCTGGCGGGGCATCAGTAGCTGCAAGGCTTCGTCGTTTAAGTGAGGAAGATGAAATTATTATGGTTGAACGCGGTGAATACATTTCGTTCGCAAACTGTGGATTGCCATATTATATTGGCGGTGTCATTACAGAAAGACAAAAGTTATTAGTACAAACTGTTGAAAGGATGTCAAAACGTTTTAATTTAGAGATACGTGTATTGAGTGAAGTTGTAAAGATTAATAAAGAAGAGAAAACAATTACGATAAAGAATGTAACTACAGATGAAACATATAACGAGGAATATGATGTTTTGATTCTTTCACCAGGGGCGAAACCAATTGTTCCACCTATTCCGGGCATTGAAGAAGCGAAGGCGTTGTTTACGTTACGAAATGTACCTGATACAGATCGTATAAAAGCGTATATTGATGAGAAGAAACCACGTCATGCGACGGTTATTGGTGGAGGATTTATTGGAGTGGAAATGGTTGAGAATTTAAGAGAACGCGGGATTGATGTTACTCTTGTAGAGATGGCGAATCAAGTAATGCCACCAATCGATTATGAAATGGCAGCATACGTACATGAACATATGAGAAATCACAATGTTGAGCTTGTTTTAGAAGATGGTGTAGATGCGTTAGAAGAAGACGGGGCTATTGTACGTTTAAAAAGTGGCTCAGTTATAAAAACAGATATGATTATTTTAGCAATTGGTGTACAACCAGAGAGTAGTTTAGCGAAAGAGGCAGGATTAGCATTGGGAGTTAGAGGAACGATAAAGGTAAATGAGAAATTTCAAACATCTGACCCATATGTATATGCAATTGGTGATGCGATTGAAGTGAAAGATTTTGTTACAGAAATAGAAACGATGATTCCTTTAGCGTGGCCAGCTAATCGTCAAGGTCGCATGTTAGCAGATATTATTCATGGTCATACGGATTCTTTATATAAAGGTACGATGGGAACTTCTGTGGCTAAAGTTTTTGATTTAACAGTTGCTTCGACTGGAGTGAATGAGAAAATATTAAAACGACTAAATATACCCTATGAGGTAGTACATGTACAGGCAAATTCTCATGCGGGATATTATCCGAATGCTACGCCTGTGCTAATAAAATTAATTTTTAATAAAGAAAGCGGAAAAATTTATGGAGCGCAGGCGTTAGGGCGTGATGGTGTAGATAAGCGTATTGATGTTATTGCAACGGCAATGAAGGCAAACTTAACTGTAATCGATTTGCCGGATTTAGAATTATCATATGCCCCGCCCTATTCTTCTGCAAAAGACCCAGTAAACATGGTGGGGTATGCGGCAAGTAATATAGTAGATGGTTTTGTGGACACAGTGCAATGGCATGAAATAGATCACATTGTTAAAAATGGTGGATATCTTATTGATGTTCGAGAGCCTAATGAACTAAAACAGGGAATGATTAAAGACTCTATTAATATTCCGTTAGATGAATTACGTGATCGATTGGATGAAGTGCCAATGGACAAAGAAATATATATCACTTGCCAACTTGGTATGAGAGGGTATGTTGCAGCGCGCATGTTAATGGAAAAAGGATATAAGGTAAAGAACTTAGATGGTGGCTTTAAATTATACGGAACAGTAGTACCAGAACGTGTTGTATATTAATATTTTTTCATCTTCCACTTCAAAATTTGGTGGAAGATGAAAGCCTATATAGTAAGGTTTCACTTCTTGTTTTGTGAACATATAAGATAAATATTAAAAATAGGGGTTTACAAAATACCCTATAGGGTATAATATATTGTCATAGGTTATAAATAGTGACATAATGGTAATGAGGTGATTATAGAATGGAATATAATCAAGATATGAAAAATAGATTGAAACGTATTGAAGGTCAAGTTCGTGGTGTACTTCGTATGATGGAAGAAGGAAAAGATTGCCGAGAGGTTATTACACAGTTAACGGCATCTCGTTCTGCACTTGATCGTACAATTGGACTTGTTGTTGGGACAAATTTAGAGCAATGTTTGCGTGAGCAGTTTGAAAGCGGTAATGCTTCAAATGAAGAGTTAATTAAAGAAGCTGTTCAATTACTTGTAAAAAGCCGATAATCTGTCAGACATAATTGTTGACAGATTTTCAAAAACATTTTAATATACCCATACAGGTATATGTATATAAGTTGTGGAGGAATCAATTATGAGTATAAAAGTGGATATGAGTTTAGATTGTAAAGGGTTGGCTTGTCCGATGCCGATTGTGAAAACGAAGAAGGCGATAGAAGGATTAGCACCAGGGCAAGTAATTGAAGTTCAGGCAACAGATAAAGGATCTACGGTAGATATAAAAAGTTGGGCGGGTAAAGTAGGACATCAATATATCGGGACGAAACACGAGGATAATGTATTGGTGCATTATGTTAGGAAAGCAAACGAGCATGAAGTGAATGAAATTGTGAAATATCCACATACAATTACGAATGCAGAATTACAGCCTATATTGTCTCATGGAGAAGAGAGCATTGTATTAGATGTTCGCGAAGCAGCGGAATTTGCTTTTGGTCATATTCCATCCGCCATTTCGGTACCATTAGGTGAATTAGACAGCGCAGTATTAGATAAGACGAAGCAAATTTATGTTATTTGCCGAACTGGTAATCGCAGTGATATAGCTTGCCAAATGTTGAAAGAGAAAGGTTATTCAAATGTGAAAAATGTCATTCCAGGTATGTTAGAGTGGCAAGGGAATATAGAGAAATAAATTTTTTTGAATAAAAATATACCTATGGGGGTAATAGAGTGAGTGTTAAACCGTTACAAGCAAAAGATGTGGCAGAGAAAGTGTTATTCGGAGAGTTATTCATTTTAGATGTTCGTAATGAGGCGGATTATGAAGATTGGAAAATTGAAGGGAAACAAGTTTCTTCTATTAATAGACCTTACTTTGACTTGTTAGATGGTGTAGATCATATTGTAAGTGAATTACCTAAAGATAAAGATGTTTTAGTAGTATGTGCAAAAGAAGGGTCTTCTATATTTGTGGCAGAGCAATTAACAGAGGCTGGATTAGAAAATATTTATTATTTAGCTGGTGGCATGAAGGCTTGGAGTGAATATGTAAAGCTTATAAAAGTTGGAGATTTAAAAAATGGTGGAAGTATGTATCAGTTTAACCGCCTTGGAAAAGGCTGTTTATCTTATATGGTCGTTTCAAATGGTGAAGCAGCAGTTATTGATGCAGTAAGAACAGTTGAAGCATATGAAGAATTTGCGAAAGAGCATGGCGTTACGATTACGAATGTAATGGATACACATTTACATGCAGACCATATTTCCGGAGGACGTAAGTTAGCGGAAAAGGTAGGTGGTACGTATTGGTTACCACCAAAAGATGCAGAGGAAGTTGTTTTCTCATACGAACCGCTTGTTGAAGGATCTGTTATTACGGTGGGGGGTACTAAAATTGTAATTGACGCATTATACTCACCAGGGCATACGATTGGAAGTACGTCATTCATTGTAGATGATTCTTATTTATTATCAGGCGATATTTTATTTGTAGATTCAATTGGGCGTCCTGATCTTGCTGGTAAGGCTGAAGATTGGGTGAGTGATTTACGTAATACTTTGTATAGCCGATATAAAGAGCTATCTCAAAATTTAGTTGTGTTACCGGCTCATTATTCAAAAATAAGTGAAATGAACGAAAGTGGTATCGTTAGTGCAAAATTAAAAGATTTATTTGAGCATAATGCAGGATTAAATATTGAGGATGAGGGAGAGTTCCGTAAAGTTGTAACAGAAAACTTACCACCTCAGCCAAATGCATATGAAGAAATTCGTCAAACCAATATGGGTAAAATTCACCCAAGTGTGGATAAAGAGCGTGAAATGGAGATTGGTCCAAATCGTTGTGCAGTGCACGAATAATGAAATAAATAAAAAATGGAGGAATTGATGATGAATATAAAACAAGTGTTAGATGCGAAAGGTTTAGCATGTCCAATGCCGATTGTAAGAACAAAGAGAGCAATGGATGCTCTACAAACTGGAGAAGTGTTAGAAATACATGTAACGGATAAAGGGTCAGTTAAGGATATTCCAGCGTGGGCAAATAAATGTGGCCATGACATCGTAAAGCTTGAAGAAGAAGGCGATGTGCTGAAGTTTTGGATTAGGAAGGCGTAGTGAAGCAATAGTTTTGTAAATATAGAGAGGTTGGTTATATGAACACAATATTAAGTACGCTTTTCATTGTACTTGCTGCATGGTTTGTTATTTCACGATTTTTACCAGTGAAAGGTGTTCAAAATATAAATGGCAAAGAATTGAAAAGTATAGTGGGGAAAAAGGGGAAGTATTTTATTGATGTCCGTACAGTAGGTGAATATAGAGGGAATCATATGAAAGGCTTTCAAAATATCCCCCTAAATGATCTAGCAAGTAAGGCGAATCAATTAGATAAGAATAAGGAAGTAATCGTTATTTGCCAAAGTGGAATGAGAAGTAAGCAAGCAGCAAAGGTATTAAAGAAATTAGGATTTCAGCACGTTATCAATGTTTCAGGCGGTATGAATGGTTTGTGAGGAGGGAATTTAAAATGAAAGAAATGACAGTAAAAGAATTGGAAGAAAAATTGTTACGTAAAGAAGCAGTAAATATCGTGGACGTACGTGAAGTAGAAGAAGTAGCCGAAGGGAAAATTCCAGAAGCGTGTAATATTCCACTAGGACTATTAGAGTTTCGTATGCATGAGTTGGATAAAAAGAAAGAGTATATTATCGTTTGTCGTTCTGGCGGAAGAAGTGCACGAGCAGTTCAGTTTTTAGAGAGCTACGGTTTTCAAGCAATTAATATGGTAGGTGGTATGTTAGCATGGGAAGGTAAAGTCGTATAGTACAGAGATACATGATTTGAGCCTTTTTATAAATGATAAAATACCCCTATAGGTAATCGGAGGGAGAACAACATGGAACAACAGAAGAAAACAACAATCGTTTTATTTAGCGGAGATTATGATAAAGCAATGGCTGCTTATATTATTGCAAATGGTGCAGCGGCGTATGATCAAGAGGTAACTATTTTTCATACTTTTTGGGGATTAAATGCTTTAAGGAAAGATGAGCATGTGAAGGTAAAGAAAACTTTTATAGAAAAAGTGTTTGGAAAAATGATGCCACGCGGTGCGGATAAGATGGGATTATCAAAAATGAATTTTGCAGGTATGGGACCAAAGATGATTAAAGGTATTATGAAAAAACATAATGCGATGCCTTTACCAGATTTAATCGATTTGGCGAAAGAACAGGGGATTAAACTTGTCGCTTGTCAAATGACAGTAGATTTATTAGGGTTAAAAGAGGAAGAGATTATGGAAGGGGTAGAGTTTGCAGGAGTAGGAGCTTATTTAGCAGATGCTTCGGATGGGAATGTAAACTTATTCATTTAATTCATCTTCTTTCTAGAAGGGAGGGGATGTAAGATGAGCTTAGTCGTATTACTTTTTATAATTGGATTTATAGGATCGTTTATATCAGGAATGGTTGGAATTGGCGGTGCGATTATTAATTATCCGATGATCTTATACATTCCGGTATTGCTGGGATTTTCTGGCTATACATCACATGAAGTGAGCGGTATTACAGCGGTACAAGTATTCTTTGCAACTTTTGCAGGCGCTTGGGCATACCGGAAAAGTAATGACATGAATAAAACGTTAGTTATGTATATGGGAGCTAGTATATTAATAGGAAGCTTCATAGGGAGTTTCGGTGCTAACATATTAGAGGAACATACAGTCAATGTTGTTTATGCAGCATTAGCTACAATTGCAGCTATTATGATGTTTGTACCGAAACAAAATAATAGTGGAGATGTGAAGTATAATAAATGGTTAGCAAGCTTGTTAGCGTTCGTTGTAGGGGGAGCTTCAGGCATTATAGGAGCTGGAGGTTCGTTCCTTTTAGTTCCCATTATGCTAGTTATTTTAAAATTACCACTGCGCATGACGATCGCAACATCTATCGCTATTACGTTTATTTCCTCAATAGGGATTACTACAGGAAAAATGGTTACTGGGCAAGTAGTTATCATTCCAGCTCTAATTATTGCGGTTGCCAGTATATTTGCTGCGCCACTTGGAGCACGAGTCGGGAAGAGGCTAAATCAAAAAGTACTGCAATATGTATTGTCCACTTTAATTGTAGGCACTGCTGTTAAAATGTGGATCGATATGATATCAAAATAAAAGGATGGTGCTGCTTACAGCCCATCCTTTTATTTATTGCCCGTAAACCTAACGGATTATAGTTTTACTTTATGCCCAAATAACTTTCATTAAGTTTTTATATTCGTCATTTGCTAATTTATATAGCATTCTCGTATGTTCAAAGACAAGTGCTGGATTAAAGTTTGGTTCTGAGAATGCAAGAGATGTTGAAATATCAATTGCATTTTGCTTATTTAATGTGAATTTTGCAAAGCGATAAGATGTATTTAATTCATTGATGACATGTAAAATATCATTTGTTGATGTTGCATCAGGCACGTGAGCAACATTGAAGCAGTATATATCCACCGTAGGATGTTCGTTTTGGAAAGCAGCGATAAGTTGAATCTTTGCGCCAGCTTCAGTCTCTAATCCTACTGAAAAATGAACAGAGCCATCATTTTCATCTATATTTTCTTCCATGTATATATCGTTAGATTTTAAGTAGTCTTTAAAATCTGAGATGTTATGTTTTACTGCAGCTTTCATATGTATGAGCCCCCTGATAATTGGAATAGATTGCTACTATTTATTATAATTTAAAAATATTAAAAAAGATAGTTAGAAAGTTCTGATTTTTATATTTGGAAGAATAAAAAGAAGCGGTTCTCTACCTCCATAGAGAACCGCTTCTATATTATTCATTGTCATTAGACGATGTTTCTGTATCTTCACTGCTATTTTTGTTCTTATTTTTCACTTCATTGTTATTTGATTCGCGTTCACTTGAATTTTCAGACTTAGATTCTTTTGTCTTTTTCGAATCAGAGTTTGAGTCAGACTTTGTATATGCAGGTAGCCCAAGATGAGTACGAAGTTCATTTGTAACATTAGCTAATTCTTTTTTATCTGGATTGTAGTAGTAAGTTCGACCACCACCAGCAGATTTGCTACAAGTATCGTCACCTTTTGCCATGTAGCAATCATCACCTTGGATTTGTAATTTCTCAATTTCCGAATCCGATCCATATTTATAGAATGAAAGCATATCATCAAATGTTAAGTTTGTAACGAATTGTCCGTTAATATCATCAATGATGTTGCCAACTTTTGTTACAGAACCAACACTTGTTAGTTTCTTTAAAATAGCCTCGATAACGAGTTGTTGACGTTGTCCACGCATTGCATCACTATCGATGTGCCTTGTTCTAGCAAGAGCAAGAGCTTCTTCGCCATTTAGCTTTTGAACACCTTTTTCTAGATGAATAGCCTCAGCATTATCATTGCTATCTTGCTCAGTAAATTCAACTGGTACATCAACTTCAACACCGCCCAAGTCATCGACGATTTTTATAAATGATTTAAAGTTGAATTTTACAAAATAATCGACAGGAACATTCATTAATTTTTCAACTGCATCAATGCTTGCTTGTGGTCCACCATTTTTTCCGTTTTTAGCAGAACCGAATGCATGAGCGTGTGTAATTTTATCTTTTTTCTTTTCTATTGGAATATAAGTATATGTGTCACGTGGGATACTTAATAGTTTAACAGTTTTGCTATCTTTATTAAATGTTGCAAGTAAAAGCGCGTCTGTTCTTATAGCTTCACCATATTCTTTTCCACGGACATCGCTTTCATCGACACCCATTATTAAAACAGAGACATTGTTTGTAATAGGTTTTACAGCCTTATCACGTAAATCAGATTTATCACCGCGTGCTAAATCGTGTGCGGCATTTCGAACAGCAGAAGATGCTTTATTTACTAAAAACCAAGTATAACCGCCGCCTATTAATAAAACGAATAGTATAGCGCTTATAATAATTTTTATTTTTTTCTTATTTTTTTTCGGTTTATTGCGTGTATTTTCTTGCAAAGATGGGTTTTGCTCCATTTCCTGTACTCCTTCATTTGGATTGAAATACGACACTCATATCCACTTATTATAATGAAATTTAGCGAAAAAAAACATTACAAAACATTTACATTTCGTAAAAATTCAATATATTTATAAAAAGTCAGATTTTCTATATATTATTTGTCAGATGTAGAATAAGTATAAGGGCTTTTAGTAGAAATGAAAATATATATTATGAGAAAGTGATAGGGAAGTAAGATTTGTTGAAATATAGCCAAGAAGAAATGAGTAAGCTTACTTATTTCTTCTATATAATAAAGAAGAATTTGACGGATAAAGGAGAGAGCATAATGAATCATACATCATTCCGAGCAATCGTTGTGAACGAAAAGGAAAATCATCAGTTTGTAAGAAAAGTTGTTGAGAGAGAAGTAAGTAGTTTACCTGAGGGAGACGTATTCATACAAGTTCATTATTCTTCATTAAATTATAAAGATGCTCTTTCAGCTACTGGTAATAAAGGTGTTACGAGAACATATCCTCATACGCCAGGAATTGATGCTGCAGGAGTAGTTGTGAGTAGTGAAGATGCTACCATTAAAGCAGGAGATCAAGTTATTGTAACGGGATATGACTTAGGTATGAATACCTCTGGTGGTTTCGGAGAATATATTCGCGTGCCATCATCTTGGGTCGTGCCTTTACCAGAAGGAATGTCATTAAAGGAAAGTATGATGTACGGGACAGCAGGTTTTACTGCGGCGTTGTCGGTATATAAGCTTATTGGGGCAGGAATCAAGCCTAATATGGGAGATGTTTTAGTAACGGGTGCTACAGGCGGCGTAGGCAGTGTAGCTGTTAGTATATTAAGTAAGTTAGGGTTTAACGTAGTAGGAGCGACAGGAAAAATGGAAGAGAAAGATATGCTACTACGTCTAGGAGCGAAAAAAGTGATTCATCGCGCGGAATTGAATGATGAATCAGGAAGACCGATGTTAAAAGGGATATACGCCGGAGTTATTGATACTGTAGGTGGACGTATGTTAGAAACAGCTTTAAAAACAGTAAAGTATGGTGGTTGTGTAACGACATGCGGTAATGTGGCAGGCCAGGAATTACAAACAACGGTATATCCGTTTATTTTACGAGGCATAAGCCTTTTAGGGATAGATTCTGTGCAATGTCCAGCAGATGTGAGAAGTGATGTGTGGACGCTCTTAGCAAATGAATGGAGTAATAAAGAGTTAAGATCTTATACAGGAGAATGTACATTAGAAGAATTAGAGGAGAAGTTTACACTTATATTGCAAGGAAAGTTAAAAGGAAGAACAGTTGTTAAAATATAATAAGAAAGAGACGCTTACGTTAGCGTCTCTTTCTTATTATAATGATTGTTTTAAATTGATTTTTCCTTGTTCACCTAAAACACCGTCAGCGATATTTACAGCGTGATCGCCAATGCGCTCTAAGTTACTTACCATATCGACGAAGATGATACTTGCATCACCTGAACAGCTGCGTTCGTTTAGACGTAATACGTGACGTTTACGAAGAACACGTTCCATTTGGTCGATTTTGCGTTCTTTGGCAATAACAGTTTGAGCTAGTTCAGTATCGAAGTTTGTTAAAGCTTCAACTGAGTCTTGCAGTGTTGAAATTGTTAACTCAAGCATTTCGTTTAATTCAGCTAATGCTTCGTCTGATAGTGAAACACGGTTTGAAATTTGGAAATCTACAAGTTCTACAAGGTTTTCTACATGATCACCGACACGTTCAATATCTCCAACAACACCTGCTAAAACAGAATGTTTTTCAGAATCCGTAGGTGAAAGTGGCTTTTCTGATAGTAAAACTAAATACTCGGTAATTTTTTTATCTAAATTGTTAATAGCTCCTTCTAATTGAGTAGCCATGTTTGCGTGTTTTTTGTCTTGTGTATTTAAAAATTGATTTGCTTCTTTTAATCCATGTAATGAGAACTCAGCCATACGGATAATCTCTTTTTGAGCTTCAGTTAAAGCGATGGCTGGAGATTGTTCAATAAAGATTGGATTTAAATGTTGTGGTTTGAAGTCAATCGCTGCATCTTCACCACGAATAATTTTTGTTACGATCCATGCTAACACTGCAATGAACGGGAATTGAATGATTGTATTTGTTACGTTAAATGTTCCGTGTGCAAATGCAATAGTCATTTCTGGATTCAAGTTTAATGATGTTTGGAAATATTGAATTAAACTTGTAAATGGTACTAATAAAATTGTAAAGATAATTGTACCGATAATATTAAAGATAACATGAACTAATGCTGCACGTCTTGCGGCAATAGAAGTACCGATTGCTGCTAATACAGCTGTAATTGTTGTACCGATGTTATCACCGAATAATACAGGAAGAGCTGCTTGTAAATCGATTGCACCTTGACCAAATAGTTCTTGTAAAATACCGATAGTTGCACTTGAGCTTTGTACAATTAAAGTAAAGACTGTACCGACAACAATTCCTAAAATTGGATTATCACTCATGCTAACTGTTAATTCTTGGAATGATTCTAAAGAACGAAGAGGTTTCATACCTGCACTCATTAATTCTAAACCGAAGAATAACATACCAAAACCGAATACAACTTGACCTACAGAATGTACTTTTTTATTTTTAAAGAAGAATAGTAAGATTGCTCCAATTGCCATAACTGGGAGAGCATATTCTCCGATTTTAATTCCGATAATAAATGCAGTAACTGTCGTACCGATGTTTGCACCCATAATAACACCGATTGCTTGTCTTAATGTCATAAATCCGGCACTTACAAGTCCGACTGTTAAAGCAGTTGTTCCTGAACTGGATTGGATTAATACCGTAACTAACATACCTGCTAGTACACCCATAAGTGGGTTTGTTGTAAAACGATCTAGAATATCGCGAAGACGATCTCCAGCTGCTTGTTGCAGTCCATCGCCCATGTATTTAATCCCGAATAAGAAAATACCTAATCCACCAATGAACTGGAAGATCATATCTTGAACATTATATTCCACGCATTCCACTCCTTAAATTTCATGTACGATGTAATTATTAACTGAACCTTGAGGCACTGTAAACGGTTTGCTAGTAAAATTTACACTAAATTTACAAAGAGAAGAAAAGTTTACAATCCCTTAAAGAAACAGCTGTGTTCTATTGGTTTTCATCTTGTATAAATCTTAATTTTGTAAAGAAATCACACTTTTTAGAATAATATTGTTCAGTCGAATATTAAGGAAAGCGTCTGCGAGTTCATCGTATATTTTTTGATGAAAGTTAAAAAAATATGTAGGAAAATGCATGTAGTTTTATAACAGCAAAACGAGGGGAAATAATTCTTTTAACACGATAAAAAAGCCACTGAATTATCCAGCAGCTTTTTCCGTGTTTTTATCGCCATGCTTTTGTTTTCTTATGCTTGTAATGTAAATGAAGAGAAAAGCAATAAGTAATAGAGAGGAGTAACGATATACAGTTGCATAGTTTGTAAAATGAGCAATAAATCCAAATATAATCGCTCCAGCGCCGATTCCAAGGTCAAATGCGGAGAAGAATGTAGCCGTTGCTACGCCGCGTCGATGCGGTGCTACGCGGTCAATCATCCATGCTTGTAGTGCAGGTTGGATCGCTCCAAAACCACTTCCGTAACATGCTGCAGCAATAATTAAGCTCGGAATTGTCGTCGTATACGACAATAAAATAATGCCTGTAAAAGTTATAATAACTCCCGGAATGATGACGAATGTATGGCCTTTCGCATCATATAGCTTTCCAGAGAATGGACGAGTTACAGCGATTGCTAGTGCGTTACATAAAAAGAAGAGACTAATATCAGCTATGCCGACTTCTGTAGCAAATAGAGTGATAAAACTTCCGATTCCTCCGTACATTAATGTAATACATAATATTAATAATGAAGGAAGTAAAGCTTTACGCTCAATAAATCCATCGAGAAAAGTACTAGATGATTGTTGTGGAGGCTGTTTCGATTTTTGGATTTGAAGTAGTTTCGTTAATATTAATGAAACAACTGTGCACGATAATGCACATAAAAAAAGAATTGTGAAGTTATATGTTTGCATAAGCCATAGTCCGATAAGTGGACCGAGGGCCATTGCAATTGTTCCAGAAAGGCCAAAATATCCCATGCCTTCTCCGCGGCGAGCTGAGGGAATTAAATCAGAAACGACAGTTCCATATGTAGTCGTTGTAATACCGAAACCAGCTCCGTGTAAAATACGAACAGCAAGCAAGAGAAAGATAGTTGAGGCGAAAAGGTAACTGCCCATAGCGAGTAAACAGATAGCAGTGCCGATCATTAAAATGATTTTTTTATTGAATTTTTGCAAGGCGTTCCCAGTTAGCGGTCTAACAAAAAGTGCCGCAACGGTAAACATGCCGACAACAAATCCGATATTGGAACTTGTGCCACCAATTTCTTTCACATAAACAGGTAAGGTTGGAATTAACATTTGAAACCCTAAAAACATACATAAGTTTGCAAAAATTAAAGCAACAAACTCTTTCGTCCATAACGGTTCTCGTTTTACGAGTATTGCTTCTCCCATATATTCATCCCCTATATAAAATTTTCTCTTTTCTTTCGAGTATATGTATTGGCCAATGCAACAGTCAAGGAAGGTGTCTTGAAAACGGATAACAATTTTTAAGATGAAAAACTGACAAATTTGTGTAAAAGCTACACAACTATGAAAAAAAGATGTAAAGTATAGATGTATAGACTTGTAGGTGTTAAGAATGATAGAAATTGTTTTTTCTTTAAAGAAAGCGGATTCAAAAGAGTAGTGAACAAGAAGGGGATATATACTTTTTCACTACATATATTTGAAAAGGTTTACAATATGATGAAGAAAGAGGCGTGTACATATGAGACGATTAGGTATTTCTATTTATCCAGAACATTCAACAGTAGAGAAAGATAAGGAGTATTTAACATTAGCAAGTAAATATGGATTTACACGTGTGTTCACATGTTTATTATCTGTGGATGGAGAAAAAGAGAAAATTATAGAAGAATTTAAAGAAACGATCTCTCATGCGAATGCATTAGGGTTCCAAGTATTAGTTGATATTAGTCCATCTGTTTTTGAACAATTAGGTATTTCGTATAATGATTTATCATTCTTCCATGAATTAGGTGCGTACGGTATTCGTTTAGATGTCGGTTTCTCAGGATTAGAAGAATCAATTATGACTTATAATCCGTATGGTTTGAAAATTGAGATTAATATGAGCAATGGTACGAAGTATGTAGATAACATTATGAGTCATAGACCAAATCGTGAAAATTTAATTGGTTGTCATAATTTTTATCCGCATCGTTATTCAGGATTATCATACGATCATTTCATTAAATGCTCGAAACAATTTAAAGATTACGGTATGAGAACGGCAGCTTTTATTTCATCATTTGATGCAACATACGGACCTTGGCCAGTAACAGAAGGGTTATGTACATTAGAGCAGCATCGTGAATTACCGATGACAACACAGGCGAAACATTTATTCGCGACGGAATTAATTGATGATGTTATTATTGCAAACGCATATGCGTCAGAAGAAGAATTACAAGCACTAGGTGCATTAAATAAAGAGAAACAAACATTTGATATAGAAATATATGATACAACGACAGAACTAGAAAGAATTATCGTATTAAACGAACCACATTTTTATCGCGGAGATGTATCTGAATATATGATTCGTTCTACACAAAGTCGTGTGAAATATAAAAAAGAAGAGTTTAAACCTCATAATACGCGTGAAATTAAGCGTGGGGATTTATTAATTGATAATGAACAATATGGCCAGTATAAAGGCGAATTACAAATTGCATTAAAAGATATGGTGAATACAGGAAAAACAAATGTAGTTGGTCGAATTGTAGAAGAAGAGATTTTCTTACTAGACTATTTACAAGCATGGGATAAATTCGGATTTACATTAAAGAAATAGAGAGAATATAAAGGGGAAAAACTACTGATTTCAGCAGCTTTTCCCCCTTTATATATAAAGAGCGAGAGGAAGAGCTATGACAAAGGTGCATCAGCGATTAATTTCTATTTTAGAGGAATTTTTAGAAGGGAAATCGATGTTAAATCGAGCTTTTTTAGCAGGCCGTTTACATGTATCAACGAAGACGATTCAAAAGGATATAAAATTATTAAATGATATATTGGAAGAAAACGGAGCGAAAATCGAATCGCAAAGAGGTACTGGGTACGAATTAGAAATTATACAAAAGAAGAAATTTGAAGACTTTTGTGTGAGTCTATTTCAAAAACAGACGGAAAAGATCCCAACTTCTTATGAAGAAAGAATAGCGTACATTCTGCAGCGTGTTTTAATGATAGAGGGATATGTGAAGCTTTCAGAATTAGCGGAAGAGATGTATGTGAGCAAATCAACGGTCAATTTAATTATGAAAGATGTTACAGATATATGTGGTCGCTATAAATTACAAATTGAGAAGAGACCGTATTATGGTATACGTATTGTTGGAGAGGAATTTAATATTCGTTCTTGTTTATCACAATATGGTTTACCGCGTTATGACCATACTCCGTTTCATGAGCAATTTGAGCAGACGGAGACATATTTATCGCTACCTCATATATCACTCATTCGTTCAATTATATTAAAGTATATTGAAGGCGGAACAATATATTTATCTGATATAGAAATTGATAATTTAGTCATTCATATTGCAATCGCATTAAAGCGTTGTCAAAGTCAACATTATATGAAAGGACTGCATGCGGAGCAATCAGAACTTATACTAAAGAAAGAATATACAATTGCGAAGCAGATTTTAGGAGATTTAGAGAAAGAGTTGAAATTTTCATTTCCAGAAGAAGAAGTATTATATGTGACGATGCATTTATTAAGTACTGCTGTTACAACGAGAGATCGCTATGAAAATGTAGAAGAGCTATTAGGGAAAGATATATATGCATTTATGCAACATATTCTTTTTAAAGTAGCGGAAGAACGGAATCTTATTTTTTATTATGATGAAGAATTATTATTTGGATTTGGTATTCATTTAAAAACGTTATTAAATCGTTTGAAGTATAAGCTAAATACGAGAAATCCTCTTTTGGCAGAAGTGAAAAAGAATTATCCGTATGCTTTTGAAATTGCGGTTCTCGTTGGAGATATCATTGGTGAATATACGGGTGAATCGATACCTGAAAGTGAAATTGGTTATATTGCAATTCACTTCGGCGGAGCGATGAGCCGTTTGCAGGAGCAGAATCAAAAGAAAAGATGCTTATTAGTTTGTGCGACTGGTCAAGGAAGTGCACAACTATTAAAATATAAAATTTTATCACAGTTCCGAGATAAATTAGAGATTGTAGGTATTACAGGCTATTATCAATTGAAAGTAGAAGATCTTTATAAAGAAAAAATAGATTGTATTATTAGTACGATTCATATACCGAGTGGCTTGCCTGTTCCAGTTATAAAAGTGAATTCAATATTTGATGATAAAGAGATTAAATCGATTGGTCAGCGGTTGTTTACGCATGTGAATACTAGTGTGCAGCCTTATATTAAGGAAGATTTAATCTTTTTAAATCATAATGCTTCTACGAAAGAGGATGTTATTCAGTTTTTATGTGAAAAAGCTGCTGAGAAACGCTATGTACCAAAAAACTTTTATGCTTCTGTTATGGAGAGAGAAAATACGTCTCCGACAGCGGTTGGGAATTCAGTTGCGATTCCGCATCCGATGCAGTTATTAAGTGAGGAAACTTTTTTGATGTTTTGCACACTTGAAAAGGCTGTTGATTGGGGAGATAAAAAAGTACAAGTAATTATTTTATTTAGTGTAAAGCGCAATAATAATGAAGATTTGCAAAGGCTTTATGATTTTTTATATGATATTATGTCTAGTCAAACTACGATAGAGAAACTTACTCAGACTGAGGTAATTGAAGATTTTCAAGAAATTTTATTATCATTTTGAAAAAGTATATAAAAACTTCCGTTACATAACGGAAGTTTTTTATGTTTAATTGTATGCGTTTTCATAATAAGATAAAAATATAGAAAACATATAGCTTGGGGGAATTTAAAATGGCTGATATGCAAACTCCATTTGCGTTAATTTTACATGGTGGCAATGCGAGAAGCGCGGCGCTTGAAGCAATTGCTTTTGCAAGACAAGGAGATTTCGGGAATGCCGGTGAAAAGATGAAACTTGCTAGTGAGGAAATTTCAGCAGCGCACCGTATTCAAACGGATTTAATTCAAGAAGAGGCAAGAGGAAATCATGCAGAAATTAGTTTACTGTTAGTGCACGCACAAGATCATTTAATGAATGCAATTACAGTGAAAGAACTGGCTGAAGAATTTATTGCTCTTCATAAACGAGTAGAAGAGAAAGTGACAGTATAAGATGTACATTTTATTATGTTGTGCAGCAGGTATGTCAACGAGTATGGTCGTAAGAAAAATGCAAGAAGAGGCAAAGAAACAGGGGAAGAATTATAAAATTAAGGCGGTTGATTCAGAACTAGTGAAGCTTGAAATTAAGGAAGCCGATGTCGTTTTAATTGGCCCACAGGTGAAATATTTATTTCCAGCTGTAGAGTTTCTTGCAAATTCATACAACATACCAGTTGCGATTATAGACCAACGAGATTATGGCATGTGTGATGGTTTGAAAGTGCTTAAGCAAGCAGAACAATTAGTTTTAGCATAATTATATCTTTTTAAATATAAACATTATAATGTTATAAAGTTTATTTCATTCTTTTATAGTAGAGAGAAAGAGGAGGGCTATTGATGAATGGGTTTATGAGTTTTATGGAACAAAAGATTATGCCAACAACGCAAAAAATTGCAGGACAACGACATTTATTAGCAATTCGAAACGGGGTTATTTCTACATTACCGTTAACGATCGTCGGATCATTTTTCGTTATCTTTTTAAATTTACCAATTGATGCATATATGGAATGGATTGCACCGTTTCGCCATATTTTAGATATTCCATTTCGATTTACAGTAGGACTAATGGCATTATACGCAGCGTTTGGTGTAGGGGCTTCGCTCGCGAACTTTTATCAGCTCAATCAGTTAAGTGCAGGGTTATTATCTGTACTCGCCTTTTTACTAGCATCAGTTGAACCAATTCAAATTACGAAAGCTGTACCAGGTGTTATTGATGCAGGTAGATATATTTCAGTAGGAACATTAAGTGCAACGTCTTTATTCGGCGCAATTGTTACAGCATTAATTGCAGTAGAAATTTATCATTTTATGATTAAGCATAATATCTCGATTAAATTACCAGATAGTGTACCACCAGCAGTTTCAAATTCGTTTGCAGCATTAATTCCAACATTAGCAGTTATTCTTTTATTCTGGGGCATTCGCTACGGTTTGAAATTTGATGTGAATACAACGATCACATATTTAATCGCACCATTAAAATCAGTATTAGTAGGAAATAATTTATTCGGTGGTTTATTAACAGTATTCTTAATCGTGTTTTTCTGGTCATTCGGTATACATGGACCAGCGATTTTAGGACCAATTATTCGTCCGATGTGGGATTCAGCAATTCTTGAAAATATGGAAGTATTCACGGCTACAGGAAATGCACATCAGTTACCAAACTTATTTACAGAGCAATTCATTCAATGGTTCGTATGGATTGGCGGATCAGGCTCAACGTTAGCTTTAGTAATTATGTTTATGTTCTCTAAATCTAAGTTCCTAAAAGAGTTAGGTAGATTATCATTCGTACCAGGTTTATTCAATATTAACGAACCAATTATTTTCGGTGCACCAATTGTAATGAACCCAATCTTAATTATTCCGTTCGTTATTACACCGTTAGTGACAACGACAGTATCATATTTCGCAGTTGTTTCAGGTATGATTCCACTCATGATGGCGAAACTGCCATTTACGATGTTAGCACCAATTGCAGCGGTGATTAGTACGGACTGGACAATTATGGCTGGTGTACTTGTACTTGTTAACTTTGTTATCTCGTTCGTTATTTACTATCCATTCTTCAAAATGTATGAGAAACAACAATTAGCAGGAGAGGAGAAAACAGAATGCCCGGAGCAATTATCATCTTAATTACATTCGTGGTCGGACAGTGTATTGCCCATTATTCGAAATGGGTACAAAGTAAATCTTTATTAGTGTTACTACTAGTATCAGTTTTATTTATCGGTTGTTCAATGGGTGCATATGTAATGTTAGGATTGCAATCACCGTACGTAATTATTGTACCGACAATTTTATGTGCAACGTGTTTATCTGCAAAATATAGATTTACGAGCATGGCATTAATACAACGTGTGAAGGAGATGCAAAAGCATGGAGCGTAAATTAGGAATTTCACTTTATCCAGAACATTCAACGAAAGAAAAAGATATGGCTTATATTTCCGCAGCGGCACGACACGGTTTTTCAAGAATATTTACTTGTTTGTTATCTGTGAATCGTCCGAAAGAAGAAATTGTAGCTGAATTTAAAGAGATTATCAATCACGCAAAAGATAACAATATGGAAGTTATTTTAGATGTAGCTCCGGCTGTGTTTGATCAGCTTGGTATTAGTTATAGCGATTTATCATTCTTCGCGGAGTTAGGCGCAGACGGTATTCGTTTAGATGTAGGCTTCGACGGGTTAACTGAAGCGAAAATGACGAATAATCCGTACGGTTTAAAAATTGAGTTAAATGTAAGTAACGATATTGCGTACTTAGAAAATATTCTTTCGCATCAAGCGAATAAATCAGCTTTAATTGGTTGCCATAATTTTTATCCGCAAAAATTCACTGGTCTTCCGTACGATTATTTCATTCGCTGCAGTGAACGCTTTAAAAAGCATGGTATTCGCAGTGCAGCCTTTATTACATCACATGTCGCAAACATCGGTCCATGGGATATTAACGATGGATTATGTACATTAGAAGAGCATCGTAATTTACCAATTGAAGTACAAGCGAAGCATTTATGGGCAACAGGGTTAATTGATGATGTCATTATCGGAAATGCTTATGCGAGTGAGGAAGAGTTAGAAAAACTAGGAAACTTAAATCGCTACATGTTACAGCTAAAAGTGCACTTTGTAGACGAAGCGACTGAAGTAGAGAAGAGAGCTACGCTGCAAGAATTACACGTAAGGCGCGGCGACATAACAGAGTATATGGTACGTTCTACAGAAGTACGTAAAAAGTACAAAGATTATGACTTCCCAGTGCGCGAAAGTGTGCTACAGGAAAGAGGGCAAGTTGTAATTGGTAATAACTCATTCGGAAAGTATAAAGGTGAACTGCAAATCATTCTAAAAGAAATGCCGATAGATGAACGGAAAAATATTGTCGGTACAATTGCGGAAGAGGAGTTATTCTTACTAGATTATGTAGGAGCTTGGACGCAGTTTACTTGTGTGGAATAGAGAAGAGAAGGAGAGGATGCTGTGGCATCCTCTTTTTTATGTTGAAATAGTAGTCTATCGTATATAGAATGCAAAGAGATAGATTTGATTTTGACGGGAGCGAAGGAGATGGAAGAGTATATAGATGGTTTATTAAGGCGGATGGATGATGAGGATACAGAGGTTAGCCATCGTGCTTATGATGAAGCAAAAGAGCTAAATGACCTATTAACGTTTCCTTATTTACAGCAGAAGGTAACCAAAGCAAAAAAAATAGCTATGAAGAAAGATATGTATTATGTAATGACGAAACTCGCTATTAATACGAAAGAAATTTGTATTGCGGATTATCTTATAAATCGTTTGGAATGTGAACAAAGCCCGACTTTGTTAAGTGAACTGCTTAGTAATATTTATACATTACCAGAAGTAAGTAGTACAAATAAAATCATTCCGTATATTTATCATAAAAACGATAGTGTTCGTTTTTGGGCAGTTTCTTCCTTAAAGTTATATAAATCGTTAGAAGCGGAAAGTGCGTTGCTAAAGTTGCTGGATACTGAAGAAAATAAAGATGAGATTACACATATTTGTTATACATTGTTTGAGATTGGAACGAAGCAATCGATTCTGCCGTTAACAAAGCTTTTATATAGTAATAGTGCCTATGTTCGTTCAACTGTTATTGAGGTGTTAGCAAAAATAGGGGGATCGGACTTACAAATAGTTTATATTGAAGCTTTACAGGATAGAAATGTGATGGTGAAATATGAAGCTGTTCGAGCTATTTATACGTATGGCGACGAAATGGCAATGAGACCAATTTGCGAACGTGTGAATAAAATTGTTGCTAGAAGACGTAAAAATGAAGCAGAGCCTACGGATGAAGCAGAGATTATCATTGCTCTTCGTTTCTTACATAAGTTTGCTAATCATGAAGAAGTTTTAAAGATATTTGATAAAGTGTATAAAAAACGTGGAAACTTGTTTATGTCGGAGAGGAAGTGGCTTCGAGACAATATTACTTACTTTCAAGAGAAAGAAAGAATGTAAGAATCATAAAAAAGAGCCAGCCTGGTATTATCCCCTATAGGTAGACAGTAAAAAAAGAGTCCATCTGATATGATGGACTCAATACTGTTTTATCTGGA
>NZ_JAALFZ010000023.1:0-66383 GCF_011800505.1 Bacillus sp. EKM501B | reverse complement strand
TTTTTGCGGAAGTAGTTCAGTGGTAGAATACAACCTTGCCAAGGTTGGGGTCGCGGGTTCGAATCCCGTCTTCCGCTTAATTAATAAGGGGCCTTAGCTCAGCTGGGAGAGCGCCTGCCTTGCACGCAGGAGGTCAGCGGTTCGATCCCGCTAGGCTCCATCTAAATAAAAAAGCTTACATCATATGATGTAAGCTTTTTTTGTGTTTAAAAAGACAACTTTTATACTTGTCGTTTAAAATGAAGAAAACGTAAAAATAAGGGATGGGGAGATAATTGTGAAAGTTGTTATTGCATCTGATTCATATAAAGAAAGCCTAAAAGCTATAGAAGTATGTGGAGCTATTGAAAGAGGTTTTAGAGCAATTTTTCCTAATGCAGAGTATGTGAAAATACCAATTGGAGATGGAGGAGAAGGGACGGTTGAATCACTTGTTGATGCTACAGGGGGGAGAATTATATCAATTAGTGTGACAGGACCGCTTAGAGAAGGTATACAAGCTTTTTATGGCATTTCTAAAGATAAAAAGACAGCGTTTATTGAAATGGCAGCAGCATCAGGATTACAGCACGTTCCAGTTGAAAAGCGCAACCCACTTATTACAACGACAAAAGGAACAGGAGAACTTATATTACATGCGCTAGATCAAGGAGTGGAGTACATAATTTTAGGACTTGGAGGAAGTGCTACAAATGATGGTGGGGCAGGTATGTTAGCAGCTTTAGGAGTAAGATTTATAAATGACAAGGGTGAAGTAATAGATCCATCTGGAGGCACATTACATTCGATTGTTGCTATTGATTTTTCACAAATGGACCCCCGCTTAAAGGGGGTAAAGATAGAAGCGGCATGTGATGTGGATAATCCATTAGTCGGAATGCAGGGAGCATCTTTCATATTTGGGAGACAAAAGGGTGCAAATGTAGAGATGATGAAAGAGCTAGATGAGAATTTACAACATTATGCGAATATGCTTAAACGATATGTATCTTTTGATGTATCTGAAATACCTGGTGCAGGGGCAGCGGGAGGAATGGGAGCGGCTGTTATTTCAGTGTTAAAGGGAGACTTGCGGAGGGGCATTGAAATTGTATTAGATTATACAAATTTCGATAAACATATAGAAGATGCAAATCTCATTATAACTGGTGAAGGTAGAATAGATAAACAAACTGCATATGGAAAGGCTCCTGTGGGTGTTGCGGGGCGTGCAAAACGTTTTTCTGTGCCTGTAATTGCTATTGGAGGGTCTGTATCATCTGATTATTCAGCTGTGTACGAGAAAGGAATAGATGCGGTATTTAGTATTACAACGAGACCGATGACACTAGAAGAAGCATATAAAGTAGCAGAAGAAAATATTGAAATGACAACAAAAAATATTGCAATAGTATGGAAAATAGCATCAGAAAAACACTTCTAAATGTAGGAGTGTTTTATTATTATTATTTAATAATAGTGATTGCGATTGTTTCATTAAGTTAACTTTATACATAGAATAGTCTTGAAATTTGGTTTTCAGTATGAATATAAGTGAATAAATTGTATATCCATACAGAAAAATGTCGAGTTGAGTCAGACTATATAAAAGATTTAAAATATTTAGTGAAGGCATAAAAGGGGGATACTATCTATGAAAAAAGAAATCTCAGTTATTGGAGTTCCAATGGATTTAGGACAGATGCGTCGTGGAGTTGATATGGGACCGAGCGCGATCCGTTATGCAGGAGTAATTGAAAGAATTGAAGAAATTGGATATGACGTTAAAGATATGGGAGATATATGTATAGAGAGAGAAAAAGAGATAGATGAAAATACAAAATTAAGAAACCTTACACAAGTTGCAACTGTATGTAATGAATTAGCAAGTAAGGTGGATCATATTATAGAAGAAGGTCGTTTTCCACTTGTATTAGGTGGTGACCATAGTATTGCTATCGGTACATTAGCTGGTGTAGCAAAACATTATAAAAACTTAGGCGTTATTTGGTATGATGCACACGGTGATTTAAATACAGAGGAAACTTCACCATCTGGAAATATTCATGGTATGTCACTTGCAGCAAGTTTAGGTTATGGACATTCTTCACTTGTAGATTTATACGGAGCATATCCAAAGGTGAAAAAAGAGAATGTCGTAATTATCGGTGCGCGTGCATTAGATGAAGGAGAAAAAGATTTCATTCGCAATGAAGGTATTAAAGTGTTCTCAATGCATGAAATTGATCGTATGGGGATGACGGCTGTTATGGAAGAAACAATCGCATATTTATCTCATACTGATGGTGTACACTTATCATTAGATTTAGACGGTCTTGATCCTCATGATGCACCAGGTGTTGGAACGCCTGTAATTGGCGGTCTATCTTATCGTGAAAGTCATTTGGCGATGGAAATGTTAGCAGAAGCTGATATTATCACATCTGCTGAATTTGTTGAGGTAAATACGATTTTAGATGAGAGAAATAGAACGGCAACAACAGCAGTTGCTTTAATGGGTTCTTTATTCGGTGAAAAACTAAAATAAATGTAAGAAAAGCAACTGAGAAGTTGCTTTTTTTATTTGAAAATAGGCGTATAATAATGATTTATATTATACTGTACAATAAAAATGTTTGACATCTTACCAATTTGAGCTAAAGGGGGTTGTTTGTAATTGTCGTTTGTTTCATGTATGGTATAATTAACTAGTTGTTGGAAATACATACAGATAGAGCATAAAACAATATTTCAATATATGGATAGAATTGCTCGTAAGTAGGAGGAAGGGATAGCATGCCTTTTGAAGATACGACCATTTTGAAATATCTTAGTACGGCATTAGATATTGCCATTGTATGGTTTATTATATATAAGCTAATTCTTATAATCCGAGGGACAAAAGCTGTTCAACTTTTAAAAGGGATTACAGTTATTATCGTCGTTAAGATGATCAGTATTTTCCTTGAATTGCGTACGCTATCTTGGCTAACTGAACAAGTATTAACGTGGGGATTTTTAGCCGTTATTATTATCTTTCAGCCAGAATTGCGAAGAGCACTTGAGCAGCTAGGGCGCGGAAGTTTATTTTCGCGTGTTGGAACGCATGAGGATGATGAACCTGAAATGGTTGCAACAGCGATAGCAAAAGCAACCGAATATATGGGGAAACGTAGAATTGGTGCATTAATTACTTTGTCAAAAGAGACCGGTATGGGTGATTATGTGGAAACGGGTATTCCGCTGAATGCAAACGTATCATCGGAATTACTTATTAATATTTTTATTCCAAATACACCTCTTCATGACGGAGCGGTAATTATGCAAGGAAGTACAATTAAAGCAGCAGCATGCTATCTTCCATTATCAGAAAGTCCGTTTATTTCTAAAGAATTAGGAACTAGACATCGTGCTGCAATGGGAGTTAGTGAAGTTACTGATAGTATTACAGTAGTTGTGTCTGAAGAAACTGGTCAAATTTCTTTAACGAAAAATGGTAAGTTGCATCGTGATTTGAAGACAGAACAGCTGAAGGATATGTTATTAGCTGAATTTAGTGGAAACGAAAAAACGACTTCTTCGTCTTTATGGAATTGGAGGAGAAAGCGTCATGGATAAGTTAATGGAGAATCATTGGTTTTTAAAAGGGATCTCATTACTATTGGCGTGTATGCTTTTTATGTCAGCGACGTTAACTGAAAAAAATACGACATCAGGTATATTACCTTTTGCAAATGATACGAAAGAAACATTAACTAATTATGCTATTAATCTTAAGTATGATGAGGAGAAATATATTGTAAGTGGTATTCCGGCAGAGGGCGTTAAAGTAAAATTAGAAGGCCCAAAAGCATCAGTTGCTACAGCAAAAGCAAAAAAACAATTTGACATACCGGTTGATTTGCGAGATAGTCCAAAAGGAACTTATGAGATTTCTTTAAAAACGAACGGGCTTCCAGATGATGTGAAAGGAACAGTTCAGCCATCAACAATTAAAGTTACTCTTCATGAAAAGGCGAGAAAATATGTTCATGTAGATCTGAAATTATCAAATGAGGATCAGATGCCAGCGGGGGCTACTCTAGAAAAATCAAGCCTTAAACCGGATACTGTTGAGGTAGTT
Source organism: Bacillus sp. EKM501B (assembly GCF_011800505.1). Taxonomy (NCBI): domain Bacteria; kingdom Bacillati; phylum Bacillota; class Bacilli; order Caryophanales; family Bacillaceae; genus Bacillus; species Bacillus sp. EKM501B. The sequence goes on along the minus strand of NZ_JAALFZ010000023.1, from coordinate 62,281 downwards.
GGGACGAAAGAAGAAATTGAAAGCATTTCATCTGCCAAAGCGTATGTTGATTTAAAAGGTGTTAATAAAACTGTTACAAAAACGCCCGAAGTTACATTATACAATAAAGAAGGAAAACGTTTAAATGTAAGAACAAGTCCATCTAAGATTAGTGTAACGTTGAATGTGGCAACGCAAAATACAGCCAATAATACTGAAAAAACTGTTCCTGTAACGTATACGAAGAAGGGGAGTTTAGCAGAAGGATTGGCGGTTACAAATATCAGTGTTGAACCGAGAGAAGTAACGATAGCTGGTCCAAAAGATATTTTGGATAATATACAATCGCTAGAGGGGGTCGAAGTAGATCTTAGTCAATTGACAGAGTCTACAACATTCGATGCCTCTGTTTTATTACCCAAGGGTGTAACAAGTGCCAAACCGAATCAAGTGAAGGTTTCGGTGGGAGTGCAAAAAACAAAACAAACGAAAACAAAAACGATTGATGGTATCCCAATCCAGAAAAATGGACTTTCTAAAGATGTTACTGCTCAGCTACTTTCGCCGCAAGATGGAAAGATAAGTGTTGATATTTCAGGAGAAGCAAGTATAGTAGATAAAATAACAGCTGCTCAAATAACAGCGGTAATTAATCTGCAAAATGTATCTCCAGGAACGAAAGATATTTCAATTCAAGTGAGTGGTCCTGGTAATATTTCAATAGAGCCAAAACAAAAAAGTGCTAAAGTTACTATTGTGAAGAAAGAAAAACCAGATAAAGAAGTACAGGGTAACGGTCAACAACCGGATTCAAACACCGATCAAGAAAATCAAAATGAGAAACCAAAAAATCCTGAACCTGATTCAGAAAAAGAACAGGAAAAGAATCAAAACCAAAATCAAAATCAAGATAAAGATAAAGAAACGAGTCAAGAACCAACAGTAGATAATCACAATCAAAAAGAGCAAGAAAAAGGAGCGAATCATAATGGGTAAATATTTTGGTACAGATGGAGTACGCGGAGTTGCAAATAAGGAGTTAACACCTGAATTAGCTTTCAAAATTGGACGTTTTGGTGGTTATGTATTAACAAAAGATACAGATCGTCCAAAAGTAATTATTGGTCGTGATACACGTGTATCTGGCCATATGTTAGAAGGAGCTTTAGTAGCAGGGCTATTATCAACTGGAGCAGAAGTAATGCGCCTTGGCGTTATTTCTACACCGGGCGTTGCTTATTTAACAAAAGCACTAGACGCACAAGCGGGTGTTATGATTTCTGCATCTCATAATCCAGTACAAGATAACGGTATTAAATTCTTTGGTTCAGACGGCTTTAAATTAACAGATGAGCAAGAAGCTGAGATTGAAGCTTTATTAGACAAAGAAGTTGATGAACTACCACGTCCGACAGGTACTAATCTTGGACAAGTGAGTGATTACTTTGAAGGTGGACAAAAATATTTACAGTACATTAAACAAACTGTTGAAGAAGATTTCTCTGGCCTACATATCGCTTTAGATTGTGCACATGGTGCAACTTCTTCTCTTGCTCCATACTTATTTGCAGACCTAGAAGCTGATATTTCAACGATGGGAACTTCTCCAAATGGTATGAATATTAATGAGGGTGTAGGATCTACACATCCAGAAGGCTTAGCTGAATTGGTAAAAGAAAAAGGTGCGGATATCGGACTTGCTTTTGATGGCGATGGCGACCGTTTAATTGCTGTAGACGAAAAAGGAAACATCGTTGACGGTGATCAAATTATGTTCATTTGTGCGAAGTACATGAAAGAAACTGGTCAATTAAAACATAATACAGTTGTTTCAACTGTTATGAGTAACTTAGGTTTCTACAAAGCACTTGAAGCAAATAATATTACAAGTGATAAAACAGCAGTTGGTGACCGCTACGTAATGGAAGAAATGAAGCGCGGAGGTTACAACCTAGGTGGAGAACAATCAGGCCATATTATCTTACTTGATTACATTACAACTGGTGATGGAATGTTAAGTGCACTTCAACTTGTAAACATCATGAAAATGACGAAAAAGCCATTATCTGAGCTTGCAGGGGAAATGACGAAATTCCCACAATTGCTAGTAAACGTTCGTGTAACAGATAAAAAATTAGCATTAGAAAATGAAAAAATTAAAGAAATTATTCGTGTTGTAGAGGAAGAAATGAACGGTGATGGCCGTATTCTTGTTCGCCCATCTGGAACAGAGCCACTTATTCGTGTAATGGCAGAAGCACCAACACAAGAAGTTTGTGATGCATATGTACATCGCATTGTAGAAGTTGTGAAAGCCGAAGTTGGCGCTGAATAATTAGCTGAATTTATATGAAAAAGGAGCACAAAAAGTGCTCCTTTTTCATATGTTTTATAGACGATGAAAAAAATTTCATTGACGGTTTATCCATGTTTGTTATAAGATGGTCTTGTTCTTTTTCTCAAAGGAAATATTGTAAATTATAAAAGCGCCAGAACTACAAATAGTGTAGTTGACGAGGTGGGGTTTATCGAGATTTCGGCGGATGACTCCCGGTTGTTCATCACAACCGCAAGCTTTTACTTAAATCATTAAGGTGACTTAGTGGACAAAGGTGAAAGTGTGATGAGAGAAGAGGAACGGATGAAAACTAGCTGTATAAGTATATACGGACTTAAACCCAATCGAGAGGAAGGTGAAAGCCGTTACAAGCTTACAGGGCTAGCAATATGTAATCCGTTTTTTAGTATAAATAAAAATGGTATCGGACTATGTCGTTACATGTTCGCAGAGCAGTGTAAGCATTTGTAACGGCGACTAAACATGTGTGGAATCGTAGGATTTATTGGAGAGCAAGATGCAAAGGAAATTTTATTAAAAGGTTTAGAAAAGCTAGAATATCGTGGATATGATTCAGCAGGTATTGCAGTACAAGCAGAGAACGGTGTTGTTGTATACAAAGAAAAAGGCCGTATCGCAAAACTTCGTGAAATCGTAGATGAGAACGTAGCAGCAAGCGTAGGTATCGGACACACACGCTGGGCTACACACGGTGTTCCAAGTAAAGTAAACGCGCATCCGCATCAAAGTACATCAAAACGCTTTACATTAGTTCATAACGGTGTAATTGAAAACTATGAATTAGTGAAAAAGGAATATTTACAAGATGTAACGTTCGTAAGTGAAACAGATACAGAGGTTATCGTACAGCTTATGGAACAACAAGTGAGCACAGGATTAAGTGTAGAAGAAGCGTTCCGTAATACGCTATCTCTTTTACATGGCTCTTATGCAATCGGATTACTTGATGCTGAAAATCCAAACATGATTTATGTTGCTAAAAACAAAAGCCCGCTATTAGTAGGTGTTGGTGACAACTTTAATGTTGTGGCAAGCGACGCTATGGCGATGTTACAAGTTACAGATCAATTCATTGAGTTAATGGATAAAGAAATCGTAATCGTAACGAAAGAAAGTATTACAATTAAAAACTTACAAGGTGAAACGATTGAACGTGCACCGTTTACAGCGGAATTAGACGCAAGTGATATTGAAAAGGGAACATATCCTCATTTCATGCTTAAAGAAATCGATGAGCAACCACTTGTAATCCGTAATATAATTCAAAAGTATCAAGATGAAAATGGCGAAATTGAATTAAATCAAGACATCCGCAATGCGATTTTAGATAGCGATCGCATTTACATCATTGCATGTGGAACGAGTTATCATGCAGGTCTTGTTGGAAAACAATTTATCGAGAAGTTTGCAAAAATGCCAGTTGAAGTACACGTGGCAAGTGAATTCTCTTACAACATGCCATTATTAACAGAAAGACCATTCTTCATTTACATTTCACAAAGTGGTGAAACAGCTGATAGCCGTGCAGTACTTGTACAAACAAATGAAATGGGGCATAAAGCATTAACAATTACAAACGTGCCTGGTTCTACGCTTTCTCGTGAAGCTGATTATACACTTCCGTTATACGCTGGGCCAGAAATTGCAGTTGCATCAACGAAAGCTTACACAGCACAGCTTGCAGTACTTTCAATTTTAGCGGCTGATATTGCTAAAGCAAAAGGTGAAGTTCTTGATTTCGATTTAACACACGAACTAGGACTTGTAGCAAATGCAATGATAGAACTTTGTGATCAAAAAGAAGAAATGGACGCATTAGCAAAACAATTTTTAGCAACAACGCGTAACTGTTTCTTCATCGGCCGTAGCGTAGACTTCTACGTAGGATTAGAAGGTGCGTTAAAACTAAAAGAAATCTCTTACATCCAAGCAGAAGGATTCGCTGGAGGAGAGTTAAAACACGGTACAATCGCTTTAATTGAAAATGGTACACCAGTTATCGCACTTGCTACACAAGAGCACGTAAACCTTGGAATTCGTGGTAACGTGAAAGAAGTAGTAGCACGCGGGGCTAACCCATGTATCATCTCAATGAAAGGCTTAGAAATGGAAGGTGACAGCTTCGTATTACCAGCTGTACACGAAGCGCTAGCACCGCTAGTAGCAGTTATTCCATTACAACTTATCTCATACTACGCAGCACTTCACCGCGAGTGTGACGTTGATAAGCCACGTAACTTAGCTAAGTCTGTTACTGTTGAGTAGGAGATTGGTAGGTTAATAAATATAGTTATAGCTTTAAAATAAATTTACAAATTTGCACCCCTTTAGATATTTTATCTAAAGGGGTATTTTTGTGTCGAAAAAGAACATCTAAAATTGATAAGCGGAAAGAGCCCTATAGATTAAAGTTTTACTTTATCGGATTCACTTTTATTTATCTGAATTTTCCGTTACTATTTTAAGTATCCGTGAACAATTTCCTTTATTACGACAAGAAGAGACGGTAGATTCATGGACATTACAAGGGGGCTTATTATATGAAAGTGAAAGCAAAAACATATTTAAGTATAGAAGAGATTATTTCATTACCAACCGTATCAAGTACAAACATAAGTGATGATGGTAAAAACGTAGCATTTGTTAAGAAGACGGCTGATTGGAAAGACAATACATATAGGAATCATGTATGGATATATGAAAAAGATAAGAAGCAGAGTTACCCATTATCAAATGGTGATATAGATAGTACACACCCATTATGGTCTCCAGATGCTAGGTGTATCGCATATCTTAGTCCAGTTGGTGATGGGGAAAATCAGATATTTGTTAAGTCACTAGATGATTATAGAGAGGTTCAAATTACTGATAAGAAAGAAGGAGTCAGTACATTCAAATGGGGTCCTACTGGCAAGGGTCTTTATTATGTTACGCAGTCAAAAGAATGTGAAGAGATAAAGAAACGTAAGGACCTATATGGAGATTTTCAACATATAGGTAAGGAACACCAGAATAATTGTTTATATTACATTGAAATAGAAAAGGTGATACAAAGTGATACAGATGAACACGAGAACAGAGTTGTTTATCAATTAACGGATGGTAAGGATTTTCATATCCATGAATTTGATATTTCAAATGATGGTAAAAAGGTTGTATTTATGGCGGCACCAAGCTCAAATATGGCAGATTATATAAATGGAGATCTATACATACTCCATATTAAAGCTGGAGAGCTACAAAAGCTGAATGTGGATAAGTTGTTGGGAGGGAGTGTTTGCTTTTCTCCTGACGGCAGTAAAATATGTTACACAGCAAGCATAAGAGAGAAGGATTACTATAGAAACCATATACAAGATAGTACGTTAGAGATATATGATATGAATACTGGAGAGGTAATTCAGCCTCTAACAAACTTTGATAGTACAGTTATGCCATTACAGTGGACAGCTAAAGGAATTTTAATTAGATGGCAGGATAAAACGAATTATCGTATTGGATTACTAGCTGAAGATGGTACTGTGGAAGCATTAAGCGACAAGATAGATGGCTTTATAATGGATGCCTCTATAACAAAGGATGGAAATCATATAACCTATAATAAGGCTATAACAAATGAAACCTTTGAAATCTATTTAGACGATAAAAAAATAACGGATGAAAATAGCTTTTTCAAAGGGAAACTTAAAAGTAACAGGGAAATCATCTCATGGAAAAGTAGTGATGGTCTTGAAATAGAAGGTGTTTTATCAACGCCAGTAGAGTTTGACACTAATAAAAAATATCCTTTATTAGTAGTAATTCACGGCGGTCCGGCTTGGGCATCTTTTCCGATATTTTCAGACTGTTTCAATGAGAAATATCCGATTGAACAGTTTGTTGAAAAAGGCTTTATCGTTTTAGAACCAAATTACAGAGGAAGTTCAGGTTATGGTAATGAATTTTTAAAAGCTAACTATAGAAAACAGGGGATTGCTGACTACGACGATGTTATATCAGGAGTTGATAAACTAGTTGATCAAGGGATAGTAGATAAAGATAGAGTAGGAGTTATGGGATGGAGCAATGGTGGATATGTATCAGCTTTTTGTTCTACATTTAGTAGCAGGTTTAAAGCTATTTCAGTTGGCGGTGGAATAACTAACTGGAGTACCCATTATGTAAATACAGATATACCTTACTTTATTAGAATGTATTTAGGAAATACTCCATGGAATGATCCAGATATATATACGAAGACATCACCTATGACGTATATTAAATCAGCTTGTACGCCTACCTTAATTCAACATGGGGAAAAGGATGCAAGAATTCCGATTACAAATGCATATGATCTATATCAAGGATTAATGGATATGGAAGTTGATACAGAATTAATTATATTTAAAGGAATGGCATATAGTTCTGACCAACCAGGAGTTCATGTGGCTATTATGAAGCAGAACTTGATGTGGTTTTCACACTATATGCTTGAAGAGAGTATGGAGGGTTTTAGGACTTTGTAATAGATGTTTGTACAAGACATATGATTGAAACGGTCTTCATATTGAGATGATTTATTATAAAATATATACTTAAACTACTATCAGTACATACATCAGGGAGGACTAATATGACAGGAAATAAAAATGACTTACTAGTAGAAAAACGTGAAGAGTTATTGAAAGTATTGCAAGCTCGTTTTGAGAAAAACATGAACCGCCATGAAGGTCTTGAATGGGCTAAAGTTGAAGCGAAGCTGACTACTAATAATGAAAAATTGTGGTCACTTAACGAAATGGAAGTAACTGGTGGTGAGCCGGATGTTATTGGTTATGATGAAGAAAAGGACGAATATACTTTCTATGATTGTTCAAAGGAGAGTCCTAAAGGCCGCAGAAGTCTTTGTTATGATCTTGAAGCGTTAGAATCAAGAAAAAAGCATAAACCAGAAAATAACGCTATTGATGTGGCGGCCGCTATGGGTATTGAGTTATTAACGGAAGAACAATATCGAGAGTTACAACAACTTGGAGATTTTGATATGAAATCATCGAGTTGGGTACAAACACCTTCAGATATTAGAGAGCTTGGTGGAGCTCTATTTTGCGATTATCGCTTTGGACATGTTTTCGTGTACCACAATGGAGCAGACTCTTACTATGCTGCCAGAGGTTTTCGTGGTTCATTAAAAGTTTAAATTAGGATAAATAAGAAAAAGAGCCTATATTCAGGCTCTTTTTCTTATTTATATTTTAAAAGTAAATTGTTACTACGCAGTTTTACTTAATTTATATGTTCTGTGGTTGTTTTTACGGAAAAGTTTAGGGGAAACATAGCCATCTAATCCAATACGTCCAGCGTTCTGCCCTGCAACTAAAATGAACATAGTCAAAATAAGCAGGTTTGGGTTTACACTAACAGTTCCGCTTAATAAAAATGAAAGATTCATTATGATTCCGAAAAATGCAGCTGTTTTTGTTAATCCGCCTAAAATCAAACCTAGACCTACTAAAATTTCTCCCCATTGAACTAAAAAGCTAAATAGGTCTGCGTTTGGAAGGACAAAATGTTGAAGGAAATCTGCCCACCAACTTTGTACTGCAGGGTGGTCCCCTGATGCTTGAGCAATAGCACCCTTTAGAAAGCCACTTGCGTCAAAAGATTGTCCGAAGACTTTGCCTATCCCAGCAGCGAACCATGTATATCCTATGTAAAGTCGTAAAAGTAATAATATGAAAGTAGCACGTTTATCAGTTCTTAAAAAATTGATAACCATTGAAATCCCTCCAATATTGTATTTACACGTTTATTATATATCCAATGTGAAAAGATTCACAATGGAGAGAATGTGAACAAGGATAGGTTGTGAATAATTGTTTTATTTTTTGTAACATTTTATCTGCTTTGATAAACTAAGAATAGAGATATATGTAAAGGAGACAAAGACTCAATATGTGGATGAACTTGTAATGATTAGAAACTACTAGATAGATAAATTTTGCTCTCATAAGCGAGGGTTTATTTAGTTATCTGTAAATCATTCAAGGAATGCATATTTGGCTTGTACATCCCTTTTATAAGGATAGGTGCCTATTTTATGTATCTGTCTTTTTTGTGGGAAAGTTTATATCTCTTATATAAAATATGCGTCCTTTAAACTTGGAGGAGTATATGATGAACCAATTAAAAAATAAAGTAGCAGTTATTACAGGGGTAAGTCGTCTAGATGGTATAGGGGCAGCGATTTGTAAAGAATTAGCAGAATCAGGATACGATATATTTTTTACGTATTGGACAGCTTACGATAAAGAGATGCCTTGGGGCGTTGATAAAAATGAACAAATACAATTAAAAGAAGAGTTACTAAAAAACGGTGTTAAAGTATCAAGTATGGAGTTAGATTTAACTCAGAATGATGCACCAAAAGAGCTTATAAATAAAGTTACTGAACAATTAGGGTACCCTCATATATTAATTAATAATGCAGCATATTCTACGAATAATGATTTCTCTACGTTGACTGCTGAAGAATTAGATAAGCATTATATGGTAAATGTTCGTGCGACTACATTGCTCAGTAGTCAATTTTCCCGGGGATTTGATAAGAAATCTGGTGGTAGAATTGTTAATATTACTTCGGGGCAATTTCAAGGTCCTATGGCAGGAGAACTAGCTTATGCGACAACGAAGGGAGCTATTGATGCTCTTACTAGTACGTTGTCAGCAGAGGTAGCTCATTTAGGAATAACAGTGAATGCAATTAATCCAGGACCAACCGATACAGGATGGATGACTGAAGAGATAAAACAAGGGTTAAAGCCGATGTTTCCTTTTGGCAGAATTGGTGAGCCAAGGGATGCAGCTAGACTCATTAAATTTTTAGTAAGTGAAGAGGCCGAGTGGATTACTGGGCAAGTTATTCATTCAGAAGGTGGATTTAAAAGATAAAAAAGAAGGCATCTCACCAGGGTGAGATGCCTTCTTTTTTAATCTTTCTTCAATCTTCGTGCAACACCATTCCCTAAAGACTGTAATCCTTGAACGAGGATAATTAAAATAAAGACGGTTGCATACATTACTTCAGGCTCGTAGCGTAAATGTCCGAAGCGGTATGCTAAATCCCCTAGCCCGCCAGCACCTACAAGGCCAGCCATTGCTGTTGCGCCGATTAAGCCGATCGTTGCGATTGTTAATCCGAGTACAAGGGAGGGACGTGCTTCTTTCACCATAACGTGCCAAATGATTTTTATAGTAGAAACGCCCATCGCTTGGTAGGCTTCAATGACACCGCGATCGACTTCTAGTAAAGCTGTCTCCATTAAACGTGCGATATAAGGGGCTGTGAAGACGACAAGCGGTACGATAACACCTTGCACGCCAATGGACGTTCCCATTAGAAACTTTGTAAAAGGTAAAATAAAGAATAATAGAATGATAAATGGAAGAGAGCGAATGATATTAATAATTGTATTAAGAATAGGATAGATGATTTTATTTTCACGCTGTCCACCAGGTCTCGTTAAAACAAGTGTGACGCCAAGTGGTAATGCAATAAGGATCGAGATGAGTAATGAGATAGATGTCATTTGAAAGGTTTGGATTGTGGCTTCCCATATGACTTTACCCCATTCATCCAAAAAGGACTTGTTTCCCATAATCTGTTCTACCTCCTTCTACGATGATTCCTTGCTCTTGTAAAAATGATAAAGCACGGTGGATTTCATTTTGTTCCCCTTGCATATGAACGACTAGTTTCCCATATGCTTCATGTTTTAACTGCGTAATATTACCGGATAAAATATTCGGATACACTTGGAAACGTTTTGTGGCAACGGCTAAGGCAGGTTCCCCTGAAGTAGTGCCAATAAATGAAAGTGTTACAATTTCTCCAGTACTTTGTAGTTCTTTCTGTACCTCTTTTGGAATTTTCGCTGCAAATGCGCTATTTACAAATTTCTTCGTGGTTACATGTTGTGGGTTTGTGAAAATATCTTTTACAGTCCCACTTTCGACTACAGATCCATGTTCCATAACAGCAACGCGGTCACATATACGCTGGATGACATTCATTTCATGTGTAATGAGTAAAATCGTAATTCCGATTTCTTCGTTAATCTTTAATAACAAATCAAGGATAGAATCGGTTGTTTCGGGATCTAATGCGCTCGTTGCTTCATCACTTAATAACACTTCAGGTTCATGTGATAGCGCACGAGCAATTGCAACACGCTGTTTTTGACCACCAGAAAGTTCGCTTGGATACGCATCTTTTCTATTAAAAAGATCGACAATGCGTAAATACTTTTCTACTCTTTTTTCAATTTCTGCTTTTGGAATGCCAGCAAGCCGTAACGGTAATGCGATATTTTCATAAACGGTAACAGTTTTAAGTAAATTGAATCCTTGGAAGATCATTCCGATTTTTTGTCTCGATTTTGCTAGTTCTTTTGTCGATAACGTTGTTAAGTCTTGTTCGTTTACAATGATATTTCCTGTCGTTGGTTTTTCTAATAAATTTACACATCGAATCAATGTACTTTTACCAGCGCCACTATACCCAATGATTCCAAATACCTCGCCTTTTTCTACTTTAAGGGAAGTAGACTTAAGAGCCTCAACATTCCCTTTTTTTGTTGTAAATACTTTGGATATGTTTTTTAATTCAATCATTATCGTCAGCTCCTACCAAGATGGTAAAACTGAACCATCAAATTTTTTCTCGATAAACTCTTTTACTTCTTTAGATTGATAAGCTTTCTTTAATTTGTTTACAACGGCATCATCTTTATTTTCAGTACGAACAACGACCCAGTTCACATATGGTGAATCTTTTCCTTCGCGGAAGATAGAATCTTTCGCTGGACTTAATTTTGCACCTAATGCAAAGTTTGTGTTAATTGCAGCTGCTTTCACTTCACTTAGTTGTGTTGGTAATTGAGATGCCTCTAATTCGACAATCTTTAATTTTTTTGGATTTTCAATTACATCTTTTGCAGTCGCTTTTTCTGTAGCCTTTGGATCAACTTTTAAAACCCCTGCTTTTTCAAATAATTTTAAAGCTCGAAGTTCATTCGTTGGGTCATTTGGTACAGCAATTGCGTCGCCCTCTTTTAAGTCTTTTACATCTTTTATATCTTTAGAATATACGCCCATAGGGAATGTTACTGTTGAAAATACTTCAGCTAATTTCATATTGCGTTCAGCTTTAAATACATCTAAATACGATTTCGTTTGGTAGCTATTTACATCAAGGCTTTTTTCATCTAAAGATACGTTTGGCGCTACATAATCATTAAATACTTTTATATCAATTTCGAGACCATCTTTTGCTGCAACTTCTTTTACCTTTTCAAAAATTTGTTCATGTGGTCCACCTGTTACACCGACAGTAATCTTTTTCTCGTCTAATGCTTTTACCTCTTTATCTGAACTCACGCTACATGCGCCTAATAATAATACTGCTCCGCTTACAATGCTTAATAATACCTTTTTCATCTATAAATCCCCCTTCATATACGTTCCAAAATAAAAAGCACCTCCCAAAAATAAGAGAGGTGCCGAATAGACGAAATAGATTCCTCTCTTATCTTCCAAAACGAAAACTCGTTTTGCAGGAATTAGCACCTTAGCTTATACGTCATAAGCTCGGTTGCCGGGCATCATCGGGCCAGTCCCTCCGCCACTCTTGATAAGAGTATGTGTATGTAGTTTTGAATATGGTACTAATAGTAAATCGTACAAAAAGAATTGTCAATGATATTTTCGGAATATATTTTATTTTAAGATAATCGAAACGTTCCCCTTTTTATGTCCTTTTTCTACATATATATGAGCTTCAGCAATTTCTTCTAATCGGTAAGTTCTATCAATAACAGGTTTTAGCTTTTCTGTTTCAGCTAGTTGTTTTAGTAGGTTCATATCTTCTTTACTGACCTTTGCCATCATTCCGTTCACAGATACATATTTTCCATTAGGCATTAATGCATCTGTACAAAGAGACTTTTTATATTTTCCAACTGCATCAAATATAATATCGTAGTGCTCGCCCTGCTTAGTAAAATCTTCTTTCATATAATCAATTACGTTGTCTGCCCCTAAAGCTGTTACTAATTCGAAATTCGAACTACTACAAATGGCTGTGACAGTCGCCCCGAAGTATTTAGCAAGTTGTATGGCAGCTGTCCCTACTGACCCAGAGGCGCCGTATATAAGTACTCTTTGCCCTTTTTTTATCTGTCCTTTTTTAAGGAAGTGCAATGCTGAAGTTCCGCCAAAAGGAATAACAGCAGCTTCTTCATATGTCACATTGGTAGGTTTTAATGCTATTAATCCACTTTCATGCACGCATGTGTATTCCGCATAACCACCAAGGTTTAGTTCTGTTAATGCAAAAACTTGATCTCCTTTTTTAAATTGTGTTACATCTGTTCCAATGTCTTCGATTTCACCGGATAACTCTACGCCAAGTATAGGTTTTCTCGGTTTTCTGAAACCTAATATGATCCGCATAGGAATCCAAAATAAGAGGGGGCTATTAAAGCCACGTATTCTACAATCTCCAGTCGATACACTTGTTGCGTGAATTTTAACTAATACTTCATTTTTTTTAGGTTTAGGCTTTTCTACATTTTGAAGCTGGAGAACATTAGGTGGTCCGTACTTTGTACAAATAATCGCTTTCATAATGACCTCCTGAAATGAGTTGTTATTATTTACATCATATTTAAACTTTTTCTCAAACATGTTGTTATATAGGAAATAAATTTAAAGATAAATATTACGAATTATATAGATTTAATAGGAAAAGAGATGATATTATTTTGGGGAAGGAGGGGACGTTATGAAAAAACTTATTTTAATTTCAAGTTTAGTACTTGCAGTCGGTCTAGGAGTAGGGTGTAGTAATGAGAAAACAAAAAAGACTGATGAACCGAAAAAAGAAGCTGTGCAGAAAGAAAAGGAATTAACAGCGAAGGATGTTTTCAATAAAGCGAATGAAGCTTTTAAAAACGAAGAAAATGTAACGATGACATATGATGTGGGAATAAAGGCTGAAGGAACAGAGATGAATGTAATAAAGGCTAAAATGCAACTAGAGCCGAAGAAAAAAAATTCTCGTTCTGAAATGAATGTTTCTGGTACAGAGGTTGTTGTTTATGATGTGGGTGGCAAAATTGCTGGTCAGTTGAAAAATCCTAATACAGGTGAAGTTATGTCTGTACCAGAGGAACAATTAAATGCTAACGGAATGAACGCGACTCAAGGAATGGTAGATAATTTAGAGATTCCATCGGAAATTTTAAATAAAGTGAAGATGGAGAAAAGTGGAGATAATTATAAGCTGAAGTTTGCATTAAAAGGGCAAGAGACAGAGAGTATGCTAGCTAGTATGGATGAAAAGCAGAAAAAAATGCTACAAGGCCAAAATGCAAAGATAGAAGAAATAGATGGGGAATATATTATTACAAAAGATTTTAAATATGAATCAGCAAAGATAGATATGGTTATGAGTAGCAATGGTGAGGATAAAGCGCACATTATTACGGATGCAAAGTTTACATCGTATGATAAATTTGATCCAATACAATTGCCAGCAGCAAAGTAATCACTGTCAAGAGAGGTACCTGAAAGAAAGGGTATCTCTTTTTGTTGCTAATAAGGAGAGTGTCCTTTGAAAAAAAGAAAGATAGCAGTGGTCATTGTCGCATATACGGTTTTGCTTGCAACGTCTGTACATACGTATAAAAAACAAATTGATCATCCTATTATGAGTGATGTAGGTAAATTGCTTCCGACAAAAATAAAACGTGTTGAAAGTGCTACGGAAGAGCACTCGTTAATAAAATTAGTGCGAGATGCAAAAGTTTCAGGAGAGAAAATTTCCATCGCAGGCATGCAACATAGCCAAGGAGGACAGACATATTATCCGAATGGCACGATGCTCGATATGAAAGGATATAATAAAATATTAGAATTTGATCCAGAGAAGAAGCGGATTACAGTTCAAAGTGGTGTCACCTGGAATGATATTCAGAAGAAAATAAATCCTTATGGCCTTGCGGTACAGGTCATGCAGTCTCAAAATATTTTTACTGTTGGCGGTTCATTAAGTGTAAATGTACACGGGCGTGATATTCGTCATGAGGCACTGATTGATACAGTAGATTCATTTAGATTGTTAATGGCAGATGGCACGGTACGTAATGTAAGTAGAGAAGAAAATGCAGAGTTATTTCCATATGTCATTGGGGGTTACGGTTTATTTGGAGTTATTTTAGATGTGACGCTGAAGTTAACAGATGATGAATTATATGAAATGCACACGAGAATGATAGATTATAAAGAATACGCATCTTATTTCAAAGAGAAAGTGAAAAGAGATGAGAATGTTCGTATGCACTTAGCGCGTATTTCTGTTGCTCCAAATTCATTTTTAAAAGAGATGTATGTGACAGATTATACTTTGGCACAAAATCAAAATATGAGAGAAGAGTACAGTGAATTAAAGGAAGAAAATATTATAGCTGCACCGAAATTTTTACTTGGGTTATCACGTTATAGTGATTGGGGAAAGAATACATTTTGGGATATACAAAGAGGTTATTTTGAACGTACAGATGGAAAGTATGAGACGCGTAATAATGTTATGAGATCAGATAGTGCTTTTATGGAATATGAAAATCCAAATAGGACCGAAGTGTTACAAGAATACTTTGTGCCTATAGATGCTTTCACAGAGTATATAGATGATTTACGTAACGTATTAAATGAAGATGAGTTTAATTTACTCAACATTACGATTCGTTACGTGGAAAAGAATGAAAATGCAGTTTTGTCCTATGCGAAAGATGATATGTTTGCGCTGGTTCTTTTGATTAACCAGGGACGCTCAGAGAGTGAGATAAAGAAAACAGAGGATGTCATTCGAAAGATGATTGATGTTACTTTAAAGCATAATGGTAGTTACTATTTGCCGTATTATTCTTATCCAACGAAAGAGCAGTTAAAGAGGGCATATCCTCGCATTGAAGAATTTCTCAAGAAAAAGAAGGAAGTAGATTCAGAAGAGAGATTTGTGAATTTATTTTATAGGGAGTATACGAAATGACATATAGAAGATTTGTGGCTTCGCAAAGTATCATCATGATGGCAGGAAGTATGGTATTTCCTTTTTATATATTATTGCTTCGAAACGTTGGAAATAGCTTCTCGCAATTTGGCTGGGCGTATGGCTTATTTGCTTTAACATCAGCACTTGTATATCCACTAGTGGGAAAGGTATCTGATCAAGTAGGTGATAAAAAATTATTAATCATATACGCTTGGTCCATGGCAATTTTAATGCTTTGCTTTCCAATTGCCACGGAAGTTTGGCATGTGTATATTCTTCAAATTGTAATGGGCGTTTTAGGTGCTGTGCAGCGTAATACTGAGAAGACTTCGTTAGCACGAAAGGTTGCGCAGGAAAAGGCTGGTTATGAGATTGGAAAATACCATGTGTGGACATCCATTGGCGGAGCAGTAGCGGTTATTGCCACGGGATATTTAGTAGATTTCTTTACCATTGGTACAATTTTTTATATTTCATCTATTCTATATGTAGTGAGCGGGATTGTATTAAGTAGTAAAAAAATATAACTATTCCTATTTTCACCTTAATACCCTTTATTTGTTATACTAAAAGGGAATACAAAAGAAAAGGGGACAGTGCCTTTGATGAAATTTGTAGTTTTAGCTATTCTTACTTTGTTTTTGATTCCATGGACAAGAAGTAGTAGTAAGCTTCGAGCGGTGGATAAGAAGGGAGATAAGAAGGTTGTAAAGGGTAAGAAATCATCTATTTTAGTTATTCCTGTTTTATTTTGGATAGGTATTGCAATCTATGAATACTTTTGGCTAATTGATGATCGAGTAGATTCGATTCTTACTCATTATTCTGTTGCAGTAGCAATTTTAATTGGGCTTGTTTTATTTTCACAAGATCAAATAGGGAAATTAGAAGGTACATTAAAAGGACTTCTAATGTTTATTTTACTCGCAAGTTACGGCTACTTTGGTTATTTGCACGATATAGTAATCTCGCAAAAGAAATATGATTCTGTTGTTAAGGTAGAGAAAGATATTTCAGAGCCATTTACTGAAAATGACCAGCCGTTTACAGTGCCGCCAAAGACAGCGGAGAATAAGATGAAAAAAGTATTTGGTGATATTCCAAAAGTAGCTTATTTTGAGCTAGGAGAATTAACGCCACAAATGGTAAACGGCGAGGCTTTATATGTAGCGCCGATTGAAGTTTCAGGATTTTTTAAAGCGCGTAAAGCTGAGACAATTCCAGGGTACGTAACGATGTCAGGTACGAATCCTGATGCGGAAGCGAAACTGCACCTCGGTTATAAAATGAAATATGTGCCAAGCATGTTTTTTGGTAATAATTTAGAGCGTGTGGTAAGGCAAGCAGAACCAAATTTAATCTTTAAAGGAAAACCTAAATTTGAGGTTGATGATAAAGGAAAACCATATTATACAATGACGTATGGTGAATTTATTTCAGGAAGATCTGGATTTGAGGTAGAAGGTGTTGTCGTAGTAGATGCACAAACAGGTGAAGTGAAAAGATATGATAAAGGAAAGGCACCTAAATTTGTTGATGGTGTATTAAATCATGAGACTGCATCTACGTTAAATACGTACTTTGGCAAATATATTCACGGATTTTGGAATACGAAATTCTCGCAAACAGATATGAAAATTCCGACTGAGTGGGGAACGAAAGAAGGCGTGACCCCGATCTTTGGTAAAGATGGAACACTGTATTATTTTACAGACTTTACTTCTCCAAAAGAAGGAGTAGATTCAGCTCTAGGCTATTCATTAGTAGATGCACGCACAGGCAAGCTATATTACTATAATGGAAAAGAAGTAAAGGGGATTATGGATGGTTCAGCAGCTACAGAAGTAGTAGATAATTCCTTTAAGAGAGAGAAATGGCATGGGACAATGCCTGTCATTTATAACGTATACGGTAAACCAGCTTGGATTATTCCGGTTGTTGATGACGGAGGCCTAGTACGTGCGCATACAGTTGTATATGCTGCTAATGCAAAAATATTTGCGACAGGTTCTTCGCAGAAAGAAGCGCTTGAGAATTATAAAAACGTAATGAGCGGTAATGGTGATACATTTAGACCAACCTCAACAGGAAAAGAAGCACAAAAAGCAGGTATTGTACAACGTGTATATAAAGAAAAATCAGGTGAAAATACAATCGTGTACGTACTTTTAGAGAATGAACAAAAGGTATTTATGATACCGGTGAAGAAATTCCCATATGCTATGTTTACAGAAGTAGGAGACCCAATTCAAATTACATATTTAGATACGGGAGAGACGATGGCCTCGGTATCTAAATTTACGAATAGCAATGTGAAAAAATAAAGCGGTAGAATTTCTATCGCTTTTTTTACATTATGAAAGAGGAAAATGCACTGTACTTGACGTATGTTTATGATGTAACTATAATTGTTACGATTCAGTGTGTATAGGAAAGGGTGAATTGAAAAAGTGAATGAAGTTAATCACGAAATATATAAACCTGTAAAGGCAAACAGGTTGTGGATGATTCTTGTATTAGGGACACTTACGGCGATTGGGCCATTATCTATTGATATGTATTTGCCTTCATTACCGAAGTTAACGGATGACTTGCAAACAGGTGCATCCCTAGCGCAGCTTACATTAACAGCTTGTTTGCTTGGGTTGTCAGTAGGGCAATTATTTGTTGGCTCAATTAGTGATATTTACGGAAGACGCAAACCACTTATTATTGCTCTTATTATTTATGTTGCTTCTTCTTTACTTTGTGCTGTTGCGCCATCTATTTGGACATTAGTATTATTGCGCTTCCTACAAGGAGCTTCAGGATCAGCCGGGATTGTTATATCACGTGCGATGGTAAGAGATATGTACTCAGGTTCTGAAATGACGAAGTTTTTCTCACTGCTTATGTTAGTAAACGGAGCAGCACCTATTTTGGCACCGATTATTGGGGGGCAATTGTTACAGTTTACAACGTGGCGCGGTGTTTTCATCGTTCTTGGAGCAATTAGCGTATTCATGTTAATCTCAGCTACTTTTGTATTGCGTGAAACATTACCTCCTGAAGAAAGAGAAACAGGTGGTTTGTCAGGGACTTTGGCGACGTACGGAAAATTGTTAAAGGACCGTCTATTTATGGGATATGCATTGTCACAAGGATTAGTAACAGCGGCAATGTTTGCATACATTTCGGGCTCACCATTTGTGTTGCAGAACATATACGGAGCATCACCACAGCAATTTAGTTTATTCTTTGCGATTAATGGCATCGGTATTATTATTGCTAGTCAGGTAACGGGTCGTTTAGCGGGGAAAGTGAATGAGAAGACATTATTTGTTGCGGGTATTATTATCGCAGCTGTTGGTGGCCTATCTTTACTACTGACAATCGTACTAGGAATAGGTTTAATTGGTGTTTTATGTTCGTTATTCCTTGTCGTATCAAGTGTCGGGGTTGTATCAACAACTGGGTTCTCATTAGCGATGAGAAATCAGAAACAAGCTGCAGGAACAGCATCAGCTTTATTAGGTTTATTACAGTTTATTTCAGGAGCTCTTGTTGCTCCGCTAGTAGGTATCGGTGGAAGTAATACAGCATTACCGATGGGTATTGTTATTGCGCTTTGTGAAGTAGGAGCAGTGTTATGTTATCTATTTATGGCCAGAAGAAGTGAGAAACAGTTTGAACTGCAGCAAAAACAAAATCTAGAGGCTTAACAAAAAAGAACTGATTCAAAGGGAATGTTTGAATCAGTTCTTTTTTCATTTCTTTGAAATACCTCATACAGTTTTGTAAGGTGATGTAGTAAAGCATTGCAAAAGTTATTTGTATAAAGTGACGATACTGTGACAAACATGTTGGTATATATATTACGGTGTCGTCTTAAGTGTAAAAAGTAGGATGTTCTCGGTATAATAACAAGTGGAGATAAAAGAAACTATAATGAGTAATAGTTGTAGATAAAAGGAGAAGAAGAGATGAAGAAGGTTTTGGGTATTGCCGTAATGGGAGGAATGCTCCTTCTAGCAGGATGTAATGGAAATAAAGATACGAAAGAACCGAAAGAAAAGGTAGAGCAATCTACAGAACAAACAGAAGAGATGAAAGAATACCGTGCAGTACATGAAAAATACGATATGAAAATGAATAAAGAAATTAATAAAGCACTGCAGTTATTTGAAGTAGCAAAAGAAAAGGGCGGTAAGGAAATAACGACTGCTACATATAAAGAAGATGTGCAAAAGGTAACAACGAGCATGTTAGAAGATATTGATCATATACGTAAAGAAATTCGTGTTCCGAAGTCGAAAGAGCAAGAACATGAAGTATATGTTGGTTTCTTGAATGAATCGGAGCAAGCAATGAAAAAATTACAGAAGTTAGCTAAAGAAGAAGATTCATCGTTGATTCGTGATATAGAAATTAATTTTGCAACAGCATCGACATACTATAAACGTTTTCAAGCAGAAACGAAAAAATAACCTTGCCTGTGCAAGGTTATTTTTTCTTATTACCATCTCCGTCTTCATCTTCATCCTCGGATACTAATACCTTCTGCTCTTCGTGAAATTCGGAAATAGTTTGCCCGGTAATATTATCGAAAGGAGTATAAAAAAAGTAATACGTTTCTTTTTAATAAAGAGTTTATAGAAGCCGATGATGACAAGTATAACGATTGTTAAGGGTAATCCTATAGTAGCAAGAAGTAAGGGGTCCATCTTATAACTCCTTTAACATCATTTCTTTTTATTATAAGCTGAAAAATGTAATTTCGATAAATGGATTAAAAACTGATTTTTCTAAATATACCCAATTTGATTGACTTTTCATTTTTTCAGAATTATAATTCGAAATATACAATTTGAACCAAATAATAATATAGCAATTTACTTATCCAGAGAGGTAGAGGGACTGGCCCTATGACACCTCAGCAGCGGGTTCTGTAGTAGGAACACCGTGCTAATTCCAGCAAGCAAGTCTTGAAAGATAAGTGATAGGCCTTTGTTTATTAAGCCTTGATCTTATTTTTTAAGATCAAGGCTTTTTGTATTCTAAAAAGAGAAAAGGGAGTAATGGAAAAAGTACGTTCATAAAACTAAGTAAATATATGTGTTTAGGGGGTTATTGAAGTGTATGTAATTAAAAAATTATCAGTTATGGTGTTCACGCTATGGGTTATTACGACGGTGACATTTCTAATTATGCATATTATTCCGGGGGATCCATTTTCATCAGATGCAAAAATCTTTCCTGAAGAAGTGATCCAAAACATGAGAGCGAAGTATCACCTTGATGAACCGTTGTGGAATCAATATGTGGCTTATTTAGACGGTGTAGTTCATTTTGATTTTGGTGAATCTGTTCAATCAACCGGGCAAGGTGTATCAGAAATTATAACAACTGGCTTTGGTCCATCAGCAATTATTGGTCTACAAGCACTTGTTATTTCGTTGTTAGTCGGAATTGCTGCAGGTACATTTGCTGCTCTATATCATGGGAAAGTAATTGACTATAGTGTGAGTTTGCTCGCAATTCTAGGTATTTCTATTCCAAGTTTTATTTTAGCACCACTATTTATACAAGTATTCGCTATTCAATTCGAGCTTTTACCAGTAGCCTCTTGGGGAACATTCGAACATACAGTATTGCCATCCTTTGCGTTAGCGTTAGGGCCAATCGCAGTGATTACAAGGTTTGTTCGTTCTAATATGATCGAAGTACTGCAGAGTGATTATATTAAGTTAGCAAGAGCAAAAGGCATACCAATTAAGAAGATTATTATAAGACACGCTCTTCGAAATGCGATTGTTCCAGTACTTACATTTGTTGGACCGTTAATGGCTGGACTCTTAACGGGGACTTTCGTTATTGAAAAAATCTTTTCAATTCCTGGCCTAGGAAAATATTTTGTAGATAGTATTTTTAACCGAGACTATCCGGTGATTATGGGAACAACAATTTTCTATAGTGCATTATTAATTACTTGTATTTTCATTACAGATATTATTCACCGTATTGTTGATCCACGTATTCGTTCTATTACGTAAGGAGGGGGATGTTTAGATGGGGGCTTATGAAATTAATGACCAGTTATTAACAAATGAAGAGAAAAAAGAATTAACGATAAATAAAAATCAGCAAACGATTAGCAGAAAGAAAGAAGTGTTTCGTAAGTTTATATCGAATCCAATCGCAGTTTTAGGAACAGTGACGTTATTGCTAATTATTGTTTTCTCGCTTATTGGCGAAAGTTTAACTTCATTTACTGCGAGTGAACAAGTAAAAGAGGCAACAAATTTACCGCCGAGTAGTGAACATTGGTTTGGAACAGATGATCTAGGGAGAGATATTTGGGCACGTACTTGGGCTGGTGGGAAGATTTCACTAACAGTTGGATTAGTAGCAGCTGCCCTCGATATAGGGCTCGGTGTACTGATTGGTGGATTTAGTGGATATGTGAGAGGGCGTAATCGCCTTGGAACGTTAATTGATGAGTGGATTATAAGAGGAATTGAAGTATTATACGGCATCCCATATTTATTAATTGTTATTTTACTATTAATTGTTATGAAACCAGGTCTTTTCACCATTATTATCGCCCTTGCATTAACGGGATGGATTGGAATGGCTCGTCTCATTCGAGCACAAGTATTGTCTTTAAAACAACGAGAGTTTGTTATTGCAGCAGAGCGATTAGGTACATCACATATGAAAATTATATATGGGCATTTAATTCCGAATTTAACAGGGATTATTATCGTCAATTTATCATTTACAATTCCAGCAGCTATTTTTTCAGAATCATTTTTAAGCTTTATAGGACTTGGGGTACAATCACCAGCGGCAAGTTGGGGGACGATGACGAATGATGCACTCGGGACATTATTGAGCGGAGAATGGTGGCAGCTATTTTTCCCAGCAATCATGATTGCACTCATTATGTTCGCATTTAATGCAATTGGTGATGGTTTGCAAGATGCAATTGATCCAAAAATCGTCAAACGGAATCGAAAGGAGAAAAAACATGGGACAAATCTTATCTTTAGAAAACGTAACGTTAGCCGTTGAAAAAGAGAATAGTAAGCAAGCAATTGTGAAACATGTTTCCTTTTCTATTAACGAAGGTGAAATAGTTGCACTTGTAGGAGAAAGTGGTTCAGGAAAAAGTGTTACAGCACAATCCATTATCGGCTTGAATCAAGAATTAATTCATATCGATGATGGAAATGTATCTTTCCAATCAAAGGAATTAACGAATTTACAAGAATCAGAATGGAATCAAATTCGCGGAAAAGATATTTCCTTTATATTTCAAGATCCGCTTTCATCTTTAAACCCAACGATGAAGGTAGGCAAACAAATTACAGAAGTAATTTTGCAACATGGGAAAAAGTCGAAAAGAGAGGCAAAGGGAATTGCAATTAACTTGTTAACAGATTTAGGGATACATGAAGCAGAGAAACGCTTTGAACAGTACCCACATCAATTAAGCGGGGGGATGAGGCAACGTATTTGTTTAGCAATTGCGTTTGCTTGTCATCCAAAGCTTGTAATTGCAGACGAGCCGACAACAGCGTTAGATGTAACGATTCAGAAACAAATTATGGGGCTATTAAAAGAAAGAAAAGAAAAACAAAATACGAGTATTTTATTAATTACACATGATTTGGCACTTGTACGTGAGGTAGCTGATCGAGTAGTTGTTATGTACGGGGGACGTGTTGTTGAAAAAGGAACGATACAGGAGGTAATAGGTTCTCCTAAACATCCATATACGAAAAGCTTATTACAAGCAATTCCGAATATGGATGTTTCCGAAAAGGTATTACGTGCTATAGAAGGAACGACACCTTCCATTGAAACATTAAATAGCTTTGGTTGTCCTTTTGTAAATCGTTGTCCAGTAGCCATAAAAGAATGTATTCATCGTTTCCCAGAGAGAACAACGTATTCTAAGGAGCATAGTTCACATTGCTGGCAGCATGTTCTGGAGCATAATAAAGCGAAATCAAAAGAGAAGGTGAATGCCTCATGACGACAGATTTAATTACTGTAAAGCAAGTAACGAAAATATATGGAAGTAAAAGTAAAGAAATCACAGTGTTAAAAGATATATCACTTTCTATCCCGAAAGGAACAACACTTGGCATTATTGGTGAAAGTGGTTCAGGAAAAACAACACTTGGAAAGCTCATAGCAGGGATTGAGAGTCCAACGTTTGGTGAAATTGATTATAACGGTCAAGTTGTTCACATGCTGAAGTCAGCTCATAAGCGAGATTTTTTACAGAAAGTACAGTTCATTTTTCAAGATTCTACAGCTGCATTAAATCCGCGCTGGAAAATACGCGATAGCGTAACGGAGGGTTATATTTCATTCGGTTTAGGTGATAAAGGATTGAAGGATAAAGTAGCGGGTGATGCCCTGGAGCGTGTTGGATTAGATAGAAGATATATTGATCGATATCCGCATGAATTTAGCGGAGGACAACGTCAACGTATCGCTATTGCAAGAGCGTTATTGTGTGAGCCAGAAGTATTGATTCTTGATGAACCAATTTCAGCATTAGACGTTTCATTGCAAATTCAAATTGTACATCTGCTGCAAAAAATCCAAAAAGAACAAGGTTATACATATTTATTCATCGCTCACGATTTACCGATGGTTCACTATTTATGTGAAAAAGTAGCTGTCTTATACAAAGGAGAACTTGTTGAATTTGGAAATACGGACGAAGTATTCCGTAATCCACAACATTCTTATACAAAAACATTATTAGCATCAACACCAAAAATTTCAGGTTAAAGGAGAATGTAGGATGAAGAAGTTTTTACTGTTTGTCATTATGACTGTTTTAGCAATTACTTCTGTTGCTTGCGGTAAGAAAGAAACGCCAAAGGCGAGTGCTGGTAAGGGAGAAGGCGATCGATTAGTAACGAATATTAGTAGTGATCCATATACACTTGATTCTGCTATTGCAACAGATAGCACGTCAGGTTATATAATTGGGCAGTTGTTTTCAAGTTTATATACGCAAGATAGTGATGGGAAATATCAAAATGAATTAGCGGAGAAAGAAGAAGTAAATGCTGATGGAACTGAATATACAATTCATTTGAAGAAAGATATTAAATGGTCAGATGGTTCGCCTATTACAGCAAATGATTTTGAATTTGCATGGAAGCGATTATTAAATCCAAAAACGGGTTCTATGAATGCGACAGAAATGTATTTTATTAAAGGGGCAGAGGCGTATAATACTGGGAAAGGTGAAGAGGGGCAAGTTGGTATTCAAGTTGTTGATCCTCAAACATTAAAGGTAACCCTTGAACACCCAGTTGCTTCTATTAAACAAAAACTAGCAAGCTCACTATCTATTCCATTAGCTAAAAAGTCGATTGATGATAATAATAAATTAAAAACAGATCCAAAAGAGTTAATTACGAATGGGCCATTCACGTTAAAAGAGTGGAAGCATAACCAGGCTATTACAGTACAAAAAAATAAAGAATTCTATGATAAAAAGGTAACTCTAAAAGAAATTGAGTTTCGTATTATTCCAGACTCTAAAACAGCGTATCAATTATTTAAATCCAAAGAATTAGATTTACTAAGTGGTTTACCACAAGAGATGATCGAAAAAGAAAAAGGAAATAAAGAATATAAGCGTGTTGCAGGTTTCTCTTCGTATATTTATTCGTTTAACGTAGAAAAAGAGCCGTTTACAAATGCGAAGGTACGTAAAGCATTTTCATTAGCGGTTGATCGTAAATTTATCGTTGAAAAATTGTATAAAAATAATGCGCAAGAAGCATATGCATTCGTTCCAGAAGGAGCAAAAACACAAAGTGGCCGTGATTTCCGTAAAGAAAAAGGTGATTACGTTAAATTTGATCCAGCAGAAGCGAAAAAGTTATTAGAAGAAGGCATGAAAGAACAAGGCTGGTCTACATTACCTGAAGTAACATTAAAATTCACTACAGATACACAACATAAAAAAGTAGCAGAAGCAATGCAAGAAATGTTTAAGAAAAATCTTGGCGTAGATATTAAATTAGAAAATAAAGAGTGGAAGAGTTACATCGACACATACAAGCAAAGTGATTTCCAATTAGCTTATATGGGATGGGGCGGCTCTTTATTAGATCCAATTACTAAACTAGATTTATATGCAGGTGATGGTCCGAATAACTATGCAAAGTGGCATAATAAAGAATTTGACGCTTTAATAAAAGAAGCAAAAGTTGAACAAAACGAGGATAAGCGCTTTGAATTATTACATAAAGCGGAAGATATTATGTTTACAGATTCACCATTAATCCCAATTATTTTCCCAAGTGCCTCATATTTACAAAAATCATCAGTATCTGGTGTCCAATTCATTATTGGTTCTAGTCCAGAATTAAGATACGCAAAAATTAAAAAATAAAGAAGTAGGCAACCGCCTACTTCTTTATTTTATTTCTCTTTTGTATTCTTTTTTCGTTCCATCAGAGAAGACAACTTCTAAATCAAATTTTTGATAGTCTTTATCAAGTTTGAACACGTTCACTACTTGATCGATTACTTCTTGGTCAGCAGTATTTTTATCAAATTTTAATTCTTGTAAGAGTGGGCTTAATTTTGTGATAGCCTCGTCTCCTGTTAATTTTACATCTGCTTTATGATCTTCAATTTTTGCTTCCATTTTCTTATCAGCTGCTACATTTTTATAGTCTGCTTCGTAGTCTTTCTTTGTATCTTGGTAGTCTGCCTTTAAATCGAATTCATTGAAGTTTAGTTTTAAATCTGCAGGAGCCTCATTTTTTGCTTCTTCAGTCGTCTTTTTATTAGAAGTTGTGTCTTCTTTTGCAGGAGCTTTACATCCTGTTAATGCAGGTACTAGCATAAGAGCTAATAAAACTGATAGTAGAATTCTCATTATAAATTCCTCCTTATGTAAATTCGTTCTATACAAGTTTTTCCCAAAAACATGTAATTATGTATGTGTTGAAAATAAATTATTATTCTGTAGTTGCAAGGGCTAATCCGCAATTTAAATCAAAAAAGATTTGTATGTATATGGTAAATTGAAGTTGTGAGGAGGGGCTAAAATGCATGAAGAATATAAAGAGATAATAAAAAAATCAATTGAATATATAGAGAATCACTTACATGAGGAGCTTACAACAGAAAGAGTGGCATCTCACAGTGCAGTATCGATGTACCATTTTCATCGCATCTTTCAAAGATATGTTGGGATGAGTGTAACAGATTATATTCGAAAGAGAAGGTTAACTCATGCTGCGCAAGTTTTAGTGTCAACGGAGAGAGCTGTTATTGATATTGCAGTGCAATACGGTTTTTCCTCACAAGAGGCATTTACGAGAGCTTTTAAAAGAATGTTTCAATTGCCACCAAAGAAATATCGAAAGTACTTTCAGTCATTTTATATAGAAAGAGAGGGTGTTTCAATGCAAAAAGGTATACCGAAAGGATGGATCTTAAGTGGAAGTCATCCTGCTGAATATGAGATGGGTTTAGATTATGAAGTTGTCCATCAGGGGAAAGTATCTGCATACATAAAAGCAAAAGAGAATGTTACGCACGGAGGATTTTCAACATTAATGCAAATGTTCCGAGCGGATAAATATGTAGGAAAGAGATTACGTTTTACAGCATTTATTAAGAGTGAAAATGTAAGAGATTGGGCAGGATTGTGGATGCGAGTAGATGGAAAAGATACAGAACCGCTCGCTATGGATAATATGCAAAATCGCCCCATTAAAAATACGAATAACTGGCAATCGTACTCGGTTGTATTAGATATAAAAGAAGAAGCACTTGGTATTGCATTTGGTGTTTTATTATCAGGAGAAGGTTGTGTGTGGCTAGATAGTATTCGATTTGATGAAGTAGATGAAAAAATTCCTTCAACAGATTTGGCAGAGAACTTTTATGAAACACTTTTAGAAGAGCCGGTGAATCTACAATTTGAAGAAGTAGAAAAATAAAAAACAAGGAGAAAAGATATGCTCAAATATGTAAAACTAATAAGTATTAGTTTAGTAATATCGTCTTGTATTATGGGAGTTAATTATTTAGTTAGCTATCTTTGGTCAGGGCATATACCTTCTTTGACGTGGAGAACATATTTGATGTTTGTGTTTATATGTATGATGAGTTTTGGTTCAATGCAAAAAGAAGGAAAAGAGGATTATTGACAATAGTCTTCTTCGCCTTTCTTTCATTAACACAAATGGTTGTAACTGTTTTTGGAGATGCAGGTATGATTTTCAATATCATCTCACTATCGTTACAACTTGTAAGTTTGGGTGTAATTGTACCACATGAAATGCTTTCTAAAACATACCAAACAATCAGTGAATTATTTCCTGCAATATATGCAGGAAATGGCTATTATACAATAATATTTGGAGGAGTTAGTTTAGAAAGAAATATTATTTCATTATTAGTTATTGTATTGGTTATACAATTAGTAGCAGGTATGATTTTAGCTATAAAAGGAATGGCAAAGGGAAGAGGAAGCTCTGTAGTTAAAGTTGTATAAAAGTAAAAAGGTATCCTTCGTGGGATACCTTTTACTTTTGTTACTTTGCAACTTCTGTCCACTTGTAGTTAAATTCACCACCGAAGTCAGTTGTTACAAGTCCTTTAATGAAAGAGCGTTGTAAGTAAGAACGACCTTGTTGGTATAAAGGAGCGACAGCGCCGTCTTGTAATAGAATTTTTTCAGCTTGCTTCATTGCTTCAAAGCGTGCTTTTTCATCGCCAGCTAAATCTGTTTTTACTTTATGAATTAGCTCATCGTACTCTTTGTTAGAGTATTTGTCGAAGTTATAAGCACTATCTGTTGTAAATAGATCTAAGAATGTAATTGGATCAGCGAAGTCAGGGCCCCAGCCGTCAATACCAATTTCATAGTCACCACTTAATAGTAGTTTTAGCTGTTGTTTACGTGGTTGTGGTTTTAAATTCACTGTTAATCCGTCTAAGTTCTTTTCTAATTCACCTTTTAAATATTCACCAGTCTTTTTAGCTAAAGCATTGTCACTTGTTAATAGTTCGATTGTTACTTTGTCAGTACCAAGTTCTTGTTTTGCTTTTTTCCAGTTTTCTTTCGCTGTTTTCACATCATCCTTGACTAGATTTCCATTTTCTTTACGGAAGTCGTTGCCTTCTGGGCTCTTTGCGAATTTCGCAGGAACCATTCCTTCAGCTGGAACCGCGCCGTTATTTAAGATTGTTTCTACGTAAGCTTTTTTATTCATTGCGCCGTTAATAGCAAGGCGTGCATGTTGATTTTTTAATGTTTCATTTTTCTGATTTAGTCGTAAGAATTGAATGCCGACTTCAGCGCGTTCTTTGAAGTTTGGATCGTTCTTATATTTATCAACAAACTCTGCAGTTAAAGCAACACGATCAATTTGTCCTGAATCATATAAGTTCACTTCTGTAGACTTATCTTTAACGACATTGAAGTTGATTTCTTCTAGTTTTACAGTTTTAGCATCCCAATAGTTAAGGTTTTTCTTCAATTGGAAGCTTTGTTCATGTTTCCAGTTCTCTAATGTGAAAGCACCGTTGTAAATTAAATGATTTGTTTCTAAACCATATTTATCGCCTTGAGACTTTAAGTACTCTTCATTAATTGGTAAGAATGTTGAGAATGTTGTTAAGCTTAAGAAGTAGGGAACAGGACGGTCTAGTTGTACTTCTAACGTTTTGTCATCAACAGCTTTGACCCCTAGTTGATCAATTGGCAATTGTTTTTGGTTTATTTGTTTCGCATTCTTTATATCGAAGAATAAGAATGCGTATTCAGCTGCTGTATCAGGATTTACGGCACGTTGCCAAGCGAAGGCAAAGTCCTTTGCTGTAACAGGAGTACCGTTTGACCATTTTGAATCACGCAGATGGAATGTATATTTTGTTTTATCGGGACTAATGTCAACCGACTCAGCGACACCAGGAACCGGTTTATTATCTTCTCCCATTGCATATAACCCTTCAAAAACATTGCGCATTACGTTCATGGATTCCCCATCCGTTGCTTTTGCAACATCCATTGTTGGAATTTCTGAAGCGAATGATAAGTTAATTGCCTGTTTATCAGGTGCTTTATCGTTTGCTTTCGCTCCGCTTGCATTATCCTTATTTCCCCCGCAAGCAGTTAGTAATAGACTTGCCCCTAAAACAGATGCAACAACAGGTATAACTTTTTTCTTCATTGTTCGTTCCTCCCTAAATGTGTTGTTCGTAACGTCATAATGTCCATGTCTTGAAGTAGCTATAGAAGGAGATAAAACCTATTATAAATATTTGTTTATAGGTAATCAGGTGTTCTATATGTATATACATGTTGATCTATAATCTATCGTTATATGTTTCAACGTAGTAGACATTATATTTTGATGGTGAAATATTTCGTTTCTTTGATTATTTAGAATATTAACACTGGAAAGAACTATATGTCAATAATAAAAATAGATTGTTAATTTCTTAGAATAATATATTGAAAAAGCGGATTCTCATGTGTGAGAGAACCTATTTTTAATATATTTTGCTAAAAAAACAATTGGTGTGGGCTAATAATAAGTGGGGATGAAGAAACCCCCACTTATTAAAGTTTCACTTTATTTTTCAATTTTTGCCCACTTGAAGTTTAATTGCCCTGCAAAGTCTACTTGCACAATTCCTTTCACATAAGAACGTTCTAAATAAGATTCGCCTTTTTGGTAAAGAGGAGCGATAACAGAGTCTTTAAATAATATTTTCTCGGATGCTAGTAATGCTTCCCAGCGAGCTTTTTCATCACCAGCTAAAGTTGTTTTCACTTTTGCTATTGTTTTATCGAATTCCTTATTAGAGTAATGATCTAAGTTATAAGGGTTATTCGTTGTAAATAGCTCAAGGAATGTAATTGGATCCGCAAAGTCAGGGCTCCAGCCATCGATTCCGATTTCGTAGTCACCTTTTAATAAAAGCGAAACTTGTTGCTTACGCGGTTGCGGTTTTATATTTACTGTTAATCCATCTAGATTCTTTTCTAGTTGTCCTTTTAAGAATTCACCAGTTTTCTTATCAAGGTCAGCATCACTCGTTAATAATTCTAATGTTATCTTTTCAGAACCAAGCTCTTGTTTAGCTTTTTTCCATAACTCTTGTGCAGATTTTGTATCAACTTTTGTTAAATCGCCATTTGCAGTACGGAAGTCTTTTCCTTCAGGTCCTTTTGCAAAGTTTTTTGGAACGAGACCAAATGTTGGTGTAGATCCATCATTTAATAACGTATTTACAAAGGATTTTCTATCAATTGTTTGATCAATTGCTTGGCGTGCAGAAACGCTTTGAAGCACTTTGTTTTGTTGATTCATACGTAAAAATTGTACGCCTACGTTTGGACGTTCTTTAAAGTTAGCATCCTTTTTATATTTATCGACGAAGTCAGATGTTAGTTTTATACGATCTAATTGTTTTGACTCGAATAAATTTACTTCTGTTGATTTTTCTTTTACGACGTTAAAATTGATTTCTTCTAGTTTGACAGTATCTTTATCCCAATAGGTAGGGTTTTTCTTGAATTTAAAGCTTTGTTCGTGCTTCCAATCGCTTAGTGTAAAAGCTCCGTTGTACAAGATTGTATTATCTTCTAAAGCGTACTTATCACCTTGTGCTTTAAAGAATTCCTCGTTAATTGGTAGAAATGTTGGGAACGCTGTTAAGCTAATAAAATACGGAACAGGACGCTCCAATTCTACCTCAAACGTATGGTCATCAACTGCTTTTACACCAAGTTGGTCGGCTGGAAGTTCTTTGTTGTTAATTTTTGTTGCGTTTTTAATATCAAAGAATAGAAATGCATATTCAGAGGCTGTTGCTGGATCTACGGCTCTTTGCCAAGCGAACACAAAATCTTTAGCTGTAACAGGAGTGCCGTTTGACCATTTTGAATCTCGCAAATGGAATGTGTATTTCGTTTTATCGCCACTTACTTCATGAGATTTTGCAACACCAGGAACAGGTTTGTTACCTTCACCAAGATTATACAAACCTTCAAATACGTTTCTCATTACTTGACCAGAATCAGTATCTGTAGCACGAGCCGTATCCATTGTTCGTATTTCAGTAGGTGAAGATAAGTTTAAAACCTGTTTACTAGGTGCCTCGTCTTTTGCATTTGCTCCGCTTGCTTCGTTTTTATAACTACCGCAACCAGTTAATAAAATACTTACTCCTACAACTGATGCAATACCGGGTACAAACTTCTTTTTCATTTGATTTTCCTCCTAAATAATTAAGTTTGGATGATGATGAGGGAAATGAAAAATAAAAAATCCCTCTTTTCATATTGAGAAAGAGGGATTTTTACGTACAAGTTATGCACCCGTATATAAACGAAGTCCCTCATTCTATCTTTCAAGCATAAAGCTTGCAGGAAGTGGCACAGTATTCAAAATGAACCTGTTGCCGAGGTTTCAATGGGCCAGTCCCTCCACCTCTCTTGATACAATGAGTAAACGAATAAATTTTATTAATTTTTGTGTTTCTTTGATAATTCAAAATCTTACACCTTGAATAATGAAGTGTCAACTAAATGAAATATAGTTTAAATTTTCAGTTTTATTAAACGGAAAAACCACTGCATAGGGCAGTGGTTTTTCTACTAGAAGTTAAAGTTATCTGGATCTGGACCAACGCGACGATCTTCATTTAAAGCTTGAATTGATTTCATATCATCAGCACTTAATTCAAAGTCGAAGATGTTTGCATTTTCAATAATGCGATGTTCTTTAATTGATTTGGGAATTGTTACAACTTCGTTTTGTAAATCCCAGCGTAAAATAATTTGCGCAGTTGATTTATTATATTTTGTCGCAATTTCTTGTAACGTTGGATTATCTAGTAGTTGTCCTTGCATTAATGGTGACCAAGCTTCAAGCTGGATATTATGTTCTTTACAGAATGCATGTAACTCTTCTTGTGCTAAACGTGGGTGGTATTCCACTTGGTTGACCATTGGCTTAATTTCAGCAATTTCAAACACGTCTTGTAA
This sequence comes from Bacillus sp. EKM501B, assembly GCF_011800505.1. Lineage (NCBI taxonomy): Bacteria > Bacillati > Bacillota > Bacilli > Caryophanales > Bacillaceae > Bacillus > Bacillus sp. EKM501B. The sequence goes on along the minus strand of NZ_JAALFZ010000023.1, from coordinate 29,809 downwards.
GTGGTGAATGTGGAAATTACTCACACCGATAGCGCGAACACGGCCATCTTTATAAAGTTTTTCTAATGCTTTCCATGATTCGGTATATTTCCCTTTTACAGGCCAATGTACTAAATATAAATCTAAATATTCTAGACCTAATTTCTCTAATGTAGTTTCAAATGCTTGAAGTGTTGTTTCATATCCTTGATCGTTATTCCATACTTTTGAGGTAATAAATAATTCTTCGCGTGAAACACCGGATTCACGAATCGCTTGTCCAACGCCTTCTTCATTTTGATAGATTGCTGCAGTATCGATGCTGCGGTAGCCATTTTTAATTGCTGCTTTTACAGAATCAATTACTTCTGAACCATCTTCTACTTTAAAAACACCTAAACCAAACCAAGGCATTTTTACACCGTTATGTAATGTTGTATAGTCTTTTAAACTTGTTAAAATCATATTATTTCCCCCTAGCTTTTTTGTTTGTTGCTTCTACTGCTTTTTGAATTGCCTCTGAAAAATTATATTCGTATAAAGTTTTGAGACCCTCAGCTGTGGAACCACCTGGCGTTGTTACTTGTTCGCGGAGGTTAGCTGGATTTTGCGTTTGTTCGAGCATAGAAGCAGAGCCAGAAATCATTTGAATGACAAGATGTTTTGCGGTTTTTTCATCGACTCCATAACTTTTTGTTGTTTCAATTAAGCTTTCAGCAAAGTAATAAAGGAAGGCTGGTGCACTTCCAGTAACTGCAGTAAGCTGATGAACTTCTTCCTCAGTACAAAGTTGCGAAGTACCAATACCTTTTAAAAGCAGTTGCAGGGTTTCTTGATGCATCTCGTTTACTGATTGTCCCATTGTATATAAGGAGATAGATTTTCCAATTTCAGCAGCTGTATTAGGCATAATCCAAGCAACAGGCGTGCCCTTTGGGAGTCTAGCTTCTAAATAAGATGGTCCAATGCCGGCTGCGACTGTTACGACTAGTTGATTTGATATTAACGGAGATAGCTCAGCTAATAACTCTTCATGAGCAGAAGGTGGCATTGCTAAAACAACCGTATCAACAGATGTAACATGCTGTTTCCAATCTGTTGCAGTAGACACATTATATCGATGTTGTAACTGTTTTAGCTTTTCTACGTTGCTTCGGTTAGAGACGATAATTTCTTCGATGTACTCTTTGCTTGTTTTAAGTAATCCGGAAAATATAGCTTCTGCCATACGACCGGCACCAATAAATAAAATTCGATGTTTAGTTAGCATATTCTTTATTCCTTTCTAGTAGAGATATGTTATAAAAACGATATCATCTTTAAGAGAATGTTGTAAAAAGAAAAGACTTATCGTAGATGGAATGGATAATGAGAAGGCGGAAATTCATGCTAATATTAACTGTTATTAATCTCTTTATATGTGTAGCTGGTTTGCTAGAGTGGAAGAGCAATTATAAGGGGCAAGAACATACAAATAATTATATCTAGAAAATAATTAGAATTGAAAAACCCCTGAAGCATATATGCTTCAGGGGTTTACTAATAGAATATAAGATTATGCTTTTGTCATACCAAGTAATACAGCGCCGCCGATAATTAAAACACTACCTAGTGCAATAAAGATCAATTGACGTTTTGTTTTCTTTTCACCTAAGAATACAATCGCACCGAATGTTGAGATAACGATTCCAGTTTGAGATAATGGGAAGCTTGTTGCTACTCCAACACGTGGTAATGAAAGAAGTAAGAATAAGTTTCCAGTTCCCCATAGTAAACCAGACAAAGCATTACGGATTGCATATTTGTTAAACGGTTTATGTTTAGACGTCAGTACAACCGCACCAACAAACATACCAACTGCTTGTGGTAAAATAGCAGACCAACCATCAATATTATACCAACGAATAATAATTACATATACAAGATAGCCGAAAGTAGAAACAATTAAAGTAAGAAGTCCTTTTTTCAATTGTCCAGGTGGCTGAGCATTTTCTTTATCATCTAATGATGTGAATACAACACCAACTACAATTAATAGGATTGCAATCGTTCCCAGAATGATCGTTGTAGTAGTAGTCCACTCACGGAAAGCGATAACCCCAAAGATAGAAGTTGCAACAAGTTGCATACCAGTAGAAATCGTTACAGTAGTTGAAACACCTAGTTTTTCAACTGTTTTTAATTGGTTTACTTGTCCTAAAGCCCAGAATAAACCTGAAATAAAACCAACAATTAAGATTGTCATTGTTAAAGCTGGTTGAGTAAATACATACATAATTGTTGCGAAGAATAGAGCACCGATTGTCATACCTACCGTTTGGCTATATGCACCACCGCCCATTTTTACGCTTACTAATAAGATGTTTCCCCATGCAATTGCAGGAAGAAGCGCTAATAAAATGTCCATTACAAGACTCCCTTCGGTTTGCTATACCAATATAGTTACATATCGTTCTAACGATCGGTAATGCCCCACTAATAGAGTAGAAGATTACCGATCGCTAAAACAGGATGAAGAATTCACAATATAAATGCGTTTTCATTTCTTCATTTTTTGAAACACCTCCATATAATAACAGGAAATTGCCTATTTTAGAAAGTGAATTCAAATAAAATGTATATTTAAATAAGAGGTAAAATTCAGTTATTTCCCATTGGTATATTTTATTTCCTAAGAAATAAAGAAGCAGCTTCGACAAAAGCTGCTTTAAGAGTTAGTGATTCTTTTATTAATAAGTTGAATACATAGTAGAAATACGAGTGACATACCGATAGTAATAACTACAAGTGTCCAGGCGAGTTGCATATTACTTGCATCAATAGCCATGTAAATTGCAGTTGGGATTGTCTGTGTTTTGCCAGGAATGTTCCCGGCAAACATGAGTGTAGCACCAAACTCACCGAGCGCGCGGACAAAGCTCAAAATCATCCCGCTTAATAAGGCAGGAAATGCGAGTGGAAGTGTAACGTGCAGAAAAACTTGATATTCACTTGCGCCAAGGTCACGAGCACTTTCTTCAATTTGTACATTTGCGATAGAAAATCCCGTTTTCGCTGATTGGTACATAAGCGGAAATGCAACAACTGTAGAAGCGATAATCGCAGCAGTAGATGTGAACATAATAGACTGCTGAAATAATGATTCAACCCACTTTCCGATCGGGCTGTTGTTTCCAAAGATGATAATGAGAAAGAAGCCGATAACAGTTGGTGGAAGTACCATTGGTAATAAAAATATGGTTTCTAATAGTACTTTATATCGCCATGAGGAGCGAGCTAGTGCTCGCCCGACAATTGTCCCTAAAATTGTAACGAGAATAGTGGCGCACGCAGCTACTCTTAAAGATAGAAAGACAGGCGATAAAATAGCATCAATGCTCATAGTAATTACGACAGAACTGTAAATCCATATTTCTTAAAGATAGATTGTGCATCTTTTGACTGCAAATACTCATAAAATGAAGTCGCCTCTTTCTTATGTTTAGATTCCTTTATAACACCTAAAGGATAGTGGATTGGCTCATGAGAAGTAGCTGCTGCTGTCTCACCAATCTTTACTTTATCCGAAATGAGAGCATCTGTTTTGTATACGATGCCAGCATCGACATTCCCTGTTTCTACATATGTTAACACTTGGCGAACATCTTTTGTAAATACGACTTTATTTTGAACATCATTCCAAAGGTTTTCGTGTGTTAGAGAAGCCTTTGCATATTTGCCAGCAGGTACAGATTCAGGTGTACCAAGTGCAATTTTTTTGATTTTCTCATCTTTTAAATCTTGAAATTTTGTAAGTGAACTATCTTTAGGGATGACTAGAACTAGTTCATTTCCAAGAAGATTTTTCCCTTCTTTTTCACTAATGAATCCTTTTTTTACAAGGGTTTGGAATTTATCTTCTGCTGCAGAGAAGAATAAATCAGCAGGTGCACCTTGTTCAATTTGTTGTTGAAGTGCTCCAGAAGCACCGAAGTTAAAAGAAAGTTTGATATTTGGCTCTTTTTCTTTATATTGTTTTTCGATTTCTTTTAATGCATCTTGTAAGCTTGCAGCAGCTGAGATAGTCAGTTCAACTGTTTTATCCTCTTTAGCAGCTGACTTTGTATGCTTTTCCCCACTTGTACAAGCAGCACTAAATATAAGAAGGAAAGAAAGTATAAGTGCCCCGATGGAACGTAATGTAAATTTATTCATAAAAAAATCCCCTTTCATTTTGATACATCTAATTATAACTAATTATATCTAAATATAACTAGTTATAATTGAATGTAATTTGAACATATATCTATTTTTAAAAAATAGGAGAAATATTCTTTTCTTTGTTACAATGAAAGGAGAAAGTGAGGAATCGTCTATGGATCATCATTCCTACACAACGGAAGAAGTAGCAAAGCGATTAAAAGTATCAAAATTAACTGTATACGACTTAATTAAAAAAGGAGAACTTCCTTCTTATAGAGTTGGTAGACAGATGCGCATTGATGCAGCAGATTTAGATCAATATATAAAACAAATGAAAACAGGAAAGGTACAAGTTACTCCTGTAAAAAACGATGGTAGTAGTATCTTGAACACGTGTATTATTAGTGGTCAAGAACTAACGTTAGATATGTTAGCTAAACGTATAGAAAATCGTTTGCCAAGTTCTAATGTTTTAAGGGCGTATCAAGGTAGCTTAACGAGTTTAGTGAAAATGTATCAAGGAGAAGGAAGTATCGTTAGTTTGCATTTGTTTGATGGTGAAACTGGTACATATAATGTTCCTTACGTAAAACGCATTTTAGTAGGACAGCCATGCATTATGATTAATTTATTGTCCAGAAATGTAGGATTTTATGTCCGAAAAGGAAATCCGAAGAGAATAAAGGCATGGGCTGACATATCCGGGTCCACTATAAAGTTTGTGAATCGAGAAAAGGGTTCTGGTATTAGAGTGTTAGTCGATGAACAATTACGAATCCAAAAATTAAATAAAGCTGATATTAGTGGATATGAATGGGAAGAATCGAATCATCTTGGTGTTGCCACGCAAGTTGCAAATGGAAAAGCTGATGTAGGAGTAGGTTCAGAAAAGTTTTCGCAAATTGTAAATGTGGACTTTATTCCAATCATGAAAGAACAGTATGATTTAGTAATTTTGAAGAATAAAGAAAATGAAGAGTTGATTGAAGTTGTGAAAGACATTCTGCAATCGGAAGAATTTCATAATGAATTAAATGCGATTGGCGGATATGATATTACGAAAACAGGTCAAATTGTATATGAAACAAACTAAAAAGCTGCTTGTCTATAAGACGAGCAGCTTTTTCTATATATAAAGGGGGTTGGGGAAACAAAGTGTTAAACAAGACCTTGAGCAAGTGTATAAATGAAAGCCGTAAGAAGAGTAGCTCCACTTGCAAGTCCGATAAAGTCTGATTTGTTGAAAGTAATGTTGTTCATTATAAACTCTCCTTATTTGTTTAATGTAGTTGCAACAGCTTTTGCATCGACAAGTGCGGATAGCACCATGCCCATTGTATTTAAAAATTTATTTGATTTCATATTGTTCATCATGCGTATCCGCTCCTTTTCGAATTGTTGTTGCCCTGCTTATGTCTTAATTATAGGAAATATGGCTACTTGCAACTATCGAATTAGCTTACGAAAGACTTACACTTTTGTAAGAAAAAAAGACATTCATGTAAGAATGTCTTTCACAGCATATTGATATGATGATGGTCTTCAATTGTTTTTAAAAAACTACGCATTGAATTCGTCATATAGCTATCTTTACGGCGTATGAAAACCGTTGAAATACTGCCGTATTTTTCAGGGATTGCATGACAATGTACCTTACCTGCTTTAGAAAGATGATGGACAGCAGACTGTGGTACGAGTGTAATTCCGAGGCCGAGTGCAACGCTGTTTAATATTGTCTCTAATATATTGAATTCCATAATTCTTTTTGGTAGCAAACCTTCATCTTTAAGCCAACGTTCTAGTTTGGAGCGGTATCCACATCCTTGGTTAAAAACGAGTAGAGGAGTTGTTGTAAATTCTTCTATATGAAAGGCTTTATTTTGTGTTATAAGCATTAATTTCTCTGTACTAACATCGTATTGTTCGATTAGTGGATGTTTAATAGGACCTGATATAAAGGCGCCATCCAATTGATGATCAAGTACTTCTTTAATTAATTCTTCTGTTAGACCCGCTTGTAATGATAAATCGACATTTGGATAGCTTTTATAGTAAGAAGATAAAATGGTAGGCAGTGTACTTACTGTTTCGACTGTACCGATTTTCAATATACCGGAGGGTGTTTCGCTATCTAAAAATACTTGTTTTAGTTCGTCGACATCTTGCAAAATTTTACTAACATAAACGAGCATTTTTCTTCCTTCAGCTGTTAAAGTCATTCCTCGTTTATGGCGGTAAAAGAGTGGGGTTTTTAATTCGTTTTCTAGTTGTTTAATACGTGCAGTTACATTTGATTGTACATAATTTAATTCCTTTGCTGCGCTACTTACACTACCCTGATCGGCAACGCTTTTAAAGATTTGTAAGTCTCGTAATTCCATTTTGTAATCCCCCTTGATGTTAACTATCATTATAAATGATAGTTAACATCATTTTGAATCATTTTACGTGATATATTTTTTCTTTTACAATTCTCTTTGTGCAAATAGAAAGAAACGGGGGATTGCGGTGAGAAGAGGTCAAATGATAATAGGGGCTGTAGCGTGTTTAATTGCGAGTATGTCATGGGGAGCGATGTTTCCAGTTGCTGATCATGCGCTAGAATACATAGATCCATTTTATTTTTCGCTTATTCGCTATGGAGCAGTGGCGATAATGCTGATTGTATTGTTGTTAGTGAAAGAAGGAAAACAGGCATTTCGTTTAGAGGGAAGAGGAAAGTTACTCGTCTTTTTTGGAACGATGGCATTTACAGTATATAATGTCCTCATATTTTTAGGGCAAATGTTGATGGGTAAGTCGGGTGTAATGGTAGCTTCCATTATGGAAGCACTTATGCCGATGATTTCTATTTGTATTTTATGGGGATATAAGCATATAAAACCGAAGAAGTATACGATAACGAGTATGGTTATTGCTTTTGTAGGAGCTGTGTTTGTTATTACAAAAGGTGACATGAGTTTCTTTGTAACATTGAAAGATAATATGTTCCCATTAGCATTTATATTTATTGGTGTTATAGGCTGGGTTATTTATACGATGGGTGGTCAAACGTGTAGTGATTGGTCAACATTACGTTATTCTACGTTGACGTGTGTATTCGGTACGACTGTTACAGGAATTATAACGGTAATTATTACGTGGCTTGGATATGTTTCAGTTCCTAGTATGGGAACGATTTCTATTGTAAAATATGATTTGTTATTTATGATGACATTGCCAGGTATTGTAGCGCTACTTGCTTGGAACTACGGTGTGAAAATTTTATCATCCATTAATGGGATTTTATTTATTAATTTTGTACCAATTACGACTTTAGCTATTATGATGATGCAAGGGTATCAAATCACAATGTTTGATATTATAGGGACTGTACTTGTTATTGCAGCACTTATTCGCAATAACGTTTGCCAGAGAAAAGAAGAAAATATAAATAATAGAGTTTTACAAGAAGAACAATTACGTCAAGCTGTTTAATAGGCAAATGGAGGATTTCACATGTTAGAAAGTTTATTGTTTTTCTTCGCCGTCGGAGTTGCCTGTGAGCTTGCAGCAATTAATCGAAATGGTCGTAAAAAGATAAAACAACAAGCTGAGCTGATACAGCTTTTAAAAGAGTTGAAAGAAAGAAAAAATTAAAAAGACGACCGGGCATAGACGGTCGTCTTTTTCTATATAAAGGGGAAAGGGGACACAAAGTTATACAAGCGTAGCAGCGTAAATAAAAGCAGTAAGAAGAAGAGAGCCGCTAGCTAACCCTAAAAAGTCTAATTTGTTAAAAGTGATGTTATTCATAATACATTCTCCTTACTTGTTTAATGTAGAAGCAACAGCTTTTGCATCGAAAAGAGCCGATAATACCATGCCCATTGTATGTAAGAAATTGTTCGTTTTCATTTTGTTCATCATATTAATCGACTCCTTTTCGAATAATTGTTGCCCTGTTTCTGACTTAATTGTATGAAATATAGTAAGAAGTAACTATCGAATTAGCTTACAAGAAAATTACACTTTTGTAAGAATTGAAATTTAACAATTCATACTTATTTTTATTACCAACTCCTAAAACTTAGTGTTATAATTGTTGTAAGAATATGATTATACTTCGGATGTTTAGAAAGGAACGAAATAAATGTATAAACCAATTACATTTTTGTTGAAATATATATTTAAAACAGCTGGGAAAGTAGAAGTGAAAGGAAGAGAAAAGCTACCAGAAGGTGGTCCGTATGTTGTTGCGTGTACACATACAAGTTTTATGGATGTATTAATGTTAGCTACAGGGATGTACCCAACTCAAATTCATTACATGGCAAAAAAAGAATTATTTGAAGGGAAATTCAAAAATTGGTTCTTTAAAAATGTAAATGCATTCCCTGTAGATCGCGCGAATCCGGGACCGAGTACACTTAAAATTCCATCACGTTTATTAAAAGAAGGAAAGGTAGTAGGGATTTTTCCGAGTGGAACGAGATCAGCGGAAGATGTTTCATTAAAAGCGGGTGCTGTGACAATTGCGATGCGTTCTAATGTACCTTTAGTGCCGGCAGCTTATGTTGGTCCATCAAGTGTAAAAGAATTAATAAAGGGGAAAAAGGCAAAATTGATTTTTGGAGATCCGATTCAAATTGAGGCTGGAGAACAAATAGATCGAAAAACCGCTATGAAAATGATGACAGATCAATTAAATGAGAAGTTTGAGGAGTTAAAAGAAGCTTTGCAATCAAATCAAAAATAAGAAAAGACGACCGGGCATAGACGGTCGTCTTTTCTATTACTATTTATAATAAAGGGGAAAGGGGACACAAAGTTATACAAGCGTAGCGGCGTAAATAAAAGCAGTAAGAAGAAGCGAGCCACTAGCTAGTCCTAAAAAATCTAATTTGTTAAAAGTGATGTTATTCATAATATATTCTCCTTACTTGTTTAATGTAGAAGCAACAGCTTTTGCGTCGATAAGAGCGGAAAATACCATGCCCATTGTATGTAAGAAATTGTTCGTTTTCATTTTGTTCATCATATTAATCCGCTCCTTTTCGAATAGTTGTTACCTTGTTTCTGACTTAATTGTATGAAATGTTGCGGAAAGTCACTATCGAATTAGCTTACAGAAAAATTACACTTTTGTAAGAGAAACAAATGAAGGTGTAATGATAAGAAGATTTGACATATGTTCATGAGATTCATTAACTTAAAGATAGAGGTGAGTGCATGGCTAATATTAAAGATATCGCAAAGATGGCGGGAGTTTCAGTTACGACTGTTTCGAGAGTGTTGAATGATCACCCATATGTAAGTGAAGAAAAAAGGAAAGCGGTTATAGAGATAGTTGAGAAATTGAATTACTCGCAAAACGCAAATGCTGTTCATTTATCAAAAGGAAAGACGAATATTGTTGGTGTGATTTTACCGTATATTAATCATCCGTGTTTTGATGCGATGGTGAGCGGAATGATGGAGATTGCGTTAACTCATAATTACAGAGTGTTACTTTGCCAAACGAATTATAATAAAAAAGAAGAAATGAAAAGTTTACATATGTTAAAAACAAAACAATTGGATGGTCTTATTATTTGTTCACGTGCAAATGATTGGGAAACGATAGAACCGTATGCTTCTTACGGCACAATAATTGCTTGTGAAGATAATGATATTTCAAACATCTCAAGTGTATATACGAATCATTCAGCGGCCTTTCAATTAGGAATGGATTATTTGATTGAGAAAGGTTATAAAAAAATTGGCTATTGTACGGGAAGAAAATTAGGGCCGAGTAGTCAAAAGCGTTTTGATGTTTATAAACAGCAATTGCAATCTATAGATGAAGAGGTTAACGAAGAATGGATTTTTACAGAATGTTTTACACTAGAAGATGGTGTAAAAGTGGCTCATAAGTTAAAAGAGATGCAGGATCTTCCTGGAGCATTAATAGTAGCAGGTGATGAAGTTGCGATTGGGGTTATGACAGAGGTTGAAAAATTAGGGATTCAAGTTCCTGAGGATTTAGCGATTATTGGCTTTGATAATCAACCTATCTCGCAAGTGTTACAATTGACAACTATTGATCAAAATTTAAAGGAGATAGGGAAAACTGCTTTTGAAATGTTGCATAGAAAAGTGAATGACGAGAGTTCTAAACAAGAAAAGCTGGAAATTCCATACGAACTTGTGGAACGCTCTACAGTTTAATCTTAATCCGTTATGTGTATAATCGCATAACGGATTATTTTTTTGAAATATCTTTGACAGGAAACGCGTTTCATACTTTATAAAGGAGTTAAACCGGTCTGTAATATCCATGGATTCTTTTCAAGTGTTAAAGCAGTGAATAGAATTTGGAGGAATATGCATGAATGAACTTTTATCGAGTATGAAAAAGTATGTAGATGATGATGAAAAGATTTTGGTTTTTGTGGTAGGGATCTTTGAGAAGGATAATTTCATGTTATGTTATCAACATGGAATTTTTGTTGCCACTACTAGACGCCTCCTGTTTTACGGGAAATTTCCTTACTATCCTTCAACATTTAAAGAGTACTCATATGTGCATATAGATAGCATAGATTTTCATCCGTACTTTGAGTTTACTTGTAATCATGAAACCATTCGCGCTAAGTATATTCAGAAAGGGAATGTGGAGCAATTTGTCCGTGCAGTTAGAGCAAATATGAATAATTAATCAACCCTCTGTTTAAACATAATATTTCAATTTTTAAGAGGGAAAATGCGGAATAAAAACCACTTCTAAACCTCTAGGAGATAGTGATACAATGTCAAATGGGGGGAGGGTATGAACTATGGTTAATCAACGTATAAAGGAAATAACACTAATTACAATTGGTTCATTATTATTCGCAATTGGTATTAATTACTTTGCAATTCCAAACCGTTTATCGGAAGGTGGAATTATTGGTTTAACGGTTGTTACGTACTACTTATTTGATTGGTCACCAGGGATTGTGAATTTTGCTATAAATGCAATTTTACTAGCTATTGGTTATAAATTTTTTGATAAGAAAACAATGATTTATACAATTTTAGGGATTGTAGAAACATCTTTGTTTTTATACGTTACAGAACATATTGAGTATCATGTAAATAGTGATACATTATTAGCAGCTTTATTTGCTGGTTTATTTGTGGGTATTGGATTAGGCTGTATGTTCAAAGCCGGAGGTACATCGGGAGGATCAGCAATCTTAGCTCGGTTAGCAAATCAATATTTAGGTTGGAGTGTAGGTAAAGGCGTACTAATTATTGATATTGTTGTAATTGCTGGTTCTGTATTTATAATAGGGCAAGAAAAGGCAATGTATACACTTGTAGCTGTGTTCATCGGAGCGAAGGTGATTGATTTCATTGTAGAAGGAATGGATACAAAAACGGCTGTTACGATTATTTCGAATCAACCAGATTTAATTCGTGAAGCTATTACGAAAAATATGACACGCGGTGTTACTGTATTAGAAGGGCGCGGCGGATATACTGGTAAAAATAAAGAAGTTTTATATGTTGTTATTAATAAACAAGAGCTTGTTAAGTTAAAACAAGTTATTAGCCGGGTAGATGAAGATGCTTTCGTTGTTATACATGATGTACGTGATGTACTTGGCGGTGGCTTTAAAGCAAGCTAAAAGGTGAACGAGTAAATTCGTTCACCTTTTTTAATTCTTACAAAAATGTAAGTGTAATGTAATGAGATTCAATAGTAGATTTTATTCCCCCTTTTTAAAATGGATGTATATATATCCTGCAGAGGAGGAATGTTTATTATGAAGAAAAAAATGATCACTACTATAATAGCGATGATAGTGATAGTAGTAATGTTACTGCCTACGAAACTTGGACCGGTTATCGATAAATATAATCCATTTTATAAGACGAAAGAATACTATACGGTTGTGAATACAATTGGTCAGCATATTGGTGATGAGTGGTATGAATATGAATTTATTGCATTCGATGAACGTGGTAGAGAGCAGAAAATAAAGAAAACGGTTAAGCATATGTTAAAGAGAGATGAAGCATTAAAGGTTTTTGCAAAAGGACGTTACGGTGAATCGATTGAAGAGATTGAGATTGCAAATATTCCTATAAATGCGAAGAGTAAACTTTTAACGATGAGATAGTGAAATATACCCCCAGCTATTTTTTGTCGAAAATAAAAATACTGGGTAAGGGTATTTTAGGGGTTAGCAAAAAAGCCTTAGTCCATATAGACTAAGGCTTTTTTATTATATAAAGGGGAAGGGGGTACATTGTAGTAGCATGGGTGAAAGGTATAAGAAGAGTAGCTACTAGCAATGCAATTTGGTTATGTGATTGTTCTTCTTATTTGGCTTACTTTCTAACTTTATTGTACGAAATATAAGTAAGGGAAACTATCGAATTACATTACACATAACTTACAAACATGTAAGTCTTCTGTAATGTAATTCGATAGTTAAAAGATAGTAATTTTCATATAGTGTAACTAGAAAGTCTTAATGTATTACTTTCTGTTTGTAATGAAGAATGAAAAACCAACTAATTTTTAATAATCCTCATCTGAATAAAGATGAGGATCCTTTTTTAAACCTTACAACATTGTAAGGTTTACGTAAGTTAATTCGATAGTAAATTTGTCATATTTTTTGCATAATAGATACAGATAGAAAAATAATTAGGGATCTAGTAAGAAGGGAGAAAAATGGGATGCGTAAAGAAGAAGTAGTGAAGTTACCAATTAAAGATTTCTGTAGCTACTTTACTGTTGCCGTAGTGTGTATTGGATTATTTGATATCATAACAAACTTAATTGTTAAATAATATAGATGCTAAAACAAGAAAGGAAGTCCTTTCTTGTTTTTTTTATGGGGGCATAAAGATGAAATGGATTGATAGTCATATACATGTTGATCAATATAAGGATGAAGAGAAGAACAGATTACTGAAAGAGGTGGAAAATAGTAATGAAATAAAGGGGCTTATTGCTGTATCTATGAATTATCAATCTTGTAAGGAAACGTTATCTTTAGCGAAGAAGTATCCCTTTATATATCCAGCGATAGGGTTTCATCCAGAGCAACAGATTCATAAAGAAGAGTGTGAACAGATTTATAAACTTATTGAACAGAACGCAGAGGAAATTGTTGCGATTGGTGAAGTAGGTTTGCCCTATTATTTGAGAAAAGAAGATGAAAGAATTGCTGTAGATCCATACATAGCTGTATTGAAAAAATTTATAGAACTAGCTAGTAAGTATAATTTGCCGATTATATTACACGCAGTTTATGAAGATGCTGACACTGTATGTGATTTGCTAGAGAAATATAAAGTTTCACGTGCACATTTCCATTGGTTTAAAGGAAGTGATGAAACAATGAAACGGATGATGAAGAATGGTTATTATATTTCGATTACACCGGATGTTTTACATAAGGAGAAGATTAGAAAAATTGTTTCGTATTATCCGCTTGAATATATGATGGTAGAAACAGATGGACCGTGGGAATTTCAAGACGATGTTATGACGCACCCGAGAATGATTCGAGATGTATTAAAGGAAATTAGTGTTATAAAAAACATATCTGTTGATCAGGTTGCAGAAACAATATATGAAAATACCATTCGATTTTACCCCGCTATTTGCCGGGGATTAAGACCCTGACTGATTAAGGTTTCGCTTTATTTGAAAGGATAGGAGAGGTACTCTTATTCTTTTTATTATGGATATTTTTTCTAATTTTTTCTATAATTTATGATATGTTTAATTTGATGAAGGAAGTAGGGGAGAAAATGGGGAAAGCACATAAAAAAATAGCTATTACAATGATGATCGGTGCACTTTCAGTTGCAGCGTTTGGTTGTGAAGCAGAAAAGAAAGCTATAAATCCCAACGCAACGCAAGAAAGTAAAGAAGAACAAATTGATCCAGTAGTTGAAAAACAGATGAAAGAAACTGAGAAAAACGGGAATTCGGTTGGAAACAGTTCTAATAAAGGGAAGATGGCAGAGAGTAATGGATGGGTTTACTATGCGGTAAATGGTGATAAAAATACAGGAGGCATTTATCGTACGAAAGATCAATTTCAGACTTCGGAACGTGTAGTGGAAGGTGTAAATGCTTCTTACATAAATATAAAAAACAAAGCTTTATATTTTATTCATACGGATGAAGAGAAGAATGCGGGATTATCTTCTTTAATGAAGTATGATATATCAAATAAAAAGTTAGATACGTTAAAAGCGGATATAAATTATGTTTATATAAAAGATCAAACTTTATTTTATCCGAAAAAATATTCTGAGCATGGTGGTTTTGATATTGTAGGGATCGCAAAAATCAATTTGAAGACGGGACAGGAAGAAGAAGCGGCATTTAAAAATTCTGGTTGGTCTCGAACGATAGATGATAGTATTCTACATTGGAATAAAAATCGTGGAACACAAATGACAAAAGATAATAAAACTTGGTCAAAAGAAAATTATGCAACAATATCTAGTGCTACGTATAATAATGAAAAATTATATGCTGTTGTCGACTTTTCGTTACCTTTTGAAACAAATGAAGCTGAGCATGGCATATATGAAATAGACGTTCAACAAAATAATGAAAAGTTATTGGTAAAGGATGCCTTGCAGATGAATGTGAAAGGGGATACTTTTTATTATTTAAAAAAGGATGGAGTATATAAGAAGAAAATAAATGGTGGAAATGAAAAGGTAATTTATAATAAAGCGGTTGAACCAACTAAATCCTATTTATATTTTGTAGCAGGAGATATGTATCTCTATACGGATAATGGAACTATCATGAATTTGGATACAAAGAAATCAAATGAAGTAAAAGATAAGAAGCTAGCAGATAACGTTATGTTACAGAAAGTATGGAATGCACAGAAGGAACTGACTAATGTTCAAATGGCTGCACTAACAGGAAACCCAAAACGAGTAGGGGATTTTTCATACGGGGAATTAGTGAACCCTATTTATAATAAGAAAGATAATTTAGAGACTACGCTATCTACGTACTTCTCAAAATCATTTATAGCACAGTATATGAAGAGTAAATATATTAAAGAGTTAAATGGAAAAATGCACTATGCTATTGGAGATCCAGGGTCAAAAGCAGCAACTAAATTTACAAAAATTATTTCTGCCGAGTTAAAGGATGGGAAAATAAAAGCGCAGGTAGAAACGTATAATGACTATGATAATGTAACGGAAAAAGTAGAAGTTGAATTTATTTATGAAAATAATCAATGGGTTATTAATAACATGCCACGTTTTGGTTTAAGTTAAAAAAACCACCAAGCAGAATGCTTGGTGGTTTTGTATTAGGATTCTAATTTCTTCGCACGTTTTAATAATAAAAGAAAGACAATGATAACGAACCCCAGTATAAGGAAGAAGCCATATTGCTTTATATAATCAATTATGTCATTCGCACTGGTTGGTTTTTCAACGTGAATGCCGTCTTTATTCGTCGTAATATGAATATCTTTCATTTTTACTTCATTCTTTTCCTTTTGTAAATCAATCCACTCTATATTTGGAATACTTTCTAGATCCTTTAATACTTCTTTTAATGGTTTCACACCTAAGTAAGGATGATAGAATGCACCAATAATTCCATCGGATAATTTAGAAACAGATAGAGCACGTTCTTTCATTTTAGCAATAGTTTGTGGCGTATCTTCTTCAATAAATCCGACTGTTTCAGGCAATAGTTTCATTCCATGTAAAAATGACGGAGTACTTGTATAATATGGTGAGTGCATGGATTTCCAAGTTGTATCATTTAACTGTAGTTGTCCTACATAAGTTGAAAAGTACCTTGATAATATTTCATATCCTTTTTGAGACATCGTGTAATGAGGTGCTTCAAAGGCAACAGGATATAGTTTAGCATCTACAAGTTCTTGAATTCCTTTTTCAATATGATCTTTCGTATATTTTCCCTCGAATTCTTCCCCTTTTTTTACATATTGGTTATATGCCTCTATATTTGGAAAGTCATCTTTTGTCTTCGGTTTTTCATGCTTCGGTTGGCGAATTGGTTGATCTGTTTTGACATCCCAGAATTCAAAGCCCTCACCTGTTTCACTGTCATAAAATTGGTGAGTATAACCATGCATAATAATTGCTGCACCATCATCTTGCATAGAGCGTAAAAGATCAACTAGTTCTGGTTTATCTTTTAAATGTATTATCTTTCCTGTATCTGGATCTTTATATACCGGAATAACAGTAATCATGTAAGGCATCTTTTTCTCTTTTAGTAATTCAGCAATTTCTTTCAATTGATTTATATCTGCTGCTGGGTGAACATCCTCAAGACGTAAATAAGCTTCAACTTTATTTTTCGTTGGTTTTTGGCTGAAATAAGAAAATAACATTTCACCGACGTAATGAGACATCCAGTCAAAGAGGTTAGGTGTTGCAACATAATAAGATATTTCATGCTGAACGATTAGTGGGTTAGTGTTATTTGAGCTTAAAGCGTTAGCAAGCACAGTTCCATTCGTATCAAATGATTGAATTAATCGTTCCTCTTCTAAGGTATTTTTTAGCTTCTTTTCTGGATATTCAATTTTATTAACTCGTATATCGTCACTCTTCAATGTAATGAAAGAAAAACGCTTAGATAATTGTTCAACATTTTGTCCTAATACTAATACAGGGCCGGAGAAGTTTTCTAGAAATTGTTTCGTTTCATCAGAAAACGCTTCTTTTGTTTCACCGATATAAACAATATGTGTATAGGAGGATACGTTATTAATTGAAGTTGCTTCTTTTAAGTTTTTTACGGTTATATCATTTGTAAAATGTCCTAATTGAGTATTAAGGATTTGGACATTATTTGAAACTTTATCGTCTTGTGTACTATACAAAACAAGTACTTTTGGTTTTGATGATGTTTGTGCAGAGGTGTAGGTAGGGATGAGTAGTAAAATGCTGAACAAGAGTGTTAGGCATTTTTTCATTTTGTACGCTCCTATTCTATATATAGAGTTCAGTTTACAATTATATACAAAAAATGCGTTATAGTCTATGAAAGTTACATTTTTGCACATATTTACCAGCTGTTTTTTCACAAAATCGGTCTAAAGCATGATGATAATACGTATAGTTATTTGCTATGATAAAAGAGTAATAGAATGTAGGTAATTGTAAAGGGAAGGCTGAAAGGGGACAAATTTCAGCGGAGAAAGAGGTAGAGGTAGTGAAGAAATTCTTTGTAGGATTTTTAGTTGTTCTTGGAGTATATTTATATTTCCAAGGAAAGTCTGAAGGAATGGATAAGCTAGTGAATGGAACAAGCTATGTTGATTCAGAAGAAGCAAAACAGATGAAACAAATCATTATAGAGGAAGCGAAGAAAGTAAATCTTCCAGAATGGATACCTCTTGCAATTGCCGAGCATGAAAGTCGATTAAATCCAAGAAGTGTTGGAGATAATGGAACTTCATTCGGATTGTTTCAACTACACCGCGGCGGCGGGCTTGCACCAGAACATTTAACTGATGATGAGCTGAAAGATCCACGTACAAATGCGCAAATTGCAATGCCGCATTTAATGAAAGGATATAAGCGTGGGGTGCAAAAAGGTTTGACTGATTTTGCATTACTGAAATATATAGCGAATACATCTGGATGGCCAGGGAATTTAGGGCCAGAGTGGACGGATAATAACATGAAGTATAACATCGGACTAGAAGATGTGTACTATCGAAATAAAGGTGTAATAAAGTGAAACTTTAATCAGTGGGGGAGTCTGTTCATCCCCCGCTGATTATTAGTCTTCACCAATCGGGCTTTTACGAGCAGTTAATCTTCCGCCTAAATTCTAGCGTTTTCCGGATTTTGAGGTGGAAGTTTTACTGCTCGTTAATGCGGGGTAAAAGAGTAGGTTTTCTATACCTACTCTGTTTTTTTATGAATAATTTCATCCTTTTCTTTCGTGAAATACTGCGTGAGTTGTATTTTCACCTCTTCTAGTTTTGTAGAAACTTGCGGTATTTTATATCCTACATACAATGGTGAAACGACAAATCTAGGTACAACTTTACAAATGATTTTTCCATTTAAGTAATAGAAGAATAAGTTATAACTACTGCATCCTTTATGGAAATCTATCAGTATGTAACGTACAGTTTGCTGAATGTAATTTGCCATTTCATCTATATATGAAATATTATCAATGATTATATTGAATTCAGTGAAGCCAATAATGGGACGCTCTGAAATATTAAGCTCAATGCGTTCATTTTTTTGAACAATTACCCCTTGAAAATTTTCTTCTTCAATATTTTCAAGATAATCTACATATTTCATTCCGATAATTTGCATGTGTGCATGATGCAAACTTCCACCTGAAAATGGACCGTGATTTTTGTATAAAATTACAGATGCAAATTCTTCGTTCTTCTGTAAGTGTAACCAATGTTGAATAGAAAATTGCATTAATTTTCGCATATGTTCTTCTGTATATGTTGCGATATGATCTTCGCAATTATCCGTTTCAATCAGCACCGTTTGAAATGTATCTTGTAATGTAGGAAATTTATTTTTTAACCAAATAATAGAACCATCAGTTGCTAAAATATCCGTTAAATGTTCTTTATCGCAAAATGGACATGCAGCGCTTCTATTCCGAATACTTTCTGGTTTTTGTTTACCGATATCGTTTAAAAAATATAGTTGTTGTGTATCCATTTGTATATATGCCCCTTTAAAATATGTGTAAAAATCCCGCTTAATACATTCGGGAAAAGGAGAAGGAAATCCTCTAAAGACAATATGGAAAAAATAAAAGACAAGATATCCTCATTACGATAGGGTACCTTGTCTTTTATTTTTTCTCTAATAGTGTGTATGGATAATATAGAACATTTTCATTATTTTTCTTTTTTCTATTTTTTATTGTGTATAAAGTAATTGCTGTGCTTGCAATTATAATAATGGCTTTCTTCATATTCATATACCCCTTTTTATTGTTGGTTTAATTCTTGGCTAACTGCTTTTGCATCGACTAAAGCGTGTAAAATCATTTTTACCATGTTCATCATATTTCTTCACTCCTTTTTATAGTTCATTTAGTTCTTTTACAACTGCTTGTCCGTTCACTAATACCTCAAAGATTGCTTTTACGATTTCTTTCATCATGTTTGTTTCCTCCTTGTGTTTGTCTCTCTTGTTTTACATCTTTATTGTATAGGGAGGCATCTTTTCGTACTATCGCTTTCCATTACGTGAACATAACAGTTTTGTAAGATTTGATGTCACTTATTGAAATGTTTAGTCTATCTTCATTATTTTCAGAAAAATGACTATTCAAACATGAAATTGGAAAGTATAATAAAGAAGTAAGTATTAAATTCCGTACGAAAGGGGTGAATGAGATGAAACGTTCTTTAGCTGCGCGTGCCAAATTTTTAGATTTTATCTATTTTTGTCGTGCGATTTTTCATGATGTAGTTGTTAACGGGATACGTATGCCCTTTTTTAACAATTGCATAGTGACTATTGAACGATAGAAATCTCTTCACCCATTTTTAATAAACGTGTGAAAAGGGAGCTATTTGGCTTCCTTTTTCTATGCCGAAAACCATGGGGAATGTTTCTTTCTCATG
The DNA here is from genome assembly GCF_011800505.1 of Bacillus sp. EKM501B. Taxonomy (NCBI): domain Bacteria; kingdom Bacillati; phylum Bacillota; class Bacilli; order Caryophanales; family Bacillaceae; genus Bacillus; species Bacillus sp. EKM501B. Next base: position 10,031 of record NZ_JAALFZ010000023.1, on the reverse strand, counting down.
GTTTTTTATATTGAAAGGAGTACGGAAAATGACTATTTGTAGTGTAAATAATGTAACGAAATCTTTTGGTGGAAACATCATATTTGAAAATATATCGCTTGAAATAAAGAATGGTGAACGTGTTGGGTTAGTTGGTCGTAACGGTAGTGGGAAGACAACAATCTTTGGGCTTCTAACGGGAATGGAGAGTTTGGATGCAGGAGCCATTCATATGAAGAAAGGTACACGTATTGGTCATGTCGCACAAATTCCGAAGTTTGATGAGGCCATGACTGTATATGATGTATTGAGTTCCGCTTTTAAAGTAGAAAAGGAATTAGAAAAAGAAATGCATGCTCTAGAAAAAAATATGGCGGAGGAGCAGGAACAATCTGCTTTGCAAAAGCTAATGGAGAGGTACGGAGTAATTCAAGAAAAATTTGCATTTCTCGGTGGTTATGAAATAGAGGCAAATATAATGAAGGTAGCAAATGGCTTACAAGTCACAAACTTATTTCCAAGAGTATTTACGGAATTAAGTGGAGGAGAACAGACGAAAATAAGCCTTGCATATATGCTATTGCAGAAACCAGATTTACTTCTATTAGATGAACCAACAAATCATTTAGATTTGTTTGCAGTTGAATGGTTAGAGAAATTTTTAAAAGAATATAATGGAACAGTTATGGTTATTTCACACGATCGCTATTTCCTTGATGAAGTTGTAACGAAAATTTTGGATTTGGAAGATGGAGAGATTCACGTGTACCATACGAATTATTCTCAGTTCGTTGAGGAGAAGGAAGAAAGGTTACTTCAAGAGTTTCAAGCTTATCAAGAGCAGCAAAAGAAAATAAAGAAAATGAAAGAAGCAATTAAGCGCCTACGTGAATGGGCAAATCAAGCGAATCCTCCGAATGAAGGATTGCATAAAAGAGCGAGGAATATGGAACGTGCGTTAGAGCGTATAGAGAAATTAAAGAGACCGATTTTAGAAAGAAAACAGATGGGTCTTCAGTTTGAAGGGCAAGAGAGAAGCGGAAAAGATGTTGTTGTAATGAAAGAAGTGAGTAAAGGTTTTGCTGGCCGATCTTTATTTGAACAAGCGAATTTACATGTTCGTTTTCAAGAGCGTGCTGCTATCGTTGGTTGTAATGGTACAGGGAAGACTACATTATTAAAACTACTATTAGAAGAAATAAATCCAGACGTTGGTGAAATTCGAATTGGTAGTAGTGTCAAAATTGGTTATTTATCACAACATGCATATGAAAATATGAAGAGTAATGTATTGGAAGCATTCAGAGAGAATGTGGCTGTAACAGAGGGAGAAGCAAGACATATATTAGCTAAGTTTTTGTTTTATGGTCCAGCAGTATTTAAGAAAGTAACGCAACTTAGTGGTGGAGAAAAAATGAGATTAAGACTTGCGCAACTTATGTATCAAGACATCAATTTTCTAATTTTAGATGAGCCGACAAACCATCTTGATATTGAATCAAGGGAAGTTTTAGAGGAAGCCCTTGAGCAATATAACGGGACGATTTTAGCTGTTTCACACGATCGATATTTTTTAAATAAGTTATTTGAAAAGACGTACTGGATTGATAGATGCAAATTATTTGAGTTTGCAGGAAACTATGCATGGGCTCGTCAAAAGTGGGAGGAAAAGCTTGAGGAGCAAGTAATAAAGCAGAAACGCCAAGGGAGAAAAAGTGTTGAAACGGTTCCTGTAAAAGAGAAAGAAGCTAGGAATCTTGAAGAGATTGAAAATGAGTTAATGCATGTAGAAGAAGATATATATGCAATAGAATGTGGAATGGAACATGTAGCTGATGTTGAAAAACTTGAAAAATTATATGAGGAAAAAACGAAGAAAGAGTTGTTACGAGCAGATTTATATAATGAATTAGAGAATATTGTGGAGTAATGAGTAGAAAGCCACTTCCTTTCAGTTTTGCTGGAGGAAGTGGCTTTCTTCATAATGATATTTTGCTTTAAAGGTTAAATGAAGCGATGTGTTTCACGTGAAACAGTAACTTAGATAAATCCGTGTTCCTCAATTTGCATAGCTTGTGAAACATATGAAAATAATAAGGTGAAAAATAAATGTCATTAGTGGTTTTTGGATAGGAGTAATTACAAAAACAAAGGCTAATTATTTCCCGAGAGATAAAGTGAGGGCCTTTACGGGCACCCCGACCCAGACCTAATTTCTTTTGCTTTCACTGAATTTTGAGATGGGGGTCTTACTGCACGGCAAATAGCGGGATAAATATGTGTAACAGAGACTAGTGAATGGAAACGAAAAGAGAGCAAAGTTACAGCTTTACGCGCTGAACTCTGCTCTCTTTTTGCGTGGCATCTTCTCTCGTTGAAATTATAATAGCGATCCCGAGCATAATAAAAAAAGCTAAAAAGAGGACGAACTTTGGGAAGAACGGGAATAGTAATAGCGCTCCGACTATCATAATTGTTAATAATACGTAGTGCAGGACGTATTGGAATAGGTTGTCCATATTTTCGCCCCCTTTTTGGTAATTGGTTATTAGTATTCTATGTTTCATGCTGAAGGAATAGAAGTAGATTTTTAAGTTTTAATACGAATTATAGCTGAGTTTTCTTAAAGTATAAATGTAGAGTGGTAATTTTGGAAAAATTCTCAAAATATTTATTTAGAAAGAATTGACAAAACATAATGAACGATATAAGCTAATAACCATAAAGTCTACCGGAAAGGTCGGAATAAGATTGTTACCCCTCAAAAACATCTATTTTTTTCTGATTAAAACCGACTTTTCCGATTGGCTATAAATGTGCTGTGGGAGGCATACATAAGCTAATAAGTTCAAAGGGTATAACTATTAAACAGTTAGGGTGGGGACAATGAAGAAAAAGACAAAAAAATGGGCTGGTGTATTTTCAGTATTACTGAGTAGTTCGCTTGTGTTATCTGCTTGTGGGGGACAGGAGGATACGGCTTCTACAGAACCAGTAAAAAAGCAGGATTTAAAAGACTCTAAGATTGAATCAATTCCAGCTACAGATAAAAAGAAAAGTCCAGAGAAAGCAAATCAACGAAAAGATACTTTCATTACAGCCATTTCTAAGCCAGGGGGAGTTTTCCTTCCGTATTTCCAAGATAATGGTTGGGATGGAAATGTAACGTCGGTTATTTTTGCTTCATTAGTAACAACAGACAAACAAAGTAAACCTATTCCGGATCTTGCGGAAAAATGGGATATTTCTGCTGACCAGTTAACATATACATTCCATTTACGTAAAAATTTAAAATTTAGTGATGGGTCGCCTCTAACAGCGGATGACGTAGCATTTACATTAACACTACTTCATGATAAAGCGTATGAAGGTGGATTGGATATTGCTCAGTATGCTGTTAAAGGTGGGAAAGAATATAAAGAAGGAAAAGCAACTTCTATTGAAGGAATCCAAGTTGTTGATCCACAGACAATTAAAATTACAACTGAAAAAGTTAATTCACAGGCGCTAACGAATTTAGGTGGCCCAGTGCTATCAAAAGCTTATTATGGAAAAGATTATAAACAAAATACAAGTTTAGACTATTTAAAAGCATTATATGGGCAACCAATTGCAGCGGGTCCATATAAATTTGAAAAATATGTTCCAGGTCAAGAAGTCCGCTTTGTTGCTAACGAAAATTATTATGCAGGTAAACCAAAAATTAAAAACTTTATTTACAAAATCACATCAGGTGATACTGGATTCCAATTATTCCAAACAGGTGAACTGGACTATAGTGGGTTTAGAGCGAACCCTGAAAATATAGACCAATTAAAAGGATTAGAGTTTGCAAATATTAATCTTGAATCATCAAGTGATATTGCTTATATCTATGTAAATAATAAGAAGTCGTATTTGAAAGATAAAAAGGTACGCCAAGCACTTACTTATGGATTAGACCGTAAGAAGTATGTGGATACAGCTTTACAAGGCTATGGCTCTGTCGCTAACGTACCAATTGCTCCAGTTTCATGGGCATATACAGAAGAAGGTATTAATAAATATCCGCATGACGTAGAAAAGGCTAAAAAATTATTGGATGAGGCTGGTTGGAAAGTAGGTTCTGACGGGGTTCGTGAAAAAGATGGTCAAAAATTAAAATTAACATACTACGCATCAAATACAGGTAAAACAAATGATATCTTTATTCCGATTGCAAAAGAAAGTTACAAAGAAATTGGTGTTGAATTAAATCCAGAGTTGATGGACTTTAATACGATGCTTTCAAAAGTAGGAAAAGGTGACTACGATTTAGCGGCAGTTTCAACACCAGGAATTAGTGATCCAAGTGAAGTTGTAAGTGAGTACTTATCAACTAATCCAAAAAGTGATACGGGTTATAATAATCCGAAAGTAGATGATTTGATTGTAAAAGGTATAGGAACGACAGATATTGAAAAACGTAAAGCGATTTATAAAGAGCTGTATAAAGAGTTAAGTGATGATCCACCAGTTATTTTATTAAACTATCGTAAACTACTTTATGCTCATAATGCACGTATAAAAGGAATTGATCCAGAAAAGTACGATAGCATCAGTTCCAACTTACCAGTGTTATCTATTGAACAATAAGGGTTGACCTAAATAATAGAAGACGTTTTTTCACACAGCAATGGAATGGTAGCTGTTTTGAAAAAATGTTCTTCTATTTTTAAGTAAATAGGATTGGGGAGACAAAAGGTGAAAACATATATCATTCGTAGGTTTCTACAAATGATTCCTACATTGTTTGGTACGTCTATTATTATCTTTTTCTTATTTGCACTCTTACCGGGTGATTATATCGATTCAAATCCAAAATTAACACCAGAGAGAGCTCAAGAATTAAGAGAGTTGTACGGTTTAAATAAACCGATTATTGAAAGGTATTTTCATTGGTTAGTGAATGCTTTGCATGGTGATTTTGGATTTTCTTTACAGTATCAAGAATCGGTAACTTCATTACTTAATAAATTCATTTGGAATACATTTATTGTTGCTGCTGCAGCTTTATTTTTCACTTGGATTATTGCTCTTATTATTGGGGTTATTTCTGCAACAAAGCAGCACTCTTGGTTTGATAGATTGGTAACAATCGGTGTCTTTGCAGCAATGTCATTTCCATCATTTTTTATCGGACTATTTTTAATTAAATTATTAGCAGTTGATTTAAAGTTATTACCTATTGGTGGCATGATTGATATTGGGAGTAACTCAACAGGGATAGCATACATATTAGAAGTATTACGTCATATGATTCTACCTGTATTTATTTTAACGCTTCTTGGTGTAGGATCGTTAACACGTTATTTTAGAACTGGCATGTTGGATGTTATTAGGCAAGATTATATTCGTACTGCTCGTGCAAAAGGTTTAAAAGAAAGGACCGTTATTTATAAACATGCATTGAAAAATGCAATTTTGCCAGCAATTACATTACTCGCTTTTGAATTACCGGGTTTATTTTCAGGAGCTATTATTATTGAACAGATTTTTAATTGGCCAGGGATTGGGAGTATTCAATTAGAAGCATTAAACTTCCGTGATTATACGGTATTAATGGCCTTTACAATGTTTCTTTCTTGTTTAACAATTATGGCTAATTTCTTAGCTGATATTGTATATGCGTTTGTTGATCCAAGAATTCGATTGAAGTAAGGGGGGAAAGATATGGAGACTATTACACCCATAATAGAGAAAAAGAAAGAACGGAAAAAAAGAAATGAATCATCACCATGGCGCCAAGCATATAAAAAAATCAAGAAAAATAAGATGGCACTGTGTGGCTTATACGTTTTAATATTTATGTTTTTATTTAGTTTTATCGGTCCAATCTTTTCACCGTATGCTGATGGGAAAGTACAAGTAACACAAATTAATAAACCACCCAGCCTGTCACATTGGCTTGGGACAGACCAGTTGGGACGGGATATTTTAACTAGACTTATGCAAGCAGGGCGTATTTCATTAACAATCGGTTTAGCGTCGATGCTACTATCCGTTATACTAGGAGCTCTATTAGGAGCAATTGCTGGTTTTTATCGAGGAGTTGTAGATCATTTAATTATGCGTGTTGCAGATGTGTTAATGTCCATTCCAGGATTACCACTACTTATTATAATGGGAGCAATTTTATCAGAATGGAAATTACCATCGGAGTACCGTTTATATGTTGTAATGATTATTTTAAGTTTAGTAGGATGGCCAGGACTTGCCCGTCTTGTGAGAGGACAAATTTTAACATTGCGGGAGCAAGCCTTTATGCAAGCGGCAGATGTATTAGGATTAAAAGATTCTCGAAAAATCATTCATCATCTAATTCCTAACGTTTTTCCGTTACTTATTGTTGTAGCAACTTTGGGTGTGGCTGGATCTATTTTAAGTGAGTCCGCACTAAGTTACTTAGGCCTCGGAGTCGTTCCACCTACACCATCATGGGGGAACATGATTAGCGCAGCTAACTCATTAATCGATTTCCAAAAGCGTCCATGGTTATGGATTCCGCCCGGTTTTGCAATCTTTATAACAGTTGTATCAATTAATTTACTTGGTGATGCACTTCGTGATGCGTTAGATCCAAAGATGAGACGGTAGGTGAGAAGATATGAGTAAAGCGGTAGTAGAGCTGAAAGACTTACAAACACATTTTCAAACTGACGAGGGGACAGTAAAGGCTGTGAACCATGTTAGCTTTGCGGTTCGAGAAGGGGAAACAGTTTGTGTAGTAGGAGAATCAGGTTGCGGAAAGAGTGTAACAGCTTTATCTATTATGGGGCTTATTGCTGAATCTGGTAGTGTAGTGGGTGGAGACATTTTATATGAAGGAAAAAGTCTTTTAGGAATGAAAGAGAAAGAACTTCGTAGTTTACGAGGCAATGATATTGCAATGATTTTCCAAGAACCGATGACATCGCTAAACCCCGTCTTCACTGTAGGGGAGCAAATTGTAGAAACGTTAAGAGAGCATGAATTACTTAGTAAAAATGAAGCATATAAGAAGGCAATTGAGTTAATTCGTAAAGTTGGCATAGCCCGCGCTGATGAAATCGTCCATTCTTATCCGCATGAACTGAGCGGTGGGATGTTACAACGTATTATGATTGCTGTTGCGCTTAGTTGTAATCCTAAGTTATTAATTGCAGATGAACCAACAACAGCTCTTGATGTTACCATTCAGGCTCAAATATTGGATCTACTAAGACAAGTGAAAGAAGAATTTAAAACGTCGATTTTATTAATTACACATGACTTAGGTGTCGTAGCGGAAATGGCTGATTATGTTGTCGTTATGTATGGCGGGAAAGTTATTGAAGAAGCCCCAGTACTAGAGATATTCCAAAATCCAAAACATCCTTATACGAAAGGATTATTGAAATCAAAACCAGTAATGGGAAAACGAATAGATAAACTATATTCTATTCCAGGGCAAGTTCCGAATTTAGTTGGTTTAGGTGAGTTTTGTTACTTTAGTGGGCGTTGTGAGCATTGTATGGAAATATGTGAAAAAGAAGCCCCAAATCTAAATGTAAATGATGAAAATCATAAAGTAGCTTGTTGGTTATATGAGGAGCGTGCGGAACAATGAGTGAACCATTATTAGAGGTGAAAAACCTAAAGGCATATTTTCCAATTAAGGGTGGCGTATTTAGTAGAACAATTGGGCATGTAAAAGCAGTTGATGGAGTAAGTTTTACTATTAATAAAGGTGAAGTGTTTGGTCTCGTTGGTGAATCAGGGAGCGGGAAAACAACAATAGGAAAAACAATTTTACGCCTCGTTCAAAAAACGGAGGGAGAAGTGAAGTTTAAAGGAAAAGATGTTCATTCTTTATCCAAGGATGAATTAAGAAAACATCGCCCTAATATGCAGCTCGTTTTCCAAGATCCATTTAGCTCATTAAATCCGAGAATGAGAATTGGAGAAGCGCTTGGAGAGCCAATGTTGGCCCACGGATTAGCAACGAAAGAAAATGTGCGTGAAAAGGTAATTGAAGTATTGGAGTTATGTGGATTAGCTCCTTATCATATTGACCGGTATCCCCATGAGTTTTCTGGTGGACAACGTCAGCGTATCGTAATCGCAAGAGCTATGGTATTAAATCCAGAATTCATTGTAGCTGATGAACCTGTAGCGGCACTAGATGTATCTATCCAAGCACAAATTATTAATTTGTTTAGTGAGTTACAGGAGAAAAAGGGATTATCTTATTTATTCATTTCGCATGATTTAAGTGTAGTAGAACATTTATGTACGAAAATCGGAATTATGTATTTAGGTACGATTGTGGAGACAGCACCGCGTGATGAGTTATTTACCAATCCGCTACATCCTTATACGAAAGCATTGTTATCAGCTGTTCCAATACCAGATCCAACAGTGAAGCGAGAACGAATTATACTAGAAGGGGATATTCCAAGTCCAGCAAATCCACCTTCGGGCTGTCGTTTTCATACACGTTGCCCATTTGCAACGGATGTTTGTAAAAAAACAGTACCAGAATTCCGTAATGTTGGTGTAGAGCATTTTGTTGCTTGTCATCACGTATAAAAAAGGACTCTTTCAAATTGAAAGAGTCCTTTTTTTATTTACTAGATGAAGTTTGTTTCAATACAAATTGCTCGATTGCGTGAGCAACACCATGTTCATTGTTTGTTAGTGTTACAACATCACATAGCTTTTTTACATCTTCTTCAGCGTTGCCCATTGCAACAGATAAGCCCGCTACTTCTAACATCGGTACATCATTAAAATTATCACCAATAGCAACTGTATCTTCAATAGGGATATTAAAATGAGCTGCCATCTGCTGTATCCCGTTTCCTTTATGTCCATTCTTATCCATAATTTCTAAGTTAGTAGGAGCCGATGCTGTAACCATAATATCAGCATCCTCTTGTAATATACTTAATAGCTGTGCGCGATGCGCTGCATTAAACGTTAAAATGAAGAATTTAGATATTTCTAGTTCTTGGTTATTTACAACATCTTCTATTTTTTTGAAATCAGTAATTAGGTTCGATTTCTTTTGCTTTTCTGTAATTCGTTCAAGTTCCTCTAATGTAACATCAAGCGCATGCTTATTTTCTTCGAATGCTTGCATCACTTGATCTTGCCATGTATATGGAGAATAAACTCCTTTATTTGTATATAGCTTATATGGGAAACCTTCAGATTCTAGTAATTTTGCAAGTTTGTACACTTTGTCGTTTTGTATACAACGCGAGTTAATTACTTTTCCATCCACATAAACAATAGCCCCATTGCTTGCTCCGACTGGAAGAGATAATTTATATTCTTCCAATAGCTTTAAAGCATCCTCTTTCGCACGACCAGAACAGATCATTACAATATGACCGGCTTCTTGTGCAGTTTGGATTGCTTGTAGGTTTTCTTTGGAGATTTCAAGATTAGATGATAGTAGTGTACCATCCATATCTAATGCGATTAATTTCAAAATGACCACCTCTTTGTTTTTATTATACATAGTTATATAGAGGAAACATATAAACTTATCTTGGAAAGACGGTATTTTATCTCATATTAAAAGTAAGTAAAGATTAGATAGGTTTAGTGGCACTAAATAAACAATTTGTAACAAAAATAGAGAGGAATATGACTACATTTCACTTTATGACTGTAATGTTACACGAATGTTACAAACGTGAACTTAGTGGAAAACGCATTAAATAAAGGTTTTTGAGGGTTATTATAAAAAAACGTAAAAAAAGTGTAATAAATTTTACGTAATTATATTGCAACGTAATAATAGTTATGTTACATTAATGTTACAAACGTTACGTTATCAAATTTAATGTAACGTTAACATAAAAACTATGAAATAAACATTTCTTAGAAATTACATATAGATAACTTATAAAAAGGGAGGATAAATGATATGAAAGAGCAAGTATTACAAGTAACAAAAGGTGACTTCGTAGGATCAGCAAGTGGAGCAGTAGTATTAACAGCGTTAATCGTATTTCTATCAAGCGTATTAGTATAATAGAAGCTTTGTAACAAAAGAAAAAGAA
>NZ_JAALFZ010000022.1:0-69880 GCF_011800505.1 Bacillus sp. EKM501B | reverse complement strand
TTGATATACCTACAGGAAAATAAAGAACTGCATTAATTTGTTGATCTGCAGAATAAAGACCTAATACATAATTCATTTGATCTTGAGGTGTTACTGAAAACTTTCTTTGTTCCATAATTTTGTCCCCTTTTTAAGATTTTTTTGTATAACCTTATTCTCCATATGGTTGTAACTTTTCTAGTCACTTTTCTTCAAGAGCAAATAATTCTTATCTTTTAAAATTTTTTATGAAAGTATCCTTTCCGTACTGGTTCCATTCTTTTTGCGGCTCTTTGTAGGTGATATATCCAATGTTTTATTATTATTAATACTTACTATTTTTCAGAAATAACCAAACGAAAATTAACTAAGTTTATACATATTCAAACATTTTACAATGGTGTTTGGTAAATATTGATAAAACAAATAAATCATTTTTATGTCTGTTAATAAAAAACAATAATATAATACGTTCAGGTGTTACTTCATAATAAAAGGTTGATGGACATGGAGGACCACAAACCTTTTATCATATTGCTTTAGATGTTTGTATTCATTATTACATTGTTTACAAATAACTTCTGTTTGCACTTGTATAACTTCATTATTTTCAACAATTAATCTTTTACAAAAAAAATGATGTATCAGGTCTTTGTACAAATGGAGAAAAAGTAGGCGTATATGGCGCTAATGTACGAAAAACAGCATCTGCTAGCGCTAAGGTTGTAGGTTTCATTAGTAAAAATACTAATGTAACTGGTACTTGGGTTAATGGAGAATATGTCCAAGGACATTATGATAATTCATCTAAATGGTTATATATATCTTGATTAGGTGGTTATATATCTAAAACAACTTTAATTAATAATTGTGATGCATAAAAAACAAATTGGTAATTAATTGGGTTATTTTATCTTTTATTATTATTTATAGGGGGCACATCACACCGCAATCAAGCTAAAAAAATGTATCTATTAAACGAAAAAACACTATTCTTTTTGTAGAAATATACAGAAAGAATAGCTTTTTTCATTTTAGGGAGGATTTTGTTTTATTAGCTTAATAGCGTTGGGTTGCCGCCTGAATTCCAAAAATCCCTAAATTTATTTTTAATTATAAAAACTACGACAAAATTTATCCGATTTTCCTTTTTGCCTACTTGCTAAATTCAGCAAGTAAAATATTTTTAAAAGGATTAGGACTGTCAGCTCTACCCAAACTGTTCCAATTGACGACCAACGTATGCTTGCCTCCAAGTGTACCTCCAACAAGAGTAGTAAACCCTAGAATGCCACCTGTGTGTCCCCATATCGAGACATCGTTCGGAAGCTTAGTTTCATAGATTCCAAGACCATATCCATCGATTCCTTCTCTTCCTGTAGGAACTGTAGTAAGCATTTGTTTTAGTTGTGGTTCTTTCAGTAATTTTCCACCGAGCAAGTAAGAGAAGAATTTGTTTAAGTCGTCAGCAGTAGAAATCATATCTCCAGCAGAGCTACCTGCACTTGGGTTATAATAAGTAACGTCTTTTAGCTCACTTGCTCCGTCTGGTTGGTCATATCCACGGGCATGGTTGGTGCCTGGAATAACGCTTGAATTGCCAGGTAGGAATGTATTCGACAATTCAAGTGGTTCAATAATCCGATTTTCAATCTCTTCCGCATAGCTGTTTCTGGTTACTTTTTCAATAAGAATACCAAGTAATACGTATCCTGTGTTTGAATAAGACCATCCCTTTCCTGGGTCAAAGTCAGGGGGCAGAGAAATCCCCATCTTCACTAACTCTTCAGCCGTATACGATTTTTTTGTATCCGTAAAATCAGCGTCTTTTGATCTTGAGTATTCAGCGATACCACTTGTATGGTTCAATATATGCCGGATAGTAATCTGGTTACCATCATATCCATTTCCTTGAATGGTACCAGGCAACCATTTTTCGATGGAATCGTCTAGATTCAGGCGGTTCTCTCCAGCTAATTGAAGTACAACTGTTGCGGTGAACGTCTTCGTCACACTGCCAATACGAAAGCGAAAATCTGTTTTCATTGGTTTCATGGTTCTCAGATCCGCTATCCCAGCCGCATACCCCCACGTTTTTCCACCCTCAGAAGTTTTAGCAAGTATTCCCGGGTATCCAAGTTGCAATGTATCCCGCATTGCTTGCTTGACGGAATTACGATCTCGTTGAGTGCTTGTGTGTGATGCACTAGATACATTTTGAGTGGGCTCTGCTTTTACAATTGAGATTGGTGTTGTGTATAACAGAGAACTTCCAGCTATTAAAAGGGCCAGACTTGCAAATGTAATTTGACTACGTATTTTCATAAGGTATCCCTCTCCTCTATTCATATTGTATATGTTCCTTAGCTCCTAGGCTTAGGGAAAAGGCCCTCACTCATATAGATTAAAGCCCCAGTAGAAAGGTATCTATCAATATCAACAATTTGAGCCATTTAAATCTCCATCCCTTCTATAACAAAATTATTTAAGGATATGAAAGCATATTATGTATCCTTAGTTATTGTTAGGATGAACACAACATGAAACATACCCTCATCCCATATTTTACCTTATTTATTTATGATATATATTGAGAAAGAATGTAAATTCGAATCATTTCCTTACCCCAACTATTGATCGTCTTTTTCACCTATTATCATTAGATATTTAGAATTTCATTATAAAAAACAACCAATCCCTTAACGTACAGGAAGCGGTTGAAAAATGTATCTAACGTACAATTTACTTTTTTTGATATGGTGATCCCATCACCATCAAGCTAAGGTTTCGAAGTACACCTAAACAAAAATTTTCTTTCTCAACAGGTAGTTACTTTGAAAAGTCGCCTCTTTTTTTCGTTTTAGAGCGTTTGTTTTTCTTAAGTTAATGGGCATGTGCGGTATCCCAAAAATAAAATTAAGAATAGCTATTAAATAGGTTGGTTATAGTATTGATTGTGGAGGTGAGAAAGATGAACAAAAAACAACAAGGTTATAATAAGGAAACTTCTGGGGCTAGCATCCAAAGCACAAATGCTAGCTATGGTACAGAATTCGCAACTGAAACTAATGTACAAGCAGTAAAACAAGAGAATGCACAATCAGAGGCAAAGAAAGCACAAGCTTCAGGTGCACAAAGTGCGAATGCTAGTTATGGTACAGAATTTGCAACTGAAACGGATGTGCATGCAGTTAAAAAACAAAATGCAAAATCAGCTACAAAAAAATCACAATCTTTTAGTTCTAAACAATAATGAAGGAAAAACACTTCTCTATCTTAAGAGAAGTGTTTTCTCGAGCTGTGGAGAAAGTCTTCTCCACAGCCTATTTTTGTGTCTGAACAAATACATAATATATCACTAGCAACTTTAGATAATGAGTTTGCCACAGTTTTAAAAACTGAAGAATTCATTAAAAAATTGTAGTAAGTTGAAACAATACAATCTTAAGGTGTTTGTTTTAATATTATATGATATACACAGTTAGGAATACTGTCTTACGCCCATCAAACTAAAACGAAAAAAGCTATTTTTTGTAGAATATACCGAAAGAATAGCTTTTTTCATTTTAGGGGAATTTTGTTTTTTAGCTTAATAGGATTCATGTTTTTTCAAATCTAAGGTCACCGTATATACTAAACAATGCCTTCGAAATTCTTCACATATTCCAATAATGTTTGATATTGTTGATCAAGGGCGCACTTCTCTGTTCCAATTGGTGATTTAAAAAAGAGTGAAAGGTGTTCCATTATTCCTACTTTCCCCTCTCTAAGTGCATGATCCATAAAACGGGACAGATCAATTATTAGAGGCGCAGCTAAAATCGAATCAATACCTAACCAAATTAATATTTAGTGCTATCGCTAAATCAGCAAATGGTGAATTGAAATTCAAATTCTAACACCCGTTAATTATTATATTAGGATTTACCGAAAACATAAAAGCAATTTGTAATAATACATATATTATAGTTGAAATTAAAATGGATCCTGCAGCTGCCCGGGGAATGGATTTCCCGGGGTTCTTTGCTTCACCAGCCATATTAATCGGACTTTGAAAACCATTGAATGCAAAAATAACACCGGAAGTTGCCATAGCAGTTAAAACATTTGATCAATTAGATACATTAAAGTCCTGATAACTGGTAAATTTTACTCCATGAAATCCAGCAAATAGTAATGCACCAATTGTAAGACTAGGAATTATAATTTTAAATATAGTAATTAATGAATTTATATTCGCGAACAGACTAACAGTCCAATAATCTAAAAAGAAATATATATAAATAAATACAGAAGCAGCTGCAAGACCAGGATCATATGTAGCTGTTATGAAACTTGGTAAAATTATTATTATGTTGGTAGCTTTAAAATTTAAAAATAATGAATGTTAATTACACTAATGATAATATTTTTGATATGATTAATGTATAATAAAAATATAACTCATGTAATAGTCTAGGCGGTATACTTGACCAACGGCCGCTTTTCTAATGAGTTATACCCCTTAGAAAAGGTACCTTGCAGCAGGGGTACCTTTTCTTTTATTTTCAGTGTTAAATTATTTTAAATAGAAGCTATATAGCTAAAAAGTATAATGATTAAATTGTAATTGAAGTGAAGTATGTATCCCATATGAATATTTTTAAATATTAGAAAGAAAATCATTTGAGCGATAGCTGGTATCCCAATGATAGTTAAACATTGTACCCAATTATAGTTATACGTAAAGAGATGGAGTAACCCAAATGAGCTTCCAGACAATATTAAAGAGGCTGTAATTGAAGATATGGGGCTTATTATGAAGGAGCGTATGATCTTATGCCAAAAGAACCATATAGATACAAACATAATGTTCTCTCCGATTAATTGAATTGCAATCCCAGGTGTTTTGTAAAGCAAATTAGTAATTCCTTCATTCCCAATAGGATTAGATGTTCCTTTGAATGTTGTAAAAGATATTAGTACGGCTAAAAATAACAACATAATAGCATAAATAATGAAAGCACAGAAAAAAGAAAGTTTTAGTTGCTGGAAAGTGATTTTTTTAGAAAACAAAAACCTTTGATCCCTCATTATAAATAGAAAAACTAATGAAATAGGAAAAGAAAAATAAACAGATTTAATTATGTATTGCATCAGTATATCTAATTCATTTATATAATTAAGCACGAATGATGGAAAAGGTATGTAAACAGTAATAATACAAAATATGATAAGTATTAGAAACTGCAGATACGTTTTAGTTTGTACTAAGTAATCTAAATATGTGTTGGCAGCACTTAATGCGTTTGTGGTCTGCTTAAACTCTTTAGAAACTGCCTTCATAACACTCCTCCATTTGTATAAAAGTCAATGTATTTAATCAATCATCTTATATGCCATTCTTTCCTAAGTGTATTAAATGTAATCTTATCTCTACACACTTTATAAAATTTCACGTACTTTATTTATTAATTATATTTAAAACATATTCACCAAAGGGGTTTCTACGCCAAAAGAAAAAGCATCCCTCTGGATGCCTCACTTATCCTATTTATTAATTAAATACAGTCTCATCATGATGATATAAGGGATATTTCTAAAGGATAAATTAAGAATTATTTCTTCATTCTTTCTTCAATCCTATGATAGCAACTAAATAAGTTGGTTTTTTATCTACTATAATCACACGACGTTTTGACGCATGAAAAGACTGCAAAGCTTTTTGAATATGTCCACTTGACAGGGGTAAGACCAAATTTAGGTTCTTCTAAATAGTAACCATATACAAAAAAACACTCATACCGGTAACCACTTAGGTTGATAGAGTCATATTTTGTTCAGTCATAACTCTCTCATTTATATGGGGTATACAAGTACCTTGGTCAAACCCCTTCTATATTTATTTTCCTTTTTTATAACAACTTATTTTAGGCGTGAATGCTGTTGCAATAAATAATTATTGTAGATGGAAGGTAATAAGTGAATGAAATATAAAACCACACACACATAATAATTATATATTATGCATCAACATTAAATTATCAGAAAAAAAAGACTTTCATACTAGTAATTCACGAAAAGATAAATGCAAAACACCTTTCATTAATAGTGAATGAAAGGTGTTTTGCATTTTAACATATTGTATATCATTTTCATTTATTTTGGAATTATTATATAAGGATTTCCCTTTTTTTTGTTCCAAATTATATTTTCATTTACTATTTTATTTTTTGTTCTGTAATAATAAATCTTGAGAGTAATTCTGTTAATGCTTCTACCTTTTCTTTCATCTTGTTGGATTGATTTGAAATTTCTTGAATTGAAACTGCCTGTGATTGAATTGATTGTACTGTATGAATCGCTTCTTTTTCTATTTGCGTTGCTGTATCAGATACAAGTGACAGAGATGCATTTACTTCCTCTGTGCCAGCAGACATCTCTTCTGTTGCTGCCGATACCTCTTGAATTTGACTTGTAATTTTATCAATATCCCTCATAATAGATGCAAATGTTTGATCCGCTTTGTAGGCAGCCTCTTTTCCTTCTGCGGCCTTTTGTTGACCTTTTTGCATAACATGAACTGTATCTTGAGTATCTTGTTGAATACATTTGACTATGTGATTAATTTCATTTGCGGAGTCTTTAGACTTTTCAGCTAGGTCTCTCACTTCTGCTGCAACCACTGCAAACCCTTTCCCATTCTCTCCAGCACGTGCCGCTTCAATAGCAGCATTTAGAGCAAGAAGATTCGTTTGTTCGGCAATATTAGTTATTGCATCCAGTGCTGTATCAATTTGTTGTGTACGTGTAACAAGTTTATCTATGACTTTTGACGTTTCCTCCACAACATCATGAATACTGTTCATTTGAAGAATAGAGTGCTTTATCACTTCACTACCGCTATGTATTTGTTCAGTGGTTGTTACTGCTACCTCAGCAACTACTGCTGAAGATTCAGCTACTGTTTGCACACCAATAGTTATTTCTTCCATTGAGGATGAACTCTCTTGCATGCTGGTAACCTGTCCTGCTATTTTTTCTTTCACTTCAGTAATGGTCAAAACAACCTCATTTGAAATATTAGATGCTCGCTTTGTATCTTGTAAAACCCCCTCCGTAGAAGAAATCACCTCTTGTGTTGTCGCCTTAACATTCGCAATTAATTGTTGTAGGTTATCTAACATACTATTAAAAGACTGTACAATGATTCCTAACTCATTATTTGCTTTATAAGAAGTACGTATTGTTAAATCACCTGCAGCTACTTTTTCCATATCATTTTGTAATAAAACAAGTGGTTTTCGTATAGTAATTTTAATAATATATCCAATAAATATAACTATGACAATTGCTAAAATTGAAATAACCACAAACATTGTCATTGTATTTTGAGCACTATTATTATTAACTTTCTGTAACTGTTCTGCATTATTACTGTTATATATAATTAGTTCACGAATTGATTGAATTGTTTTTTTCATATTAGGTTCAATTTCTTTTAGATAATAGGCATACGCTTCCTCATTATTAGATTTCCCTAATTCTTGTGCTTTTTTCATCAGAGTTCTTAATTCATTAAACGCTTCATGAAATTTGCTATATAGTTCTTTTTCTTTATTAGAAATAACTTTAGTCTCATACTGCTTTAACAACTGATCGTTTTCCTGTCGAATTCCATCCATTTCTTTTATCAAATCGTTCATTCTTTTTTCATCTTTGGATACCATTATTTCCATGAAATTCATATTAACATGATAAAAATTAGATTCTATTGTTCCTATCCACTCAACTGATTTAAAATCATCTTCATACATTTTAGCAGAGGCACCCTTCGCTTTTTCTAGTCCCCAACCACCGATTAGGGATAATACTATACAGGCTATACTTGATATAGCTATTAATATGTTTAGCTTTGTACCAACCTCACTGTTTACTAATAATTTCAATTAAAACTATCCATTCTTATATATAGTTCAAGTAATATATTGTATACTAAGAACTTAAAATATACGATAGTAATTTTTAAAATATAAAAACATGTATAATTCTTAAAAGTATTATATATCAAACTATTTAACTTTTTGAACTACCCCCACTTTCACTTCGTTTAGAAGTGAGGGATTCCTAAGTAAAGAGTTCTATAATTCACCTCCCAACCACTCACTGGGCTGTGACCCTTCACGCTCCTTGAAGAAGGAGTCTTCTTGGCTAAAATGATAAAATTTTAGTATTAACATAATCCTCTTTTGATAAGTATAATGATTTTTTATGTGTCTTTATAGAAATACTGCCACATTGCTAGCAACCTAACAAAAATAAACTACCCCAAAACAATAAAATTAAGCAACTTGTGTGAAATTTTATTGTTCTGGGGTAATTCTAAATTCTTAAGTTGATATTCATGTGGTGCTACCCTTATTAGAAATTAAAAATTTTTATTATTGCTATACGGATGACAGTTTCAGGTCTTTTCATCTGATAATTATTCCTTTCTAATTCGAAATAAATACCTCTACCTACAGAACTATTTACATGTGAGAATTCCTCTAACCCAAATATCTCTTAATTCACTAACTGTCTTTATACTTATCTACCCAATAACAGGTGAAATTATATTTTCATTCCCTTACCAAATAATTATCCATTTGTATTTTCGCATGAATAAAACCTTATTTAATTATATAAAAAGTACACAATTAAATAAGATTTGGATTGTTTCAAATTCACACTAACAGATCTGCAAATGAGGTACCAACATTATTTTCTCGTTTCATGTGCTTTTCTAAATAAATCTTTGTCGTTTGAATATTTTCATGCCCCAATGTTTGCATTAAATGATATAAATCTGCATTTCCTTGTTCAACTGCCATGATTGCAAAAGCATGACGGAATGTATGCGCCGTTACTGGATTTTCACGATACAGTAGAAACTTTAAGTTTGTCTTTTTTATCATATCTGTTACCTGATTCGATAATGTTTTAGAGTTATAAGCACTTCCCCTTTGATTTATAAATAACGGACTCTCATCCCCTTTTTCCAATACCGTTTGTAATCCTCTTCTCCGTCTCATTTCACAAATACACTGGTATAAATGTTCCGAAATGAAAAGTTCACGCACTTTATCCCCTTTTCCAGTGACTTTTAACCAGTACTTTCCGTCATAATGTAAATCTTTCACTCTCGCGGTGCACAATTCTTGAATTCTTGCACCAGTACTTGCTAGAGCTAGTAAAATTGTATAGTTTACTAAATGTCCTCTTTCTTTATAAAACCCTAAAATCTTCATAACCTCATCATAGGATAGGTCCCGATTTGGCCGATCCTGTTCATTTACATTTGCGCGCTGCAGTTCTTCGTGAAGAGGTCTTTCAATATAAGCAAATACATGAAGGTGTTTTAAAAAAGAACGTAAAAGTACCGATTTTTTTGCAAGTGTTGCGATCGCGTACATATCCCCATTTCTACCGTTCTCAACCTGCTTCAACCAAACATTATATTTACGAATATGCCAGGGCTGTAATGTTTTTAGTAAAGAGTCATTTTGCTGTACCTCTTCCCCATTCAATTCGAATTCCTCTGCATGCTGCACCATGCACTGACAAAATGATAAGATTTCGGAAACATAACTCTTTTTTGTATCCTCTTTTCTATTCTTCTTCTCATCCATATCTTTTTGTAAATGTACGAAATGATAAATGACTTCCAGATCACTTAAATACGTATATTTACTCTTTCCCTCTTTTTCTGCAACCTCCATCTTCTCTTCCAACTTATCTACATAACGACTATCATGCAGGAATGGAACCATATCTCTTATATTTTCTACATATGTATCTATATCTTCACTTTGATTCATTGTTATAGGTAAGTTCTCTTTTTTATTTTGTTTATCCATATTTCGAATTCACCTTTCCTATTGATGATTATGAATATAACACTCTTTATTATCCTTATTTAATATTTTATTTCACTTCTATACATTATACAAATGATAATTCATTTTCTTTCTGTAAGAATACTATATTCTTCTCTATTAACTTATACTTATATTTTTTTATAATTTATTAGTAAATAGATATCATTTAATAGTTAATACCTTAGAATTTAAATGCCTTTTATAAAGAAAATAAATTTAAAAATATATTAAGAGATAAATTAAATTTAAAACGTTTTTAAACTATAAAAATTTATAAGAACTTTAATAAATTCTATTTCTCATTTTAAATATATATCATATTCTGATATGATATATACATATCTAAAATACTAGTAAACAATAGTTATGGAGGTGTCCTTTCATGACACAAGATTTATTGTTCATTACAAAACCTACTGTAACGACAAAAGAGGCAGCCGACTTATTAGGAGTAACGGTACAAACAATTTTAAAGAAAGAAAAAGATGGATTAATAGAATGTGTATATAAAGATAACTGGAAGCAATTCGGTAGTAAGATTTTCTATCTAGAGGATATTGAACGTTTAAAAGATATCGAAGAGATTGAGGGGTATAGTACAAAAGAAGCAGCTGAGATTCTGAATGTAGCACCATCTACTGTCTTTACATATATCAAATCTGGAAAACTACCTGCTTCAAAGATTGAAAAGCGCGGAAAAGAAGTATATATTATTGATAAAGATGACCTTGAAACTTTTCAACTTACTTATGAAAAAACTACATCAAAAGAGCGAAAAACATTCATTGCTAAGATTCAAGATGAAGATATATATTTATATCAATTATTAACACATCAACATAACGGAAAAATAGCGAGAGTAATAGAAATCAATGGAGCAGACGGTAAGATTCTTACAGATGAGGAAGAAATTTTCCCTTTATCTATGTATAAAGAACATGATTACTCCTTTGAACCTTTCCGTAAGCAAGCTGTAATTACAAAAAGAGGGTATTTATCTTTTTCATTTAAAAAACCTCAGCTATTTAATTCCATTACGTATAATCTAATAAATTTATTTTATAAAGAGATAGGTGTCACAAATATGCGATTGAGTGTTTCATCTGATACTATTAAATTAGAAATTAAACCTTTCGTATTACAAGTTGATCCAATGCAATTTCAAGAAGAGATTAAATACTTACATTCTCATATGAAATCCGGTACGATCCTTCCACATGTTGAAGGAATTTACTTTAAAAGTAATGTAGAGCCATTAACTTTTCATGCAGATCTTGAATTTAAGCAGAAAATAGTTCAAATGGCAGCGAGTGCAGGTATGGGACAGGAAGAATTCTTATTACAAGCTATAAAATCTTATATAAAAAATTTAGAACAACAGTAAATATTTATGAATAATAAGAAGCGTGGAAAATAAATCTTTCTACGCTTTTTAGGTTTATAAATTTTAACTTAATTGCAATTTGATGCTATCCCTAGTAGAGATAGCATTTCACCATTCAAGTGTTCGTTAAATAAGGATTTAACATGAAGATGAAATTGGTATTTAACCGCCCTCTTCCCTTGTTGTACAAATGTACAAGGATAAGAAACTCTAAACAAAATTTTTATAGATTTAAAGAATTATATTCATTTAATCTTGTGTAAGAAGACATGAAAATGGATACTTTTTTGTAAAGGAATTGCTTTAGTTGTATATATTCATCATGATTTTCAATAGCAAATCTATTAATTTAAAGAGAACTTTATTTCTGTACAGCTGCGTATAACGATTCTTTCTGACATAAAAACACGATGTCTTTTAAGACATCGTGTTTTTATGTCAGAGATTCATCTCTTACTTCAATAATTTTATTATATATTAGCATCTTTTTCTTTTATCAAAATTAAACTGAAATACCCGATGAGTAAAAAGAGTGAAGCCAAATAAAAGCCTGCTTTCATACTTCCTGTATAAATTGATAATACTCCTGTGATATAAGGAGCTAGTACACTTGAAGACATTCCTATAAAATTGTATAACCCAAAAGTTGTGCTATATAGATTTTGAGGAGCATTATTTGCTACAAAAGCTACAATTATAGGATCCATTGCAATTTTCCCCATAAAGCCATATAATACTAGCCCCACTATAATCCAAACAGTACTATTAGTAAAACCAATTAAAAAAGTGAAGATTGAAGAAAATATCAACATAAACTTCATGATTTTGACATGTTTTTGAAAGCGGTCGTTTATCCAACTAAATAAAATACTTCCAGGAAGCGCTAAAAGTGCAATTATTGACGATAAATACCCCGCTATACTACCTTCTATTCCTTGTTCAGTTTGAAGATAATAAGGAAGCCAGGTTACCATAACTGAAAATCCATATAATGAACAAAAAGCCACAATATAACTAACTATTAAGTTTCTGTTCATTAATAAGAGTTTAATTGAACTTGAGAATTTTTTTTCTTCAATATCAATTTTCCTCTTTATTGAATTTTTATTTTCACTATCATTTTTAATGGTAAATAACATTATTATTGATACTATTATTGTTAGTAGAGCAAAAATAAAAAAAGTAATTCTCCAACTAAATCCTAAAGATAGCGTAAAGTAACTAGAAAATATAAATCCTAAAGATAACCCTATCGCTCCTCCACTATTTATTATTGCACTCCCAATTGTTCGGTATTTATTTGGAATAGATTCTGATGATAATGCAAATTGTGGACCATAAAAAGTTCCTTGTCCAATTCCAGCAATCATCCATGCAGATATAAGTAACAAATATCCTTCTGACAATCCCGTTACAGCTAAAAATATTCCGGAAATCAGAAATCCAGGAACGAGCACCCATTTTTTTGAATACATATCTCCTAAATAGCCCGATGGAATTTGTACAATTGTATAAGCTAAGAAAAACAAACTATTCATAAGCCCTATTTCTGCATTGTTTAATGAATAATCACTTTTAATTTCCCCTATTACTGGGGTTAAAATAGCGCGATTTCCATATATAAAAATCCAGCCTAAAAAAAATACAATAACTAATCTCATCCAATAAGGAGTCATTTTATTTTTTTTATTTTCTATTAATACTTTTTGTTTCATTATGTCCCCCTTTTAGAAATTTAATATCAGGGCCTTTGCTTGTAGTAAATCTGAATTGAATAAGATAATTGAATAGTTAATTTAAATAATAAATAAACAACAATAAAACATTGTTTATTTATTATTTATAAATTTATTTAAACCGTGTTAATATGCTAATTCATATAATGTATGAATTAACACATTTACTCCTTCAGCTAAATCTTTAGGATCCGTATACTCAAACGGAGAATGACTAATACCTTTATGACTTGGAACAAAAACCATGGCTGTCGGTATATATGGTGCTATAATCTGAGCATCATGACCTGCACCACTATGCATCATTTTATACACAATATTATTTTGCAAACATTGCTTTTCGATAATGTCAGTTATATTTCTATCCATTGGTACTGGTGCAGCATCCATCCACATTTTAATCTTTATTTGAACTCCTAATTGATTTGCAACTTTGTTCATTTCCTGTACTATTTTATCAGTAAATTGATGCAATTCTTCTTTTTCTACATGTCTTACATCTATCGTAAATATAGCTTTACCCGGTACTACATTTACGATATTGGGTTCTACTTTAATTTCCCCAACAGTGGTAACAAGCGGCTCCCCATGTTCTAAAGTCATGGTATGAATCCTATGTATCATATAACTAGCTGCGCTCATCGCATCTTTTCTATATTTCATTGGTGTTGTGCCTGCATGATTGGATTCACCAATTATTTCAACTGTAAACCGTCGTTGACCAACAATGTTTTGGACAATACCAATGGATCTCTCTTCTTTCTCTAGTACTTCTCCTTGTTCTACATGAAGTTCAACAAATGCTTTAATATCCTTACGAGCATATTCAGGATTTGCTTTAAATGTGAAACCAGTTCGTCTCATCACCTCTACAAATGCTTGACCATTAAAATCTGAGATATTCTGAACATCTTCTTGTTTAGCAATCCCAACAATATTTTTAGATCCCCAAAATGTATAAGGAAATCGACTTCCCTCTTCTTCCGCCATGGATACAACCTCAATATTCCGCAAAGGCTGTCCATATTTTTCTTTTAAATATTTTATAGCTAAAAATCCAGCGATAATACCATACTGTCCATCAAATAATCCTCCATTTTTTACTGTATCAACATGAGAACCAGTTAATATTGTTTCATCTTTATATTTACTACCTTCAAGCATTCCAAATAAATTTCCGATTTCATCATAATGGATAGATAATTCCTCTTTAATAAATAGCGTTTTTAGAGACTCTTGAGCCTCTAGCCACTCTGAACTATATAAGAACCTAGATACGCCCCCTTCTGGATCTTTTCCACATTCTCCTAACCAATTAAGTAAATCGAGTGTATCCTTTCCTAATTGCAACTTATCCAGTGTATGCATTAATTTCCCTCCAGTAAACTTCCAATTAATTTACTCTTATCTCCTTAAATGTTTCCTTCTTCAAAATGTGTATTCGGAGAAGTCTCCTTAAAAAACATCATGATAATTAAACTTATTCCAAGAATGATAACAGCTGAATAAAACCCAGCAGCCATACTGCCCGTTAAATCGGCTAAATAACCTGCGATAAATGGAGCCACAATTGAGGATGACATTCCTATAAAATTATAAAGACTAAACGCTCGGCCATATGATTCTGGATTTACGTTCTCTGAAACAGTTGCAATTAGCACCGGATCAAGCGCTATTTTCCCAAAAAGACCATAAATAATAAGAGCTCCAATCATTAAAGGAATACTTTGAATATACACCGTTGCCCATAAAGAAATTGCAGCGATTGGAACCAATGTAAATACAAATATCTTTTTCTTTCCATATTTATCAGATAAATAACCAACAAAAAGTGACCCTGGTATTGCTGCCCATGGAACTAATGATGAAATAAAACCTATTTCACTTCCCTGAAATCCGCGCTCCACTTGTAAATACTTTGGTAACCACGTCATAATAACTGTAAATCCATAAATAGAGCAAAATAATACAATGAATGTAATTAAAAGATTACGGTTCTTTAATAAAGAAAGCATACTTATATCAGCCTCTACATCTATGACTGGATTACTCACATCTTTCTTTTGTCTCTTTCCTTCTTTGACAACAACACCAATGAACAAACCGCATAAAATGGTTAAAACGGAAAATATGTAAAACATCATTCTCCAATTTATTCCCCATTCCAACACAAGGGTACTAGAAGAAATAAAGCCTAATGATATTCCTAAAGCAGCTCCACTATTAATGATGGCAGAACCGATACTCCTTCTTTTATTTGGTATTGCCTCAGAAGAAAGTGCGAACTGTGGTCCATAATAAGTAGCTTGTGTAAGTCCTGTTAAAGCACGCGCCACTAAGAATCCTGTAAATCCAGCCATAATACCACTTACTCCTGTAAAAATTCCAAATAAAATAAAACCCGGAACCAGAATTATTTTCCTTCCAAACTTATCGCTCAATGTACCGGCCGGAATTTGTGCGATTGTATAAGTGAAAAAGAAAATACTATTTACTAAACCCAGTTGAGTATTGTTCAAGTTATACTCCAACCCTATCTCTCCCAATATAGGGTTTAAAATGTACCGATCCGCATTAAGAAATATTGTTCCTAAAGTAAATGCTAGTACAACTTTCCACCAATAAGGAATAAAAGTAGTGGATTCTCCAAATTTATCTTGTTTTTTCATTAAAGATTCAGACATATTAACAATACTCCCTTTACATTTTTCAGTGAAAATCCACCTTATTTAATATTTTTATAAGCATACTACTTTAACACTTTGTCAAATCGTATAATACTTTCTCTCACAATTCATTTTAAATCTATTTATTTCCCTATCTTTTTATGGAGAATCTTTCAAACATAACTCTGAAATAATTGGATATCCAACAACTTTTCAAATTTTTTATAAGGCCTATTTCATATATTATTATTTAATTCTAATAACTACATTGACAAATCATCCAAATATACGCTGTTTTTTTAGTTATTATAACCATAGTTAGAATTAACACCCTTTACTCTCAGGTTTCCTGTTTTATAATGGCAGTTATTTAGCAAAATATTATTAATCAATTTATCCAATTATTATTTTCCATAACGTAGTATTTACATTTAAACTTTGTAATACATACTAAGAGTTAGTATAATCTACTTATTTAGTAATTTGGCTCTTAATATCCTACATAAGTCACCCTTGGAGGAAATCGAATGAAACTATATGATATTATGAAAATCCCTATCTTCGATCAAGCTAAACTTATCGCTGGTCATAAGGGTGTAGAACAAGAAGTTTATACCGTTAATATGATGGATGCACCTGATATTATTCATTTCTTAAAAAGAAACGAGTTATTAGTTACAAGTGCATATCATTTTAAAGACGATATGTATGCATTACGAGAACTTATCATACAAATGAAGAAACAAGGTTGTACAGCTTTAGGTATAAAAACTAAACGGTTTTTACAAGAAATACCTGAAGATATTATTTCATTAGCAGATGAAATTTATTTTCCAATTATTGAGCTCCCATTTGACATAGGACTAGGAGATCTTGTAAATCAAACCTTAAGTTATATTCTGGATATGCGAACTAATGAATTACATCAAGCAATGCAAATACATCAACAATTTTCAAATCATATTATAAGTGGAAAAGGCATAAATATGATTTTGGAAAATTTATCATCACTAATTCAGTTACCAGTTGTACTACTTGACTATCACTTGCGCCCTATTTCCGAACACAATAACACTAAAGCATCTATTCAAAGTTTAAAGAAGTTTTTTATAAACGGGCGTAAACTACCGTTATCAACAATAGAAATTGTTACTTTTTCTCTTCTTACTAAAACTCGTGATACAGTTTCAATTTTTCCCATTTATACACAGAATAATCAATACAGCTATTTAGTTATAGACGGCTTTATTTCACCTTTAAATCGTTCAATGGTATTGGCTGTGGAACAAGCTGCAAACGTCCTTGCTTTTGAATTAATAAAAGAACATTCTTTAAGACAATACTCAAGACGCATTCAGGATGAATTTTTTACGAATGTTATTAATAGTGTTTTCTCTACTCAAGATGAAATTATTAATCTAGGAAAAGAATTTAATTTATCATTTGATCAAAAATATATTTGTATTATAGGAAAAATAGATATAAAAGAATTCACTATGTCATTTATGGAATATCAAGAAGAAAAGGATCTTATATATGACTTGATAGAGGAAGAACTAAATTCTTATACTGCAAATGTTCATTTATTCATAAAAGATGATATGTATGTTTTGTTGGTGAATTGTGATGGCATTTGGAGACAAACTGAAAAAGAACGAATGATCTCTTTATTAAAAAACATACAGGTGAAAATCTATACATATTTTCAAAAAAGCATATCTTTTGGAATTGCTAATTCTAGCGAACAATTGTTACATATATCTCATTCATTTAAAGAAGCCACAGACGCATTTTACTATGGTGAAATGTCAGGGAGTAAAGAATTTATTGAAATCTATCAAGCAAAAGAAATATCAGCAATTTTACGTATGATTCCACAAGAACAATTAAAAAAGTTCTATGAGAGCACACTACATTCACTTGCAAATGAAAATGAAAAAGATCATGCTGTACTATTGCACACGTTATCTGTTTATTTAGAAACTCATTGTGCAATATCCGAAACTGCTAAACGTTTATTTTTACACCGTAATACCGTTATTTATCGTTTAGAGAAATGTGAAGAAATACTTGGACGAAACATAAAAGATCCAAACGAAACTTTACAATTAAGAATTGCATTTAGAATAAAACCATTAATCCATGTTTAAGATTTACATAAATTAGAAGCTCATAAATAAATTTTAATTTATTGGTACTACTCATTATAAATACATATTATTTATGAACCGTTTGATTTTTTGTCTTTTAAAATATAAAATAACTATATTTCTTCCTTCCTCTTTGGGAGGATACACTTTACGGCACCTCCTGTAGTTTTGATTTGCTAAAACTTATTAAGAATTTTATTGTAAATTTCGCTAAAAAGACAAAAAGAACTTGTAGGTATTACTACAAGTTCTTTTTAGGTTATAGCGATTTCGATGACATCGCTTTCTTCACCTTTAATATGTTGGGCATATTCTCCAGTAATTTCGGTTTAAATTATGCGAGTGGCCCCAGGTTGTTCTCTTTTTATGGGTTATACATTATCAATAGGATACACCCTATTGGTAAGTTTTTGTCTTCTTGATAATTAAAGGTTTGTAAGCAATCAATAACACTTATCAAAAAGAAAGAAAAAGAGACCCATTGGTTCTGGTTAGTCAATCTTGATAGCATTATCTTTAAGATTTGAAAAAACAGCAAGTAGATATAATCCTCGTAATGGTTAATCTATCCCCCTTAACGTACAATTTTCTATTTTCGGTCGTGTGGTCCCTACCTAATTAGGATTACACTGTGGTTATTCATACACAATACCTGTGATTTGCTCTGTCATATTCCATAACTCCCCAGACCACTTTCTATCATAAACTGCTGGTTTAACTTTTTCCTTATTTACATAGTTATACAATATTTTTCTTCTAGCGGAATGTAATCCGCCTCTTTTAGCTCATTAAAAGGGCGTAATTGTACACTGTATATCGTATCTCCCGCTGCTTTCATTCCCGAGAAAAATAAATTTCTCCTTCTATTTCGTAGGCAGGACGTATGATTAGTCCTTTTTGACTTTCATATTGGACATAGCCAATTTCAACGATCCCTTCATTTAACAAGGCATCTCGAGCATTTGTATAGTCATTTCGAAAATCGGTATGAATCGTTTTATAAGACATTGTATCCCTCCAGCGTTTGATGAGTTGCTTTTAGCTATGTACATCCAGGTGTCTGGCATCTATTTTGAATGACATGTACGTTTAAATTCGATGTAGGAAAACATAATTCCTAGTTTGTTCTTGTTCTTTTATGGAAAAGTAACATTTGTCATGTTGTGTTTATAGAGTCCAAAAAGAGTAGCACCCTTTTCAGGTACTACTCTATCCTTACGCAATTGTATATATGGCTTAATATCCAAGTATGCCGACAATTTGAGTTGCTTTGTTATTACGAATGGAATATTGAACTACCCCCACTTTTACTTCGTTTAGAAGTGAGGGATTCCTAAGTAAAGAGTTCTATCGAACTCTAATTGATTAGGCTATCCCCGCAGTCCTTGCGGTTAGAAGCCTTATCGCTTCATTCTTTAGATTGATGCTTGCGTTAATATCCCTATCATGGTGTGTACGACAAGAAGGACAGTCCCATTCACGTAGGTTTAGATTTTTAACGTCTTTATTTTGATATCCACAACAAGAACATAATTGGCTGGAAGCAAATGTTTTCGATACGACAATGACTTGTTTGCCATACCATTTTGCTTTATATTCCAACATGGTTCGAAACTGTGACCAAGACACCTCACTAATTGCTTTTGCTAACTTATGATTCTTTAACATATTCGATACTTGCAAATCCTCTATACCGATAACATCGTGGTTTTTGATGATTTCGGTTGAGATTTTGTCCAAGTAATCTTTTCTAGCATTTGATATGTATTCATGAATTCTAGCTACCTTTACTCGTTGTTTATTCCAGCGAGAAGATCCTTTCATTCTTCTAGAAAGAACACGCTGTGCTTTCGCCAGCTTATCTTCTAATGATCGGAAAAACTTTGGATTTTTATAGGGTGTTCCATCTGACAAAATAGCGAAATCTTTTAGTCCTACATCTATTCCAATGTAAGACTGTGTTTTCGGAAGTTCTTGTACTTCTGTTTCAACTAATAGTGACACAAAATATCTTCCAGAAGGGTTGCGTCTAACAGTCGCATTTACAATATGTCCCTCTACTTCGCGACTTTTAGCAAATCGAACAAGGCCTAGTTTCGGCAACTTTATTTTGTTCCCTACAACGGCAATGTTTTCATTTGTTTGTTTTGTGGTATAAGATTGTACGTTGTCCTTCTTAGATTTAAAGCGCGGTGCGCTGTTTTGTTTTTTGAAAAAGCGCGTATAAGCATCCGCAAGGTTGCGAACAGACGACTGAATCGCAATACTATCCACTTCTTTTAGCCAAACAAGCTCTTTCTTCATGGCAGGTAGTTTAGCAGAGCATATACCATAGGTCAAGCCTTTTCCTGTCTCTTTGTATGCGTGATTCCATAAGGATAGGAAATGATTGAATACAAAGCGAGAACACCCAATCGTTTTGTTGATTAGAATTGCGTGTGCTTGATTTGGATAGATACGAAACTTATAGGCTTTATTAATCATTATTTGATTCACCTCCATTTCGGTATATGACTATTATAAACCAAACGTACATTCGATAGGTAGTGGAGTAATACTTTATATATGTCGAACAATTAAGATGGCTTCCTTCCATCCCGCCAATTCATCTCCCACCTACTCACTGGACTGTGACCCTTCACGCTCCTTGAGGAAGGAGTCTTCTTGGCTAAAATGATAAAAATATAAAGTTCTCATATTTACTAAAGGTAAATAATCCTTCTATTTTATTTTTCTACAATACAATTACGTTCTTACAGTGGGGCACCAGACATCTATCAACTTAAGAATGGAAACAAAGTGTACTTTCATTTTGTGGGGTAAAGCATTCCTAAAACAGAAGCATACTCTTAATAATACGCATACCAAATAAACCCTATCGTTTTATTAAAAGTCCAGGAAATAGTAATGAAATCCTATATTTATACGATTGAATATAATGTCACACATTTTATAAGGTAAAAAGGAAAGGATAGATGAACAGGAGAGTATGCCTGTTTACATCTACCCTTTTTTACAACAATATGACCATATTAACTACTACAACAAGGATTTTTACCACAACAACTTTTCATATAATTATTGAACTATTTTTTAAATAACTAAATTAACCTCTTCGTTAACTTTAATTACGAATAAATGGTCCCATTCACCTTCAATTGGATCAACTACATCTTCATTAAAAGATTCAGCATGTTATCTACCATATCTATTAAACTAGCGGTTTTTATTTTCCCTGATTCCTTTCCATACCTAAGGTACCCAAAAGTCCAATGGATTTCCGAGGCTACCATCCACATTTGTGTCTCTGAAAAGACATTTTGTGCCACTAGACGTAACTGTAGATTCCTGAACAAGCTAAATCATGAAAATACACACAAAGATAGATTATCATCCATTACATTACTGTTTTGCTTCGTTCGAATAGAAAAACTCGGAAGAACGCCACTTGTTCGATATCTCCTCAATGTGATACGGTGTCGTTCTGCAGCATCCACCTATTAAACGTGCACCTGCTTGGTACCATTCTTCAGATTGAATATTCAACGTGTTACATTGTTCATGACCATGCCATGTTTTTGTTTCTGGATTATAAGTTTCACCAGAGTTTGGATAAACAATAATCGATTTTTTGGTGTTTGCCCTCAACGCTTGGATTGCACCAGTCACAACGGTTACTGGCGCACAATTGATGCCTATCGCTACAATTTGTTCACTTTTCTCAAAAGCTCGTGCACACTCCACGAGTTTCTTACCTTCACTAATCTCTTTCTCATTTTTTAGCGAAAAGGAAAGCCACGCATATGTTTCTGGAAACTCACGCAATAATGTGTCTAATACTCTTGCTTCTTGCAGGGAAGGGATCGTTTCAAATGCCAATAGATCTGCACCTGCTTCGATTAACGCAGACATTCTCGAACGGTGAAAGTCTGCTAATGTATCATCTGTCACACCATAGTTGCCTACATACTCTGAACCATCTGCAAGGTAAGCGCCGTACGGCCCAACTGATGCAACAACCAATGGTTTAGGCCTATTCGTTTGCGTATTTTCCTTCCAAAAATCATCTCTTGCCCTTCTTGCAAGTAACACCGTTTTCTTAATTAATTCCAAAGCTTCCTGTTCTTGTATTCCACGCGCGGAAAAACCACTAATAGTAGCTTGATAGCTTGCTGTTATGGCACAGTCCGCTCCAGCACGAAAATAGTCTGAATGAACCTGATAAATTAGTTCCGGATTTTCTAGTAACACACGTGCCGACCAAAGAGGATCATCCAAATTACATCCATGCGCCTCCAATTCTGTAGCTAATGCTCCGTCAAGAAGCATAATGGAATGTTGGGATAAAATATCATCAATTGGGTTGATTTTGTTCGACATAATCTACGCCCCTCTTTTTTAGATTTTTTGTTAGATAATAACTTCCATAGCAAAACAAAATAAACGGTATGCCGCAATATAAGGCAATTCTCTGTGTTGGATCGAATGCAATTCCAATACACGATGCCAGACAAAGGATAAAAGAAGCAATTGGTACTAATGGATATAGTGGTGTCCGATAAATCAAGTCCTTTTCAGAATTTCCTTCTTTCAAAAATTGTCTGCGAAATAGGAACTGGGAAGCACTAATACTCATCCAAACTACTACTACTGCTAGACCCGAAATGGAAACAAGTACGATATAGACAGTATCTGGTGCCACAATACTTGAGAGCAAAGCCAAAGCTCCACCCACCATGCTGAAAATGACGGCGTTGATTGGAACACCTTGCTTCGTCATTTTTCCAAAAATCGGTGATATGGTATTCTTATTCGCAAGCGACCAAAGCATTCTAGAAGAGGCATAAAGGCCTGAGTTTGCCGCAGATAAAATGGCTATTAAGATAACGAAATTCATTATGTCAGCTGAATATGGCACCCCAATTCGTTCTAGAACTGCAACAAAAGGGCTCTCTAATACCCCCGCATCGGAAATAGGCAATAACGCAGATAAAACAACAATCGTTCCTACAAAAAAGATGATCAATCTCCACAGAGTAGTTCGAATGGCCTTCGGTATCATTTTTTCCGGGTTCGCTGTTTCTCCAGCTGCAATGCCTATTAATTCTGTTCCAGAAAAAGCAAAATTAACCGCAAGCATGGTCATTATAATGGCCGTAGCACCATGGGGAAATAAACCTCCACTTGTAAAATTAGAAAAGAATGGTGCTGCTTTTGAATGAGTCATCGGAAGAAACCCTAGCATTGCCGCTACTCCTAAAACAATAAAAATCACAATAGCTATAACCTTTATCGATGAAAACCAAAATTCGGATTCGGCAAAAAATTTTACAGTCAGGACATTTAATACAAAGATCAAAATGGCAAAAAGAGCACTCCATACCCAAACATTAATCGATGGAAACCATCGCTTCATAAGTAATCCTGCGGCTGTAAATTCAGAACCTAAAGCAACAGTCCAAGTTAACCAATACAACCAGGCTACTGTATACCCTGTACCCGGTCCAATGTATTTAACTGCATAACTATGAAATGCGCCCGTTTCAGGCATATGTACGGAAAGCTCTCCTAAACATAGCATAACTAGATAAACCACTAGCGCACCAACCAGATAGGATAGAATTGTTCCAAATGGGCCAGCTTGTTGAATAGTGTAACCCGAACTTAAGAATAAGCCAGTTCCAATCACCCCACCAAGTGATAGCATGACTAAATGACGTGCTTGCATTTTCCTTTGAAATTCTTGCCCATTTTTGTTCTCCATTTCTACTCTCCTTTAGTTACTATCCAGAAAAAACAAAAACGCACTCTAAAAAAGAGGGCGCTACTGACAAATAAAAACGGAAGCTCTCATCTATCAGGATTATCACCCGCTGGAATTAGCACAGTGTCTACTTAAGCAGACCTGTTGCTGAGGTTTCATAAGGCCAGTCCCTCCACCTCTCTGGATAAGAAATATTTTTTTATAACCTTATCAATCCATTCAATAACTGTCAAGATAATTCTGTTTTTTTAAAAAATTATCTATTATAGAAATACAAAAAATAGAGTATTACTATAACTGCAACCCACTCCTTTTTGGGTATTATTTAAAAATCGAACATACAAAACCTCATCTATTTATGATACGGTTCACAAGCACTTCCTCAAAATTTGATGCATTTCTAAATATCTTCTTACTTCTTTGACTACGGGGGTCACCATACATATCCAGCAACTTAGGGATGTGTGAAGAGATCCCATGGCCATCAACTTAAGGATGTGTATGGTGACCCCTATTAGAATTAACCTTTAACTCTTTTTCCATAAAAGATGTAGTATTTAGTAGCACTTGTTTTTGATTGACTTTTTTAGTTTTATAGCCACCGATTAAACTTCCTAATGTATATTCTCTTTATAAATTGAGTAACTAGAGCATATATTGTTAAAATTCCCAATAACCACAGAAAATAATAAAATGGAAGTGGAGTTAAACCAATTTGAGTACTTAAACTGGTAAATGGAAGGGAAATCCCTATAAACATAACTAAGCCTGTGAGTATCAAAACTGGCCTAGCAGCCGTACTTTGTAGGAAAGGGATATGTTGAGTACGAATCATATGCACAATTAATAATTGTGTTAATAACCCTACTACGAACCAACCCGTTTGAAATAAGGATTGCATCTCAGGAATATTTGCACCAAATACATTCCACATTACGATAAAAATGATTATATCAAAAACACTACTTACCGGCCCAATAAAAATAATAAAACGAAATAAATCTTTTGTATCCCAACTTCTTGGTTTTACTAAAAATTCATTGTCTACTTTATCCCACGGAATTGAAAGTTGGGATAGATTATATAGTAAGTTTTGACATAATATTTGAATTGGTAGCATTGGAAGAAAAGGAAGAAATGCACTAGCAATTAATAAACTTAATACATTTCCAAAATTTGAACTTGCTGTCATCTTAATATACTTCAGTATATTTCCAAACGTTGTCCGTCCTTCCACTATAGCATCTTCTAAAACATGTAAGTCTTTTTCTATAAGTATAATATCTGAACTCTCTTTAACAATATCATCTGCTGAATGGATAGATACACCAACGTCAGACTGTTTTAAGGCAAACACATCGTTAATTCCATCCCCCATAAACCCAACTGTATGACCATTTATTTGAAGTGCCTTTATAATACGGAATTTTTGACTAGGATTTAATTTTGCGAACACACTTGTTTTACTTGCAAGTTTTCCTAATACCTTATCAGGAAGACTATCAATTTCATAACCCAGTACTGGTTCTCCTATATACAACCCCATTTTCCTACATACATTTCTTGTGACGGACTCGTTATCACCTGTTAAAATTTTTACTTGTACTCCTTTCTTTTGTAGAGTATGAAGTGCAGCGATGGCCGATTGTTTGGGTGGATTTAAAAAACCTACATATCCAACGAGTATCATATCTGATTCATCATTTATAGAATAACTTCCCACTTTATCACTATTTAATTGCTTATATGCAACTGCAACAACTCGCATCCCCTGCTCTTGCCAGAGTTCAATTAAGTGTTTATTTCTACGCTGGATTTCATCTGTCATAGGAATTATCTTATTATTTTCTTTTATAAAACTACAAATTGATACAACTTCTCTAACTGCACCTTTACAAAGCATTATTCGTTCGTTAGCATTTTTTTCTATAACAACTGAAACTCTTCTTCTATCAAAATCAAATAGACATTCATCTATTTTGGAGTATTGAGACAGATCATATTTACTACTATCTTTTACATAACGTATAACTGATAAATCAATTTCATTTTTATAATTTGTATGGAAGTAACTATTTATATACGCTAACCTTAAAACCTCATCCGATTTCTCTCCATTTGTATCTGTATAGCGTACCAGGTCCATCTTATTTTCTGTCAACGTGCCTGTTTTGTCGATACAGAGAATATCCATAGCTCCAAGATTATGAATAGAAGATAGTTGTTTTACAAGTACTTTTTTTTTACTCATATTAATAGAGCCTTTAGCTAAATTAGCTGTTACAATCATTGGAAGCATTTCTGGAGTGAGTCCAATTGCAATAGCAATTGCAAATAAAAAAGCCTCATACCAATTCCCATTAATACCCCCATGGATTATCATGACAATAGGAGTCATGATGATCATAAATTTAATTAATAGCCAACTAACTTTGCTTACCCCTCTATCGAATTCAGAATCAAATTTCTTGTTCAGCTTAACCTGATTCTTTGCTATTGAACCAAAGTAAGTATCTGTTCCAGTACCTACAACTATTACTTTTGCTGTACCACTTATAATATGAGTTCCCATAAAACAGAGATTTTCTAATTCAATTAGATTTTGGATTTTTCTAATTTTACGTTTTTTATACATATGGAAATACTGATTTGATTTTTCAACGGGCAATGCTTCTCCTGTTAGAGATGATTGATTTACAAGTAAATTTTCTGATGAGATAATCCGTACATCTGCAGGCACAATATTTCCAGCAGATAATTCTATAATATCCCCTGGTACAAGATTCTCAAGACCAATTTGTACCTTTCCACTTTCCTCCAATAAAGTTCTCTTATTTTCTTTATAAGGAATATTTCCTTTCCTGAGAACAGTTACCTTTTCATATACAAGATTTTTTAATCTTTCTATAGACTTCTGAGAACGAATTTCTTGTATGAACCGAATTAACACGCTTAACGTCACCATGATTCCCACAATAATAGTACCTTTTATATCATTGGTAAAAAAAGATAACATCCCTAATATAATTAGAAGAGAAATAAACGGACTTCTAAAAGAATTAAATAATGTTATATACCATTTTATTCTTTTTTGAGAAACTACTTTATTTTCTCCATACACTTCAAGCCTCTTAGTAGCTTCCTCGTGAGACAGCCCTTGAGACGTTGTTTTAAAAAAATCTAACGTTGATTCAACATCACTTTTTGCAATTTCAATTAGCATATTATAATTTTTGCTCAATACTTCCTGTTTATAAAAATATTTTTTATTAGATCTCAACAAATTTACCTCCTATCCAAATAAATAGAATCCCCCTGTTTTTAAAAAATAATTTTAAAACTACACTTTATAATAACTCTGAATTTTCAATCATTTTTCAAAAGTTCAATAGCACTTAAATAGTATTATTCTCACCATAAATAGTAATTTTTATTTATAAGTTCCCTCTTATTAGCAACAAAAAACTACTATAGCCATAATTTTTAACTGCAACAATTGCGCTAGCACTATACATCATCAAAATTCCAAATACAATTGTAATGATAAGCGAAAACACCAACGGATATTCCAGTAACTTGAATACTTTTTTCACTTCTATTCTCTCTTTCTCTATACTTCCAACGAGTTTGTCTACAAACTTTGCGGGAACGAACTTAGGTATAAAAAACTTAATATAAATTTCTTATAACCCTAGTAACATTTTTGCAATGGTAAAGTACAGAATTAACCCCGTTCCATCGACTAATGTCGTAATGAACGGACCTGAGATAACAGCTGGATCCAGCTTTAACTTATTTAAAATCAAAGGTAATACAGATGAAACAATGGACGACCAAATAACAATGAACAATCCAGTAATAGCTACAACTTGCGCGACTTCTGTACCTACGCCTAAAGTGTACGCACGAATTAATGCTGCCACGGCTAATGTAAGCCCTAGTAAAAGGCCTACTAATGCTTCTTTTTTCATAACACGAAATATATCTTTAAATTTCACCTCATTTAGAGCTACAGCTCGAACCAATGTAGTTACGACCTGTGTACCTGTATTTCCACCAGTTCCAATTAGCAACGGAATAAAGAAAGCCAGTGCAACTACATGAGTCAATGTTTCTTCATAATGTCGAAGTACAGAACCAGTATATGCTTCTGCTACAAACAGAAGTAATAACCAACCTATACGTTTACGGTATATTTGCCAAATAGAGGTTTCGAAATATGGCTTATCTAATGGGGTGCTCCCTCCTAATTTTTGAATATCTTCAGTTGCTTCTTCTTCGAAAACATCCATTGCATCATCGAAGGTTATAATACCTATCATCCGATTATCCATCGTTGTTACAGGTATAGCGGATAAATCATAATCCATTAGTTTTTGTACGGCTTCCTGTTGGTCTAGGTTCACTGAAACTGAAATAACATCTGATGCCATTATCGATGATAAAGTCTTATCATCTGAAGCTAGCAATAATTCACGAATAGAAACAATTCCATTAAGCTGACCACGTGTATCCAGAACATAAATATACGAAATTGATTCAACCCCTGCCCCAATTTTTCTAATATGCGACAGCGTATCTTTTACTTTCCAGTTTTCCCTGGCAGCAATATAGTCAATTGTCATCAAACTGCCCGCTGTTCCAGATTGAAAAACCAGCAGACTTCTAATTCTTTGTTGAGATTCTTCAGACAAAAGTTGTATAAGTTTTTCAGCCTGAAGTGGATGAATTGAAAGAATTACATCAACAAGGTCATCAATAGATTGCCTAGCTAATAGCTCTTCTCCTTTATCCACAGGCAAATTGGTACAAATATTATATTGCTCCTCTGGTGTAAGGTAACTGAGAATTTTCGCACCTTTTTCAGTAGGAAAACATTTCATTAAAGATATCTGATCTTTATGTTGAAAACCTTTCATTTCCATTGCAATATCATAGGATTGG
Organism: Bacillus sp. EKM501B; assembly: GCF_011800505.1. Taxonomy (NCBI): domain Bacteria; kingdom Bacillati; phylum Bacillota; class Bacilli; order Caryophanales; family Bacillaceae; genus Bacillus; species Bacillus sp. EKM501B. Next base: position 41,358 of record NZ_JAALFZ010000022.1, on the reverse strand, counting down.
TTTTTTATAAGTTCCTGCACTAAGTGTATGTCTTTTGTCGTTAATAATTGTTTTAAACATTTTTTCATCGTAAATCCTCCTTAAGGACAATGATACTTGTTATCATTTCCCACTTCAGGGAAAACATATTTCTTAATAAATATGGGATCAATATCATCAATCATTAGTTTTCCCCCCTTTTATAAGAGACTAATTACAAATAAAATTTTGTATATAAAAAACCTCCTCTAGTGATTCAACTAAAGGAGGTAGATTTAAAAAAGACATAGCTAAATAAAGCTCATTCCCCCTAGTTGAGTTTTGGCACTATACAACGTAAAGGATGAATCATTCATCACTTAGCTATCTTAAGAAGAGCCTTAATCCGACAATTCCTGTTCTACCCATTGGCATCTTTCGATATTTTTGGGCAATAGCCTGTGTTTGTATAGGAGCCTCACCTAACAGGTTATTAATATTTTAAATTTTTTGTTCGTTTCGTGTTAAAGCATATCCACAATTTTTGAACTTGTCAAGTATTGATAAAACCTATTACTTCACTTTTTGATATCATAACATTCCAAAATCACAGATATAAAAATCTGTATAACACTTTATATTTATACACCGAATTTTACGATTTATGCAATAAATTTTATAAACTATTATGTTAATTTTTTTATTATACACGTGTCCTGACGCTTTATTATTGAAGGTTATTGTGGTGGAAAATTTTAAAAAGCATAAAAAGCCCGGTATATAACAAAATTTCAACTTGATTTCCTCTTACAGTTCGATATAACCTGTATCTTGAAAAGAGATACTGAAAATTTAGAGGAAAGGATTAAAATTGTTGGAAAGCTTCTTCATGCTTTCTCATGATTAAATTGCTATTTCTAGAAGGGTTAGCTCCATAATCGCTCATTTTAATCATGGTGGTTTGCATTTTACAATGAGTTATCTTTAAATGAACCAAATCTGCATATAGGTGGAATATGATTTAACTTATACCGAGAGAAAAAACTAAAATTAATGATGCATACTATTACTTTATTATCCTGCACCATTCTCATTTTATATGGCATTACAATTCTTTATGTATCGTCTATTTTTCATTTCATATTTAAAGGAAAAGAAATTCGTATAATTGCTATTGAAACATGATGGATAATGACACGTGCTGGAAGCTTCTGATTTTGGCCAATGTATGCCTCGTAGATTTCTATCGTTTCACCAGGGATTAGATCCTACATCATTTGTGTCATATCAAGCCTGATGTATTCTGTTTACTTTTTTAACGTACCATTATTGAAGTATTCTGGGTCAGGGTTCTTGATATAAATGCGTGTATTCAACTTCAACCGTGAGATATAGTAAGCCTCTTTATCCTGAATGGTTTGTAAGTCTACTAAATCGAAGTAACCTAGATCACCACAAATCGCCTGCTTCTACGGTTTCAAGACAGATGGTACCATATGTTTTATCATTATTCTTTCCTGGTCCAAGCTGCGCGCTAATGAATTGACCGCTAAGTAAATCATATTCCAATTGAATTTTCATGCCTGTCTTATTACTACTCCCACCTGAACCTTGATAGTCGGTGGCGAATTGACCAGGTAGTTGGAACACTGTTGTATCTAGAATACGTATACGATTGAAAGTAGAGATTATATGTGCAGAAAGTGAGTGATTTGAACAGAGTTTTTGTGTGAAAAGAGAAGTAAAGATTTCTCGAAGAAATGCTACGTGTTGACTAATCCAAATGCATAAATCGGCCAAATCTCTTGTTTCATACTTACTTTTACGTTTTACGAAACTCTTCTCCTGTAGGAGCTTTTGAAGGATACTTGGAGATAGATATCGCTGGAGTTCTTTAGCGAATAAATGAAACTCATATTGAATCGATAGCGTCATAAAAAACGCCATCCTTTCTGTATTTTTCTACAAAGAGAATAGCGTTTTTTTGATTATATGATTACTTATTATCCATTATTAGCTGGATCCTCTCCTGTATTCCCATCATTACTTGGTGGCGGTGGCGTTCCATGGTCATCTCCATTGTTTGGTGATGTTGTATCTCCCTGGTCACTACCACTTTTGGGTGGCGTTGTATTCCCTTGGCCATTACCATTGTTTGGTGGTGTCGTATTTCCCTGGTCACTACCACTTTTGGGTGGCGTTGTATTCCCTCGATTACTACCATTGTTTGGCGGTGTTGTATTTCCTTGGCCATTACCATTGTTTGGTGGTGTTGTATTTCCCTGGTCACTACCATTGTTTGGTGGCGCTGTATTTCCCTGATCACTACCATTGTTTGGTGGCGTTGTATTTCCCTGATCACCACCACTTTTTAGCTCACTTTGCTTTTTCTCTTCTGGTTTCTTTTGTTTTTCTTTTTGCTTATTTTCACTCGGCTGTTCAGTTGTATTTGCTATTTTCGTATTTAGAGAAGAATCACGCTTCTCACCTTTAATACGTAATTCGCTACCTTCTTGAACCACACTGTTCGGCATTTTAAATTGCGACTTATCTGTAGCAAACTTACTCATCATTTCTTTAAAAATCAATTGAGCTATTTTCGTATTTTTACTACTAATATAATCATCTTTACTATCCTTAGTATATCCAGTCCATACTGCCATCGTATATTGCGGTGTATAACCAGCAAACCAACTATCACGAGTTGCACTTTCTGGTAGATTATATTGTGCTATTTGTTCTAAAGAATAGTTTGTTGTACCTGTTTTACCCGCTATATCTAACGAACTTATATTAGCTGTTGTGCCTAATCCAGATGAAACAAAAGTACGAAGCATATCAGTAATCATATATGCTGTAGAATCCTTCATAACTCGTTTTGACTTTTGCTCAAAGCTTTTTGATTTACCATCTGAATAAATGACTTTCTTAACAAAATGTGGTCTCGTATACTTACCATCATTACCAAATGCCGCATAAGCACCTGCAATTTCAGTCGGTGACGCTTCATTTGTACCAATCGCTGTTGATTCGGTCGGTGCTACATTAAATGTAATACCTAGCTTTTCAGAGAAAACTTTTGATTTATTAATTCCTACTTCTTTTGCAGTTTTTATTGCCGGGATATTTCGGGACGTTTTCAATGCATCACGCATTGTAATTGGTCCTAAATGCTTTCTATCAGCATTTCTAACTTCTTGTCCCGTTGAGTACTTAAATGGAGAGTCATCAATTTGATGGTAAGTAGCCCATTTTAAATATTCAATTGCAGGAGCGTAATCAAAAATTGGTTTCATCGTTGAACCTGCTGAGCGATTTAATTCAATTGCAATATTATGTCCTTTAAAAACAGTTTTATTTTCACCACGCCCACTACCAATTGCACGTACTTCTCCTGTTTTCGTATCCATAAATGTGAAAGCCCCTTGGAATTTCTCATTTGGATAATTAATAATATCTTTATTTAAAAGCTTGTCCGCAAAATCCTGTGCCTTTGGATCTAATGTTGTATAAATTTCTAAACCGTCCGATCCGATATTAACATCTGGTAACTCTTTTTCAACTTCTTTCACAACCGCATCCATAAAAGCTGGATAGGGCATTTCTTTTTGTTCAGTTGCTTTCTTAAGTCCTTCTGTTACTGGAACTTTTGATGCTTCTTCCATTTCTTTTTTTGTAATATAACCATGTCGATTCATTAATTTAAGTACAACATTTCTTCTTTCTGTTGCTTTTTTGATATTTTGTTCTTTCGTTGGATCATAATTATTAGGAGCTTTCATTAAACCAGCAAGCATTGCAACTTCTGGTAGTGTTAAATCTTTTAATTCCTTACCATAGTAATTTTGTACTGCTGTTGCGATTCCGTATGAACGGTTACCTAAGTAAACTTTATTTAAATACATTTCTAAAATTTCATGTTTTGAATACTGTTGTTCTAGCTTATATGCTAAATATATTTCTTGCGCCTTTCTCTTTGACGTTTTTTCCATCGATAAGAAGTAATTTTTAATAACTTGCTGTGTAATCGTACTTCCACCTTGAGAGCCGTAATCCCCTTTTAGGCTGACTAAGGCTGCACGTGCAGTACCTTTATAGTCTACGCCACTGTGCTCGTAAAAACGTGCATCTTCTGTTGCTAAAAACGCGTTTTCTACTAACTTAGGAATCTGTTCATACATAATATTCGTTCGTTTTTCTTTTCCATATTCATATATCAATTTCCCATCTTTATCATAAATTTTTGAGGATAACGGATTAACAAGTTTTGCTTTCTCAAGTTTTGGAGCATCTTTGATCATAACGAAAAAGGTAGTAACCCCTGCGACTAACCCCACAATACCAAGTAATAAACAACTAACTAAAAACTTACGAAAAAATGATGTTTTACCTTTTGCTTTTTGTTTCTTAGCAACAGGCTGTTTTTTCTTTTTAACTTGTCGTCGCTCCTCTTGAGAACGATAATTTTCTGACATGCTACTTTCTCCTGCCTTTCAATTCTCCTGTTGATTCACTTGAAATTATTGAAGTCAATTTAAGAAATATATTCATATTTAAAAAGTGTACTAAATAGACAATTTAAGTAATAAATTTGTTCCACTTTAATATGAGGAAGAAATTTGAGCTTATGTGTAGAAATAATAAAGTTATTTAATTTACAATAAAGTCGTTTAAAAACAGATAAAGTTATTTGAAAGAATGAAGCAGAATTGGGGTTTTTTCCATCTTTTATTATGTTTTTGTATAATAAAAATAACAATATTCTTTAAGTGTAATTAGGAGGGGTATTTTATTGGAAAATAAAATATGTGAGAAATGTGGGAGTGATAAATTTATAGAAGCTATATACCTGTAAAGCTAAGTAAAGGTTCTAATAAGATTTACTCATTTTGTTTAAATTGTGGTGAAGTTGATTCAATTCGTATAGAAAATACAACGATTTTTAAAAAGTAAGGGGCCATTCTTAAAGGGGCCTTCCATAATTAAATAACTTTTTTATTTCTAAAAAATCATAGAATAGAAGAAAAACAACGTTTTTTAAATATCTCTTGATGGGCATGTGGCGGTACCCCACATCCATCAACTTAAGAAATTGGTAGTTCCCCAAACCGAAAAATAGATAGAATCCCAAAAACACAATGAATTCTATCTGTTTTTTATTTTTTTACATAAAGAACATTAAGACTGCTTATACTCTTATAAGTCACATGGTTTACTAAAACATAATAATAACAAAAATAAAAACTTTTTTTATTTAATTAAAATACAAATACTTTTGATGAGTTTTCCTCTAATAAACTGGAATTATAATTAGGTGCTAGTACGATGTTTGTATATGTTCCTGTACCCGAAAGGTATTTGTACCTATGTTTTAACCCTGATGGAATAAAAACAGATGCTGGACTTTCAATTATTTGCAATTCTCCTTCAATTTCCACTTCACAAATGAGACCAGTACCATCTATTCTATTCCCCCAAAAAATAAAGGCACTATCACAGTGGTGTGCATGAGTATCTACATGTCCTTCTAAGTTCTCATCCATATGGGCGTCGTAAAATACACGCTGTATTACATAAAATGAAGCACGTTCATCAGTTCTATAATCCATCTGTACCCAACGCTCTCCTGGACCATCACGATGATATAAAAGCTCAGATGCTCCTTTTACAAATGGTTTACTAACTCGGAGAGACTTTGAAAGCCGAGGCCCTTTTCTTTCTATACGTTTTTGTTGTATGTTCCTTACTCTTCCTAACATTTCAGGTTGAATACCCTCGTATGCTGAGTAATTTTGCTGAACAGCTTTTACATGATAGGATGCAGTATGAGTAAATATATTCTTTCCAATAATCGGTCTCCAATGATCTACTTGACAACCAGTAGCTAATTGGAGAGACTGCGTTAATTCAGGAATCATCTGTAGTTTAAAGCTCTGTAGATTACTCTTTTGAGATAAAAATACTGATAAATTTAGCAAATCAACAATCCCAGCGCGTTCACCTATTCCACACAATGTAGCATCAATGACAGTTGCTCCCGAATCGATTGCAGCAAGAGCATTTGCCAGGGCTAATCCTAAATCATTATGAAGATGAACTTCAATCTCACAAGGGAATGTCTCAACAGATTTCTTCACGATTGTCGCACACTGACCTGGATCCCAAATTCCTACAGTGTCAGCTAAACTGATTCGATCTGCTCCAGCTATATGTGCAATCTGTCCAATGTAAGCGATATCTTCCCATTCCGTTCGTGAAGCATCTTCAATAGTAAAACGGATTTTCATTCCTAAAGATTTTGCTTCTTCAATAGCTTGCTTCACCTGATTAATAACATAATCTTTTGATCGATTGGTGTATTTTGTTTGTAAAGAAATAGGATTAATAGACGCCCAGATTCCTATCCAATCGGCACCAGCACGATAAACCGCATGAACTTCTTCTTTTTTCGCCCGAGCATGCATAAGTATTTCGGCGTTTTTTGCAGATGCTGCAACTTCTCGGCAAATCTCCTCTTCTTCTTCAGAGATGCCAGGGTGCCCAACTTCAATAAGACTTACTCCAAAATCCTCTAACATGTGAAGTAATGTAATTTTGTCTTCCTTGGAGAAACGAATACCATATTGTTGTTCTCCCTCACGCAAGGTAGCATCTAATATTGTTAAACCCTTTTTCATTCCTGTTTGCCTTCTTTCGCTTCTATAAAGTTTAATGTTTGTTCGAATAGGATATTACGATTCTTTTCATAAACAGCCCAGTGTGTAGCATCAGGGATTACTACTTCTTTTTTTTGTTTTGTACTTGTTAATTTTGACATCATATTTCGGTCTGCAAATATGTCATCTTCCCCGTAAATGACAAGTAATGGAGTGGTAATCTTAGATACATCATATAGGGGCTGATTTTTCCAAATATAAAATAAATCTTCAAGTGGACCTACTGGTCGACGAATCGTTTGATTATTTTTCTTACTCATAGGATCTGAATCAATAAAAACTTGTTTTACGGCATCCATTGCTTCGTTTGTAACAATTTTTTTATTTCCCATCATCATATGCCAATGATGCATTCCTTTATCAAAGTCCACCATTTGATAAGCTGGTGCTTCAGGATTAAACTGATTAGGTTGTAGTGGGTTTTCGAAAGGCTGTGTCATCATAGGAAGTGTGAACCCATGCACATATCCATATAAAATAAGTTTATTAATATCTTGAGAATGGGATATTGCATAATTCCCAGCCACAACACCTCCATATGACCATCCAACAATATGAATTTTTTTTACGTTTCTCTTCTTTTTAATCCAATTTACAATTGTTTCTAGATCCTTAGTTGCATCATTCAAATGAATAACCGGACGGTTTTGGACAGGAGGATCTGACATTTCTTTAGGACGAGAAGAACGACCAAACCCTCTGAAATCCATAGCCCAAGTATCATACCCTTTTCTGGCATACTCATCCATCCATGAAAATTTTGGTACATCAAATGCTTGAGCTGTAGGTACACTAAATGGTTCTAAAAATAAGATGATTTCATCAGATGTATACTGTTTTTTATTATTTAAGTTTTTATGAAGTAAAAATAAATTTTCTTCTCCTTGCTGAATTTCTAATTCTTGTTTTACCACTTTAGGAGTTTGATCATTTCGAGAAGTTTCTTTGATATTAGTACAACTAGACATAAGTATTATCAAAAAAAACCCTACTAAACTAATATGTTTCCATTTCATCTTCATTTAGAATATTCCTTTCATTTCATAGAAATGATAGCTATGATTCCAGCCGCAATAATTAATCCGGCTGGTAACCCTTTTGTAAATAATACGGCAATAAGAGTGCCTATTAAGACACCTAACAATATCGTAGGATTCATAGGTAGAACTCCTACACCTTTTCCTCCTATGTATGACACAGTAAAACCTGCTAGAATGGATCCTAATCCGATAGGAGAGGTAATTAATTTTATTACGTTTTCACTTGTAATCTTTCCAGATGTAATTGGTACTAAAAGGAATAGCATCAGAAAGAAAATCCCAATTGTAAAAGAATATTGTTGAATAAGATGTAATAAAGTTTTTTGTCCAACAGCAAGTAAAACTCCTAATAAACAAGCCGCACCAGCTAGCACATAATCCTTAACAAGTAGAGCGAGTGTAACAATAATCCCCAGTAACAAAAAAGGAAGCATATTCTCTTACCTCATCTATAATGTTGTATAATCCCAACTATCATTTTTAGGTACAGACACATGTACCATATTTTGACTTGCAAGGTTAATTTGTATTAAATTTGGACTTATTACAGGTTTTAAGTCTTCTCGATTTATTATAAATTTAAATGCTTCAAAGCTTGCTAGAATGCCTACGATATTCGCAACGGGAGACAGCACAGCCCATGGACGATTTTCTTGTACATAATTATTTGCCCATTTCTCATCCGCACCATGTTTGACGGAATGAAGAGCACGTCCATCTTTTAATTTATGAATTTTATTTTGCATTTCTGGTGTTAGCTCTTGTTGATAAGACGGATATCCTAACGCGATTTCATAAGGCGTAGAGTCAGGAGTTAAAGACATGACGCCACCTCTAAAGGGAGGTGTAACTGCAATCCAAATAGAAGGAATCCCTAATTTTTGAGCTGTACGATGGATAATTACTCTCGCTACTAAATTATCAGTTGCATCTATAATGACATCTGTATTCGTTAGAAATTCTAATGCATTGTCCTCGGTAACAAATTCTTTCGTTATCTCTATTTGTAATAATGGATTAATGTCTTGCAAAACTTCTAAAGCAACATCTGCCTTCGGCTGTCCTAATTTACTGTTGGAACTTAGCATTTGTCGATTGATATTGCTTGCTTCAAATACATCTTGATCAATAACATGTAAAGAACCCACACCCATTCGCGCCAATTGGATGAGTGTAATTCCTCCTACGCCCCCTGCTCCAACTACAGTAACTCTAGAATTTTTTAATTTCTCCTGCTCTGCTACAGAGATAACACCAATATTTCGCGTAAAACTTTCTTCATATATATTTTGCATATCATTATTTTTTGTTAACAAATTATATTCCTCCTTATAGTGTTTTATAATCCCATCCACCCTTTGGGACTTCTTTTACTTGAACCGGGATATGACTATCTAAATCCATTACAATGCCTTTAGGTGCTCTAGCTAGAGGTTCACGATCAGTTAAAACTTGTATTGCTTCATGAAAGCTAAATAATGACAATAGATGAGCACGCATTGGTGTGATAATCCAGCCTGCTTTTCCATCACAAAAATCTTGCGCCCACTGTTTTGGTGCGCCTTTCTCAACCGAATACCAAGCTCGACTTTTCTTTATATCAGCAATCTGTTGTCTTAATTCTTGATTTGTTAATTTGCATCCGACACTTGAGATATTTAATGCTTCTTCATAAGGAATTCCGGTTGGAAAAAATGTAGAAACAAATCCTCTTGTTGGTGGGCTACCTGACATCCCCACACTTGGTATACCTAATTCTCTAGCTGTTCTATGTATAATAACTCTTGAGGGCATATCATCTACGGCTTCTACTACAATATCATGCCCTTTTATAAGCTCGCTTACATTATCTTCATCTACTCTTGTTTGTATAAAATTTGTTGATATATAGGGATGTATATCTTTTACAACCTGTTCTGCAACTTTTGCTTTTGGTTCACCTACCACACTAGAAAGCGCTAACATTTGTCTGTTAATATTAGAAACCTCAAATTCATCGGGATCAACACCGGTAATATGCCCTATCCCCATTCGCGAAAACAGAATTGCTTCATATCCACCTACTCCCCCTAGTCCAAAAATAATGACCTTCTTATTTCGAAGACATTCTTGTTCCTGTTCAGAATACACACCAATATTCTTCTTAACCATTTCCCAATAATATGAATCCATATCCATTTTGAAGTCTCCTTTATATGTAGTAACCATTTCAAAAAATAATTCCTGTATATAAAAATAGTCTAGAAGTATGTCGTATTTGTGTGTTATTTGTAAAAAAATTAAAAAACTTTCAATTCTTATTTTTTTAACAAGTGAATATATCTCCATTTATTAAAGAACTAAATACATATAGCAATTTTTTTAGTTAACGGAAGGTGTCTTCCGTTAACTTATTATTTTAGGGATCACCATACATGCCCTATAAACAATGCTAATTATGCTGTTACTCGGGGTTAAAATGAACAAGCCGGTTTTCACCCTTAACGTGGTGAAAACCGGCTATTTTTTATATCCAAATTCCTTTACTGTAAGGCAATCATGCTTCCAAAGTACAAGTAACGTCAGGTACTGGGGATACGTGATGTTGTATTGCTGAAGAACAATTCGGTATGGACGATTGATTTCACGGGAATAATCATAGATAGCGAAACAAAGTTGATTTTCAAGCTTTAAATTATCATTAAGAGCCAAAATTATTAAATTATCTTTAAACATCTTTCACCCGTTAGGTTAGCAACACATTACTTTTATCGGTGATTATGTATGGAATCTAAAACAGCGTATCACTCAACAATTGTTCATGGATTTTCGATATATTTATTTACAGTGTTTTGAATGTATACTTTCGTTGTGTATTTTAGGAGATTTTGATTAAAGTCAATGATTAAGTGGAAATGAAAGTAGACTAATTTTTAAAAGTTTACTTTCAGTTTTATTAAAAAAGAATATGTAGAAATTACCGCATGCTCTTTTTGAGTTAATGGCAATATTACAACTTGTTTTTATTAGTTTGCTATGTTCATTTGTAAAGCTCGTTTTCACTAAATGAACATTAAACATGTTTTATAATTTGTACCTTTTGAAGCGTTAGAATACTCCTGAAGAAATAGATAATTCTAATCATAAAAGCGAGTTAATATTAATTTGTTTTTGGCAGAGTTTTTGATAATTATAAATTCAACGTTTCTATTTTTGGGACGTTTCATTTATAGAAGATAAAAATAACATAATTTTCTCAATAAGGAATTTTATTCTTTTAATATGATTTTTTGACAATTCATGGTATATCTGTATTAAGGGGACCTTTTCGGTTGATTAGGGAGAAAGATTATAAAAATGATATGGGAGGAACAAAAAATGTCATTGAAGAAGAAATTAGGTGTTGGAGTGGTTTCAGCCGCTCTTGGCTTATCTTTAATTGGTGGGGGAACATATGCATATTTTAGCGATCAAGTGGTGACAAATAATTCATTTGCTGCAGGTACATTGGATTTAGCTATGCAACCAACTACTTCACTTAACCTAGAAAATTTGAAACCCGGGGATAAAATATTAAAGAAATTCAACTTGACAAATAGTGGTACACTAGATATTAAAGATATCATGATGAAAATAGATTATTCTGTTAACGATTTAAAACAAAATAATAATACAGAAGATTTTGGTGAACATATTAAAATACAATTTCTTTGGGATTGGGATCCAGCAAAAAGCCCTGTATACGAAACAACTCTTGCAGAACTAAAATCACAAAGTCCAGAGATTGCTTCCAAGAAAGTGTTTCATTCCAAGTGGGCTGAAACAGGGGGATTAAAATCTGGAAAAATGGATTGGTTTTGGATGAAGTTTATATTTGAAGATAACGGAACAGATCAAAACGTGTTCCAAGGGGATAGTATTGCGTTAAAAATGGAGTTCCAAGCCAATCAAACAGAGGGAAAAGAAAGATAATCTTACAAAAATATTGTTGTGAAAATGTAAAACTGAGCTTGTAATTTTTATAATTTGTAAAATTGACCATCAAATATTCATATAAAAAACCAGTGATATCAGTACGTGTGTATAATATCACTGGTTTTTTTGAGTTTAACATTTTGTATGTTTTGTAAAACTTATTTATTAAATAAAAAAATCCCTTCACGATTTCTGAAGGGGTCAGTATACATTGAAAGGGTACTTTCATTTTAATATATTAATGAAAAAACTAGTATTGATAAAACTAGTATTGATAAAATTAATCTTTTTGTCTTTACCCCTTTTAATTCACTATAAAGAAACCGTAAGGATTAGATTCATCCTATGTAGAGTTTTGTCTTCCTCATTAGACATGTATATTGGATAAATCACGATTTTTTATGTAATATTGCATAAAAAAACAACCGTTAATCTTGCTATAATCTTCTATATTCATTAATATAGAAACCCTACTTACAGGGAAAAGGGAAGAATATTGATGGTTCTTCTCTTTTCCCTTATTTTTTACAGCTGAATGATATATTTATTAATAAAAAGTATGTTTATTAATAAAACTTGTTAAAGTACAAACTTTTAGTTAGCAAGTGAGAAATAAACACTTGATTATTTCTGCTATATTTAAAGGGCTCTTTTCTAATAAAATAAGAACAGCCAGTAATCACTACAAGTGCTTTTTCAGATAATGTATAAAAGGTGAATCAAACTATCTCATTAATCGTAACGGGGAAACCATCTTACATATGACTTGTTTTCATTATATGACAAATACAATTTATCACTTTACTCATATTGTAGGAAGTAATTTGTCTAACTCCTCTTTTATGATAATTCACTTTATAAATCCATTTATTTAAATTCATAATTATATAAAGGTTCTAAAAATTCGAATCGAGTTAAAAATCATGAGAAGTTTTAATTCATTATTGATCTCTACTATCTGTTCAACAATCCTTTTAGTTTGGAATTTCTTTTCTTTCTATACTGGATTCACAACAGGACATACATACTACTGGGTTAACGGTATCATAGCCTTGATTTTCCTTCTATTCTTTGTCTTAAATATGCGAGATATCATCAAGAAAAACTACAGAACATCAGGACAATAGGAGTTGATACATATATGGGAAAGATTTAATAACTATAAGTATTCCTCAAAGGAATTAAAGTTCATACTTTGGTTATTTGGTATTACTTGTTTTGTACACTCGGTCGCTTTCTTTGGTGGAATATTTTCTTCCAAGTTCTTGTGGGTTTAAAGGTCTTTGCGCTATTGCAGCATTACTAGCTCTTATGGATGTTAAGTGGAAAATAAATAAGCATAAGATAGCATAGAAAAAGTGGCGGATTCGCTATCTCTCCATGTTCATCTACCCCACGGTAATTTTTAATTTAGGTATTGAAATTCTCTAAATCTCGATGTATTATATTTTTGTATTTTCTCAGTTCCTAAGCCGAGAAAACATCATCACTTCTGAAAGGACCCGAACTCCAGCGGGTTCTTTTTGTTTACTTGAACTCATTTTTGAATTATTGTATTATATTTTCAGGTCTTACTTATATAAATCATTATCAAGAGAATCTGCGGGTTTGCAGGTTCTTTTTTTGTTAAATAAAAAAAGCAGTGGACACGGCATTTTAATTAATCAACTTTAAATCAATATCTACACTATAATAATGTATGAAAATTATAAGAATAGATAAATAGAGAAGAGTGATGCATTCTTACCGAAAAACTTATATATATATGTGTGTGTTACTTTTTATTTATCTACTTTTCAATCCCTCTATTTACAATGATTTGAATGTATGCTTTTTTATATATTTTTATGATATCAATAAAAATATAGTAAATTCAATGTTTAAGGGGAAATGAAAGTAAACCTTTGAATAATAATTTACATTAGATATCTTTAAAAAGTGTTAAAAAAACGACCTTTAATCAATCCTTTTTTCTAAAACCACAGAAAAGATAAGTACTATAGTTAACACCATTATAACCCTTATTTCACTTCCATCACTTACAAAAAATGAATACAAAGTATAAATTAAAATTAATATTCCATAAATAATTTTGTACAATGAACTTCCACCTTTTCCTATATATATTTTAGTATAAAAGTTTAATTCAAGTCCTAGATCAAAATAAAAATAAACAGCACCTGTGATATACACAAAGTGCTTTTCTCTTGTCAATTTATCTATTTTCACTATACTTATCTATTTTCTTCTTATAACTCAAACTTTTTAAAACCGTACTTTTAGCTTGTTGCAATTCATTTTGTTTATATGGAATATGTTTATCTGTCTGTACAACTTCAACATTTTCTCCATCTGCTAATATTCTTCTGTACTTAAAAGAGTGCGCTGTTAATACTGTTTTAATCATTTTGTATTGCCCTCCTTTTGTTTGATTACTTGTATCATAAAACAAGTATCTGAAGTTTATATGTAGTCTATCTAGAGTGTATGTAAATTTAAAAAATCTCTAACAAAATGTTTGTATTGTAACGTTACAACTAAAACTACTGTTTCAAACACCATGGTTTGAAGAGACAGTCCCCCATGTTCTAGCCTCAATTCCTCCTACAGTTCTATATTGAGTAAAACTAGTTGATCCCTATCATATAAAAAGAGCACCACTTTTGGATGCTCTTCGTTATAACTATATATTATTTAATTTTCTTCTTTTGTTGGTACCATTTTTCCTTGTTGAGAATCCGTACCTGTACCTTCTGTTCTTTCAACAGTTTTTGCATGTTTTCTAGGTTGTGATTCTGTACCTTCTTTTGTTTCTACCATTTTTCCTTCTTGAGAATCTGTACCTGTACCTTCTGATTTTTCAACAGTTTTTACATCTCCTTTAGATGCTGGCACTGCATCTTTAGGTAAATCAAAGTTTTGTGAGGAAGACGTTGTTCCATCTGCACTCTGTGTAATTACTTGATTTGAATTTTCATTTGACTTTAAATTGTCCGTTTTCGCATCATCTGCACCTATTGCACCACCCGCTAATAATCCTGTACTTAAAAATGCTCCTGCTAATAATGTTTTAATCATTTTTCATTACCTCCTGTTTATTTGTAATATTCATCAAAAAAAGTATCTAAAGTTAATGTTTTAGTCATTATCTTTATCTACTTGCTTTTTGAATACATTTAGCATAAGACAAGAATCTATAGTTGATGTGGGCTGTATCTGGAGATTATGTAAAGAAAATAGATAATCAGTTGCATATCCTAATGGATATTTAGACAAGATTGAAACTTTATATGAGTTTGATAATTGAGTTACCTTTTGTTTTTGAACGTGAGGTTTATTGCTAAGGTGAAGCGCATCGAGGAGCTAACCTTTTCTAATTTGAAAGTAAACTTTTTGTCTGAAAGTTTACTTTGGAGTTTCGAATCATTTATAATTAAATTGGTAATAAATTTCTCAATATAGATATACTTGTTAATTATGGTTCTAATGTTCAAAATTAACAGAAAATAGATTATAATAACAATATGATAGTTATCCTTTTGTTTACTCCTTGTGCTAAAGATAAGATTGTGTTCCCGATCTTATCTTTTTTCTTTGTAGATTTTTGATACAAAAAAAGAATCCTTATAATAAGGATTCTGCAACAGGAATATTCTTTATTTTTCCTCGATATCATCTAGTATTAAATATTTAAAATCTGCACCCGGTGATGGAAGGTTGTTCTTTTCACCTTTCATCCTTACAAAGAGCAAAACCTCTCCTGACCATAATTTGTAGATTTATTATTCTCCTCCCTCTGTCTATTAACAATACTTAATTATAGCTCTGTAACCTTTTTTATTCATCTCGTGTTATTCTACGAATAGTTTAAGGTATAAGCACTTTTTATTTGATATTTAGTGCTGATTCACTGAAAACATATATTCTTTGTATGTTTTTCGTGTGGATAGAATAAGCCCCATCATTAGCATGTTCGAAAATAAAGAGCTTCCGCCATATGATAAAAATGGAAGTGCAATACCTTTGACAGGCATTAATCCCACAATCATACCGATATTTTGAAAAAATTGTAACATTAGAACGCCTACAATTCCTGCGCATAGTAAGGTGCCGAATAAATTATTTGCGGAATTACCAATTATAAGTATTCGGGAAAGCAGTAAGAAGAATATGCATATTATAAAAGTAGCAACTATAAAACCGCCTTCTTCGGCAATTGTGGCAAAAATGAAATCAGTATGTTTTTCTGGAATATAAACATTTCCAGAACCGAAGCCTTTTCCTTCTATCCCTCCACTACCAACAGCTAAAAGTGATTGTTGAGTTTGATATCCCTGATCTGTATGCTGAAATGGATCTAACCAGCCTAAAATTCGCGATTGCTGGTGAGGCTTTAATAAAGTAACTAACTTATTGAAGAAAATATCTGGATATTTTACGTATATAAATATTAAAGCAGACAATACAGTCATCGGAATTCCAGCACATAGTACGATTAACTTTTTTTGAATTCCTGACATAAATATAATACATGCAATGGCTGCTATATATAGGAACACCATTCCCGTATCGGGTTGACTATAAACAAGTAACGCTGGTGGAATAGATATCAAAAATATTTTACCAATCAAAAGTAAATCAGTTTGAAATGTCCGCGCCATATACTGTGCATTATGTTTTACGACTAAACTAGCGACCAGAAGAAGTAAGGCAAGCTTAAAAAATTCAGCTGGTTGAGTAGCACCAATAATTGGGAATCTAAACCATCTTTTTGCCCCTGATATTTCAGGTGTAAAACCTGATACTGGTAATACTTTTAAGATAATAATTGACATGAACCCCACAATATAACTCGGCCAAGCTAATTTTTGTAATTGATCTAAATCGAGATTGGCAACAATTAATAATAAAACAAATCCGATAGCGTAATTTACCATTTGTTTCATAGCAAAATTTTGGTTACCATATTGCCCGGTTTGCTGACTACTGTATATTGCAACAATACTGGTGACACATAATATGAATAAAATGAATATTAGTTTCTTATCTAATTTTTTTAAAAAAACTATTTTTTCCACCATTACACCCCCTAGACATTCTTGTATTTACTTTTTATAGGAACTATCCTGTTTTTTATGTGTACATTAACATTTATTAATATTTTACAATAATAAGGAAAGATTGAACATTCTCAAAATTATCCATACTGATTAGACTACTTTAAAAAGGTGTATGCTTAGTGTGGATAAGGAAAGTTTATTTAAATGGAGACATTATCAACCTAATATTATTTTGTTGAACTTGAAATGGTATCTACGGTAAAACCTAAATTCTCGTGACTTGGTGGAGTGCTTTTTAAATCCTGCTTACTTTGCATGAGTCACTCCAAACTTATCTGAACCAGACATGTATTCAGACTATTTTTAGAATACGGGTATCACTATGACCTGATTTAATAAATCTCTCAAATAAACCTTAAAGTTATTATATTAAAAATTTTCTGAATTATATTTTGGTTTTTTTCGGAGAAGTTCTTCAATAAGCTTTGCTTTTTCATTCACCTTTGTTGCATATGTGAAATCACCATAACAATATGGATACCTAAAATTATTTTTATTTCCACCACAAGTGTACATCTCTGGATTTTGATCAACTTTCATTTCAGAAAAATTTTTGGCCGAATCTTCCGAGTGTTGTTTAACTTCTTGACTCGCAATAAAATCAATATACCCCGGTCCCATATTATAGCTTTGAATAATTGTATCCATGCTAACATCCTTTTCCGTTCCATATTTGTACATTTGAGCAAAGTGTTTTACCCCTTGTTTAATGCTCAAGCTTGTCTCTTGAATTTCATTTGGCTTTAATCCCAGTGATTCAGAAGACTGCATAGGGTCGTTTCCCTCACCTCTACTCTCTTGGTACATAATTCCTAATAAAACTGCTGTTTTCTCTCCTAAATTATATTTTTCTAATTCTTTTTTCAAGGTGAGCTCATATTGCAATAAACGTTTTTCGGCAGCAATCACTTTATTTCTTTGAATATTGGTTTTATGCTTAACATAAAATATTCCAAGCATGGTTCCTAAACCTAAAATAATAATATAGAATAATATAATAAATCGTTTTTTAATCGTATCCTTCATATAATACTCCTCCTCGTATTAAAAATTCGTACCTTTTCGGACTCAAAATTATTTCTTTTAGGTGCAAAGTTTAATATAGAAATTTAAAGAAAAACAACCGCCTGAATTGGAGGATTTTTCAAAGCGGGTTATTCTTTGAATCCTTTCCTTCCCCCTACAAATGTCACACTTTTTTTTTGAACTTTGCTGTTCTTTGTTTTGCCCAATTGATACATTTCTTTTCAATTAAATGATACGATAATATAGAACAAAGTATTGTCGTTGTAATACATAAGATAAGAAGAAAAAGGGTGGGTATCTTTGCATGCAAAAGTTTAAATAGTACCATCGTGATTGGAAAATGACATAAATAGATACTATATGAAATTTCCCCTAAGTATACAAATACACCCTTATTTAAAATGGCTTTTACCTTTAGGTTATTCATTGCCATAATGATTATTATACTAACACCAATTACGACACCCCAATCTTTTAATAAGAAAGTAGTATCATTACTAGAAAGCCCATAAATCATAATGGAATATAGATATAGAAAGATCCCTAATGCGATAAGAAGTTTTCTGTTTAAGTTTTTCATACTTCTATATAATTGAGTAAGTTCTTCCTGATGTTTAAAAAGTAGCATTCCCATCATAAACATAGATGTGAAATGCAGTGTATCGGCATAACCATTATAAAACCCCTCAGCTTTCCCAATATGCAACATATTCAGGAAAATACCAATTAAAGAAAAGCTCATAGCAAACAGTATGGTTTTCTTCCAACTCTGTTTATAAAACAGAAGGAATAGCAGGGGAAACACGATAGATATACGCATTTCTTGAGCTAATGACCAGATAACCGGATTATAATTATCCGTAAAAAAGTTATTAAGAAGTACAAAGTGATTCATAATATCTAATTTTGTTATTGGCCCTTGCCACTTATCATAGAACCAATCTCGTAGTCCCGTAACTTCATATGGTGAAAAGAAAATAAATAAAGCAAAGGTAATGATTATCCAAAAATAATAAGGAATATAGATTCTTACAAATCTCTTAATTAAATATCCCCAATAATTTGTTTTTGAATGATAAAGTGCCATAGATAACACAAAACCACTTAGTACATAAAAAACGATTACGGCTTCTCCACCCGCCCATAAAAACCTAAGAGGGGAAAATTTAATAGAATTAGGCAACGATGGTAGCATTAAACAAAAGTGTCCAAATACAACTGTGATGGCCGCTAGTCCACGTATTGAATCTAATTCGTTTATTCTCTTACTCATAAAGTGTTCTCCTTGTCAATTGTAGATTTTGCTGTAAATACAGGTCATTTAAACTCTCCACACTACAAAAAAGGTGTGTATCTTTTAAAGAGATTTTTCATATTCATGCATAAATTATAGAATAATTATAGAAAGAAAAAATAAAATATATCTAAAGTTTTTTTAAAGATGGTATTGGGGTTCGTGTACATTGCCATCAAGCTAAGAAAAGCAAATACCCCCAAAAGAAAAAATTGACATTTCAAGGAGAAAATGAGCCTTTTTTTGTTCTGGGTGTTATAAAATTCTTAAGTTAATACGCATGAGAGCGAGCCCCTATTACGTTTAACATTTCACTCCCATTAAAAAACTAGTTCTCTCTCTTCGTTGAAAGTATAAAAGCAAAATAATATTTATTTCCACAACAAATTCAAGATATTGGCATAAATAGATTTTTACATGTAATATATGTAATAATACATAATATTAGGGGGATTACAAATGTGGAAAGCACTTTTTCGGTATTTTCTTTTTTTCTTAGGATTAACTTTCTTTGGGTTGGGCAATGCGATTGCAGTAAATGTTAAATTTCTAGGACTCCATCCATGGGAAGTCCTGAATATGGCACTCTATCAGCGATTTGGATGGACCATTGGTACATGGAGTGTTATATGTGGCTTATTTCTTGTTCTCGTGTCGTTAGTAGTAGATCGGAAATATATAAATATAGGTACATTCTTAAACGCATTGCTAATCGGTCCTATTATGGATCTTTTCTTAAAATTGGATATTCTTCCTCATGCCACACATTTGTTGTGGATAAATCTTCTTATATTACTTTCTGGAATTACAATTACGGGTGTTGGCGGTGGTATGTATGTTGCTGCTGGAATTGGTGCAGGACCAAGGGATGGATTCATGCTTGCTATTTCTGATAAAACAGGATTATCTGTAAGCCGGGCTAGAATTATTGTGGAAAGCATTGTATTAGTAATTGGTTATATTCTAGGCGGTCCCATTTTTATTGTGACATTTCTGTATACTTTTATCCAAAGCCCTATATTTCAGCACTCATTCAAGATGTTTCAAATATTTTTATATAATTTAGAGAGGAAAAAGAAAGACAACGTTAGTGTAAATTTATAAATATATTAAGATATTTATAAGTAATCATTCACCTTTATATGTTTAATTAATATGATAGTAAATTTCTTTACTTATTATAAAAAAATAAATAATTAGTTCTTCATAAAATTTAAAAATACGCCATCCTTTCCTATGATTCTATAGAAAGAATGGCGTTTTTTTCCATTTTTAAATAGTCTATTAAGAGTTGTTTCTTGAAACAAATATATAATTTATTTGGTAAACCAAATGTTAAGACGCTAGGCATGGGTGATGCCCCCAGGTATGAGAATCTAAAGTGTTTGAATAAGAAACTTTACTCCGTCCGTTATAGTTATTTACATCATAATATAATTATATATATCTTATTATAAATATTTCTATCTTAAGAACTGAAAATAGCGATTTAAAATATGGTTGCTAATTTCAGTTCGATCTTCCTTGCACCCAAGTAGCAATATCATTTATAACATACTCAGGGATATTAGCAGGACTATAATATTCATCCGGTTTACTTAATTCTCCATCTCCTTCTGTAAAGAAGTGATTTAACTTTGGATATAGTCGATAATTAATGTTATCTCTTTCTTTTAATTGTTCTTTCCAATAAGGAATTTCAATTTTTGATAGAATTTGATAGTCTCTTTCTCCTTGAAGAATAAGAAGCGGTGTTTTTTGTTTTTTTGACATTTCTGCTGCTTTAATTTTACGGATAGAATCCCAATATACTGGTGGTCCTAAAGAAAAATTCTTTGGAGGATTCTGACTAGAGAAATTAGGATCCTTTAATAATTCAAATTGCGATTTGTAAAATTTATATTCTTCTGGTTTCATTTCTCCAATAGAATGACGATACTCCAGTTGATCTAAAACATTGTCTGCGAATGCCTTGCCCGCTCCTCCCATCACAATTGCCCCAGCAATATTTTGATTTTTTTCAATTATCCTCGGAATCATCATTCCACCTTGACTATGACCAAGAATATAAATTTGATTCTTATCTATCATAGGTTCATTTTGAAGAAAATGAGTCACAAGAAGTGCATCATCTGTTATCTCTTTATCAACTGTATAAAAAGGACTAAGCTCTGTTTTCAATCCATGTTCATAGGTTCGTTTATTATAGCGAAGGACAGCAATTCCTTTCGAGGCAAGACCTTCAGCTAAATCACGAAATGGTTTTAAAGCATACGTTGCTGAATCCTGATCGGCTGCTCCAGCTCCATGAACAAGAATAACCGCTGGAAAAGGGCCCTTTCCCTTTGGAACAGATAATGTTCCTGGTAATGGAAATGCACCACTTCCAACTACTACTTCTTTATCAACAAATGATTCCGGCTTACTATACGTTGGCCGATCTGCAACAGGACTAAACGGCATACTAAGTTGAAAATCATCTATTTTTCCGGATGGATCTAGTTTTATTAGTAAAGGTACAGTAATTTGTTCAAAAACTAATTTAATCTCTACATTTGTATGAATAGAATTTGTCTCTTTTTGTGTGACCTCTCCAATTTCTATAAAAGAACCTTTTTGTAATTGCGTAGGAAGTTCTTCCCAATAATTCTTCAACCATTTTTCAGATATTATTTTCTGTAATGATCGAGAAGTTAAATCAAATGCAAATTTATAATCTTCAGTATGCATAGAACGGACAAATGAAAAAGCAGTAGATATAACAGGATTTTCCTCTTCAATATTGTCTATTTTTTTTATATTTGTGTTTGTTTCCTTTAATGTCGATTTAATTTGGTGACTAAACGGATTATTAAATGTATTTGGATATAAACTTCTTTTCAATACATCCTTATTCCGTCCCTCAAACAAGTTTGAATAATCCTCGAGATTTTTAGATAAAATTACTTCCTCCGCATATGAAACCGAAGGAATAGTTATGGCACAAATTGCACTGACAAGTAGTAACTTACTCACTATTCTTTTTCTCGTGCTCATATTTATTAATTCTCCCTTCACAATTAAAATTTTTAATACGGCATGCATAGTATTATACGGAAATAGAAGTTTTCAAGGCGATTAACAATTTACTTTACGATCCCTTCTACCAGGTTAAAAAGCTATTATAAACAAACTTCAATATACAATGCCTGCTTTCTCTTTTTCCACATGTATGTTAACTCTAGAAATTACTTCTTTTCTTTAAAACACTCTTGCTACTGGTTTGTTTTTCATATATAAGTCGTACCTCTTTCCCCCATCGTGCCACTTTATATTTTTATCATATACAATGAAAATCTCTTTTTTCTTACCTATTCCTTACAAATCCCTTACGCTTTTATAATAGTGCTGCAGGAACCTCTGTGCCCGAAAACGAAAAAAAGAAACACCAATGTTATTTGCTTTGGTGCTTCTTTTTCACACTTTAAATTTTGATTATTTTTCTTGCTATATAACACAAATTACATTGTGCTGTAGGAAACACTCCTAACATTGTTAAAATTACTTGTTCCAATGGTAAAATTTATACTAGAGGGTACTCATATCCAACAGTTTAAGAAAAAGAAACGCTTCAAAACCATTAACTTAAGAAACCGATATTCTCCAGAACGAAAAATAAGAAGGTTTCTTTCAAAACGTACGGAATTTTTGTTCTGGGGGTATTCACATTTGTTAAGTTGATGGATGTGGGGTACCGCCCCATGCCCATCAAGCTAACATTTTGAAGTGCCCCCAAAACGAAAATTTCATCTTTTCATAGGTGTCCATGAGAATTTAGTTCATTTTTTTCGTTTTGGGGAACATTTAATTTCTTAAGTTGATGGCAATGCGATTTTCCCCAAAAAAGGAAAAAACCGATTCATCCCCCATCTTCACTCCGTTTAGAGGAGGGGTCTTCTCCGTTAAATGATAAAAAAACCAACTATATAATGACTAATAAATATTGCTACATAAATCAAAGTGATATATGGTTGATAATCAATGTAAAATTCTTTATGTGTTAACCTAAATTTATGAGGAATTAAAACCCAACTAAGGTAGTCGATAATTATCGACAATGCTGTCCATTGAATAACGGTATTAAGCATAAATTCTTTTACATTATCTGTATCTATCCCTTTGCTATATAGCCATAGAAAAACGAGAAAAATCGCAACGTTGTAAAGAACCTGATAGGGTCTAGATTTAACATAAACTGGTGATTTCAAAAAAGTTGTTCCTGCCTGTTTCGCGTTTTGCACACCAAAATATTTATTAGAGATTAGCATATGTATAAAAACTGTTAATGTTGCAACACCATAAGCAAGTAACAACCATAAAAAAGAAATACCCAAATTATTAAACAACTAACCTCACCTCACTTTTAGTTACTAATACATTAGACAAATATTAGTTCAAATATATTATCCTTAAAATTCCAGTGATAGTAAATCAAATATTTAGATAAAAATTCATATTTTTTAGTTAGATACTTGATTTACCTCATAGCAACAAGCTTGCGCTTTGTGGTCCCTCATCAAAATCCTTTTATGCTTTACCCTTAGAAACTTTATGCTAATTAAGATCAGCAACAAAGTAAATCCAATTAAAGATCAAGATTTGAAGCCAAATATCATTGAATGGATATATAATTATTATTGAAGAGCAATCTGTAGGTCACATAGGTACACTTCAAAAGAGGAAAGCACTTACTTAAAGTGCTTTCCTCTCCTTCTTATTATCATAATGGAGGCACCACAATGAAAGAACATAACAAATAAAATCATATTACATAAGCGAATACACATTAAGGGATAGAAGTACAAAATCAATTAGATTTGAGCCCTGGCGCTCTTTTAAAGAGGAAATGAAAGTGCTTGATATTACGGATAATGATATTTTTCAAATCCAACTGATTAAAAAACGTATGTGAAATTGCGAATCCTCTTGTAAATGTTGTATTATAAGCACAAAAAGAGAGCAACATGCTACCAATATGCGTTCTCCTTTAGATAACCGCTACCGCCAAATTGGCGGTGACCACTAAAAAATAACACCTACAATATTTGCAGGTGTTATTTTTTATCATTTAGGCTTGTAAAATATTTCGTATTTCTTCTATACTTAAATTTGTAAACTTTGCAATATCTTCGATTGACATTCCGTTTTTGTGCATACCACGAATAAGCTGTATTTTCCCTTTTTCAATGCCCTTTTGTTCTGCATAAGCAAACTTTGCGGCCTCATCCATCAACGCTTTTTCCCTTGCTTCATACGCTTGTCGGAAAGAAGAATCTTGACTCATACGTTCCCAATTATTCATGGCTTTTTGTAAAATAGGGTCTTGATTCATCGCAATATCTTCCAATGTTTTGGTTAAGTGTTCATCTTCATTCGCTGGAAGTAATAATAACCAACGAACAAACGAATCTTCTCAGGGATTTACTTGTTCATTCCGCCACTGTTGCATGAGTTTTGGAATTTCCACAATATGAACTTCAATATCATCACTTAACTTCTTTTGGTGCTGTTGATTCCATACGATTCCTGTTGTATGGAATCCCTCGTATTCAGGAAACATAACAAAATTTAACAAATTGATCGTAATTGTTTTATGAAGAGAGCTATATGGCATTCCCTTTTTTAGTTGGGATGTATATAGCCTTCCCCAGTAATACAAACTTCTCTTAATCATGTCATGATTGTTATTCAGCTGTATTTCTACATTTACCTTTGTTCCTGTATCTAATGTTGCGAAAATATCTAAAATCGATAATTTATCCTCTTCATGTCCTCGGTGCAAATGTGGATCTTCTAGTTGTAACGAAACAATGGGTGATTCTAAAGAATCCTGTAATATCACGTTTAAAAAAACATTCAAAATATCTTCTTTTCCACTTGTACCAAATAATTGTTTAAAAGCAAAATCAATGCGTAAATTCACTAACTGTTGGTTAAACATGGGGTTTTCTCTCCCCACCTCATACGATGTTTTTCTTTTATTGTACAAAATAGAGCGGTAACCATGCAAATAAGTCCTTATCACCACAGACATAAGAACTTACCCCAATATTTATAATATATTACTGATTCTCATGAGTTTAACATTTTGTGTATTTTGTAAAACTCATTTATTAAATAAAAAAATCCCTTCACGATTTGTGAAGCGGTCAGTATACATTGAAAGGGTACTTCCATTTTAATATGTAAAAGAAAAAACTCGTATTGATAAAATTAATATTTTTGTTTTTGCCGCTTTTAATTCACTATAAAGAAACTGTAAGGATTAAATTCATCCTATATAGAGGTTTTGTGTTCCTCATTAGACATGTATATTTGATAAATCACATTTTTCATGCAATATTGCATAAAAAATACCTGTTACTCCTGCTATAATTTTGAGAGTAAACTGTTGCATCCAACATTTTATAATCTTCTATATTCATTAATATAGAGACCCTAATTGCAGGAAAAAGGAAAGAATATTGGTGGTTCTTCCCTTTTTCCTTATTTTTTAACTGTCTAATGATTCATTCTAGAGTCTAAAATATTTTTATTAATGAAACCTGTTAAAATACAAAATTTTAGTTAGTAAACGAGAAATAAACACTTCATTATTATTTCTGCTATATTTAAAGGGCTTTTTTCTAATACAATAAGAAAAAAAAGAACTTGTAGAAATCACTACAATTTCTTTTTGCTTTAAAGCGAATACACGGGACACATAAACTATCTCTTTATTCATAACGGGGAAACCATATTGATTACGGGTTTATTCCATTATATAACAAATATTAAAATCCTGAGTTTTAAATTTTGGAAATCATGTGAATTAATAAATAAGGGTCCATCCTTCCTCTAAAAATCTCATTTATTGATTTTATATAAACCATTTTAAATCAACTTTGATATCATAATAAATTAATGAAAATGTATACATAGGTAAATAGAGAAGTATACCTGAAAGACACTCGTATAAGAGTGTCTTTTCTTTGCTTAATAAAATTTCCCCAAGCTGAAAGGATTGAAAATCAAATTAATAATATTAAAGTCTCTTTTTTAAGTTCTCTTTCATTAAAAAGGAAATATTTTGTTCATCTTCATTTGATATTTTTTCTAGCTGATTAACTATTAACTCCTGTCTGTGTAATGGTTGATTTTGACTTAACTTTGCTTGTCCCTCAATTTTGTTAATTTTTATTTTGAATCCTTGAAGGCCCTTGTTCATCCCAGAGAGATACGTAGCGTCTATATCTTGTAACTTATATGAACTATTAGGGGCTTCATACTTTACTACCATGTCATGTAAGGATTCCATCAATTCATATTCATTTTCAATAAATTCGACTTCTCCATAGACATGAACAGTCACATAATTCCATGTTGGTACCGCCTGGTTGATTTCATACCAAGAGGGAGAAATATAACAATGTGGCCCATGAAAAATAATTAAAACCGTTTTGTGTTTAATATCTTGCCACTGAGGATTCTGAAGAGCAAAATGACCATATAAATGAGTTTTCTCTTTATTTAAAAGTAGTGGTAAATGTGTAGCAAAAAGTGTAGCTTCATGCATCGAAATTACTGTTGCAAAACTGTTTTTCTGTATTACATCGTAAGCAACTGCTAATTCTTTCATTTCAAATATTTTAGGAATGTACATAAAAAATCTCCTTTCAATTTGTATATGAATTTTTTAGTACAGCAGACAAGTGGCTCATAATTATAGCAACCTTTAGTAAGTAATCTTATCAAAGGAGAACTTCAATAATTAATGTGCATCATCTGATAAAGATATTAATATACAAACTGACATATAAAAAGGTACAATTTTTAATAAGTGTTCATGTCAGAGGAGATGGAAAATGAAAAATTTTATATTTGCTTTTAAAGATGATTCTCCAAAATATATACAAATTTACGAGCAATTTAAGTTGTTTATTGAACGAGGGAATATATCGGCTGGGGAGCAATTGCCTTCGATACGGCAACTTGCAGAATCTCTTCAAGTGAGCCGTAATACGACTTTAATGGCTTATGATCAACTTGTAGCGGAAGGCTACATTCGTGGAGAAGGAAGAAAAGGTTATTTTGCAAGTGAAATTGAACCTTTTATATCTCAAAAAACGTTAATCCATAATAATAAAAAGAAAAAAGAGCCGTCACTATCTTCTTTTGTTGACTTTAAGGCTGGTGCAGTAGATCAAGAAAACTTCCCATTAAAAACATGGCGCAGAATTTCTAATAAAGTGTTAACTTTAAAGGAGAGTTTTCAATACGGGGAACCCTTTGGGGAGACATGTCTGCGTGAACAAATAGCCACATACTTATTCCAATCACGTGGTGTAATAGCTGAACCGAATGCCATTATTATTGGGGGAAGTACCCAGCAAATGCTTATATATCTTGGGCAAATACTTAAGGATGATTTTCAAAGCGTTATAGTTGAGGACCCAGGATATGATGGTGCTAGAGAAGCTTTTAATTTAAATCGTTTTACTCTTGAAACTTTGCCAGTTTATGAAACAGGTGCTGATTTTTCACAATTAGAACATACGAAATCACGATTAATTTATGTAGCGCCTTCTCATCATAGCCCCTATGGGGTAAGTATGCCTATTCAGCAAAGACATTCATTAATTTATTGGGCAAAAAAAACGCAAGGATATATTATTGAAGACGATTATGATAGTGAATTTCGTTATACGCAACAACCATTTCCAGCTCTTGCTTCTATTGATTCTACTAGGGTTATTTATCTAGGGAATTTCTCGAAGTCATTTCTTCCAGGTATACGCATGAGTTATATGGTATTGCCACAGCCAATTTTAAATCGTTACAAAAATCAATTTCTTTATTTCGAAAGTACCACTTCTCTTCTTAGCCAGCTTACAATGGCTAATTTTATGGAAGAAGGAGAATGGAACAGCCATATCAAACGAATGCGACTTGTTTATAAAAAGAAGATGCACCACTTAGTATCAGTTTTAAAAGAACATTTCAATGAGAATATATCTATTATTGGTGAACAATCGGGTTTGTATATATTAATTAAAGTCCATTTGAACCGTTCAGAAGAATGGTTAATTCAACAAGCCCATTTTTATGGTGTTAAAGTGTATCCAACCTCGCTCTACTTTATAAAAAACACATCCTATAAACCAATTATTAAAATGGGCTTTGGTAATCTTTCTTACAATGAAATTCAGATTGGTGTAAACCTTTTAAAAAAAGCTTGGCTATAACCCCCCATAGTAGTTAGGAGTTTCTAACATCTATGGGGGGCGCTTTATAAAGATGTTAGTTTAAAGATACGGCTTAAATGATACTGAAATATAATTATTTTTCTCGTACAATTCCATTATACAAGCTGCTATTTGTTGGATACCGAGCTCTATTTTCTTTTCGTCTATTTATGAAATACTTAATCGAATTGCTTTCTGTTTATTTCTATCTGAATACATTCTAGAAGCATTATCGACATAGATATACCTATCTTGCAATAGATAACTTTATTCACATCTATATATGGAGGTAAGAAAATGCTCATTTACAAAACCGCCCTTTGGTTTTGTAAATGATATATTTCGGTAGATATATTGAACAACTGTTTATTAGCATCTTCATTTTGTTTGTATACAATTGTTTTACGTTTTCTAAATGATATTGAAACATACCACTTTTCAAATAGATTTCTAATGCACCTTGTGAAAGTGCCGATGTATTAAAATCAGTGCTAAATTTGTAATTCAAAAAGGAATTGATCATTGTTTCAGGAAGTACAATCGTAGCAATTCGTAATCCTGGCAAAAATATCTTTGAAAAGCTTTTGATATATATAATTCTTTCATTAGGTTCTTACATAAGCAAAGGGTCTGCTTTAGAATCAACTTCTAATTCTGCTAAGTAATCATCTTCAACAACGTATACATCATATTTTTACCTTGTTTTAATAATTCTAAAGCAGAACCGAAGTCCATCATTCATCCTCCTCCAAAATAAAAAGCACTTAATTAAATGTTTTTTTAATAAATTCTTCATTACTAGCTCATACTTTACCTAAAAGGAGTGTTCGTAATGATTTTCCTTAAATACACATCACTATGTGTTGGTTTCATTCTAGGTGGCATATTGGCGCTTTCCTTATTGTTCTTGTGAAACTACAACTTTTTAGTATCCATTTTGTACAAAATAAAAGAGCGCCTGCAATGGACGCTCTTTCGAATTATTAGAGTATCGTTGACGCTTTTGCCTACTCTCACTTTATTCTATGCTAAAGCAATTTCGATATGAGTAAGATTTCCTTGTACAAATTTAAAAGAGCACCCGCGCTATTGGATGCTCTTAATATGATAATGAATTTTCTATGAGCATTGAATAGGACACGATGGAACTTTTCCCACACTCCAATATATGCTCATCTATCCTTTTCAAGAGGTGCCTTTTCGAAATGCGAGGAGCAAACTCAATATACAGAACAAAATTTTCCTGATCATTCTATACTTGAAATTATCCAATATGCATGATTGTAAAATAAAAAAAGAGCTCTATCCCAATTTATAGAGCTCTTTAAGTGAGTAATGGTAAATTTATGTTGACCTGATATTGTATGCCGAGAACCTCCTTATGTGCAAACGAAAGAGAGCACTCCCCCAAGTTAAGTGCTCTCTCGTAAAACTCATGGGGTAAATAGTTGGAAATCCGTTCTGTATCATTTTATGGATTATCAATTCCCTTTATACCTAAAACAGTCTTTAAATACGTTTAATGTGTAATTTCTATATAACAAAGAAAACATACTAAGATTAGTAGTGCAGACCAAGTCATTGGTTGTTCGCACCACTAATTTTTATATAATAGAAGTGAAGAAAGAGTCGTGGGTGCTTTGGGATTTTAAATACGTAAAAAAACTGACCTCCTTCACTTACCTTATTTGAATCAGTTTTTAGTATGTTGGTCCTCGAGATCGTGTATAAGAAATGGGAATCGATAAGTGTAAGATGAACACTTCAATTTTCCATCAGGAGGAACCTTATGAGACACGTAATTGCATTTGATATCAGTATGGGTAAAAGTTATATGGTAATTTATAATGCACAAAAACAATGCATCTTTGAAAAAGAAATTAAACATTCCAAACTTGAGTTTGAAAAGCTACAAAATAAGATCCAAGAACTTACCAATCAAACTGGATACTTATTGCCTATTAAATCCCTTGGAAGCAAAACTACAATGTGATTCCTTACGGATTCATAAAACGGAACGAAGTGATGCTCATCGCCTAGCTCTTCCCTACTTTACAGCTACCCGACGGATAGCTCATGGAACGAATCACATATTTCATCAGTTAAAATCTATTTCGAGATTCTATAGCGAAATTCTATTTCCTTTATTAACCCTTGTATGATAAATAAACAAGATTTAAAACCTGACGATAAATATTCATAATATATATCACCATTTGGAGTTTCTAATAAGATATCAAACGTGCCATGAATGAAAAGGTCTGCTTATTCAGCAGACCTACCATCAATTATAGCTTTATACCTTTCCCTTGTTTGAATGTCCAGACATGCGTAGCAATAAAGAGGTACAGACGAGATACGTGTAAAAATAGGTCACAACCTTACTTTTATTTCCATATTTTATTTTTATTAAAAAAATTTGTCTATTATGCCCATCAACTTAAGAAAACAAGTCAGCCCCAAAACGAGAAAATGAGCTTTTTTATTACAAATTAGCACAAAATCTCGTTCTGGGGGTAGTTGTATTTTCTTAGCTTGATAGCGATGGGTTAAACCTAAATGCTTAAGTTGATGGGCATGGGTTAACACCAACATTTCACGAATTTTGTACAAAGTTCGCGTTTAGTTAGCGAGACCTCATTATTAACTCACCTATTAATTTAAATGTAGCTCTGTTAATCTCGAGATTGAAATAAAACCAAAGTAAACTTTTGGGTAAAAGTTTACTTTGGAGTTTTGAATCATTTATAACTAATTTTGTAAAGAAATTCTCAATATAGATTTACTTGTTAAATATGGTTATAATATTCGAAATTTTAAAAAGTAAATTATAATAAAAATTTGATGGTCATCCTTTTGTTTACTCCTTGCACTAAAGATAAGATCGTGTTCCCGGATCTTATCTTTTTATTTTTGAATTTTAGATACAAAAAAGGAATCCTTAATAGCTTAACTGCAACAGGAGATAACAAAATATAAACAATAAAAAGAATTACTTATTAAAAATAATGATTTAGGTGACCAGAGAAAATTAGGAAACCGAAACATACGAAATGGAATGTAATCACAATTGCAAGGACATGCATGAACGTATTGTTGGGCCAAAATTTATACTTCTTGTTTTTTCGTTCGAAAATATCAAATAAAATAAACAGAGCAATATGATATAGAGCATAAATCATATATTGAGCAATATGATGACCTGTAATATGCCAAATTCCCATGACAAAAAAGTTCAAAAAGACGCCAATATATGAAATCATATAGCGATTTTTTATGAGCTTTTTCTTTGTGGCAAAAAAGACAAATCGCATGTAAATAAAATCACGGAGCCAGAATGATAAGCTCATATGCCAACGATTCCAGAAATCTTTAATATTACGACTGATAAACGGTTTATTAAAGTTTTCCGGTGTTTTAATACCCATCATATAACTGACACCGATTACGAATGAGCTATAACCTGCGAAGTCAAAAAATAGATATAAACTATAGCTATACATATAAATCATATTTGATAAAATTGTGTTTTGGTGAGCTATTGTTGCATCCATAATATTTTCTTTTATTAAGTAAGCAAGTATAAATTTATACAGAAAACCTTGAAAAATACGGTTAATACCCATGTATAGTAGATTTAGGTATTCTTCAGCACTTGGTGGTTTTTGAATATCTTTTTGGAACCTGCGATACCGATCGATAGGTCCGGTCGAAATAGCAGGGAAGAACAGGATGAATTCCCAGAAATTAAAGAATGAGCATTCTTTAATTAAGCCATCGCGAATTTCAAATACCATTTGTACTGCCCTGAATGTTACATAAGATATACCAGTAAAAACAATGAATTTTAATTCCGGTACAAATGGTGCAATTTTTGCCAAAATCAACGGCAATATCGACAAAATAACAGCCATGTAAAACATGAACGTATTATTATTTTGTTTTCTTAGTAGTAAATAACCTTTAATAAGGACATATTGCCAAATAATAAATACTGCTAACATTAATGCTTGATTTGGTTTATCCGAGAAGATAATAGCAAGCATAATTAGCGTTAGGACAGCATTATATTTGCGCAACATTTTGCCCCTTAATCCAGCTACGATAGTAGGTATCAAAAAAATACCCACTATAGCGAAAAAATAAAATGATCCATATGCGGTCAATGCTGTAACCTCACTTTATAATGTTCTACAATCCATTACTCCCTTTTGTCTAATGGAGTAATGGATTGGCACATGAATTATCTCGGATTATAGAGTTTAGTAATCACTCATTGCGTCTTTTGGGAGGGCAAATGCTGATATAAATGTTTTTTCTATAATCGCATATGCCGGAGCAATTTGTTCCTCTGACGCCCCATGCATAACTTGCAACGCTAATCCATTCACTGAAGCCAATAAAGCCCTTGAAAATGCTTCTAAGTCAATAATTTCTACATTGGAAGTTTGAATATATTCTTGAATTATGTCTATCAATTGGTTCTGTAGAACTCGAATTTCTTCCATAATTTTCGGTGACCAAGCCGCTGCTGCTAATAAAGTAAAATACACCTTTCTCCATTCAGAACTTTTGAATTGGTGATGTACTACAAATATAAGATTTTTCAATTTCTCTGAAAAATCTTGTACATTTGAGAGTTCCTTCTGAATTTCTTTAATTTGTTTTTGCATGACATAAGAGGTAGCGTTAACTAATAAACCCTCCTTTGTTGGAAAATAATAGTGAATTAAACTTAAAGTAATTCCCGCTTTTGTAGCAATATCCCGTAATGTAATAGCGGTTGTACCCTTTTCAGCTAAGCATTCAAACGTAGCCATTAGTATTTGATCTCGAGTAGCTGTTTTTTTTTGACTAGACATTGTATTTCACCATCTTATTTTTTATTTGGTCAACCGACCAATTTATACTAACTTATTAGAGCATTTTTTACAATACTGAGTACCATCCCGTATCCACCAATCTAAGATTTTAATGTAACCCCTAAATGAAGATTTTCTTTCTCTATAATTAGTTATTTTGAGAATTCAGCTCTTTTTTTCTTTTTTGGGGGTTATATATTTTTTTTGTTGATGGGCATGGGTCACCATATCAAAAAAGAAAATTGTACGTTTGGACACGATTTAGACACAAAATATCCGATTCCTTGTACGATAAAGGATCGGATATTTATTTTACTGTTTTATATAGTGGGCAATTTCTCCCTTACGAGGTCTGTGTAGCAACCGAACCAAATCTTACGTTAAGTATTAGTGGACATCAAAAATAGTAATGACTAATCCAGATTAACATCCATCCAATTCACAATTACATATACCACTATGTTAAATAGCTAAATAATACAAACGGTATGAAGAGAATTTCTACTATTTTCATACCGTTTTAAATTTGTTTATAAGTTCATACCAAATTCGTGGAAAGATGGCAGCATCTCTTTTATAAACAAGGATCAAAAGTTGCCATACCTGACAACGGAAATATTAATGTAACTCTAGTTCCTTTATTCACTTCAGATTCAATGCTAATTTTCATACCTAATTTTGAGCACAGTTTTTCGCATAGATACAAGCCCATTCCTGTACTTTTGCTAAACCTTCTTCCATTCTCTCCAGTAAATCCTTTCTCAAAAACTCTATTTATATCTTGAGTTACTATCCCTACTCCATTATCCTCTATATTTAGTATTACTGAGTTAGTTTTCTTAATTGAGTATATACGTATCATTTGTTCTTTGTTATTTGAGTACTTTATGGAATTTCCTAATATTTGATTAATAATAAATTCAACCCATTTCCTATCACTATATACGGTTTCGTTAATATCTTTTATATCTAATTTTATTCTCTTATGAATAAAATCTCTATAATTTCTTTTAATTACAGTTCTTACTACATCATCAAGGTTGATTGGTTTTATAATATAGTCTTTATTAACGTTATTGCTTCGAGAATAATACAGAACCTGTTCTACAAAACCCTCGATTCGATCCATTTGAGAGTCAATTTTATTCGTTACTTCATTTTGATTATTTTCAATTATTAGCTTTGTAGAAGCTATTGGTGTCTTAATTTCATGCACCCATGTCTCTATATATTCTCTGTAATCTATTTGCATATCTCTATAATACTTTACATTTTCATGCATATCTCTGCTTACTTCTTTCAGTATAGCGTTAAGCTTTTCCCCATGTATAAAGTTTGCTTCCTTTACTACCTCTGGAAGTAAGTATTTTTTCTCCAAGTTTTCTAATATGCTGTTAATCTCATTATAATAATTTTTACATCTTATAAATTCTATAGCCATATATAAAATTAATGGAAAAAACCAAATACAAAAGACAAAAAATATGATAATGAACGGAATGTGCGCAGTCAGCAATATACCTGCTAGTATGATATATACCAGTACATTTGATAGTATCACTACTATTTTATCTTTAATAAATTCACCTATATTCATGGCATTATATACCCTAAGCTTCTTCTTGTTGCAATTGGATTTTCTATACCTATCTCTTCAAGCTTTTTTCTTAATCTATTTATATTAACAGTTAAGGTGCTATCATCCACAAAATAATCAGATTTCCATAAAGTTTCTATGAGTGAATCTCTTTTTACAATATTTCCGCGATTATTTATTAAGCATGAGAGTATTTTAACTTCATTTTTAGTTAACTCTACAGACTTGTCTTGATAAGTAACTGTTGCATTTGAAAGATTTAAATTAAAATCTCTATAGATTAAGATATGATTCGTCTTGAAATCTCCAGATGTTCTTCTTAAAATGTTTGTTACTCTGGCTAATAGTATTTCTGTATTATAAGGCTTTGTTATAAAATCATCTGCTCCTAAATTCATACTTATTAGTTCATCTACATCACTATTTCTGCTTGTAACCATGATGATTGGAACATCTGAAGTTTTACGTATTTCTCTGCATATATAATAGCCATCGAACACAGGAAGATTTATGTCTAGTAATATAAGGTCTGCATTCTCACTTTCTATATATTCGATAATATGATTAAAATCTGTGGGAGCCTTTACTTCATATCCATACTTTATAAAAAAATGTTGTAATTCTTCTCTGATGATTTCGTCATCTTCAATCAGAATGATTTTTTTCATGACTTTTCCCTCCCTATACAGAATATAAGGCTATTACATCTTGAAAAACAAAGTGTAATAGCCCTAATGAGCATTATAAAATCAAGTATTACTTTTTACAATATTTTTATACCCGACATATGTCGTGTAGAAGTATCCTACATAAACTACAAGAAATACTAAGCCAGTCATCAATGCTGGTAAAGTAATGTCTACTTGTTGAAATGCGTTAATAAAATCATTGACTACATAAATTCCAACTACAGAATGAATTAGAGCAAGAATAACTGGAAGACTAAAGTATATGAAAGTTTGAATAAAAATTGTTTTGTCGATCATTGTTCCATTTGAACCAATTCTCTTCAAAGATTTATATCGATCTATGCTATCACTGGCTTCTGATAATTGTTGAAGAGCTAATACAGCCATACTCGTTATTAAAAATACAATACCTATATATATCCCTATAAACAGTATGATAGTTTTCAATCCCTTACTTTCTGCACAAACTTCATCCTTTGATTTGCCAGCTATACGATTAATATTTAATTTCGGGCCATTTTCGTCATAAAAGCCCCGTGCAACGTTATCATATTTTTTATTATATTCTTCTCTATTTCCATCTAAATAATTTACATTAAGTACGGATTCAATAATTTTGTAGTCCGATAAAAAATCATCATTTATAACGATTGTGAAGAAATCCAATTGTTCATCAGAAGTGTAAAGACTCTCTTGTATAATTTTAGCGTATTTTACCAGATATTCTTTTTCTTTAATATTCACCTTATTACTATTTTTTAATCTTTCATTTATCGAATTAAGCAACCGCTTATTATTTGATAAAAGTAAAACTTCATTGTTATTTAAAGTGATTTCCTTTTCACCTTTAAGATTTAAAATTTTATTATAATCAGATACTTTAATGAAATCCATACCGCTTTTCTTATAATCTTTACGTACTTCTGGTACTAAGTCCCCCACTTCCATCCCTGTTGGATATACATTATAAGATATATATTTTTCGTTATTTCTTATTTTAAAATTAGCTTTATTTAATACGTCTTCTATAGTGTAACTTTCATCCTTATTCTCCAATTTAATACTGGCATCAAATGGTGTTGCTTCTTTCATTCTTGCGTCCATCATTCTGTTAAAGCTGATTCCTGTAGATAAAGCCACCATTGTAAGGCATAACATTAAACAGATTACAGACATGGATATAAAATTTGTATTAACCTTACTATTTATTTGTTTGATGATAAATATATTTAACCCTTTAAAATAGACTTTTTTATTCTTCTTTACAACATATAATATAAATCCAGATAAACTAAAGAAAAACAGCAATGTACCTAATATGCCAAGAATGATTGATACCATGAGCATAGGATTAGTAAAATTCAATCCGATTTTTAGTACAGTCACATATGCATATCCAAGTGATGCTATACACATAATAAATGTGATTACATAGATAAGAGGATTTCTAAATTTTACATCTTCATTTTTTCTACCTGCTGTTAACAAATCAATTATTTTGTATTTAGAAACAACATATACATTAAATAACATAACAAGTAAAAACATGATTCCAAAGTATAATACACTTTTACCAATAGCACCTGTTGAAATTGCAAATTTATATTTATTGATGGGCAAGTCAAATAGCTTTAATGCAAATGTAGATAACCCCTGCGATACTACAATACCTATTATAAGTCCACTCACTAAAGATATAACGCCAACTAGAAATGTCTCTGTTACTAATATTCTGGATATGTTTCTTCTTCCCATACCTAAAGTCATGTATATTCCTAATTCTTTTTTACGTTTTTTAATTAAAAAATTATTTGCATACAATATTAAACCACCTAATATTACAGATACAAATACTGACACATTTGAGATAGCGTTCATTACTGTAGGCACATACTTTCTATCTGAAGCGTTAATTTCCATAAATGCCTTTTGTGATTCTATTGAGTTAAAGCTATAAAATATACAAACAGCCAGTGTTAGTGTTAAGAAATATATTGCATAATCTTTAAAACTTTTCTTTACATTCCCAATAGCAATCTTAGAGTACATTATTATCGTCACCTCCAAGAAGAGTTATAACTTCGATAATTTTAGTAAAGAATTCTTTTCTGGAATCATTCCCTCTTACCAACTCGATAAATATTTTTCCATCTTTAATAAAAAGAATTCTACGAGCATAGCTTGCTGTAAATGCATCATGAGTAACCATAAGTATTGTAGCTTTTAAATCCTTATTTAGACTTTCAAATCTTTCGAGTAATAATCTAGCTGATTTAGAATCTAACGATCCTGTTGGTTCATCTGCAAGTACTAAAGATGGATCTGTTACGATAGCTCTTGCCGAACCAACCCTTTGTTTTTGTCCGCCTGACATTTGATAAGGGTATTTGCTTAATACTTGTTCAATGTCTAAATACTTTGCAACTGCTTGTATTTTTCCATCAATTTTTGAATTTGCCTCACCTTTTATTGTTAACGCTAGGGCAATATTTTCATAAGCAGTAAGGGTATCTAATAAATTAAAGTCCTGAAATATAAATCCTAATTCATTTTGTCTAAACTTATCTAGTGACTTTGATTTTAACCGAGTAATGTCACTATTATTTATCATTATTTTTCCCGTAGTAACATTATCAATCGTTGATATACAGTTAAGTAATGTCGTTTTGCCACTTCCTGAAGGCCCCATTATCCCAACAAATTCTCCCTCATCTACCTTAAAACTAATATTATCTATAGCCTTTGTTACATTATCTTTATTACCATAATATTTTTCAATTTTTTCTACACTTAATATATTTCGCATTAATAATTCTCCTTTTTCATTATAAAAATTCTTTAACTCTCATTCATTTATGTAACTAATTTTAAATAATTTCATTTATAGTATCGATGGAAATACATTTCATTAACATTACATTTTTGTTATATTGAGTGATACCTCTACATATAAGTTATCAGAAATCGCGATGGTATAAGTAAGGATTATTCGATGCCTTACCAAAGAGGCAAATAAATGTAGGGATATCTGTTCTAGTGCAAAAAACGATAAGAATTATGTAATGAATGGAAATAAACAAACTGATTATGGCGTAACAACAGCTCTATTTAAAAGACATAGATTCATAGTCATTTCAGAAGAAGATTTTGAAAACAGAAAAGGATTTGCCCTTTAAGGCCAAACCCTTTTTATTTTTATTTTTATTTTTATTATTTCGCAGCTAGTTTTTCGTTCACTTCTTCCCACCCTGATACATCTTCTTCAACTTTTTTATCAGAGTAGTAGACGCGTAGGAATACTTCTTTACGAAGGTGTTTTTGAATATTGAATTCTAATTCTTTTTCTTTACCGTCTTTATCCAATCCAGTTAATTTGTAATTTAAACGTCTTGATGTTTCTCTGTTACCAATCAAAATACGTACAGATTTTAAATTCGGATGGTTTGCTAGAGTTTCGTTAAAGTGTTGGTAGTACGCTTTATAGGAAAAGCCCTAATTTACTACTTCATATTCCTTCATAATTTTATAAAAGGTGTTTTTCTTTAGTTCTAACATTTCCATAAATATAACAGCAGTTATTTCTCCATTCTTCCATTTTGAATGAGTTTCCTCTATGTACGCTAAGAAACCGGCTACTTACTTTTTTATATAATTTTTCTCTCGTAATGGTCTTAGATTACTAAAATTTGTTTTTTGGTTTAAACTATACAAATAATCTAAGAAACCAAAATGATTTTAATTTTTGCATTCATCTGATTGAAAGATGAATGTTTTTTTGTACATATAAAAAAAAATAAGAATTTTTGTCACAAAAATCATTAATTCGGGTTCTATATAATACAGGCATCAAAATGAGAGTGAGGGTTTAACCGATATGTTTAAGATTAAAAAGGAAGAAAGGCCTGTTTCGGATGTGACATTTGCAGATTTGTTTAAACAAAACTATGTGTACGTGGTGAAACAGATTGTTTGGATTGTCAAAAACCCGACGATTGCTGAAGAATTGGCACAAGAGGTATTTTTACAGTTATACCGCAACAATTGGAAGGAGATTGAGAACCTATCTGGATGGCTACTAAAATCTTCTACTTTTGTAGCTTATAAGTATTTACGATCTGAAAAACGACATCAGGCGAGAGTAGATAAAACCATACAATATCATGAAGTACAGCATATTTCTTCCCTAGATGATGACTGGATTAGAAAAGAAGAAATTACAAAAGTACAATTGGCGCTTAGTGAAATGAATGAGAAAGATCAAACCATTTTATTAATGAAATTTTCTGGTTTTCA
The DNA here is from genome assembly GCF_011800505.1 of Bacillus sp. EKM501B. Lineage (NCBI taxonomy): Bacteria > Bacillati > Bacillota > Bacilli > Caryophanales > Bacillaceae > Bacillus > Bacillus sp. EKM501B. Next base: position 1,546 of record NZ_JAALFZ010000022.1, on the reverse strand, counting down.
ATATAAAGAAATTGGCGAAATTCTTCAAATCGACATATCTTCTATTGGAACATTATTAGTCCGAGCCAAGCAAAAATTCCGTAAGATTTATCAACAATTAGAGGAGGCGTAATAAATGAATTGCTATGATATGGGATTTATTCAAGCATATATAGACGGTGAATTATCTGATAGGACAAGAAAAGAATTCACAAAACACATAGATACTTGTAGCGCATGCCAAGAATTATTACTGGAAATCACCAAATTAAATCAATGGGAAGATGTCAAGTTAGAGGAAGCAACAGTACATTCATCAAAAGAAATCGAGATTGATGTTGACCAAGCGTGGAAAGTATTTGAAAGTCACGCAAAATCAGAAAATGTTTCTTATATCAATGAAAAAATGGAACCGAAGAAGGGATTGTTTACAAATATGAATAAAAAATCAAAACGTTTCATGTATACTGCAGTAGCGGTAGCAGGGCTTTTTACTACAGCCATGATTCCACAAGTTCGAGTTGCAGCTACAGATGTAGCCTCTTATTTTTCCAATGCAATTTCAAATGATAGGATTATTGAAGAAGGAAGAGACGTTACAAAAGGTCAATTTATTCCTATTGATGAAAAGATTACAGATCAAGGTGTTACAGTACATCTGAAAGAATTATATATAGCGGATGCACGTATATCCGTTCATTACAAAATTGAAAAAGAAGATGGTAATGTAGTACCGTTTGAATTTGATACAACAGGTTTAGAACTTGAAGATGACGGAAAAGTAAACGGTCAACAAGAAAATAACCCCGAGTATAAGAAAAATGGGTACTTCGGACAATTAGCATTTATTGAAGGAGCAAATGATGGGCCATTCGAACTAAAGGCATCAGGTGTAGCATTAAAGGAGATTGGTATTCGTTTTAAGGATAGACCTGAAGGCGTCATCACATTTATCGAAGGTCTTAAAGGAAAAGATTCTTTCAAACAACCGCTCACGTTAGATGTACACATAAACAGAATTGGAAAAGTATCTGGGTCTTGGAAAACACAACTTAAAATTGACCCTACCAAATTAAAAAAATAAAGTAAGTTCAAATGAAAAAAAGAATAGAACGATGTGTTTCCAATACCATGCTTATATTCTTCCTTGTGTTACTTGCATTTATTTCATACATGATTTCTACTATATCTTTTTTAATTTCATAATCATAAAAGGTAGTAAAGTAAGTAGCCGGTTCCTTAACGTATAGGGAACCGGCTGAAATCTGTCCAAATTGTATCGTAACGTACAATTCTCTTTTTTTGATAAGGTGACCTCATGCCCATCAACTTAAGATTTTAAAGTACCCCCTAAATGGAAATTTTGTGTTTTTATAGCACCGAAGTTTATTTTTATCGTTTTGGGGAATAAAAGATTTTTTAACTTGATAGCAATGTGGTACTACCCCACATCCATCAACTTAAGGTATATGTTTATACAAAGGCGGATATTTCCATGTAGTTTTTCATTATTTTTTATAGATATCCTAAAAGTAGGCATATCAAATAAACCCCGAAGGGTTACAAT
>NZ_JAALFZ010000021.1:0-72151 GCF_011800505.1 Bacillus sp. EKM501B | reverse complement strand
TCCCCGATAGAATATCGGGAAAAGGCCGTGGCATAATACTCTTTTTATTTCTGTCTACTTGACAGGGAGATGACCAGGTTGCGTCCTCTTTTTTATAAATCTTTCACTCGTAATACACGCATTGCATTTAACACTGCAAGTAGTGTCACACCAACATCTGAGAAAACAGCTTCCCACATTGTTGCAATACCAAAAGCACCAAGTAATAAAACGATCCCTTTTACACCTAGAGCAAAGATGATATTTTGCCACACTATACTTCTTGTACGTTTTGCAATTTTTACAGCTGTCGCAATTTTTGAAGGCTCATCAGTCATAATAACAATGTCTGCCGCTTCAATTGCTGCATCTGATCCTAAACCACCCATCGCAATACCAACGTCTGCACGGGCTAATACTGGTGTATCGTTAATACCGTCACCAACGAAGGCAATTTTTTCTTTTCCGTGCTTCGCTGCATCAATTTTTTCAATCTCTTCTACTTTTTGTTGCGGTAGTAATTCCGCATGAACTTCATCTAAGCCTAATTCTTTACCGACAGCTTCACCAACTGGTTTTGCATCACCAGTTAACATTACTGTCTTTTTAATACCTAGTTCTTTTAACTTTTGAATCGCTTGTTTCGAATCCTCTTTTACCTCATCAGAGATAACAATATAACCTGCATATCTTCCATCTACAGCAACGTGAACTAATGTACCTACTGTTTCTGGTTGCTTAAATTCAATATTTTCTTTTCTCATTAATTTTGCATTACCTGCAAAAATTTCTTTTCCTTGTACTTTTACGACTGTACCGTGACCAGAAATTTCGTTATAATCATCGATTATTTTTTCATCAATTGATTTTCCATATGCCTTTCGAATAGATTGGGCAATTGGATGGTTAGAATATACTTCAGCAAATGCCGCATACTCTAATAACTCTTCACTTGTAGTACCTTCGCTCGGTTCCATTTTTGTAACTTTGAAAACACCTTTTGTTAATGTTCCTGTTTTGTCAAAAACAATATATTTTACATCATTTAAAGCTTCTAAATAGTTACTACCTTTTACTAACACACCACTTTTAGATGCACCACCGATACCTCCAAAGAATCCAAGAGGAATGGATACAACTAACGCACATGGACAAGAGATTACTAAGAACACTAAAGCTCTATAAATCCACTCAGAGAATGTAGCTCCTTCTAAAATAAGTGGTGGAATAAACGCCATGATCGCCGCTGTAATAACTACAACTGGAGTGTAGTAACGTGCAAACTTCGTAATAAAGTTTTCCGTTGGTGCTTTTTTACTGCTTGCATTTTGAACTAAATCTAAAATTTTCGATACAGTGGATTCACCGAATTCTTTTGTAACTTCAATTGTCAACACACCATTTTGGTTCACAAAGCCACTTAATACATCATTTCCAACTTCTACTTCACGTGGTACAGATTCACCTGTTAACGCTGAAGTATCTACCATTGATGTTCCTTCAATTACTTTTCCGTCTAACGGCACTTTCTCACCTGGCTTAACGATAATATAATCGCCAATTTGTACATCTTCTGGTGATACTTGCTTCGTTTCATTTCCAACCTTTACATTCGCATAATCAGGACGAATATCCATTAATGAAGTAATTGATTTTCGGGAGCGGTTTACCGCAATACTTTGGAATAGTTCTCCTACTTGATAAAATAGCATTACTGCTACAGCTTCAGAATATTGTTGAATTGCAAAAGCTCCTACAGTTGCAATTGCCATTAAGAAGTTTTCATCAAATACTTGGCCACGAGTTATGTTTCTTATCGCTCTCCAAACGATATCTCCACCTATTAATAAATAAGCAAGGACGAATAACGGAATTGTTACCATTTGTGGTAAGCCCGCTAATGCAGCAATTGCTGTCAAAATTCCGCCGACCACTAATCTCCCTACCATCTTTTTCACATTTGCTTCACCATGATCGTGACTATGTCCGTGGTCATGACCGTTCTTCTCTTCACGAACAACTTTCACATCTGGTTCTAACTTTTGAACGACATTTGTTATATTTGCTACAGTCGCTTCTAGTTCTCTTTTATTCGCAACTTCTACTCGTAATTTCTTCGATACGAAATCAACAGTTGCTTCTGAGACAGCTGGCATTTCCTTCACTTTATTTTCAATTTTCATTGCACAGTTCGCGCAATCTAAACCTTCTAATATAAATACTTCTTTAGCAATTTTATTTTTTTGTTCTTCTTGAACTTTAATATGCGGTTCTAATTTTGTAACGAGTTGTTTTGCTTCCGTAACAACTTCGTTTTCTTTATTTTGTGCTGTTTCTAAGATCATTGTCTTTGTTGCGAAGTTTACAGAACAAGAATTTACTCCTTCTATATTCCCAACACCTTTTTCAATTTTCATTGCACAGTTCGCACAATCTAAACCTTCTAACATCAGTTTCTTTTTCACCAATGCTTCAGCCATCGTTCTCCCTCCTCGCGTTCTTTTATTCTTCTTCGTTTACGTGTTCAAACGCTTGCTCGAAGATATGAATTACGTGCTGGTCAGCTAACGAATAATAAACAACCTTTCCTTCTTTACGATTCTTCACAAGTTTCGCTTGCTTTAACACACGAAGCTGATGCGAAATAGATGATTGTGTCATTCCTAATAAATAAGCTAAATCACAAACGCACATTTCAGCTTCAAATAGCGCATGTAATATTCTCGTACGTGTACGGTCACCTAATACTTTAAATAGTTCTGCTACTTTACTTAAACTTTCATCAGTTGGAATTGTTTGTTTTACTTGCTCTACAACTTCTTCATGAATTATCGTTTGAGAACATGTCTCTTGTGGTGTTTCTACTTTATTTCCAGCCATTATAGCTCACCTCTTTAATTGAACATATGAACAATCATTCATATATCTTATACTCTTATTATATGAGCGCCCACTCATATGTGTCAATGAAATCTGAATTTTTTTTATGAACATTCCGTTCACATTTTAATAAGTCGTATACATATTTTCCGCACTCTCTATATTCTCATACAAAAAAGGATGCACAATTCGCACACCCCTTTTTACTTACTTTTCATTTTTCACCGCATCCACAATTAAAGAAACAAATCCTAAATGATTATCCCGATTTCTATGGTCAAAACGTTTCGAACGATAAATAAATCCATCTTTCTCATTCCAATCATTATAGTGAAACTTACCATTCTCATCACAGTATTCTAAGAGCCTTACTTGAAAACCTGCTGATTCAAACATGGACGTGATTGTTTTATAGCTATGAACAATTTTATGACTTGCTGCAGGATGATCTAATGGACCAGGTCCACCTACTTGTACCCCTTGCTGATATTCTTCATCTGGAAAAAATGCATCTGGTACTGCACAACGAATATATCCATTCTCCATTAAAAACTCATAACAAATTTTTGCAGCTTCAATTCCTTCTTCATATGATAAATGCTCCCATACATGTTCTGCCAAAATTACTGATAAAGAATTAGGTTGAAATTTATCAAGCCAAGTTTCTCTCCGTAATAAATTTAATTCTTCTTCATTCGTATGTAACCAACCAGGGTTATTATTATAACCCTCTGCGCCAACAACAACTTTTGCTTCTTCCATTTCGCTCCCACCCTTTTTTCATATTCCGACAGAAAAATTCGACAAAATAATATACATTCCCTTTATTTCAACAAAAGAAAAAGCCTTGCGCGCTCCCTAGACGCACAAGGCTTACTGTGTTTATATCCCTTTAATTAGCTTGTTCTAAATTATCCTGCGAACTTCCATCGTCTTTTAAATGACTATGTTTTTTCGAATAAACAAAGTATACAACTACTCCGATTGCTAACCAAGCACCGAAGTACATCCATGTTTTTAATGGTAGGTTTACCATTAAGAATAGACAACATGCAATTGAAATAATCGGCAAGATCGGTACAAGTGGTACCATAAATCCACGTTGTAATTTTGGATGTGTTTTACGAAGAATAATAACTGACACACCAACCATCGCAAATGTTAACAACGCTCCAATATTCGCTAAATTCGACAATTCTTTCAAATCGATAAATCCAGCAATTAAAGCACTACCAATTCCTGTTAACCAAACTGTAAATGTTGGTGCTTCTGTCTTTTTATTAATTTTCGCGAAAGATTCTGGCAATAAACCGTCACGGCTCATAGCGAAGAATACACGTGTCGTTGCATAAATGTAAGCAAAAATTACTGCCATAATACCAATTACAGCTCCAATTGCGATTATACCAGCTACTTTATCTTGTCCTACAACTTCTAACACATACGCCATCGCTTCCGGTACATCTAGCTCTTTATATGAAACCATACCCGTCATAACGAGACAAACTACAACATAAATGATTGTACAAATGACTAACGAAGCGATAATACCAATCGGTAGATCACGTTGCGGATTTTTTACTTCTTCAGCAGAAGTTGCTAATGCATCAAATCCTAAGAAAGCAAAGAATACTGCTGCTCCCCCCGCGAAAACTCCACTTAAACCATACGGTGCAAATGGTATCCAGTTTTCTGGTTTCACGTAGAATACACCAACTGCAATGAATAAAACAACGATACCAATTTTAATTAATACCATTATGTTATTCACTCGTTTACTTTCTTTCGTACCTCTTGATAATAACCAAGTTATAACTAATGTAACGATAACTGCTGGTAAATTCACTATACCACCTTGAGACGGAATCGTTAGCAGTGCTTTTGGAATTTCAAGCCCTAATCCACTCACTAAGTTATGGAAGTAACCAGTCCATCCGCCAGCTACTGCGGCAGTCGTTACAACATATACGGATAGTAATGTCCATCCCATTAAATGAGCTACAAACTCACCAATTGTTGCATATGAGTATGTGTACACACTACCTGAAACAGGAAGTGTAGAAGCAACCTCTGCGTAACATAATGCTGCAAATCCACAAACGATGGCTGCAATCATGAATGAAAAAATAACTGCTGGACCAGCATCTCTTGCTGCTACTAATCCAGTTAATACTAGAACTCCTGTACCAATTATCGCACCAATCCCTAGCATTGTTAGGTCAAATGCCCCTAGCGTTTTCGTCAAAGTTTTACTTTTACTTTCCCCTAACAATTGCGTAACGGATTTCTTTTTAAATAGGTTGGCCACGATGTATGCCCCCTTTTGCCAAGAAGAGCTAAGAGATCTTCACTCTTAGCTCTTATCATGTTGTTTTATATATTGTTCGATTTTGTTTTGTATAATGCTTCTATTAGCAAGATACTGTTTCTGCTTCTAATAATTCTTTAGCACCTTTGTACTCTACACCGTGAGCTTCTGCAACTGCTTCGAATGTTACATAGCCATCTAATGTGTTAATACCTTTTAGTAATGCAGTGTTACCTAGGCAAGCTTCTTTGTAGCCTTTGTTAGCAATTTGTACTGCATATGGTACTGTTACGTTTGTTAATGCAAGAGTTGATGTACGTGGAACCGCACCTGGCATGTTTGCAACTGCATAATGAACAACGCCGTGTTTTTCATAAGTTGGGTTATCATGAGTTGTAATACGATCAGTTGTTTCGAAAATACCACCTTGGTCAATCGCGATATCTACAACAACAGAACCTGGTTCCATTGATTTAATCATTTCTTCTGTTACAAGTTTTGGAGCTTTTGCACCTGGGATTAATACTGCACCGATTACAAGATCAGACTCTTTAACAGCTTCTGCAATATTGTAAGGATTAGACATTAAAGTTTTTACTTGGTTTCCGAAAATGTCATCTAATTGACGAAGACGTTCTGCACTTAAGTCGATGATTGTTACATCCGCACCTAGTCCAACTGCAATTTTAGCAGCATTTGTACCAGCTTGTCCACCACCGATGATTGTTACTTTACCACGTTTAACCCCTGGAACACCTGCAAGTAAGATACCTTTACCGCCTTTGTTTTTCTCAAGGAATTGTGCACCAATTTGTGCAGCCATACGACCAGCTACTTCACTCATAGGTGCAAGTAATGGTAATGAACGGTTTTCTAATTGTACTGTTTCATATGCGATAGAAACAACTTTTTTCTCGATTAAAGCTTTTGTTAATTCTGGCTCTGGAGCTAAGTGTAAGTATGTGAATAAGATTAAGCCTTCACTGAAGTGTTTGTATTCGCTTTCAATTGGTTCCTTAACTTTCATAACCATTTCCATGTTCCAAGCTTCTTCAGCTGTATCAACAATTTTTGCTCCCGCTTCCACATACTGAGCGTCTGTGAAACCAGACCCTAAACCTGCACCCTTTTGAATGAATACTTCGTGATTGTTACGAATTAAATGTACAACACCTGCTGGTGTCATTGCCACACGGTTTTCGTTGTTTTTAATTTCTGCTGGTACCCCAATACGCATAATGAAATGCCCCCTTATAATTAACAGAAAAAAGAGATTCTTTTTTCTTTTTGTAATAATTAATAACTTATGTCCTTATTCTAGCATAACTTAAAAGTTATGAAAACGCTAACATACCATTTTCCTGAAGTTTTTATATTTAGAATAGTGTAAATATATAAAACATTGATTCTATTAGGGGTTTCGTGTCATTTCATTATCTTTCACTCTATTTTTATTATACTGCTTCAAAATAAACAGCAATCATTTATTATTTGACAATAATGTAACAATGTAAGAAACCTAAGCGATAACGTATACATATACAGTTATTACTTTACTCAATACTTTAGAGATATATTCTTTTCACAAAAAAACAGCTGCTAGCATTTAGCCAGCAGCTGGGTAACTTATAAATAACTTAGAAAATAAATCATCTGTCGTTTCAGTAATTTTATCAAACAGATCACTTTCTTCCGCTTCTTGCTCTTTTAACATCTTAATTGTTTCACGTGCATCTTCAGGGTAATCGGTTATGATACCATCTACGTTCAACTTATAATATGCCTTTAAATTTTCCATATCATTTACTGTCCATACGTAAATTGGTTTGTTTAACTTCCTTGCTTCTTTTACTAATTTCTTATTTAACATATATTCTTCTGCTACGTAAAAGTCAGCCTTCACATTCTTTAAGTTAGCTCTACTTGCATACAATATATACCCTACTTTTATATCTGGATTTGCACGCTTAAACTCTTTAATAAGTGGATAGTGTAACGTTTGAATTACACATTGCTTCTCAAATTCATTATCTTTAATCGTTTTTAAGACTTTGTTTACAAAATCTTTTTCGCCCCCATGAAGCTTCACTTCTATATTAAGTTTGATTTTGCCATTTGCTAGCTTAATGATTTCATCAAGTGTACTTATTTGTCCTGAAAGTCCATCTTGACTAAGGGTAAGTTGCCTTAACTCCGCCATCGTTAAATCTGACACATGCACATTGGCATTTGCGAGACGTTTCAGCTTCAAATCATGTATAACCGCTAGTTCACCGTCTTTCGTTTGTAATACATCTATTTCAGCGTAGTCTGCTTTTGCATCAATAGCACCTTGCACAGCTTCTTTCGTATTTTCTACGCCTTTTGATATATACCCGCGGTGCGCCATAATAATCGGTTCTTTATACGAATTTGAAATAAACGTTACAATGAAGGCAACGACCGTTCCGGCAGTAATAATTCCTACAATGTATACGCCAATGAATTTCCAACGATGTTTTTGGAAAAAACATTTATCTGCTTTCGTTTTCGAATAATCTAATCCTTCTTCTAATAAAACATCCTCAACCGGTACCTTTTGTAAGTATAATCGCGTAATCGCCATAATATAAAATGGCGTCACGATAAAGCTGAATAAATACAATGTGCTCGTTAAAAATACAGAAATCGTTGATTCAGCTAATAATGCAAATGTTCCTTTCGGGTTTGTAAATTCATAAACACCCCATAGGCACAATAAATATATTCCCAAAAACACGACATATACAATTCCAATTGAAATAAAAAACCCTACTAAAAAGAATAGTACTTTAAAAAAGCTTTCATTTACTAAAGTTGCACTTTTACGTGCTGCCACGCGAAATGGTTTTTGCTCTAAAACAACAATGGGTAGAACGAAAATCCATCGAAGATTCAAATACGCGACTACAGCAAAGAACGTGTAATAACCAACTTGTCCCATCGTTGTCTTAAACAGTTCTCCTGTAATAAAGTTAGGAATTTGAATTTGCGGGATTAATGCCGTTTCATATCCCATATTTAAAAGAGGCAACAATACGACAGCATATAAAATAAATCCTGGTAAGCAATATGTGAAAAGAGTAGGTAAATACGTTACCGTTTTATATAAAATCGGACGTAATTTCACCTTCTGTCTTTTATGAGCGAAATACGAAATAATAATAAGCACCGCAAATTCTGTAAAGATAAGAAACAGTGCTAACAATGATAAAATTACGATTGCTAAGATGCCATAAGGCGTCTTTAAAAACGCTAATAATTCATCATTTGTCGCATTTGCATAACCAGCAAAATACAATAACTTATTAAAAATGATTCCAAATAGTGGAACAAACACAATCGCTGCTAATAATTTATAAGCAAGTTGAAAAGTTAATACATTCCAAAAAGCAAATTTAACTGTTTGAAAGGAATGTCTCATTACTCCTGGTATAGATAGTTTTTTACGGTGTTGCATATATTCCTCCAAATTCTAAAACGGTATTTGAGATGGATTCCATATTTCAAGTTCTAATCCATCTTTTTAATAATAATATATTCCGCTTAACATGAACACTCTTATACATATAATGAAAAAAGTGATGGCTACTTCCCATCACTTTTTCATTTATTCTATTTTTTCTCTAGGCCTTGTCCAAATGCTTTCAAGAAGCTAAAACCGAATGTAATAGCTCTATTGATATCAGGATCTTTTAATACTTTAAAGAAATCCATTACTCTTGTTTTTTTACCACTATTTAATTCATCTGTTGCAAATTGCAATCCTGTAACTAAACTTGACGTAATTTGCTTCGTTATTTCTGGATCAACTGAAGATAACGCTTCTCCTGCCCCCATCATATTGTTGAGTGCATTTTTAACTGGTTCACGATTTAATTGCTCCACAGCGATTTTTGAAACATCTTCCTTCGCAGCAAGTAAACTAATTGCTGCATCTAATATACCAGCCTTCTGCAACTGTGCTAAAAGCTGCATCGTTTCTTCTACTGCTTCACGATTATTAGATAACTCATTTAGAAGTTCAGCTGCTACTTGCTGTTTCTGTTCTTCCTCTGTTACAACTTTCTTTTTAATTACAGTAATTTCTTTCGCCACTATCTCCGCCCCCTAGTCCACAAGTGATACGTATTGTTTTCTTTGCCATTTTTGCTCGATTTCAACACCATTTTGCGGATTACGCTTTTTATCTCTCGGGTTTGAAGATGGTAACGGACGATTCCCTTTTTCACGTAGTACACGCATCTTTACCATCGTTTGTTTGTACGCTGGTGTACACGTATAAAGATCTGTCGCCGTTCCAGTTAAAATATTGATTGCCTCTTCATTTACCGTTGCATGCATCGGTAAATATAGCTCTTTCCCCGTTACACGATCTGTAACAAGTGCCTGTACTTTAATTTTCCCAAATGGTGATGCTAATTCTACAAGACCACCATCTTTCACATTGCGCTCTAGGGCAAGTTCAGGCGAGATTTCAACGAACACTTCAGATACTTTAGATAAAATACCAGCCGATTTATTCGTCATATTCCCTTCATGGAAATGTTCTAACATACGACCATTATTTAAAAGTAAATCATACTCATCTGGTGCTACAACTGGTGGTACCCATTCATCTAATGATAGACGAGCTAGTTTATCTGGGAAGTTAAATCCGTCCACATATAATAGCGGTGTATCGCTACCATCATGGCTACCCCAACATAAACTATTCCATCCTTCTAAACGATCGTATGTTGCCTGAGAATATAAAGGTGCAAGCGATGCAATTTCATCCATGATTTCACTTGGATTTTCATAATTCCAGTCCCCGCCAAGTGCACGAGCTACTTTTTGTAAAATCCACCAGTCTGGCTTTGAATCACCAAGCGGCTTCAATACTTCATATAATCTTTGAATACGGCGCTCTGTATTCGTAAATGTTCCCTCTTTTTCTAAGCTTGGTGCTGCCGGTAAAATAACATCAGCAAAACGAGCTGTTTTCGATAAGAACATATCTTGAACAACAAGGAAATCTAAATTCGCTAAAATATGTTGTACATGGTTGGCATTCGAATCTACTAAAGCCATTTCTTCACCCATAACATACATACCACGCAGTTTTCCTTCATCTGCCGCAAGTAACATTGCAATATTATTTAAACCTGGTGCTTTCGGAATTGTAGTACCGTATGCTTTTTCAAATTTCGCACGGAGCGCATCATCTGAAACCGCTTGGTAACCTGGAAGCCAGTTTGGTAATGTTGCCATATCACAAGCGCCTTGTACGTTATTATGTCCGCGTAATGGATATGCTCCTGCACCAGGACGACGATAGTTACCCGTAACAAGCAATAGATTTGAAATTGCTGCTGAAGTTGTACTTCCTCCAGTATTTTGAGTTACACCCATTCCCCAAAGTACACAAGTACCATCTGCTTCATATACCATACGAGCCATTTCTTTCAGATTTTCTTTCGAAATCCCCGTAATTTCTTCTGTATAATCAAGCGTATACTTTTCTACCATTTTGCTATATTCATCAAAATTCTTCACATTTTCAGCTATGAACTTTTTATCGTGCCAATCTTGATCAATAATATATTTCGTAATACCAGCGAGCCATACGTAATCAGTTCCTTGGCGCGGATGAATGAATAAATCCGCACGCTCTGCCATTTCATGTTTACGAAGGTCTGCCACAATTAATTTTTGGTCATGTAATTTATGAGCACGTTTTACACGCGTTGCAAGTACAGGATGTCCTTCTGTTGGATTTGCTCCAACGATAATGACAAGGCCTGCTTCCGCAATATCTTTCACTGTTCCAGCGTCCCCGCCCATACCGACAGTTTTAAATAAACCGTCTGTTGCTGGAGATTGACAATAACGGGAACAATTGTCTACATTATTCGTTCCATATATTTGACGGGCTAGTTTTTGCATAAGATAATTTTCTTCATTCGTTACTTTCGAAGAAGAAATAAATCCAAATGCATCACTTCCATATTCTGATTTAATATGCTGCATATTGGATGCAACAACTTCCAGAGCCTCTTCCCATGAAGCTTCAACAAACGTATCTCCTTGGCGAATTAATGGCTTTGTAATACGATCTTCACTGTTTACAAAATCCCATCCAAATTTGCCTTTTACACATGTGGAAATACCGTTAACCGGCGCATCTGAAACAGGCTGCACTTTCAAAATGTGGCGGTCTTTCGTCCATACTTCAAATGAACAACCTACACCACAAAATGTACAAACTGTTTTTGTTTTATTCACTTTCGTCTTACGCATCGCAGCCTCTACTTCTGAAACTGCTAAAATACTACTATATCCCGGCTCTACATCCTTTACAAAATCAATCATCGGATCTAACACATCCGGTTTCAATCCTGTCATGAATCCAGCTTCACCCAGCATTGTTTTTTCCATTAACGCATTACATGGACATACTGTTACACACTGCCCACAACTTACACAAGATGAGTCATTTATACTTACACCATTGTCCCATATAACACGTGGACGGTCTAAGCTCCAATCAATCGATATAGTTTCATTCACTTGTAAGTTTTGACATACTTCTACACACTGCCCACAAGCAATACATTGATTTGGATCATATCGATAAAATGGATGTGACATATCCACTTCACACGCACTTACTTTTGGCTCATACGGATATTTCTGTTCCTCAATTCCCATCATATGTACTGTATTATGGACTTTACAGTTACCATTATTGTTATCACAAACGGTACAATACAATAGATGATTTTCTAATATTCGATCCATTGCCTCAGTCTGTGCCTCTTTTGCACGCTGGGACTGTCTTTCGATATGCATACCGTTCTCTAATTTCGTTGAACAAGCACGCAATAACTTTCCATTTACTTCTACAATACACGTATCACAAGTTTGAATTGGATCTACTTCTGGTACATGACAAATTTGAGGATGTTCCAAATTACTCTCGTTAAATAATTGTAGTATCGTCTTTTCACCTGATGCAGAAAATTCTTTACCATCGACGGTTACACGGACTGTCTGTTCTGCCATAGTTTCCCCTCTCCTTACAACCAACTGTACAACACAATTATGAATCCGTTTTCAAAATCGCATTACTGTACATATTTTTGAAACGCTCTACCCAAATACTTTCTTATGAAGTCGATTCTAGATGTTATAAGGTATAACTACGAAAGCTTGAAAATATCACTATTCTACAGTTCTATTATATCGTACATATACAATAATAACCAAAATAATCTGTGATCTTCTTTTTAATAGGTGTTTTTATTTTTTCCATTGTTTTATGATAAATGTGGGAGAGAAATACATATAAAAGGGGAATTAAATATGGGGCCTACGCAAGAGACTTATACAATTGTACGTTATCAATCTGGTACATTTTCAAAACAACTTGATGAGATTGTTACAGAATCTCCTATTACTATTAAATTGAATGGTGAAGAATATGTAACAGTCGTATGCACACCAAATTATATTGAAGATATGGTAATTGGTTTTTTAATTTCTGAGGGGATTATTTCTTCCTATAAAGATGTTGAAGAACTATGGGTTCAAAAAGATAACGGAATTGTCCATGTAAAATCATCAAAAGTGAATCCGCTCTATCAAACTTTATATAATAAACGATACATCACTTCTTGCTGCGGAAAAGGTAGACAAGGTTTTATTTTCGTAAACGACGCAGCAAAAGCAAAAGACTTACATGATATACATGTAAAAATTACTCCTGAAGAATGCTTTCATTTAATGAATACCTTGCAACAATCTTCTACTACATTTCGCCAAACTGGCGGTGTTCACAATACCGCGCTATGTGATCGAAACAATATCCTCCTATCAAGAATGGATATTGGAAGACATAATGCATTAGATAAAATATATGGTCATTGTTTGCGTAACGATATATCCATTAAAGGAAAAATCATCGCATTTAGCGGACGTATTTCATCCGAAATTTTACTCAAAGTTTCAAAAATCGGATGTGAAATTGTTCTATCTAAATCCGCTCCAACAAAACTGGCATTGCAACTTGCCCATGATTTAGGCATTACAGTCGTAGGGTTTATTAGAAATGAATCTTGTAATATTTACACACATCCAAAACGAATTGATGGCTATCAATCCAATGTTTAAAAAATAACTCCTCAATCGAGGAGTTATTTTAGTTATAAAAATGTAACATATTAAACACTTGAATAGTTAACAAAGTTAATATATAATTTCATTACATAATTAAAACAAAACATTGTAGCATATATCTTTTCATTCTTTTACAAATTAAAAGAGAATACTAACAAAACATATACTCAATCTTATAAAAGTAATGGATTTATTTGAAATCCACCAGGGAGGTTACAACTATGGAAATTCGCTTATTAACAACAGAGGACGCAGAAATATATTTAAAAGTTTGTATGGAAGGTTTAACGAAGAATCCGGAAGCTTTTAGCTCTTCTTATGAAGATGTTCTTAAACATGAAAATCCTGTGGCTGCTATGGCTAAACGATTAAGCAATCCGGATAAGTATACTCTAGGTGTCTTCAAAGATAATGATTTAATTGGTATCGCTACTTTAGAAACAAAACCATTTATTAAACAAGAACATAAAGCAAAAATTGGCTCCGTTTTTGTTTCTCCAAAAGCACGTGGTCTCGGAGCAGGACGAGCTCTAATTAAAGCAATTATTGAAAATGCCGATAAATTACATGTAGAACAACTTATGCTCGATGTTGTAGTTGGTAACGATGCAGCAAAAAAATTATATGAGTCATTAGGTTTCCAAACTTACGGCGTACAAGAGCGTTCATTAAAACATAACGGTCAATATTGGGACGAGGAACATATGGTTCTGTTCTTAAATGATTAATACTTCAATATAAAGTGAAACTTTACTCAGTGGGTGATTTTTCCATCCCCTACTGAGTATTAGCTGAACCAATCGGGCTTTTGCGGGGTAGTTTTCCAAAAACATCTTTCTTAATAAGAAAGATGTTTTTTTGCATTACAACAATGTAATCTTCATGTCACCTTTATCGATCGTACCAATCCTTACCATTTATTATACTAAAAATATAAAGTGAAACTTTACTCAGTGGGGAACTACATCCCACGCTGATCGCATGTACTTGATATGTAGAGGAGAATGTGACATGAAACAAAACAAACGAGCTATGCTTTTAATATTTACTACAGCAATTGTAACTTCTGGGTTAGCAATTTTACCTTGGTTTATCATATAGGAATACTCCCCTAACAATGAAAAAAGCTGATTGCTTCTTAAGAAGCAATCAGCTTTTTTTATATTATAAAATCCCCAAAATTTTATTTACGCAACTTATAATAATAACCATAGATACGGCAACGCACATGACAACCGTATTACGATCTTGCTTTTCTTTTTTTGAAATTTCTTCTTTTGAATTCATGTGTATGATCTCCTTTTAAAAAAAGTGTGAGATAGGAAATTTTTCTTATCCGATGCGAGGTGAATACGAAAACCCTCTCTATCTCACATACACAATAGAATGGAATTGTCATTTTATAAATAAAATGACATGACGTTATGTCGCAACATAGGGTATTTTGTGTCGCTACGTTTTTTATTATAAAAAATAGTTGTGCAAAACTAGTGCATTTTTTATGTCAATTACTCCGAGCGAAAAAATCATCCCTCCATTCAATCACATAAAAAGAGTTTTTTATTATTTTCATGTAAACTATACAAGTAGAATGAACAGTTTGGGGTGCACAAGATTATGGTAAAAATTTTATTAGTAGACGATGAAGAACGTATGTTACGATTATTAGATCTATTCTTAAGCCCTCGCGGCTATTTTTGTATGAAAGCTACCTCTGGCCTTGAAGCACTAAAATTAATCGAACAAAAAGAATTCGATATTATTTTATTAGATGTTATGATGCCGAATATGGATGGATGGGATACTTGCTATCAAATTCGTCAAATTTCTAACGTTCCTATCATTATGTTAACAGCTCGCAACCAAAACTACGATATGGTGAAAGGCCTCACGATGGGCGCAGATGATTATATTACAAAACCATTTGATGAGCATGTATTAGTCGCACGAATCGAGGCTATATTACGCCGTACAAAAAAAGATGGCTTTGTTAGTTTCAATGGTATTGAGTGGGATAAAACGAAACATACCGTCACGGTGTACGATGAAAAAATCTCGCTAACTCCTATCGAATTTTCGTTACTCGGACTATTTTTGCAAAATACAAACCGTGCTTATAGCCGAGATGATTTAATCGAAAAAATTTGGGGCTATGAAACAGATATCGAATATAGAACAATTGATTCACACATTCGTAATATCCGTGATAAACTACGCAAAAAAGGATTTCCGATTGAAGATTACCTAGAAACGGTCTATAAAGTCGGATATAAATGGAAAAGTGAATAATTACTTCGGTCAGTGGGAAATCGTATACCACTGACTCTTTATTATGAATAAGGTATGGTGAGAAAATGAGTAAACTTTCCCTTAAAATTGGGACATACTTTTTAATATTAGCTTTATGTATTGAAACAATTGCTTTCGTATCTTTTTATAAAAGCCTTTCAACAATGCGTGTGAAAGAAGAAACCGATGCTCTATTAGAGAAAGGTAATCGGTATCGTGATAAGATTGTAAACCGTGCAAGATGGAATGATCATTCTAAACAACAGCAATACACAGAACGTCCTAAACACCCTCGGTATCAGGATTTCACTATCGAGCATGCAGCTGAAGATTTAATCGGTTCCGAATTAATTGCTAATACTGATATCACAATCATTATAACTGACAATAACGGCAAAATTATTTCTAACTCAGAACCCATAACGAAAGAAATGCAAAAACAACTTATTTGTAAAACAAAATCTATTCCAAAAAGCGGGTTAATTGTAGAAAGAAACTGGAAAAAATCAAAATTCATCTCAACAGTAAGTCCACTTGAAATTCAAGGATTTCAAGGTAATTTACATATGTTATTAAAAACATCTTTCTTAGAAAAGATGTTACTTAAACTCCTGCATCAATTTCTTATCATTAGTATTTTGACGATTATTTTAACAACTATTTCTGTCTTTGTTTTTTCTAAACTTATTACAGATCCTCTTATAAAAATGAAGAGAGCGACAGAAAAAATGTCAAAATTAAACAAGCCAATTCAATTAGGTATTAAACGAAATGATGAACTCGGAAGTTTAGCAAAAACAATTGAAGATTTATCGAGTGAGCTTACGTATATGAAAAAAGAGCGCAATGAATTTCTCGCTAGTGTCGCTCATGAACTATTAACTCCATTGACCTATATGAAAGGTTATGCAAAGGTAGCAAAGAGAGACTCTTTAACAAAAGCGGAGCGAGAAGAATACTTACAAATCATTGAGGATGAAACGGATAGTGTAACCGATCTCGTCCAAGATTTATTTATGCTTGTACAATTAGAACAACACCAATTTGTTATAAAAAAACAAAAAGTGCTTCTTCAGCCATTTTTAGAACGAATGGTTGAAAAGACAAAAACAACATTAACGAATAAGCAAATGCAACTTCATGTATATTGCAAAGATGATTTAGAAGTTTGTATAGACGAAAGACGTATGGAACAAGTTATGTTAAATTTATTACACAACGCTTATCAACATTCGCCAGAAAACACATCCATTACGATACGTGTACTCATGGAAACATATTCTTTTACAATAAGTGTACAAGATGAAGGTGAAGGTATTCCTGAAGAAGATATCCCGCATATTTTTGACCGTTTTTATCGTGTTGATAAATCCAGAACACGAGCTACAGGCGGAAAAGGCATCGGGCTAGCTGTTGCAAAGGAAATTGTAGAATTGCATAACGGTTCTATTCTAGTAACAAGCCAATTAGGAGCGGGAACAAACTTTATAATCGAGCTACCTTTTGAATAATATGCGTGTGAAAACACCAGTAGTAGTAAACACTACTGGTGTTATTTTGTTCATAAAAACAGCTCATATAAGCTAAGCTTTTGAAATTATTCTTATTTCAATATAAAATAAAGGTACATTTGCAAAGATTTGGAGGGTGATATAATTGGATATCCATGTATTAACAAAAGACGAAGCAGAAATTTACTTAGAACTTCGCGTAGAAGGATTAAAGCAAAACCCTGAAGCATTCAGCTCTTCTTATGAAGATATTATTAATAAAGAGTGTGCGATTGAATATAAAGCACAAAAATTAGCACAAGATGAAAACTATACGCTAGGTGCATTTAAAGATGGAAAATTAATCGGGGTTGCAACACTGGAAACGAAACCATATGTAAAACAAGAACATAAAGCTAAAATCGGTTCTGTATATGTATCTCCAAAAGCACGCGGACTTGGAGCAGGAAAAGCACTTATTAAAGAATGTCTTGAGCTTGCTAAATCTTTAGAAGTAGAACAAGTTATGCTTGATGTTGTTGTTGGCAACGATGGAGCGAAAAAACTTTATGAATCATTAGGTTTTAAAACATTCGGTGTACAAGAACGTTCATTAAAATATAACGGACAATATTGGGACGAAGAGCATATGGTCTTATTCTTAGATGAAAATAAATAATAAAAAACATCCTCATGTTTGGAGGATGTTTTTTACTTTCTTGTAAACCATGCCGTGTGTAATAATTGAATCGCTTTCGCAATCTCTTCCTCTGATAATATCGCAAACCCAAGTAAAACTACACTCTCAGGCGCCATACCGTCTTTATAGTACGTAGACACAGGATATATTTTAATACTATATTTCGCAGCTTCTTGAATTAATTCTTCTTCCCGCATTCCATTATGCACTTTTAATAAAATGTGTAATCCCGAATCTTCTCCTATCACTTCAACACGATTAGAGAAATACTTCTCTATTTCAAAAACAAGTCTATCTCTCTTCTTTCGGTAGACAACACGCATTTTATGAATATGTTTTTCCCAATATCCTTCATTTAAAAATCTTCTAATCACTTCTTGATCTATTCTTGAAACACTTTGTGTATAAAATAAATATTGCTGTTGATACTTTTTAATTAATTTCTTCGGCAACACCATATAGCTCATCCGTAGCGATGGCAATAATGCTTTAGATAGCGTCCCCATATAAATAACTTTCCCCTCTGTATCTAACCCTTGCAGCGCCGGTATAGGCTTTCCAGAATAACGAAATTCACTATCGTAATCATCTTCAATAATATACCTGCTCTCTTCTTTCTTTGCCCATTGTAAAAGCTGCATCCTTCTCGTAATAGGCATAATCATTCCATATGGAAACTGATGGGAAGGTGTAACAAATACAACATTCGCATTGCTATTTTCTAAATCTGCAATACAAATTCCATCTCTATCTAAAGATAACATTTTGACTCTTGCTTCTCCCTGTTCAAAAACAACCATCTTCCTATGATACCCTGGGTTTTCAACTGCATAATTGCTTCCCTTTAACAATTGAAACAATAGTTTCACTAATATTTGTGTTCCCGCTCCTAATACAATTTGACTAGCTGAACAACGCACACCTCTAGATTCATACAAATAATTCGTAATCTCTTCTCTTAAGCTTGCTTCCCCTTGAGGGTGTCCTAGAAAGAGAAGTTCGTTATTATGCGGCTGCCATACTTCATTTACAATTTTCCGATACATATTAAATGGAAAAGCATTTGTATCAATTCCTGTTTGTGTAAAGTCAAATTTATAACACTTCTCCTGAAACGGGACTTCTTCTATCCTCTCTTCGCTATCCTCTACATGAACCATTTGCTCAATCTTGCATACAAAATAACCTTTTCTCGATATCGATTCAATATAACCTTCTGCAAGTAATTGTTCGTAGGCTGCCTCTACTGTATTTTTACTTACTTGTAAATGTATCGCTAACTTTCGCTTAGCCGGTAATTTCGTAAAAGGGACAATCGATCCATCTTTAATCTCTTTTTTTATATACTCATACAATTGCACATACAATGCCTTTTTACTATTCACATTTAAATTAGGCGTTAATTCTAACATAATATCTGACCCCTTAATAAAATTAAAATCTGATACTTTTTACAGTACCAGATTTTATATATAATTCCTTTTATCATGTCACACATCAAAAATCAAATACCGGAGAGGAGAAACATGATAATGAACAATGGTAGACGTATCGGACTCATTATGATTATTACAGGGGCTACATTATGGGGATTATCTGGTCCAATGATTCAGTGGCTATTTCAGCATACTAATGTATCCTCAATTGATTTTTTAACAATTCGATTGTTACTTGCAGGAATATTTATTTTGTCTTTCTTACTTATAAAGAAACAAAACATATTTCAAATTTGGAAACATCCTAGATATTCTATACAACTTATTATTTTCTCTATTCTCGGCATGCTCGGTGCACAATACGCCTTTATCGAAACGGTTCATATTAGTAACGCGGTCACTGCAACGCTATTTCAATTTCTAGGTCCTGTTCTTATTACCGTGTATGTTGCATTTGAACAAAGAAAATTCCCTGCTTCCATGCAACTATTCGCAATTATAGCCGCGCTAATAGGAACATACTTTATTATTACAAATGGCTCAATTGAAAATATTGTTTTATCTAAAGAAGCTATTATTTTTGGACTATTAACAGCAATCGGATTTGCATTTTATACCCTTCATCCGGCTTCTCTCATTAAAGAATGCGGGACAACTGTAGTAATTGGTTGGGGGATGTTAATCGGAGGAATTGCACTACTTATTTATAATCGTTCATTCGGGTGGAATCAATTTTCACAAACCCTTACACTGAAAACTTTTTCTATGCTTATTCTTATCATTGTTAGTGGTACCCTTTCTTTCCTTCTATATATCGGTAGTCTTAAATATTTAGCAGCAACAGAAACAAGCATTTTATCTAGCATTGAACCCCTTGTAGCTGCCATCGTTTCAATCACTTGGCTAAATG
This sequence comes from Bacillus sp. EKM501B, assembly GCF_011800505.1. Taxonomy (NCBI): domain Bacteria; kingdom Bacillati; phylum Bacillota; class Bacilli; order Caryophanales; family Bacillaceae; genus Bacillus; species Bacillus sp. EKM501B. The sequence goes on along the minus strand of NZ_JAALFZ010000021.1, from coordinate 51,981 downwards.
AAGCTTTTGGAGCATACCAATTATTAGGCGGCGTATGTATCGTTCTGTCCGTTATTTTTTTGACGATGCCTCAAAAAGAAACCGAACCAACCTATACAACGGAACAAATATAAAATGAAACTTTAATTAGTGGGGCTATCTCCCACTGATTATTAACCTACACCAATCGGGCTTTACGGGATAAAAAATGTCAAAAGAGGTCGTACAAAACTTACGACCTCTTTTTATACTTTAAAGGAATTGTCCCGCCTTCTAGCAAATACAATTACACTAACAATAAAAACTAGGAGTGTGGCACCATGAAAAAAATCGGAACTATGCTACTTCTCTCCCTCCTCATCACTGGATGCACACAAACTCAACCGGATTCAAAAGAACAAAAAAAAGACGTAATAGCAACTTCATCCACTCAAGTGAACGCACCTTCCTTCTTTCACCTTAGTGTTTTAAAAGATGTAAATTGGGAAGAAGCCCCCTCATTCATAGACGGAAAAATACCTTTAAAAGGCATCGAAGGAAAAATCGCAATGGCTGATAGTCCTATTATCGCAAATGAACAAAATGAAATAATGTGGTACTTTCTAGATTCTGAAATACCTACTGGAAAATTGTCTATTATTGCGCTAAAACAAGGATCTGTAACTCCAACACCAGTACTCTTTCAAAAAGAAATTTCCAAACAAACTTGGACTACTTCAAATACAATCAATTCTACTACAAGCGAACTCCCTCTCGCTATGTCACTACCTTCATCTGGATTATGGTTATTAAATATCTATGTGAATGAAAAATATTATGATCAGTTTGTAATCACCGCTAAGTAAAGTGACAAAAATAAACCACTTTCTTACAACAATGTAATTTCTACGTCATGTACTTCGATAGTTGAATTATCTCTCTTCTCTTATACTTAAAGTAAGAAATGAAGCGAGGAGAGATGAAAAAAATGATAGAAGTAATCGTAGCAGTAACTGAGGTTTTAGTGAATGGTAAACAAGTTGCAATGGAATTAAATAAATAGTGAAGAAACATAAATAATTCTACACTTCTTCATTATTTTGATTTCTTATCTCAAAAAAGCAGTGCCTTTTAGGCACTGCTTTTAGCTATTAATAACGTGGTATTTTCGTAATTTGTGCCACGCCTGAATCAATAGCTGCTTTCGCTACTGCTTCCGCAACACTTGGAACAACTCTTTTATCTAATGGATTCGGGATTACATAATTCGCATTACGTTCTTCATCAGTAATGATGTTAGCGATCCCATATGCTGCCGCTAATTTCATCTCTTCTGTAATATCAGTTGCGCGCACATCTAACGCACCGCGGAATATTCCGGGAAACGCCAATACATTATTTACTTGATTCGCATAATCCGAGCGCCCAGTTCCTACTACAGCTGCCCCAGCCTCTAATGCATCCTCAGGGAAGATTTCTGGAATTGGATTCGCCATTGCAAACACAATTGCTTTCTCATTCATCGTCTGTACAAGTTCTTTCGTTAATACGTTAGGAGCAGATACGCCAATAAAAATATCAGCTTGGTTAATCGCTTCTTTTAACGTTCCACGCACATGTTCACGATTTGTCTTTTTTGAAACTTCAATTTGCGCTTCGTTCATCCATGTTTCACCTTCACAAACAATACCTTCTAGGCTAACTAGCGTAATGTGCTTTGCACCAGCCTTTAATAATAATTTTCCAATTGCAATTCCTGCCGAACCCGCACCGTTAATAACGATTTTCACATTATCCATTTGTTTGCTAACAACTTTTAATGCATTAATAACAGCTGCTAAAACGACAATAGCTGTTCCATGTTGATCATCATGGAATACAGGAATATTCGTTTCTTCTTTTAATCGTTTTTCAATTTCAAAACAACGCGGTGCTGCAATATCTTCTAAATTAATCCCTGCAAATGTAGGCTCTAAATTTTTCACAAGGGTAACGATTTCATCTACATCCGTTGTGCCTAAACATAATGGGAAAGCATCTACATTCGCAAACTTCTTAAACAAAATACTTTTTCCTTCCATAACAGGCATAGCCGCTTTCGGTCCAATGTTTCCTAAACCGAGTACCGCTGTTCCATCTGAGACAACTGCCACCATATTACCACGTGCTGTATAGTCATACACCGTTTCTTCATCTGCCGCAATTGCTTTACAAGACTCCGCTACACCTGGTGTATACGTCAGGCTTAAATCATCCGCTGAATTTACTTCTACTTTACTTGTAATTTCAATTTTCCCTACTAATTCTTTATGCAATAACAATGATCTTTCATTAATTTGATTTGCTAACATACTTATAATCTCCCCTTAATTTGACAAGCTAGCTATATGAATATAGCTAGCTTGTTTAATCATGAAAACATCTTTAATAATATTGTCGCTGTTACAACCATTGCCGCTCCGCCTAAACGAGTCGAAATTTGCGCGAACGGCATTAATTCCATACGATTTGAAGCTGATAAAATAGCAACATCTCCAGTTCCACCTAAACCGCTATGACATCCAGTTACAATCGCTGATTCAACTGGATACATTTTCATCACTTTCCCTACAAGAAAACCTGATGCTACCATTGTAAGAACAACCGATGCGCACACAACAACATATCCTACTGAAAGAACTGCTGCTACGTCTTTTAACGGAATATATAGCAATCCTAATCCAACCATTAAAGGCCAAGTTAAGTTCTTCGAAATAAATTTATATAAATGGAATGCTCCTTGCTCCATTTTTGCTGGCATTAATTTAAAGTATTTCACAAGCGCTGCTGAGAAAATCATAATGATTGCCCCAGGAATACCAATGAACTTAGAAGCAAATCCTCCGAAGATGAAGAACGTACACGCAATTAATAAACCTGCTCCCATTAATGAGAAGTCAATTGGCTTCTCTGTATTTTGTTCTTTTAATAATTCTGCTTGATTGTCTGTTTTCACTAATACACCGTTACCACTAAGCTCCGGTTTCTTCTCACCTAAACGCTTCATATACCCTGCACTTACAATTGCGAACATATTTCCAATAATAGCTGCTGGAATAAGCTGTGATACAAACGTTGCTGATGATTCATTTAAAATATCACTATAAGCTAGCGACAATGGTAAAATCCCTTCCCCGATACCACCACTCACAATTGGTACGATGATAAAGAAGAATGTGTGCTTCATTTCAAATCCAAATAATGAACCGACCAATAATCCTACTGCTACAGAAGCTAACGTCCCTACTACTAAAGGAATAAACATACGAACGAAACCTTGTACTAACACTTTACGGTTCATTCCTAAAATACTTCCGACTACTAAACAAGAAATATATAAATATAAAAAGTTCGATTTTTTCATTAACATAGTCGCAGCTTCCATTGAAGCTGGATTCATCCAGTTAAAAAATACAAGTAATGATGGAATAAATAACGAAAGTATTGCTGGACCACCGATATTTTTTAAAATTGGAATTCTCATCCCAATATCGCCTAAGAAAATCCCCATGATCATAATAACTGCAAATCCACCAATCATATCTGCTGGCAATTTATTATATACAGATGCCCCATAAATAATAGCAGCCAATACTACATATAACGGTAAAGGTATAACACCGATTTTTACATTCATAATTTTAGAAGCGAAAGATTCTCTTTGTACTTCATTTCCTTCAGAAAATGATACCGCTTCCACATTCTTTTGAATTCCCATATGGCACCCCCTCGTTTTCTTAATAACAATATTAAAACGCTTTCAATAGTAAAAATAGTTTTTGTAAGTTTTGTAATTGATTTTGTAATTAAAAAAAGTATAAGCGACTTATGTTAAGTCGCTTATACGTAAAACTCTATTTTCTTTTGATCAACACATCTTAATTTACTTACAGGTCTTCCCACATGTTGGTACATCATTTCGTTTTCTAACACCCCAATGTCAGTCAGAAACATTACATATTTTCGAATAGAAACTCTTGAAATTCCAACTAATTGTGCCATTTCATCTGTTGTAAATACTCTTCCATTCAGAGACTCGATCTTCTGCCAAATTAATTGCAACGTTTGCTTCGTTAACCCTTTTGGAAGCTCTTTCGTCACAGTAGGCTCTCTTTTTTCTTTTTGTAAAATTAATGAATCTAATTCCGATTGACTAATTTTTTGTTGTTCTTTCATGAAAGTAAGTTTTTCTCGATATATAGTTAATGCCTCTTTAAATCGTTCAAATGTAAATGGTTTAATTAAATAATCTACTACACCATATTGTAATGCTTTTTTTATACTTCCCATATCATGTACAGCTGAAATCATTATAATATCGCTTTCTTTTTCTTGGTTCCGGATATACATTAAAATCTCAAAACCAGTCTCTTCAGGCATAAAAATATCAAGTAATACTAAATCTACTCGTGATTTCTCTAATATTTCTATCGCTGACTTTACTGAGTTAACTGCTTGAACAAGTTCAAATCCTCCTACTTGCTCTAAATAATGCGTATTTAACATTGCTACCATCGGGTCATCTTCTACAATTAAAACTTTAATCATATTTGCCTCTCATCCCTACCTTTAGGTATTTCAATCGTTATCGTTGTTCCCTTTCCTACTAATGAATGCATATGAATTTCCCCATTTATTCGCTGTATACTTTCTTTTACAAGATACAAACCATAACCGCGGTTATCTCCCTTTGTGGAATAACCTTTCGTAAATAATTCCTCTATTTCTTTTTCTTTTATACCTTTTCCCGTATCTTGCACTGTAATAGTTAGTATATCCCCATGTTGTATCTTAACTTCAACTCGCTTCTTTTCACAATTCGTAACTGCCTCTAATGCATTATCAATTAAATTTCCGACAATCGTAATAAGTTCATGAGTAATACTTTCAACATCTATTTCCGGCATGTAAGAATCTTCACTTATAATTAATTTTATATTTTTCTCTCTAGCATAGCTGAGCTTACCTAGTAAAAAACCAGCAAATACTGGACTTTTTATTCTTTTCATAACTCCACCAATTTCATATTGATGCTCTGATACCATGCCGCTTATATACTTCTGTAATTCTTCATACTGTTTCATATGTGTAAGCCCTAATACGACATGCATCTTATTCATAAACTCATGAGATTGTGCCCGTAATGCTTCTGCATATAGTCTAATACCAGTTAGTTCCTCTGCTAGTTTTCTAATCTCTGTTTTATCACGAAATGTTGCAATTGCACCAACTATTTCTCCTTTTACATATAAAGGAACTCGATTCGTCACAATCGTAATTCCATAAATATTTTGTTCTTCGTTTAATTGTACTTCTCCCGTTTGCAATACTTCTTTTATACGTGAATTTGGCATATACAACTCAACATCTTTACCGATAAAATCTTCTTCAAGTCCGCTTTTTTTAAATAGACGTTTCGCTTCATTATTAATTAACGTTACTCTAGCCTCTTTATCTACAGCAATAATACCTTCCTTTACAGATTGTAGCATCGTATTTCTTTCTTCAAGAATTTTTGCTATCCTGTGCGGCTCAAGACCGAATAAACTTTTCTTTATATGTCTAGCTAGCAATATTGCTCCTATAATTCCGACTAATACACCCACTCCGACACCAATATAAATAATATGTCTACTTTCCTTAACTCTCTCTTTTACATTATCTGCTGAAATACCAACAGCCACTGCTCCAAGTTGTTCACCTGTTTCAGAAAATATTGGTACAAACACTCGCATGGAAATACCTAAAGTTCCTTCTGCTAACGATACATGTTCTTTTCCTTTCAATGCAGGCCCTTCATCTCCCCCAATAAAATGATGCCCTATTTTTTGAGGATTTGGATGTGACTTTCTTATTCCATTCATGTCCATAACTACAATAAATTGAACACCTGTGTTTTGTAATATTCTATTTGTATACGTTTGGATTGCAGAGGTATCTGCTTTCCCAACCAAACCATCGATTACAATCGAATCATTCGCCACAATGTGTGCAATTGTTTTTGCTTTCTCTGCTTGGCTATCCTCCGTCGTCCGTTCTACATTATGACTAATTAATATATCTGTCACAAGTAAAGAAAAAATTACAACTGTACAAACTAACAATGTAATCGTTTTCCATAAATTCCATAGTCTTTTTCTTTTTTTCATCCTGTTAATGACTCCCCTAATTGCTGAATAGAAAAATAAGTAAGGTGATATTATTTTCACCTTACTTATCTGCTGTTATTATACTTTAAATTTACTAGTCATCGCTTGTAGTTCTTCTGCCATCTCAGCTAAGTTTTGCGAAGCTGAACTAATTTCCTCCATGGAATTAACCTGTTCTTCTGTTGAAGCTGCAACACTTTGCATACTAGCTGTATTTTCTTCTGCAGCAGCTGCAATTTCATCAATAGCATTTGTCACTTCATTTGCATCTCCAGCAATTCTCTTCGTTGTTTCTACCATTTGATTAACTTGAGAAACAATATGTGTAGTAGAACTTAAAATTTCCGTAAAACTTACTTTCGTTTTTGTTACAACATCAAGGCCTTGTTGAACTTCTCCATTCACATTATCCATCGCCTTAACAGTATGTTCAATATCCGCCTTAATTTCTGCAATTAAATTTGCAATCTCTCCAGATGACTCTCCTGATTGCTCTGCTAATTTTCTAACCTCATCTGCTACAATAGCAAATCCTCGTCCCTGTTCACCTGCTCTTGCTGCTTCAATAGCCGCATTTAAAGCTAATAAGTTTGTTTGAGTTGCAATGTTTTGAATTGCTTCAGAAATAGCTCCTACTTGCTTTGATTTCTCATCAAGAAGTTTAATAATAGCATCTGACTCGGATACCGACCTAGAAATAGACTGCATTTGTTTTGCGGTTTGTTCAACTAAATCTTCTCCCTCTTCAGCTCTTTCACGGGCATGTAATGAGGAAATAGAAATTGACTCTGCGCTTCCAGTTACATCTTGAATTGCTGTATTTACTTGTTGTAATGTAGCCGCACCTTCTTCAACACCTTGACTTTGTGACTCAGCCCCACCTGATACTTGTTCCATCGCAATTGTAATTTGATCTGTCGCATCATTTGCTTGCTGTACGCTCGCTGTTAACTCTTCAGCCGATGCTGCAACATGTTCTGCTGAAAAGCTAATTTGGGTAATAACATCCTGTAAAGACATAGACATTTCATTAAATGAATTCCCTAATTTCCCTATGTCATCCTTGGAATGGATTGTAATTTTCTCTGTTAAATCTCCCTTACTAATTTTATATGCCGATTCAGCTATTTTTCGTAATGGCCCTGTAATAGACTTTGTAATGAAATAAATTAATATACTACCAAATGCAATAGCAATAGCAATGACAATCAAAGTCTTATAAAACACTGGACTGGCAGCTTGGTTAATTTCTTCATCGAACATAACACCAACTACTTTCCAGCCTGTTTTCTCATTTGTTGCAAAGATTAAATTCTTTTTATCATCTTGTTCTGTATAAGACACATTTCCTTGTTTTTCTTCATAAATTGGTTTAATCCAAGGATCAGTAACTTTTGCACCTGGTTTTCTAGATGGATGACTAACAATTTGCTTATTTTGATCTAAAATAACTGCATAACCTTTTTCACCAATATTAATCATTTTGGAAATTTTTAAGATGTTATCTAAATTTAAGTTAATTCCTATAACACCTTTACCATCTTTTACTTCTTTAGCAATTGTCACTACCATATTTTTGGTAGATGCTGATTGATATGGTGAAGTAACAATTACTTTCCCTTTATTTTCATGTGCTTCTTTATACCAAGATCTATCTCTTGGATTGTATCCATCAGCCATTTGGATAAATGGTTCTCTTATAAACTTTCCCGTCTCTGTTCCAATATAAATACCTTCTACTTCTGGATGAAGTTTTATATATTGCGCTAGCTTCGTTCTTACTATTTCTTCCTGTCCATTTAGATATGTATCTTCTGTTAAGATGTCTGCAAAGTACGTCGCATCAACAAATTTCTCTTCTATATTTTGAGAAATAACAGTATTTAAAATCGAAATATTCTCCTTTGCTTTAGCTGTCATTTGATGTTCAAAATTTGTTTTGGCAGTTTGATATGAAACACCACCAATAATAATTCCTGGTATAGTTAAAATAATAAAGAATGAAATGATTAATTTTTTATTGATACTCATACATTTAACCCAGTTAAATATTTTTTGCATAATAAGCCTCCTTTATGTAATGTGGATACTTGTGTCATTTTATACAATTAACATGCATAAAACAATATATAATGATAACATGTAAATTTTTCGTCAATTATGCATTTTTGCATATCCACTCCTTATACGTATTTTAATCATAAAAATAAGAGAACTTTAGCATTATATATGCTAAAGTTCTCTTATTTCTTAACAGCTTCTACTCTATAAAACTTCTCTTATAATCCTTAAATCTTTACCCTTCGCCTTATAGTCATATTACTAAAACTCTTCGTCCTAATTTATTTGACGCTCTTTACATAACTAATTGCCTGACTTCCCATTTGTACCCATGCCTGTTCAAAGGTTTCTCTCGGTACTTTTACATCTAAGCTATCCTCAAGTGGATCTCGAATATATACAAATTCCTGATCATATCCAATAAGTACAACACAATGTTCATTATACGTAATAGAAACATCTCCACTATTTGTTTCCCATGTAGTAAATTCAGCTGCATCTAATGGTGCAAATGTTGCATTTGTGATCATGACTACAGGTTGCCCTGCTTTTATCCTCTTATAAATTTCTTCTATATTCTTCCCTGTTAAGTCTACAGCTTTATTAGGTAAATATTTTTCCGCTAACTGAAAAAGTGGCCCATGATATACACCATATCCCGATTCAGAAAATGTATAAATATTACCTACAAATCCTTCATTTGGATTCCCGCGCACACCATCGTCTATAAAATCAACTTTTTTTATTTCATTTGCTAATGTCATCTTATCCACTGAAACACCAGCGTATTGTAACATCATCGCTAAGCTTGTCACTTCACAGCCTCTATCTAGCTCTGGTAGTTGCTGAATTAATGGTACACTTGATAAAATGACCTTTTCATCATTATTACTAAATTCCGGTTCTTTCCCGTTTTGTATATTGAAGAATGTCCACTTCTCCCCATACTTTGTAATTCCATTTGTATATACACTCCATACCGCTATAGCTAGTAATGCTATACATATATACCACTTAAACCTTCGTATCACTCTCACGCCCTTTTTAGTTCGTTAAATAAGAATAAAATGCGTCAGCATCCGTTCGAATCACTGGTACAAAATTTAGTTCTTTTTCTCTCTCAGGTTGATCTTTTTTTATTTTTTCTGTTAGCTCTTGAATATTCATGTTCGCTTTGTCCATATTAAGCTCATCTGCCAATTGTAGCACCTTTTGTTCATTAATTTCTCTTAATACTTGATATATATCTTTCCCATATAAATCAATATGATATTTTTTTGCTTCTTCCTGCACTTTTTGTTCGTACACCTCTTGTGCTAACACTTCTATCTCTTTTCCTTTTGGTGAAATACCTAACTTCCCTGCTTCCTCTCTTACTTTCGTTCCATAGATTTCTTCTGCAATGTCCTCTATTTCTTTTCCATTTGTCGAAATACCTAATTTATCCGCTTCATCATTAATTTTAATCGTATTAATTTGATTAATTAAATTTACAATTGATGTATTTTCTATAGATATGCCTAGTTTTAACGCTTCTTGCTTTACTTTTGTTTCATAGATTTCTTCTGACAGCGTCCCAACATCTTTTCCTTCAATCGAAATTCCTAGCTGCTTCGCTTCTCTTCCTACTTCTGTCTCATGAATTTCTTTTTCTAACGTAATTTGTTCTTTCCCTTCCGTTTCAATACCTAGATTCTCTGCCTTTTCTTCTGTATGCACAGCATGTATCTTTCCATTATTTAATTGTTCTTTACTACGTTGTGTGTAATCTGCCTTTCCTTTTGATGTTTCAGAAGGAGAGGCACCCCCTAATATACTTAAGCTCATTACTCCAATAGTGAATACCGTCATCATTTTCTTTTTCAAAATTAATTCCTCCCTCTTATACTTTCTTTCCCATCATTCCCCTAGTTTTTTTAATACTATACATACATCTCATCGCTGCTTGAGATAACATTATGATTGATAAACCCCACTCACATACACCTAGTCTCTTCTTCATGTAACGAACTTTCTTCATGCCATATATAATATAAATAGTTTCTTAACTTTGTCTTAAAAAAAGACGACCTTGTAAAAACAAGATCGTCTTCTTACTTATATTTTTTGGTTTTTAGGGAAAATCACTTCAAAACAAGTGCCATCTCCCCATTTGCTCTCTACTGATATTTTTCCGTAATGCTTTTCTACAATCCAATTTGCGATTGAAAGACCTAATCCAGCTCCTTCTGACGTACTTCTTGCTCTATCCCCTTGATAAAAACGATCAAATAATTTCGGAATATCTTCTTCTTTCACTCCTATCCCGTCATCTTTCACCTGTATGCGAATCGAACTACTCGTTTGCGTGCAATCAATTTGAATATGCCCGCCTTCGTTTGTATACTTCATCGCATTATCTAACAGTATGACCATCATTTGATGAATCCGCTCTCTATCAGCCATAAAAGATACGTCACGTTCTACTTTTAGTATCATTTCTTTTTCTTGATAAGAAGCAATCTCTTTATATGGAGCTACTATTTCTTCTAACAATTTATCAAGTTCAAATGTTTTTTTATCCATCTCAATTTGATTAGAATCAGAACGTGCTAGTAATAATAAATTACTAACGAGTTTTGATAACCGCCTACATTCTTTTGAAATTGTAGAAATATCCATCGCTTTTTCTTCTATCGTAGCGGATGGTGACTGAAATAACACATCCGTTTTTGATTGAATAACTGCAAGCGGTGTCCTTAGTTCATGTGATGCATCAGAAACGAATTGCTGCTGTTTCTCCCATGAATTTTGAATAGGTACGAGTGCTCTGCCAGCTAGGAAAAAGCCGATACCTATCGCACATAAACTTCCTATGCTACAACCTATAACGAGGATTAAAAATAAAGTATTTAACATTCCTTCTTCCGCTGTTATATCTCGCACGATTTGAACTATTTCTCCATCTTTTTGAAGCGAAAATGCTCTAAAATATCGTCCTTGTACTTTGATATCTTGTAACTCCCCTATTTTTTCCGGAGAAAACTTTTCCAAATTCTCTTCAAAAATTGAACGGAATTTACGATTATCGCCCTCTATTTTCACTATTTTCCCATTCCAAGTTATTCTAGTTACTCGCGGATCTCCAATTTGGATATTCTCCATACGTTTTCTTGGTGGTATTTTAACATCTAATTTTTCTCTATACTGAGCCATCATTTTTATAGATTGATCCACTTCATTATAAATACGCTTATATGTGTATGAATAAATAATACTACCTAATATACCTATTAATAGGATAAATACTAATGAATTCACTATAGTCAAACGAATGCGTGTCTTTTGAAACATACTTCCCTTTTTCATTGTTCTTTTAATATATATCCAATACCTCGAACAGTTTGAATATCTTTCTGATAACCGAATGGTTCTAATTTTTTACGCAAATGATGCACATACACTTCCACAATGGCTACTGTCGTATCTGAATCAAATCCCCAAACACGATCAAAAATTTGTTCACGCATTAAAATCTTCCCGCTATTTTGAATGAGATACTCTAGTAGCTCATATTGTTTCAATGTCAACTTAATACTTTGTCCATCTACTTGAACGTCTTTATCTTTTCCGAACAATTCAATCCCTTTATAACGAATCGTTTGCTGCGTTGTTAAACTACCACTTCTGCGTAGTAAAGCGCGAATTCTCGCTTTTAATTCAGGGGCCTGAAATGGCTTAACGATATAGTCATCTCCACCAAAATCCAATCCCTTCACCCGATCTTCTAAAGAATCTCTCGCTGTCAAAAACAGGACTGGTGTTTCAATCTTTTCATCACGTATTTTTTGAATTACTTCAAATCCATCCATCCCTGGCATCATCACATCCAGCAAAATTGCATCATATATATTTTGAAGCGCTAAAAACAATCCATCTTCTCCATTTATTGCCGTATCTACTTCAAATTCATCACGCAAAATTTGTACGATAGACTCTAATAACGAGGCATTATCTTCTACTACAAGTAAGCGCATGCTCTCACCTTCCATCAAATAGTTCAATTCTATTTATTATTACATTTCTTCTCTTCATAACAAAAGAATGTAGTTACATTACGTATTTTCATTTTTAACTATTTCCTTCTAAAATTTTGAAATTTTATTATAAAAACTTTGTCTTAAATTTAGCTTAATAAAAAATTGAAAGAAATAAGATTCCTCTTATCTCTTTCAATTTTTTATTACATATACCTTTTTACTCGGCAATTCCAAACAATTTAGCTGACCACCGTACACAGCCCCGCCATCAATTCCAATAATACGATTACTACCAAAATACACTCCGCACTCCTCACTACCATGAAGCGTTTTTGTTTCCGTATGCCCAAATACAACAACCTTTTCACCGCTATATCCATTATGAAATTCATTACGGATCCACATTAACGTATATGGTTCAGATTCAGAAACTCGTTTCATCGGTTCAACCCCAGCATGTACAAATATATACTCTTCTGTTTCAATGTAATGATCTAATTCTTGAATAAACTTTATATGTTCCTCTAATACACGAGAGTGTAAAATCGGTTTTTGGAAGTCTTTCTCATTAACCGCAATATCTTCTTCTACAAATCCATAGCTATATAATGTCTTATCTCCACCATTTCTTTTTACCCAATGGTTCCATGAATGTTCCTCATTTGTCGTTAACGCCTTAATCATCATATCTTCATGATTTCCCTTTAAAATGAGTGCTCCCTCTTCTTTCAATTCTCTTACCTTTTCAATTACAGCACGCGCATTTGGACCACGATCTACATAATCTCCCAGTAAGATTAATTGATCCTGTTTCGCATCATATTGAGCTTCTTCCAATAACTGTTCAAACTTTTTTATCTCTCCATGAATATCACTAATAACAAGAATTCTTTTCATATTATCCCCCCTCTTTCTAATTATAGTTCAAAACGACAGAAAGTTCAGAATTGAAATCCCGAATCATATTTATCTCGCATTAATGGGCCGTAAGGCCCCCGCTGATTAAAGTTTCACTTTATTACAAACTAAACTATTATCCTTATAACAATGTAAGTCTCTTGTCATCCAATTCGATAGTTGTAATTACTGTATCTCCTTATACTGAAAGTAAGAAATGAAACAAAAAACAAGGAGAGATGAGAGATGAAAAAAGTAATGGAAGTTGTAGTAGCGGTAGTAGAGGTTTTCGTAAATGGTAAACAAGTCGCAATGGAGTTAAATAAATAATGAAAAGGACAACATTCACTCTAGACCCTTTACTCATATAAAAGAGATAAGACTTCATCATTTCTTTGATCCCTTATCTCCCTATAAAGAAAGCCGTATCCCTTTTAAGGATACGGCTTTCTCTTATTTTTGACTCGTACGAGCTGAAATGCTAATTGCTCTATCTGTTGCTTTGGCAGCTTCATCTAACGCTTCTTTACTATTCTTCCCGTCATACATCGCTTCTAATGCTTTTACAACTGCATCTCGTGATTCTGGGAATACACTAATTAAAGCCCCTTGTGTTGCTGGAGATTGCTTCGTCGCTTGCAGTTGATCTACTGTTACTTTCAACTGTGGATATTTTTCATATTGCTCTTTTACTAATGGCTCATTATATGCATCTGGATTAATTGAGAAATAACCTGTTGCAGTATGCCATTTTGCTTGTACGTCTGGCTTCGTTAAATATTTCATAAAGTCCCAAGCACCTTGTTGCGTTTCTTCTGAAACCATATTCGTCATCCATAATGATGCTCCACCAATAACAACACCATTTTGTTTCGAATCCTCTGGATACGGAATATATGAAACACCTACATTAAACTTAGATGCATCAATTAAATCACGAACACCTGCTGAAGAATCTAAATACATAGCAACTTGTCCAGACTGGAACGCGGCACGAATATCATCCCAACTTGCTCCATACTTTCCAAGTGCGCCAGCTTTATTTAAATCATCTAACATTCCAAATACTTTCTGTCCTTCTTTACCGTTAAATACCGCCTTCTTTGCAGCATCCTTACGACCGTTTTCGTTATCTACATATAAAGCACCTTGTGTCGCTAACAATTCTTCAAAGAACCAACCGTAGTTAAGCATGGAGAATCCATATTGTTTTACATTTCCGCCTTCTTTAATCGTTAACTTTTTCGCTGCTTCTTGTAATTCCGCATATGTTTTCGGAGCTTTCTCTGGATCTAAGCCCGCCTTTGCGAAAGCATCTTTATTATAAATTAATACTGGTGTAGATGAATTAAATGGCATAGAATACATTTTTCCATCAACTGAATAATAATTTGTAATTGCTTTTTCTAATTTTGACGTATCGTACTTATCTTTTTTTATCCAGCTATCAATTGGTGTGATTTTTTTACTATCAACCATATATTTCGTTGTAATTTCACTCGATTGAACAAGAGCTGGCGCTTCTTTCGTTGCAGACATCGTTCTAAATTTCGTTAAAGACTCTTCATATGTTCCTTGGAACTCTGCCTTTATCTCATATTTATTTTGCGACTTATTATAGTCTGCAACAAGACCATCTAGTACTCCTTGTGTTTTTCCACCCATCGCATGCCAGAAGCGAATTACTGTTTTATCACCATTTTTTTCAACTGGTGCTACTTTTGCCTGTGCTTCAGGTTTTCCCTCTGTTTTACTATTTGAACAAGCGACACTAGATAATGCCATTGTTGCTACCATTAATAGAGCAGCACCTTTTTTTACTAGATTCATTTAAATCTCACCTTCTCTTAATTATTTAATTGCACCTTTTGTTAATCCTTGTTGTAATTGCTTTTGCCCTAAAAATAGTAAAATCAATGTTGGAATAACGATAACCGTAACACCGGCCATTACGCTTCCCCAATCAGTTGCAACTTCTTGAGACTGAAGCTGCTTCACACCGATTTGCACTGTTCTTACTTTTTCATCAGTGGTCACTAAAAGTGGCCATAAATACATATTCCATGTTGTTAAAAAGCTATATACTCCAAGCGTAATAAAACTCGTTTTACAATACGGAATTACAACGCTGAATAAAAATCTTATATTTCCAATCCCTTCAATAAACGCAGCTTCTTTCAGTTCATTCGGAAGTGTCATAAAATGTTGACGTAACAAGAAAATACCGAAAGCTGTTGCAAAAAACGGCACTGTCATCCCGGCGAAACTATTGATCCAACCAAAGTTTTGAATCGTTAAAAAGTTAGGCACCATCGTTGCTTCCCACGGAATAAGCATCGTTGAAATAAACAGGAAGAAAATTAAGTTTCTCCCTTTAAACTGAAGAAAAACAAAAGCATAAGCTGCTAAACTTGATACGATAAGTTGTCCAATCATAACGACTGTCGATACAATTAAACTGTTATATAAGTATGTAAAAAGTGGTACTTTTTGAAAAATATTAATGAAATTATCAAAAGTAAACTGGGTCGGAAATAACCTTCTCATTTGAACATCGTCTGGTGTCATAAAACTTATTAAAAATGCATACAGTACAGGAAAAAATACCATTACTGCACTAATAATGAGCAGCATGTATAATAGGAAATTTTGTTTCCACTGTTTAACAATCATTTATAATGCACCTTTCTCTCAGCAAACTTAAATTGAAGTAATGTAGCAAGGAAAATGAAAACAAATAATACCATTGCTTGTGCACTTGCTGTTCCAAATTGATGATTCACAAACGCCTCTTTGTAAATCGAGTACACAATCAAATTCGTTGCATCATTTGGTCCACCGTGCGTTAAAATATCAATTTGTCCAAAGCTTTGGAACGCACTAATTAATGTTACTGTTACAATAAAGAATAAAGTTGGTGATAGCATCGGTAATGTAACACGGCGAAGTTTATATAAATAACTAGCACCATCTATAGATGCACTCTCATATAACGACGTATCGATATTTTGTAAACCACCTAATATAACTAAAAATGCAAAACCTGTATTCACCCAAACTGTTGTAACTGATACAGAGAATAGTGCCCAGTCCGGACTCGTTAACCATGCGATTGCAGGAAGGTTCATAGAAGCTAATATATTATTAAATAATCCTACACTTGGATGAAATAAAAATAGCCAAATCACTGCACTAGCAGCTACTGATATTCCCATCGTCGAAGAAAACAGAACTCGGAATAACCCAATACCTCTTACTTTTCCATTTGCAATCAATGCAAGAAACAAAGCAAATATAATACTCGTAGGCACTGTATATAAAACAAATAATAAAGTTGATTTTATACTTTTGTAGAAGGCTGGATCAGAGAATAAGTATTGATAATTTTCTAAGCCAACGAAAAGATTAGCTTCCCCATGTATATCGGTTAAATAAAAGCTATAGTAAATTGTCCTAAACAATGGATAGAACAAAAAAATCGAAAATAACAAAATAGATGGCGCCAAAAACAATAATCCTATTCTTAAATCTTTCGTTCTCCCCCATAATTTTTTCTTTTTTGACACCTTTGTTTGAACTGGTAACTTACTTACTTCGATCATTATTTCGCCACCACTTTCAACTCTTCTTCAGCTACCACTTTTAAGCGTTCATTCGTGTTTTCATTAAAGAAGCATAACTTTTCTTGCGAGAATAATAATTTTACTTTGTCACCTTTGTTCAAGAGTAACTGTCCGATGACTTTCGCACTCCAAGTTGTTCCATTTACCGCAAAGTTCAATATAGACTCATTCCCTAATACTTCTACAGATTGCAACGTCACTTCTTGTCCCTCCTCAGACAGTACAATATGCTCAGGGCGCATGCCTATGCGAATTGTTCCTTCTGGTAATTGCTTTAACTGTCTAATAGATAATGGAATTTGCAATTGCCCTATATGTAATACACCTTTTTCTTTATTTACTTCCCCATCATTTATATTCATAGAAGGAGAACCTATAAAGTTTGCAACAAATTCGTTTGCTGGTTCGTTATATATGTCAAGTGGTGTTCCAACTTGCTGTATACTTCCTTTATTTAAAACCATGATACGATCTCCCATAGTCATCGCTTCTATTTGATCGTGGGTAACGTAAATCATCGTAATTCCTAATCGCTGCTGAATTTCTCTAATTTCAATTCTCATTTGCGCACGTAATTTCGCATCCAAATTCGAAAGTGGTTCATCCATTAAACAGATTGGCGCTTGACTCACAATTGCCCTGGCAAGTGCAACACGCTGTCTTTGTCCGCCTGATAATTGGCCTGGTTTCATTTTCACATACTCTTTCAGTCCTACCATTTCAATAGCTTCCATTAATCGCTTTTGTCGCTCTTCTTTTTGTACTTTTCTTACCTTAAGTCCAAATAAAATATTTTCTTCTACAGATAAGTGTGGATATAATGCATAATTTTGAAATACCATTGATAGATTACGGTCTTTCGGCTCTAGATCATTTGCAACACGTTCATTAATAATTAAATCTCCTGAAGAAATCTCTTCTAAGCCAGCGATCATTCGTAATAATGTGCTTTTCCCGCATCCCGAAGGTCCAACTAAAACAAAAAATTCACCCTTCTTAATATGAACCGATACGCCTTTAACCGCTGTCTCTTCTGCATTTTTATATACCTTTGAAACATTTTTCAATTCAATCACAAGGTTGCACTCCTTTTTTCTTCTTGTATCCATACTTCATAATGACTTGTTGAAATCGCACTTGCTCCTGCATGAATTGCAATTTCCGCATCTTCTCGCGTTTGAATCAGCCCACCTGCAATAATAGGAAACTCTATTTCCTCTACTAGCTGTTTAATTATAGAAGGCATAATCCCCGGCATAATCTCTACTGCATTTGGTTTAGTCGTTTTACAATTTTCAATTGATTTAGTAAGGGATAAAGTATCTACAATAAAAATACGTTGAATTGTTTTCAATCCAATTTTATTAGCATTTCGAATTGTTGAACCCTTTGTTGAAATAATACCTTGTGCCCCGATAACATCTTGAATATACAAAAGCGCTTCCTCTGTATTCGTATTTAAGCCTTGTATAAAATCACAATGAAGAAATACATCATGTCCATGTTTCTGCAATTCATATACACGCTCTGGTAATTCCAGCATTGAACCAGTCATAAGAAAAACTGTTTTCGGCAATTTTTTGTATGCTTTGTATCCTTTCCAATCCTTTATCATCGCAATATAAGGTTCTTTAAACATTTTTTCCACCTAACTGTTCTATTTTTATCCAAACTAAAAACACCTACTTACATAGAACGCCTTTCTCCTTATTTGAACTCTAGGGAATAGAGCACACCTAAGAAAGTGGCACATTATATGTAAGTGGGTGTTCTCAAATGTTCTCTACCCTATTTATTTTGTTACCTTTACTATATTACGCATTTATTAAGTCAGTTTTGATAGATTGTTAATTAGGTGTTAACCGAATGTTAATATTCACCATATCACGATTTACATTAATCCATATATTCGAATACAAACGAATAGAACGAAACAATACTTAAAATTCAATCAATATGTAAATTCATTCCATAGTTAATAAGTTTTAGTTTTCTCGCAACGGCTTGTGAAGCATAATTATTCCAAGAAGTACTATAAAGTGGAATGCTTTTTTCTTCTTTTATTGATATCGCCCAGGCTGTAACACCATCAGTAACATATCCGTTCCCTTGAAACTCCGCTAAAGTTTCCACACTTGCCTCAGTAGCTACGGGCGTACTTCTGGCACTGCAACAAACAGAAACTACCTTTTCATTTTTTACAATTGCCAAATAAGGTTGCCTCCTTATTTACTCCATTTACCATCCATTCATAATCTATTTTTCATATTCAAAATAAAAATCCCATTCAAATACACATTACTGAATCCATCATACTAACTGATTTCTTCATTCTGTCTATCTAAATGGGATTATTTTTCGTTTTTTACTCTACTGGCTGTTGTGGCTGTACTACTTCATTCGCTCCAGCTACCCTCAACATATTTACAATATCTTTAAAACCTCTTTTTTCAGCGTATTGCAGTGGCGTCAGATGTTCCTTGTTAGCCATGTTTACATCTGCACCGTGATCAATAAGCAATTGAATTACTTTCTTATGGTTTTCACTACCATTTCCTAATACAATTGCTTCTAATAACGCTGTTCCACCACGTTCATTTTTATAATTCACATCAATATCTGTATGCTCTAATAATTCTTTAACAACCTCTACATGGCCACGCTCAGATGCAGAAATAAGTGCTGTCCCACCTGACCTAGTCGTTTCTTTCGTATTAACTCCTGCATTAATTAATACTTTTACAATATCCGTATATCCTTCTCTACTTGCATAAAGAAGTGGATTACTTTTTTTCTCATCTTTAATTTCAATATTAGCACCTGCACCAATTAATGCTTTAACTGTCTCTACATGATTTTGGTACGTCGCTGCAAGGACAGGCGTTTCTCCGTTGTCACCTTCTACGTTTATATTCGCTCCATCCTGAATCAACTTCATAGCTGTCTCTGTGTCTCCAAGGGTAGCTGAAAGTAACAACTGTTTGTCCATTAAATTTATACTTTTCTCTTCTTTAGATTCTTCCTGTTCTTTATGCTTCTCTTTTTTCTTTTCATTTTTCACATGAACCGGTTTCGATTCTGGTTCTTCTTGCTTATCGCAAGCCACTACCGTCATTAAAAGTCCTAATAAAATACATAATAAAATTTTTTGTTTTCTCACAACTACAGCTCCTATGAAAGATAATGTTTTCTTAACCATTCCTCCATCACATACAATAACTCTTCTTGAGTACATTTATCCATAAGCCCTTTATATTCCTTCTTTAATCGGATTATCTTAAGCTTATACTATGTTTCTCAACCTATTGAAATGATACGCCTGATGGCCCCATCATTAACATTATGAAGCAATTAGTTTAGCACGTTTTTACCGCATTTGTATACATTTCTAAAAAGTACATAAAGTGAAAATTTAATTAGTGGGGGTTTTGTTCATCCACCACTAATTATTAGCCCACACCAATCGGGCTTTTACGGGCAGCCCGACTCCACCTAACTTCTTTGCTTTCACTAAATTTTGAGGTGGGGATCTTACTGCCCGTTAATGCGGGATAAATGATTGCTTTAGGTTACTATATTCCATTGTAACCGTTCTTCTAAAAATTTTACACCTTTTCTATATTTGCACCTGAGTAATAATAGAAAAAGACAACTATATAGTTGTCTTTTTCTATTATTAATGATGTCCACCATGATTTCCTGCTTTCGGTTTCCCCATCATCTCTTTATTCATTTCCCATTTATGCTCTGCTAGCTCTTTATACGAAAGAACTTTACCCTTATAGTTAGATACAAAGCTCTCTGCATCTTTTTTATTTTTAAATGAAATGACATTATAAGCCATCGGTGTCGTTATTGTTTTATCATATACGTAAGTAGCTTCTTCTAACGAAATCCAATCTTTCGAATCATAATCTCGGACAAATTTCTCTTTCGTCTTTTCACCTGAATTGATCTCCATCCATTTATACATACAACCGATATCATCAAACTTTAACGCTTTTCCATTTTCTAAAATAATTTCTGTTGCAAATTGATTATCTGTTACCCCAATTTGGCAAATATCACATTTATCATGTTTCTCATCAATGGCAACAGCTGCTGTTTCCTTTTTCCCACACCCGACTACCGTAAATACGAAACATAAACATATAGCAAGTACGACATATTTTACTTTCATCAATATTCCTCCCTAGAAACCGTATACTCCACGAAAAGAATACCAAAAGGTTGTGTGAAATTTGTGAAAAAACAATGTGCTTTTTGTAATATAGGAAACAAACAAAGATGTGTAGTTATTTCTACACATCTCTCATCACTCGCAACCTGTAATTAACAAATCATCTTCTAACTTAACTAATAATGTATCCTCACTAATTTCCTGTCCAACTTCTACATTTACCAATCTTATATTTCCACTAATCCCGACTGCAATTTTTTTAAGCTCACCGTCATTTTTTCGGATCATCAGTAATTTCTCCCATTCATATACGTAAGAAGATTCATTAATAAAAATCTCCTCTACTTTTCCTTCATAAGAGCTATAAATCTCTTCAATTCTCGTTTTCATATAACATCTACTCCCTATTTCACACTTCACTATTTTCATCTTATTCTACCATTCTTACGAAGAGCAGCTTACTTTTTAAAAATTCAAATTAACTACCGTGAACAAAATGAACAAAATAAAAATTATGCTTCTAATGATGTTATTTTTCAAATTATTTACCATTTGAATAGATGCTTTTATTATAAATAAAAAACCTTTTTCTGAATTTTTATTCTATTTTGAAAGCGCAATCATTCTTTTGAGGGGGAAATCACATGTTAGCACTACTTGGATTTGCGATGGTATTTGTCTTTATGTTTTTAATTATGACGAAACGTATGTCAGCGCTAGTAGCATTAATATTAATTCCGAGTGTTTTTGCATTAATTGGCGGATTCTATGCCAATATGGGGCCTATGATGTTAGAGGGAATTCAAAAATTAGCACCTACTGGTATTATGCTTATGTTCGCTATTTTATATTTTGGGATTATGATTGATAGCGGTTTATTCGATCCTGTCATTAGTAAGATTTTAAAATTTGTAAAAGGAGATCCTTTAAAAATCGTTATCGGAACGGCTATATTGACTATTATCGTTTCTCTAGATGGTGACGGTACAACAACATACATGATTACAGTTTCCGCAATGTATCCACTATATAAGCGCCTTGGAATGAACCCCCTCATATTAGCTGGAGTTGTTATGTTAGGGGCGGGGGTAACAAATCTTACACCTTGGGGTGGACCCACAGCTCGTGTTATGAGCGCACTTGGACTTGAGGCTTCCGAATTATTTACACCTCTTATTCCAGGAATGATTGCTGGTGCAATTTGGGTTGTTTTCGTTGCTTACTATCTTGGAAAAAAAGAAAGAAAACGTTTAGGAATTATGGATGTACAGTATTTAAAACAAATGCAAACAATGGATGAGCAAGCTGCAACTGTCGAAGCCGCAGTGCATAAACGTCCTAAACTTCTATGGATTAACTTTTTATTAACCGCTACATTACTTGTCTGTCTCATACTAGAAGTTATGCCGTTACCTGTTTTATTTACAGTCGCTTTTGCTATCGCTGTTATGATTAACTATCCAAACTTAGAGCAACAGAAAGAACGTATTGCTTCTCATGCAGGGAATGTATTAGCAGTTGTTTCTCTCGTATTTGCTGCCGGTATTTTCACTGGTATTTTATCTGGAACAAAAATGGTAGATGCCATGGCTAACAGTGTAGTAACTCTTATACCAGATGCACTTGGACCACAATTGCCAATTATTACAGCTCTTCTTAGTATGCCATTCACATTTTTCATGTCCAATGATGCATTTTACTTTGGGGTATTACCTATTTTAACTAAGGCTGCTGCTACTTACGGAATTAGTGCAGCTGAAATGGGACGTGCTTCCTTACTTGGGCAACCCGTTCACTTATTAAGTCCTCTTGTTGCATCCACTTATTTATTAGTTGGGATGGCAAAAGTTGATTTTGGTGAACATCAACGTTTTACTTTATTGTGGGCAGTTGGAACGACAATGGTGATGTTGATTACTGGCATTGTAATTGGGATTATTCCAATATAAGACGCAAAAAACAGTAGAAGAAATAAATCCTCTACTGTTTTTTATTATGAAGAAACAAGAAAATACCGTCTCTCCGGTCTCCCCACACTCCCATATATTAGCTCTGCGTGGACTTTCTTCCCAGATATTAAATACTCTAAATAGCGCCTTGCAGTTGATCGACTTACGCCTACCATTGAACTTAGTACCTCTGCTGTAATCCCTTCTTCATTAACTGTTAACATATGTTTTTTTATTTTTGCTAAAGTTAAGGGGTCTATCCCTTTCGGGGCATATTCCATTTCATTTCCCTTTACGCCTCTTTGAGACCATAAATGTTCTATTTGTTCTGTAGATAATTGATTATTTTTCTTCAGCTGCACAATCTTTTTTTGATAACTTTCCAAACTCGCCTTAAATCGATCAAACATTAGTGGCTTTACAATATAATCTGTTACTCCGCCCCGCAGGGCGTGCCTCACTACATCTGTTTCCGATGCCGCTGTAATCATAATAATATCTGTATCGTGCAAATGATGCCTAATATATGTGACAAGTTCCGTTCCTTGCATATCAGGTAAGTACACATCTAATAACACAAGCTGTGGCTTCACAAGCTCTAGCCATTCTTTCGCTTGTTCTCCAGTCGTTGCCGTTCCAATTACTTTAAATCCCTCAATTTTTTCAGTAAAACGACGATGAATGTCAGCAATCCGAATATCATCTTCTACAATTAATACTTCAATCTCCTCACCCATTACTATTCGCCTCTCTCTTTCGGTAGTGCAATAATAAATAACGCACCACCTAAATCCCCTTTTTCGATTGCAATACTTCCATTTAAATCTTCTACTAACTCTTTCACTTTTGCTAATCCATATCCTCGCTCTCCTCCTTCTTTCGTCGAAAAGCCTTTATAGAATATGCTAGTAATTATTTCATCATGAATCCCTTGCCCTGAATCTTCCACTTCAATTAATATTTCTTCTCCAATATCAGTTACAAACATCCTTACTCTCTTATCATTCTCTTCATTTTTTTCAATTGCTTCAAATGCATTCGTAATTAAATTTCCTAAAATAGAAACGACATAATTACTCTCAATATGTGGACTTAATTTGTCTAAACCACTTTCTCTATCTAGCATAAAATCAATCTTCAACTCTCGTGCTCTATTATAAAATCCAATTAAAATTCCACCTAGCCATGGATTTTGAATCCGCTTCATAATAAATTGAACAAAATCTTGATATACCGCTGTTTCCTTATGAATAAGCTCTAAAGCATCTTCGTATGATTCTAATTGGATAAGACCTGAAAGCGTATACAATAAATTGTTATATTCGTGCGCTTGCGCTCGTAATGCCTCTGTATATTGCTTCGTCTGAGATAATTCTGCTGTTAACTGATCCATTTCAGATTTCAAACGTAAGCTCGATACAACGCCAGTTACTTTATTCTTTACTTTAATAGGTAGACGGTTCGCAATAACAGCCTGTCCTTTTATATTTAATTGGCGATCAAACTGTTCTTCACCAGTTTGAAGTACATCTAGTATCGTTGAATTAGGAATTACATTTAAAATAAATTCCCCAATAATATTTTGTTGTTTATCTAGCGAAAGAATATCATAAGCTGCTTGATTGACTAAACTAATCATGCCATTTTTATCGATTACAATAATCCCTTCACGTACAGATTGAATCACTGTACTATGCTCTTCATATAAAGATGAAATTTCTTCTGGTTCCATACCGAACATCATTCTTTTTATACTTGCCGCTAAATATATAGAGCCGATTACTCCAATTAATAGCCCTATTATTGTAATCCAAAATACACGCTTTCCATACACCTCTACCGCTCCATGAATATCATCCATTGAAAATCCAACAGACACCACACCAATGATTTCATTTTCCTGATTACGGATTGGAACTTTTCCGCGTAATGAAGGGCCTAATGATCCAGTTGCTTTCGAAACATATGATTTTCCTTCTAATAAAACGCCTTTGTTATCTCCACCAATCATCGCTTCTCCTATTTTATCTCGCTCAGGATGTGCATATCGAATCCCCTCTTTATTTCCAACTACAATGAAGTCAGCCTCTGTATCCATTCGAATTCTTTCTGCAATCGGCTGAATAATAGAAGCTGGGTTTTCTTTTTGAAAAGCTTCCTTTATTTCAGGTATAGCAGCAACTGTTTTCGCAACATGCAAAGCCCTTTTGCCAATTTGCTCTTCTACCGTTTCAGATAATATGTAATAAAATAAATAACTCGTTAGCATAAGTACAACTAAAATAAGTGTACTAATAGTTAATGTAATTCTCGGTTGGAGTTTTAATTTTTTTAATTTCAAAACCATTCCCCTAACATGATTAAAGATAGAATTTAAAGAATATACAGTCTCTTTAATTATACTTAATCATAACACGGTTACTCTATATTTCTTTCTTTTTCTCTTCATAAAAAAAGAAACGAAGTAAAATTACTACCTCGTTTCTTAACATTCGTTATTACACTTTAAACTTACTAATCATCTCTTGTAATTCTTCTGCCATTTGTGATAAATGGACTGCTGCTGCATTTATTTCATCTACTGAAGCTAATTGTTCCTCAGAGGAACCAGCAATATTTTGAACGCTTGCTGCATTTTCTTCAATTGTAGCTGCAATTTCATTAATAGATGCACTTACTTGTTTTGCATCTACCGTCATTTGTTTTGCTACATCTACCATGTTATCAATTTGTACAACTGTATCATCCGTAGATTTCAATATTTCAGCAAAGCTTTGCTTCGTTTCATTTGCAACTACAAGTCCTGATTGTACTTCTACTCCAACTTGATTCATAGAGCTTACTGTTTCTTTTATATCAAATTGAATCTCTTTCACTAGTTTCCCAATTTCCGTAGAAGACTGTCCTGATTGTTCTGCTAGCTTTCGCACTTCATCTGCTACAATTGCAAATCCTCTTCCTTGCTCTCCAGCTCTCGCAGCCTCAATTGCCGCATTTAACGCTAATAAATTTGTCTGTTCAGCAATATGTTGAATCACTTCAAGGATTGCTCCAATTTGTTTCGACTTATCGTCTAACAAACCAATGATTTTGTCTGACTGCGAAACAGACTCATGAATTAATTGCATTTGATTCACAGTTTGTTCAACTAACTTCCCACCATTTTCAGCTTTTTTCTTCGTATACATAGAGGCTGTAGATACTAATGAAGAACTATCTGCAACACGCTGAATTCCTTCTGTAACTTCTTCTAACAATGTTGCTCCTTCTTCAACTTCTTTCGTTTGTATTTCTGCACCACTTGATACTTGCTCTATCGCCTGTGTAATTTGTTCCGTTGCTTCGCTTGTCTGCTTCATACTAGCTGTTAATTCTTCTGAAGATGCCGCTACATGACTTGCTGAAGTGTTTATATTGGAAATGACACTTTGTAACGATGCAGCCATCTCGTTAAAACTTTCTCCTAGCTGCCCAATTTCATCTTTAGAATGAACTGTAATTGACTCTGTTAAATCGCCTTCACTAATCTTTTTCGATGATATAACAAGTTGTTTTAACGGACTAATAATAGAAGCAATTATGAAGTAAATTAAAATCCCACCAATTACTAATGAAATACCAATAACAGTTATTGTTTTATAGAAAATAGGGTTAGCTGCTTCGATAATTTCTTTTGAAGGCATAATTCCTGCTATTTTCCATCCAGTTTTCTTATTCGTTTTAAAAGTGATATTGCGATCTTCACCATCTAATGAATAATAAAAATCTCCAGCTTCCTGTTTATACAATTCTTTACTAAGTTTCTCTTCTAATTTCTCTCCTGGCTTCATTTTCGGGTGCGCTACTACATTTTTATCTTGATCAAATATCGCTACATATCCTTCCTTACCTATATTAACCATCTTGGAAGTAGTAACAATATTATTAATGATTAAGTCAATCCCAAGAACTCCACTTTTATCCTCGTTTTGTTTTGCTAGTGTAATAACAATATTCCCTGTCGTTTTTGACTTATATGGAGCAGTTACAATTACCTCTCCACTTTTCTTCACGGCCTCTTTATACCAATCTCTTTCTGTAGGATTATATCCATCTGGCATCTGAATAGCTGGTGATTGAATGAACTGTCCATTACTAGATCCTGTATAGATTGCTTCCATTTCTGGATGCAGTTTATTGTATTCTTCTAGTTTATTTTGTATGTTTTGAATTTGATCTGCTTGGTAACTTGATTGTGTGAATAATTTCGTAAAATAAGTTGCATCTACTTTTTTACTATCCAATTCTTTATTAATTACATTATCCAAAATTTTTATATTATCTTTCGCCGAGTTTAAAATCGTTTCATTAAAATTCGTCTTCGCCTGTTGATAAGACGTCCAACCAATTACAATACTTGGAAGAATTAAAATGATAACAAATGACACAAGTAACTTTGTTTTTAAACTACTACTCCTTAATTTCCCTTGAAACATATTTCTACCCCTCCATACCGTTTTAAATGTAATTATCTCACATTTAATTTATTTATATAAATTACACGATTAATTGTATTAACTCTTTGTCTCTTTTTCTATTAAAGAGTTAATACATACCTTTTTCATTCTATATAAATTAAATAATTAAAACAATATATAAAAATGTATATTATTCGAAATATTATAATTCACAGAAGAACCTCCAGTATTTCACTTACTAGAGGTTCTTTCCATCTTACTATTCTTTATCTTTTTCTACTTCTTTTTTCTCATCTTCTACTACAGATACAACAGGTTTATCACTTGATAATTGTTGTACCGCTCCTTTTCCAGCAAATCCTTCTAATAGCTCTTTTAAGTCAATTCCAGAAGAAGCTTTTAACGTTTCTTGCATCGTTGCCATTAAATCAGTTGCATAACCCGCAACTTTTCCAGCGCCGCTATTTTTACCACCGCCGCCTGTATCAACAACTGTAATTTTATCAATGTTACTAAGCGGACTTGCAACTTCCTTCGCATAACTTGGAAGCATTTTAAGAACCATATCCATAATTGCCGCTTGGCCATATAACTCAAATGCCTCTGCAATTTTTTGCTTCGCTTCTGCTTCTGCTAAACCTTTTAATCTAATAACATCTGCTTCCGCCGTACCTTGTGCTTTTTGTACTTCCGCTTTCGCTTGACCTTGCGCTTTTTCGATTTCCGCCTTCGCTAAACCTTCTACACGTACTTCTTCCGCACGAGCTCTCGCTTCAGCTTCAATCTTATATTGATCCGCATCTGCCTTTTTAATTTGTTTTACTTTTTCTGCTTCCGCTGATTGCTCAACAGCATAGCGATCTGCATCTGCTTTTTTCTTAACTTCTGCATCATATTGCTTTTCACGACGCGCAATCTCTTTTTCTTCTAACTCGATTTGCTTTTCACGCTCAATGATTTTAACGCGCATTTGCTCTTCTGTAACACCTTGTTGTGCTTTCGCTTGTTGTAATTCGTAAGAAAGATCCGCATCTGCACGGGCTTGCTCTTGTTCCCTCTTATAGGACTGTACTTTTAATTCTTTATGTTTTTCAGCTTCAGCGATTTGTGCATCACGTTGATATTCTGCTTCTTTTGCCTCTTTTTCAGCACGTGCTTTTTCAATACGTGCTTCTTTTTCACGCTCTGCGTTCGCAATTGTTGCATCACGCTTAACGGTCGCAATTTGCGGCTGACCAAGCGCATCTAAGTATCCGTTTTTATCCATTATTTCTTTAATTGTGAAAGAAACAATGCGAAGTCCCATCTTCTTTAAATCTGTAGAAGCTACTTCATGTACCTTTTGAGCAAATTGCTCTCTATTACTATACGCATCCTCTACTGTCATAGAAGATAAGATTGCACGTAAGTGACCTTCTAAAACCTCTTTTGCTTCTACTTTTAACTCTTCTGTTTCTTTTCCTAAATATTGCTCAGCTGCAGTAGATACTTCTTCAATTGTAGAACCTACTTTAATAATAGAAACACCATTTACTGTAACTGGAACACCTTGCTTCGTATACGTATCACGTGTACCAACTTCTAATTTGTAGTTTAATAGGCTTAAAGGTTCTGCTCTTTGCATAATTGGAACTACGAAAGTACCGCCCCCGCGGATAATCTTAATCTTCTTTCCATCATCAGTGGTAACAACATTCTTTCCTCCACCAAGCCAGTTCCCTGTAACAATTAACGCTTCATCTGGACCAACCGTACGATACTTCGTAATGAATACTAAAATGAGTAGAATTAAAATTGCGAGTAAAACTCCACCGATAATTAATGGAATCGTCATGTAAATTCCCCCTTATAATTTTGGTTTTTTTAAAGAATAAGCGATGTTTTGTACAAGTAAAACACCATCTTGGACTCCCTCGATAATAACTTCAGTTCCTTGTGAAATATCTTTTTTCCCAATTGTTTTAGCTGGGATTGCATTACTTCCAAATTGAGAGGAGATTAGTACTTCTCCAAATCCTTCTGTAGGAATTGTCGTAATGACTTCTCCTTTGCAACCGATAAATTCATCCATACGTTGTACGGTATTTTGCTCTGCTTCTGCAATCGGTTTTAAAATTAGTATTTTCATGATGAAAACACCGATAAAAGATATAGCAAATGCAGCCCCAAAAATAGTAATACTATTAAAGGAAAACAAATATTCTCCTATATAACTAAGCCCACATAACATGGCGAAGAAACTAAGTAATAAAGTAACAACGGATACAGATCCGCCCCCAAAACTAAATATCGATTCAAATATATCTCCAAAGAAGATATAAATAACAGTGAGTATAGTAGCAATAATAAATCCATATAAATAAATTGTTTCAAGTGGATAACCAAACAAGACCATTTCTTATCCCCCTTTCTTAAACAATCCCTTTTTTGTTATATGTATGCCCCACCTCTTTCAAAGATTATAGTTCTTAATTTTCAGTTATTTACCTTTTAAAGAAAAGCCTGTAAGACAGGCCTCTAAAAAAGAACAGGAGAAACCTATTGTGACAGGCTCCTCCTAGAAAATAACCGATATATTATATATCTATATAATATACTATTTTCCACAAAAAGTAAAGTTAAACATACATTGGAAAGACACTTATTTTACTGATAATTTGTACGTTCCATCACCATTATCATATTTATATACATACAAGTAATACTTGCCTGGTTTTGCATTAAATTTCGCTTCTATATGATTCCCATTGGCTTGACCGTAAGCTGCATAATTTTGCATATCTGATTCATGGTGAAGTACCCATGTCATCCCAATTCCATACTCATTTAAAACAGAAATGTCGATATCTTTCGCTGATGCTACATTAAATGTATAAACATCAGTGTGGTCCCCGCCAATAAGACTGCCTTTTATCGTACTATTTAGCCCGATACGATTTGCTTCTTCTAGACGATTATTTGGTTCTGATTCTGTTAAACTTCCATCTTTAATCGTAACAGTTGTTTCGCTTCTGCTCTCTTTGCCTTTATCATCTTTTACTCTTAATGATACTTTATAAGAACCTTCTCTTTCATATACATGTACTGGATTCACTTCTGCACTTGTGCTTCCATCTCCAAATTCCCATAAATAAGAAACAATTTTTCCATCTTCATCGTTTGAGCCATCACTTTTAAATTGAATTCCCTCTTTTACAAGACCGCTATAAGGGCCATTTATATTAACCGTTGGAGCTTTATTTTCTCCATCATCTTTTGCGATTCCATGGAAGACTACATCATATTCAAATTCATTTGAACTATTCACACGATAATTGACGAAGTATGCTGTAACAGTTTTGTAGCCACTCCATTCTTTTTGCGCCAATTGTTCTAAAGATTCATTTACTCTTTTACTCATTGCTTTCCAATCTTCTGATTCACCTTTTGTGACACTACCTGTATACGTACCTTCTAATGTAAATGTATTAAAGAATTGAGAATTATGTTTTGTCATTTTTGTATCTTTCATAGGCAACGTATCACTAATTTCTTTTTTCACTTCAGTTAACGATTTCGGTGCATGTTCAGCTAAATAATCATCTGCTACTTCCGGTACATTATATTTATCTTGATTATCAATTAACTGCTGCATATACTCTTGATACTCTTTATTTAACTTAGGATCTTTACTTAGATTTTCACGATATGCATCATAATTTTTCACGTCATTCGCACGAATCAAATCTTGAATTTTATCAAATGTTTCAAACTGATGCGTATATAAGTAAGACTGCAATGCGAACGAGTAATTATAGAAATCCCAAGAACCGTATTTAGCAAATAGTGTACGCTCTGCTGTATAACGGCTTGCAGGATCAGATGATAATCCGCTAATTATACTCTTTCTTGGTACAACGTTATTCGTACGAGTAGATCCTGCGAAAAACTCTGCATTTCCTTCTTGGAACCAAGTTAGCCTTTCATTTTGATACATATCTCCTCTTCCAAATAAACCAGGAACTTCATATCTCCCTTGCAGGTAATGAGTAAATTCATGACGGAATAACTCTTCTAAACTATAAATACTTTGCTCCGGTGTACGCTCATATGTAAAGAATGTACCTGTCTCTTCAATATAAATTCCACCGTTGTTTGTTTCATATCCATACAATTGTCTATTTAATTGATATTCATCTGGACTATTATAAATTACGATCGTTAATACATCATCCGCATTTCCTGGCTCTAACGCTTTGTCATTTCCAATTACACGGTGGTACTGTGCCTTTACTTCCTTCGCAGCCCAATATAGTCTCTTAATTTTTTCTTCTGATACTTTATCTCCTGTTTTGAACACAATTGATCCATCGTCGAATGTATACGTTTTTGGTAAGTATTGCTCTTTTCCTTCTTTACGTATTTTCTCTAAATCTACTGTATTCCCGCTATAATCTTTACCATTATAATTTGTTGTAATTTGTTCTACCGCAACAAAATACGGTTCACTTAAGCGCGGGTACATATGCATTGCTTGTGTAACAACCTCTAATCCTTTATTTGGATTGCTATGAAACTTCCCTAAACGGCTAGCAAAATAAATGCCATTATTAACGAGCCATTTATTTTCTGGCGTTACTTCATTTAGAAGAGCAATACGATTTATTTCATTAATAAACCCATCTACTTTTCCATACCACATCGTTTCATTCGCTTCTTTACGAGCCTCAGTTAAGTACGACTGTATATCATAGTCAATACCTTGCATAATATCGTATATTGCTTGTCCCTTCATTCGATCATTTACATAAGTAGTATAATTATCATTGTATTGCTTTAAAATATTCGATGCATATTGAACCGTTTCAACATCGCTTGAAGCATTACTAATTAATTTACCGTATGCAGATACGACTGTATCTTGTTCAACTGTACCAAGCTTAAAGTTTGGATTTTTTGCGATTGCTTTTAAAGCAGGTAAACATTTATCCTGGAAGCTTCTTTCATTTAAGTCGCTTAATTCACTATTATAAAATGCAAGATAAAAAGCTGAACGCAGCACTTCAGTAAACGTTTGAATTCCTTTTGAATCATCTTTCGTAAATGTACTACCTCTATGAGCTAATTCATCTATAATGACTTGCATTTTTCCTTTATCTTTATAAAAAGCCTTTGCATCTTCATTAAACTGGAATAAGTCTGTAATGTGGTGCCACTTAATACTGCCTAACGTTTCAACTAATTCTTGATCATTCATTTTGTTTAAATCAGCCATTGAATAGCTTTCTTTAACTTGCTTCACTGCAGTTTTCTTCGTAATAGATGCTGGTCGCTGTGAAAAATCTCCTACTTTTAAACGTTCTTGAAATGATAAAGTTTCATCAACTTTTGAAATATGTCCAACTTCATCTACCGACTTTTCAATTCCAACCGGTTTCGTTTTCAACACGTTATACGGTACTTTTTCTTCCGCTGCTGCATGAGTTTGAAGTGCGCCTAACGATAAAGCCATTGTACTAATGCTAAGCATCACTTTATTGATCTTTGATTTCTTGTTCATATCCTTGCCCCCTATTTTAATATTCCATTCAAGAATTTAACATAAAATCTGGATGTAACAATATAAAATGCAATATTTCATATTATTTCTTCCTATAATTTGTACATATCGTGAACACATTGCTCTTTACCTCCCTAAAACAAATTGCATCCTTTCACATTATAAAAAGGTAATTTTTTGACAATTAAAAACTTAATTGTTATGATTATTATAATTGTTAACTTTATTAAATAAGGGTGGGATTCTATGATAAAAAAAGAAAACAGTGTATTTTATATCTCCTTCTTGCTAACAACATTATTCATTATATGGGGAATTACCCCAGCAAGTTGGATACAAGGCTACGATTTACAAAGTGTTACATCTTCTTTAAACTCATTTATCCTCAATAAATTTGGGTGGTTTTACTCTCTACTTATGACTACAATGATTATTTTGGCTGTTTATTTAGCATTTTCTAAGTACGGTTCTATTCGTCTTGGTAAAGATGGAGAAAAGCCAAAATATAATTATCCATCTTGGCTATCCATGTTGTTTGGGGCAGGAATGGGAATTGGACTCCTCTTTTATGGAATCGCTGAACCGATTTCACATTTTACAGATCCATTAACAGGAAAAGCGGGGACAGAGGAAAGTGCCAAACTCGCTATGCAATATTCATTTTTCCACTGGGGACTCTTTCCGTGGTCACTATACGCAATGGTCGCTTTAACAATTGCATATTTCACATTCCGCAAACAAAAAGGTAGCACTATCGGGGCTACAGTTACTCCATTATTTAATCGATCGAAAAATTCTCGTATCGGAAAAACAGTTGATATTCTAGCTGTTTTAGCCACAGTATTTGGCATTGTGCCATCTGTTGGGATTGGTGCTCAACAAATTGCTGGAGGATTAAGCTATTTATTCCCTTCCATTCATAACACTTTACTTACTCAGCTCGTACTTATAGCTATCTTCGCTGTTTTATATTTAACGAGTGCACAAACTGGCTTAGATCGTGGGATTAAATATTTGAGTAACTTGAATTTCTCTCTTGCAGGCATTTTACTCATCTCTTTCTTACTTTTAGGACCAACTGTATTTATTATGAAATATTTCACATCTACACTCGGTTCTTATATCGGCGCTTTACCTAGTATGGGATTAAATTTAGGAGCATTTAATGAAAAATCTTCTTCTTGGATTGAAAACTGGACTATTTTCTATTGGGGATGGTGGATTTCTTGGTCTCCATTCGTCGGTACATTCATCGCTCGTATTTCTAAAGGGCGCACAATAAAAGAATTTATTTTTGGAGTTGTATTAGTCCCGACTCTTATCTGTACATTTTGGTTTGCAGTATTTGGTGGTACCGCAATCCATATGGAAATGTTCCAATCGCTTGGAATAGCTGATGAAATTGCAAAAAATGGTACAGAGATTGGATTATTTGCTGTTATTTCACACCTACCATTCTCTACATTTTTAACGATTATCGGGTTGATTCTAGTAGCCACATTTTTCGTTACTTCTGCCGATTCAGCAACATTTGTCGTTTCCATGCAAACGAGTAACGGAAGCTTATCACCGAAAAATAGTTTAAAACTTATATGGGGATTAACAATCGCGATAATTGCCGCTATTTTATTACAAGCTGGAGGATTAAATGCACTACAAATCGCAGCTATAATTGCTGCGCTACCATTTTCTATTGTAGTCGTTCTTATGGTTACTTCACTCTTTAAAGAGCTACGAAAAGAAGATGTTAATTTGCAAACGAAAGAAGTGCCGAAAAAAATAAAAAAGGTTATGTAACGATTGGCGCCTCAAATCACTTCTAAATCCGTAATAAAACCCATTCATATGAAATATCATTTTCATATGAATGGGTTTTTCACTCTATTATATAGTGTTGTAAACATGCTTTTTCCTCAAAACCTACTTTCTTGTACAATTTCATCGCACGATCATTATTCGTATTCAAACATAGTACTATCTCTCTCATCCCTTGGAAGGAGAAAATATACTGAATTGCCCCTTGTAATATCCGCTCTCCGACACCTTTTCTTCTACTATTTTCAGCGGTTGCAATAAATTCAATATTCGCTTCATGAAACTCCGGATTTACTTCAACATATACATAACCTTCTAACTTACCATTCTTCATACTTACAAATAATTTATTCGTATCACTTAAACGTTCAATGATTTCATTTCCTTCATAATATGTATTAGGAAAAATATTATTATGTAAAACAATAAACTGCTCAAATACTTGTTGAGATGCTTCCTCTACTTGATTTATTGTACATTGCTCCACATTAGTTTTCTTTAAAATTAAAACGCTATGTTTCTCTTGTTTTTTAGCTTGTAAATATTTCATAAAGTCGATGCCATTACTATTTTTCACGTGATAAAATCCATGAAACTTTTGAATATGAAGTGGAATTTTCTCGATAAGTTTCTTCCACATACTTAAAGCAATCTCTCCCCAATTCGAAGCTATAATAAAAGGCCCCCAAATCTCCGCACTTTCGCTTACCTTATCTATATCAAATCCTAATACACCTACAATTTCATTATTATCATTATAAGAAACGACAAAAGACTTCTCCCACCCTATATCAGAAAAACCATGAAGAATAGCGTCCAATATTTCTTCATGATTTTCCCCGCAATAACCAACATGCTGCGTAATATCTTTATTCATCATCGAAATAAATTCTGTAGCTTCTTCGATCTTTGAAATAGAATTAATATGCATAACTTCCCCTCCTTTTCTAATACACTTAGACAATCACTAGTAATATCCTTCTCTAGTAAAAAAAGACATCATCATATGCATGTTTCTAATAAAACCGCCATGATAATGTCTTCTCAAAAAAGCAAAAATTAATTATATATAATAATAAGATTAAACGTTATTTATTTCTTAAATAATCTCTTTCTAAATACGAACATACTTAGTGCGGAAAGAACAAGTGTTATGCCAGAAAGTAAAGTCGAAGTGCTAGCTTCACCGCCTGTTGATGGTAAAAATTTCTTGCCTTCCTCTGGCTTATTAGTATGTTGTTTATTTAAAGTGTCTGCTTTTCTTCCCTCGTTTTCAACAACTTGATTATTCCCTTTTGGCTCTTGATCCAATCCTGTTGCTGATTCTTTTACTTCTTTCTTTGGTTCTTTCGCTTCTTCAACTTCTTTTGTTGGCTCTTTTTCTTCTTCTTTTGTACCTTCAACTTCTTTTACCGGCTCTTTCACTTCTTCTTTTGTTTCTTCAACTTCTTTTACCGGCTCTTTTTCTTCTTCTTTTGTACCTTCAACTTCTTTTACCGGCTCTTTTTCTTCTTCTTTTGTTTCTTCAACTTCTTTTACTGGTTCTTTCACTTCTTCTTTTTCAATTATATTTTGAATTACCGTTCCGTTAAACCTTATGCTAATTTCATCAGAATCTAAATCAAATTTATACACCTTTTCACCTGGGGTATTCCATTTTATTACTCCGTTATTAAACGTCCCTCCCTCACTTGCCAATTGAATATTTTCAATACTTTCTCCTTCTAAATCATATACAGGAACTTGAATTTCTTCGTTTATTTTTGCATTATTTAAAATGATATTTTGTCTTCCAACATCAATTGTAAACCACTGACCTAATTGTATTAACGGCCTTACATCACGAATCTCATTCCCAGCTAAATTTAAGCTAAATAAGTTTAGCATGGAACCAATAACCGTTACATCTTTAATATGATTGTCCGCAAGATTTAACCACTGTAAATTTTCCAATGAAGATAATGGTGTTATATCTTCAATTTGATTATGAGATACATTCACATTATTCAATTGTTTCAAGTTTGAGATGAACTCAATATTTTTCAGACCTACTCCTTCTAAAGTGAGTTTTTCTAAGTTCGTCATGTATTCTAAACCTGTTATATCTTTTATCTCATTTCCTTTTTCTTTAAGTATCTCTAATTTTTTAATCTGTAATAAATCTTCTTTTGTGATAAGAGCGTTTAAATTCTCTCTACCTAAATTCTCTTTATTAATATGTTGTTGTAAAGTTTTATCGAGAATTACATTTTGACTTTCTTTTTGTTTTTCAACTATATTCTGTATAACCGTACCATTAAATCTTATTTTACTTTCAGTAGAATTAGTATCTAGTTTAAATTCATATATTTTTTCTCCAGGACTATTCCATTTTATAAATCCGTTATTCAGAGTAGCCCCTTCACTTTGCAAATTAATATTTTGAAGTGGCTCTCCTTTAAGGTTGTATACTGGGATTTTTATTTCTTCATCTAAGCTTCCTTCATTTAAAAAGATTTTTTGTCTTTGAATATCAATTGAAATTCGCTTACCTAATTCCTCAACAGGCCTTACGTCAAAAATTTCATTTGCTCCAAGATTTATCTCATGTAAATTTGTTAAAGTGCTCAACGGCGATATATCAGAGATATAATTCTCTTCTAAATTCAGCACTTGTAAATTTCCTAATTGCGATAATGATGATATATCTTTTATTTCACTATCAGAAATTTCTAGTTCAATAAGATTACTCATTTTACTAATAGATTCAACATTATTAATTTTATTGTTCCCTATCCATAATAATTCCACATTATTTAATCGATCAATTCCCGTAAGATCACTGATTTGATTATTTGCTAAGTATAATTGTTTCATAGTTGATACTGTAAATAATGGCTGGATATCTTTAATGTTATTACCGATTAAATCTAATGTTTTAATTTTTTTCATTTTACTTAATGGTGTAAGATCAGAAATTTTATTATCTCTTAAAAAAAGCATATTAATATTCTCTAACTGCTCAATTGGGTGAATACTTTCAATTGAATTAGACGTTAAATCAACGTACTTCAAACCTCTCAACTTCGAGATGGCTGATATGTCTTTTACATTAGACTCTCGTAACGTCAACTTCTCTAAGTTTGTCATATACTCTAAACCAGTTATTTTATTTATTCCTTTACCTGAATAAATGGATAACGTTTTAATTTGTAATAAATCTTTCTTTGTGATTGGCGCATCTACATTATCTCTATTTAAGTTATATTTATTAATATATTTTTGTAATTGCTTATCTAATATTACATTTCCGTTTTCATCTTGTTGCTCCTCTTTATTTTCCTTTTGTTTTTCTGGAACATTGTTCTCTAAATTCAATGTATTTACTTCAAACTGTACTTGGTACTTATTATCATAGGCCATTGTTGGAATATAAATATGCATTCGCATATTATACCTTTTTCCTAATTCCCCTACTTCAAACTGAATCACTTTCGTTCCATTTTTCTTTTTATCTTCTGATATTACTTTCACATCATGAAACACACCTGGAGTATGAATATCCTCTGTTTTCAAGTATTGAAAGAAATCACTATCACTTAATGTTGCTGTTACAATTTTCTTTCCATTCTCAATTGTTAATTTCGGATCCTTTATATAAACAGCTGCCATAGACTCTTCATTCGTTTTATCTTTATACGCTTTAATAACAGCATCATATGTACCATCTTCTAAACCTTGTCCAGTTTTATTCGCCTCAATTGCTACTGCCGCTAAAGCAGGTGTTGAATAAACAGCAAACGGAAGTGATAACGCTGCCGCTATAATCATTGCATTTATACGTTTTCTTTTATTTTGTTTCAACTTTACATCTCCTCCGAAATATATAATTCGAAATGTAATCATTTCTCGAATAAATGATAATGATTTTCATTATCATTGTCAACTAGGAAAATAAAAAGTTTACAAAAAAAGAACCTCTTTAAAAGAGGTTATGCCATTTTCTCACCTGATTCTTCTCTAAAAAAGCTTTTCATCGCATGAAATACGTCTGCTTTTTGCTTTAAAATATAGTATCTAAAGTTTTCATCTTTAATATTTTTATAGGCTGACATGAGTGTACTATGGCGGTTGTACTGATTCACTTCCCCATACCCAAACATATTACACTTCTTCATTAGCTCTTCAACAAGTTTTACACATCTAGCATTATCTGATGTTAAATTATCACCATCTGAAAAATGGAATGGATAAATATTATAGCGGTCTGGTGAATATTTATTATCGATAAGTTCGAGTGCTTTTTTGTATACAGAAGAACAAATCGTTCCGCCACTTTCTCCTTTTGAGAAAAACTCTTCCTCTGGAACTACTTTTGCCTCCGTATGATGGGCAATAAATTCAATATCTACTGTTTCATACTTTGTGCGTAAAAATCTTGTCATCCAGAAAAAGAAGCTACGTGCCATATATTTCTCCCATATTCCCATCGATCCACTCGTATCCATCATCGCTAATACAACAGCTTTTGAATCTGGCTTTAATACTTCATTCCAAGTGCGGAACTTTAAGTCTTCTTGGTGAATTGGATGAAAAGATGCTTTACCACTCATTGCATTTCGTTTATATGCGGATATCATTGTTCTTTTCTTATCGATATTTCCCCATAATCCTGTTTTTCTAATGTCATTAAATTCAACATGTTCAATCCGGTTTTCATCCATTTCTTTTCTCTTTAAATTAGGCAGTTCTAACTCTCTGAAAAACGCTTGCTCTAATTCTAAAATAGAGACTTCAGCTTCATAGTAATCTTCCCCAGCTGCATCTCCTGCTCCTTGCCCTTTTCCTGGCCCTTTTTGTTTTTGACCACCTGATCCATCTCTCGCAACGACATCACCAACTTTGCTGTCACCGTTTCCTTGCCCAACATGTTTATTTTTATCATAATTGTATCTAATCTTATATTCATCTAGAGAACGAATTGGTATTTTTACAACATCCTTGCCATTAGACATAACTATACTTTCTTCTGTTACAAGATCGGGTAAATTATTCTTAATTGCCTCTTGTACTTTTTCTTGATGGCGCTGTTGGTCGTCATATCCTTTGCGATGGAGGGACCAGTTTTCCTGTGAAATCGTATAATTTGGTTGATTTTCTTCGCCCATTCCTTTCCCTCCTTACTGTAATTGTCTTCCTGTATGAACAGCAATCTATAAATTTTGTTCTGTAATGTGCAAGCTAGAATGTTTGAAAGGTAACTGCCCACAGAAAATCATCCCATAAACATTTATAACGTTTTTCATACAATACCCCGAGCATCCTAAACAAAATTTTGCCACTCACATAATAGAAAGAAATATTCAGCCACTGATAAGAAAGAAACACAATGCATTGTTGCACATATTTTTACTTTGCAACATATTGTATTGTGTTGGCTTTTTTCGTATGAATGGTTGGTTACTCTATCATATGCATATTGTAAAAATAATTGACAATAAATTCATAAAATTGCATCTTAATTTATTACATTTGGACAAGGTATGACACTTTATACACATATGAACGGATAATAAAACGCTGTCCCGCAAAATACAAGAGACAGCGTTTTGTTATCAAACTATCTGTTTAACAAGCTACCTACATAGCGTAGTAATTCATTTGCTGAAGAAGAATTATAGCCATGCTCATCAATTAAACGCGCAACAACATCATTGATTTTCTTAAGCTGATTTTCGTCCGGCGTTTTCGTTGACGTTGTAATTTTCACTATATCTTTTAAATCAGCAAATAGTTTTTTCTGAATCGCTTCACGAAGACGTTCATGTGAATTATAATCAAAGCGTTTTCCTTTACGGGCATAAGCAGAAATGCGAATTAAAATCTCTTCACGGAACGCTTTCTTAGCATTTTCTGAAATTCCAATTTGCTCTTCAATTGAGCGCATTAATTTTTCATCTGGACTCATTTCTTCTCCTGTTAACGGATCACGTAATTTCGATTTATTGCAGTACGCCTCGACGTTATCTAAGTAATTATCCATAAGCGTCTTAGCTGATTCTTCATATGAATAAACAAACGCTTTTTGTACTTCTTTCTTCGCGATTTCATCGTATTCTTTTCTCGCTAATGAGATGAAGTTCATGTAACGTTCACGGTCTTCATTACTAATGGATGGATGCTGATCTAGCCCATCTTTTAAAGATCTAAGTACATCTAACGCGTTAATAGATGGTACCTCTTTTCGAATGATTGTAGACGAAATTCGGTTAATGACATAACGAGGATCAATACCCTTCATACCTTCATCTTGATATTCGCGTTGTAATTCTTCTACATCAATCGCATTATAACCTTCTACCGTTTCTCCATCATACAAACGCATCTTTTTAATTAAATCAATATCCGGACGCTTCGGATCTTTTAAACGAGTTAAAATGGTGAACATTGCTGCAACGCGAAGTGTGTGTGGTGCAATGTGAACATTCGATACATCACTTTCACGAATCATTTTTTCATAAATATGTTCTTCTTCACTTACTCGTAAATTATAAGGAACTGGCATTACAATAATTCTTGAGTGCAATGCTTCATTTTTCTTATTTGCTATAAATGAGCGATACTCTGTTTCATTCGTATGCGCTACAATTAATTCATCTGCTGAAATAAGCGCAAATCTTCCCGCTTTGAAATTCCCTTCTTGCGTAAGCGATAATAAGTGCCATAAAAACTTCTCATCGCATTTTAACATCTCTTGGAACTCCATCATTCCTCGGTTTGCCTTATTTAATTCTCCATCAAATCGATACGCACGCGGATCTGATTCTGAACCATATTCTGCAATCGTAGAAAAGTCCAGACTACCTGTTAAATCTGCAATATCTTGTGATTTTGGATCAGACGGGCTAAATGTACCAATCCCTGTACGACGATCTTCAGAGAAGAAAATACGCTCTACAACTACATCCTCAATTCTTGATCCGTATTCTTGCTCTAAACGCATGACATTTAGTGGTGATAAATTCCCTTCAATTCTAACCCCATACTCATCAAAGAAATCATCTCGTAAATGATGTGGAATTAAATGCAGTGGATCCTCGTGCATTGGGCATCCTTTAATTGCAAAAATTGCTCCGCGATCTGTTCTTGAATATGTTTCTAATCCTCGTTTCAACATTGTAACTAACGTTGATTTCCCTCCACTAACAGGACCCATTAATAATAAAATTCTTTTTCTAACATCTAATCGTTTTGCAGATGGATGAAAATATTCCTCTACAAGACGTTCTAGAGCATCCTCTAATCCAAAGAGCTGATTACTAAAGAAGTTATACTTTCTTCTACCATCGACTTCTTCAATTCCAGCATCTTTTATCATATTGTAAATGCGAGAGTGTGCTGTTTGAGCCACCCATGGTCTTTCTTTC
Organism: Bacillus sp. EKM501B; assembly: GCF_011800505.1. NCBI lineage: Bacteria > Bacillati > Bacillota > Bacilli > Caryophanales > Bacillaceae > Bacillus > Bacillus sp. EKM501B. Next base: position 9,889 of record NZ_JAALFZ010000021.1, on the reverse strand, counting down.
ACAAGCTCCAAATACTCCGCAAACGTACCTTCCCATTGTAAACGCTCTTCTGCTGCTCGATGCTGTTCAATCTTTTTTAGAATATCCATTATAGCTCCTCCCCCATCTCCTTGTTCAATCGGATTATTATAAAAGGTATGCTAGGATGTCCTTAAACATTCTTTAAATCAAAACGAAATATATAATAGCACACTAAAATTCTCTCCAAAATTCAAAGAAAATTCTGTATAATATAGGTATTAACGTTTTTACACTGCTATTCATTATAAATAAATTCTTTTCTTCTAAGAACCTTACATACATTTTGGGTAATAAATAAAACTCATGAACCGAAAAAAGTAAGGAGGATATTAGTATGAAATTATTATTAATTTTAGGTGTATCACTCACATTTCTTACAGCTATTTTTACATCCGGTTACAATGACAAACCAGGTACACATAAAAAATGATGTGCTTTTAGCACATCATTTTTTATTTATAATACATATTTTCCATATCATATTTGGATAGTGGTCGGCTATAATAATAACCTTGTACAAGCTTCACATTCTTTTCTTTCAAAAACTGTATTTGCTCCTTTTTTTCTACTCCTTCTGCAATTACATTCAATTCTAAAGTATGAGCTAAATGAATAATTGCAGCTGTAATATTCGTATCACGTTCATCTATATGTATACCTTCCATAAAAGAACGATCAATTTTTAAAGTATCAATTGGATATGTTTTTAAATAACTTAAAGATGAATAGCCTGTTCCAAAATCATCTAAATGAATCTTTAAATTTTGCTCTTTTAATTGTAGTAACACTCTCTTCGATATATCTTTATGTATAAGAGCTCCTTCTGTAACCTCTATCGCTAATAAATGAGTTGGTACATTGTACTTATTTAAAGCCCTTGTAATCATCTCTATTAATGTAATAGAACGAAAGTGTCTAGCTGAAATATTAACTGCAATTGGGACCACATCATACCCTTTATTTAACCATTCGCGCAATTGCTGACACACTTGATTTACTACCCATTCATCCAGCTTAATAATAAATCCTGTTCTTTCTGCCAACGGGATAAATTGGTTTGGAGAAACAAATCCTAATTCCTTATTCTCCCACCTTATTAAAGCTTCCATACTAGCTATTTTTTTCGTTTCAATATTAATTTGTGGCTGATAATATAAGAAAAATTCATTTTTTTCTATAGCACGATGTAACTGGTTTTCTATTATAAACCTTTGTTCACGCTCACAGTCTAATCCACTACAATAAAAATGATAATGTCCTTTTCCTTTTTCTTTTGCTTTTTCTAAAGCAGCATCGACTCTCTGAAATAGTATTTTTTCATCTTCTCCATCTGTTGGAGCCATTACAATTCCAATTGACGCGCTTAAATATACATCTTCTTCTTCGATTACAAAATATTCACTAATGTTTTTTAATATGCTTTTTGCAACTTCCTCTACATATTCTTTCGTTATATTTTCTATCAACATAACAAATTGATCATCGTGTTCTCTAAATAAGTGCATATCTTCTATTTTTAGATTACTTAAACATTCTGTAACTTTTTGTAATACTTTATCTCCCTCTTTATGACCAAATGTATCATTAATACGATGAAACTCATCTAAATCTATAAATACAAGTGCAAAATTTACACTCTCATTTAAAAAAGTATTTAACTTATTTGTACATGAAATTCTATTCATTAATCCCGTTAACTGGTCATAGTAAGCTAAATATTCTGTTCGCATTTCGTTTAATACTTGCCTTGTAACATCTCTCGTAACAATATAAATCCCAACAATTTCACCGTTCACAATAATCGGGATAGTTCTCAAAGAAATATATAGCTCGTACCCTTCTTTATGAACATATTTCTTTGAAACAATTTGTTTTGCTTTTCCTTGCATCGATCCCTTAAATATAATTTGAAAATCTTTTTCATATTCTTTATTAATGAATTCAAAAATAAATTTATTATTTAATTCCTCATACCGATATCCAAATATTTCATACGTTGCCGGATTTGCATATGTAACTCTCCCTATAGAATCTATAGATATAATTGAGTCATTATTATATTCCAGTAACGACTTAAATAACATTTGTTTTTCCTCTATCTCTGTCTTCTCCTCAATTTGAGCTGTAATATCTCTTGTAATACAAATAACAAATTGACATATTCCTTCTTCGTCGCAGACAGGATTAAGTGAAGATTCATAGTGTATCTCACCTTTTGGTAAATTGACTACATCACAAAAGGTGTGTGCTTTCGCTTCTCTCACTACTTTTGCATATTGCCTTTGCAATATCCCCGCTATATCTTTTGGTAATACTTCTGCAAAGGTTTTTCCATAGCACTCTTCGCTTAACCTAGCATAATCCATTCCTATTTTATTCACATACATATATTGAAACGTTTCATTATCAATAACTTTCAATATGAATACTAAATCTTGAATAGCATGTAATAATCCTTGTCTAATTAAATCCATATCTATCATACTTAAAAAGGTATTTTGATTACTATATTCTTCCTTCATATTTATCTCAACCCGTCTTATCTATTTTTAATCATATATCCCATTCTATATGATTATGTCCTCTCTTTTAAATGTATGATTATATATTATTTTTATTTTATAAAAAAAAGTCGCCATATGGCGACTTTTAATAAACGATTTCTAAATCTAATCCAGGGTAATTTTGTTGACGGAACGCTTCATAAATTAAAATTGCTGCTGTATTAGATAAATTTAATGAACGTACTTTATCTGTCATTGGAATACGTAAACAATGATCAAAGTTTTCTTCGATTACATTAGCTGGTAAGCCGTTTGTTTCTCTTCCAAATACAAAATAGTAATCCTTCTCGCGCTTGCTATAGTCAAACGCTGTATGAGCTTTCTCGCCATACTTTGTTAAATAGAAGAATTCACCGTCTTTATTTTTTTCATAAAATTCTTCAATTGAATCATAGTACGTAATTTTTACGTGCTGCCAATAATCTAATCCTGCACGCTTTAACATTTTATCATCCGTTGAAAATCCAAGCGGTCTAATCAAATGTAATTCTGTTCCAGTTGCTGCACAAGTACGAGCAATATTCCCTGTATTTGCTGGAATTTCTGGCTGATATAAAACAACATGTACTCCCACGCGATATTCACCTCTGTTTTTTGTCTACTACGTATTATACCACTTGAGCGAAAAATCTCTACCCATTAATAATATGAAAGAATTTATATTTCATTTGTGGTGTATATTTACTAGAGTCTTCATAGTTCCAATAACGTCGACGGCTATTCGCTGAATGTGCATTTACAAGCGGCATACCATCTGCATCTTTTGCTACTACAATCGTCGTATGATTCCATCTTCCGTCATCCTCGAAATCATAAGCAATGACATCTCCAAGAATAAGTTCTTCTGGCCTCTCTACCGCCTCTGCTCGAAGTCCTGTTGTAGCACCTGACAAATACCAATAAAAAGAATGTGCAACAGCCCAGCTCCAGCTCCACTGATTCTCCCTTTGCCACCATCCTTTACGAATATTAGGATATCCGCTCATAGGTACTTCTCCAGTATGAAGACATTGAGAAATGAAATTCGTACAATTATCAGGGAAATTACGATACATAGGATTTCGGTCATCCCACCAACGCTCTGCATATTTCACTGCCTCTAAACGATTATACTGATAAGAACCGTACTTCTCTTTCGTAATTTCCCTTTCTAATGTCTCACCCATTCTAATTTCTTCTGACACTTCAATAGCATAATCGCCTATAATCCGACTATTATTTAAACAAACTCTTCGTTTTAATTGTTCCTCTTCAATATAAAATAATTCTTTATGCTTAATTAAATATTTAAAATGTATTTGATAATCAATTTCTTGATGGTCATTACTATTTAATTGTCTAATGAAAGAAACATCCGCAGTTGCTTTCACTATATGTGCACTACGTCTTTGAAACAATTGTTTCTTTCTCAGTGCCATTTGTAGTAAATCCTCAGCAATACCATCCACATTCGTTCTTTTCTCCGTTATATATGCTAAAAATTGTTGTACTTGGTTTTCAATCTTCGTTTTTACAACCATTCTGTCTCCCTCCCATATTACAATATGAAAAAGGGAAATATTATCTACTCTTTTTTCTGTGCTAACAATTCAAGCCCGCGATTCATTTCATGAAGCACTTCTTCATCTTTCTCACGTTCCATCGCTTTCTCAATCGCTTCGCCTACTCCATCTCCGCCAATTTTCCCAAGTGCCCATGCTGCCGTTCCGCGTAGTACTGGTCTTGGGTCATCTTTCATAACACCAATTAAATCAGGAATTGCCGATGTTTCTTTAAAATGTGCTAATGCTAAAATCGCATTTCTTTGCAGTGGCTTTTTCCCTCTCCATGACCCTGACATAATCCCATATTTCTCTTTAAAATCACGATTACTAATTGTTAAAAGTGGCGTTAATAATGGTTTAACTAGCTCAGGATCCGGCTCCATCTCAGGATGATTATGAAAATCCATTCCTTTGTTTTTCGGGCAAACAGTCTGACACGTATCACATCCATATATACGATTTCCTATTTTATCGCGATATTCTTCAGGTAGGAATCCTTTCGTCTGTGTTAAAAACGCAATGCACTTCTTCGAATCTAACTGTCCCCCCTGTATTAAAGCACCGGTAGGACAAATATCGATACATTTCGTACAGCCCCCGCATTGATCTTCTATCGGCTTATCTGGCGGGAATGGAACATTTGTAATCATTTCCCCTAAGTATACGTACGAACCAAATTCAGGTGTAATAATAGAGCAGTTTTTACCGCTCCATCCAATGCCTGCACGCTCTGATACAGCTCGATCACTTAATTCACCTGTATCAACCATGGACTTCACTTCTATATCCGGAAGTTTTTCAATTAAATATGCTTCTAATTTTTGCAAACGATCTCGTAAAACAAGATGATAATCTTGTCCCCAAGAAGCACGACAAAAAATCCCACGGCGTTCTCCACGCTTACTTAATGGTGCATTTTTTAATTTTGAAGGATATGCTAAAGCAATCGCAATAATTGATTTAGCACCCGGTAATAACAGTTGCGGATTCGTTCTCTTCTCTATATCAGGCTCTTCAAATCCAGATTGATAATTTAATTGTTGTTGCTGGATTAAGCGCTGCTTTAATTCCTCAAAAGGAGAAGCACTCGCAAAGCCTATTTTATCTATGCCAATTGTTTTACTATACGCAATTACATCTTGCTTTAATTGTTCAAAATCCACTCTTAATCGCCTCCTCAGATGAATCCATCCCTTATGTAACGACTCTATTGGTTAGTAATTCACTTTTGGAATACTATTATTTACTTCTATTTTCGCATGTAATTAGGTTTTTCAAACATTAAAAAACGCAATGCCTCGTTTATCTCGGAAACGAAACACTGCGTTGATCACAATTTATAGAAAAACATTTAATAAAATTTGGAGCGGGTGAAGAGAATCGAACTCTCGACCAGAGCTTGGAAGGCTCTTGTTTTACCACTAAACTACACCCGCAAATATGAATTACATATAAGATATTAGAATAACTTATGTAAAGTAGTATAGCATGTAAAAAAAGTAGAGGCAAGAATTTTATCGAAAAAAGTCGAAAAAGTGATGAGAGACCTCATCACTTTTTCAATTCTTTATCAATTGCCTTCTTCATACTATCGAAATCAGGGTTTGCAAGATTTCCGTTTACATATACAGAAGGAGCACCTTGAACTTTTAATTTTTGAGCACGATCTGAATCTTTACGTACTTTTTCTTTAATGTCTTTACTGTGTAAATCTTTCTTAAATTGCTCTACATCAACTTTTGGAAGTTTCTCTTTCACAATGCTAAGAAGCAAATCTTCTGTAATCCATTCTTCCGTATCTTTCTTTTGATTTTGATAAATCTCATCATAGAAAATCCAGAATGAATCTTTATCTTGTTTATAAATTGCTTCACCAGCTGCTGCACCTAAATCCGAGTCTTTTCCGATAAATGGGAAGTTAATAAAATATAACTGCACTTTGCCTTTATCAATATACTCTTCTTTTAATCGAGGTAATACTGTTACATCCCAAGTACGACAAGCAGGACATTTAAAGTCTCCAAATTCAACTACCTTAACTGGAGCATCATCTTTCCCTAAAGATTGTTGCGTAGAATAAGCAAACATCTCATTCCCTTTATCTTTTTTGTCATTTATGATGCTATACGCAATTGTTCCAATTACAATCAATACTGCGATAGAAAAAACTATACCAAGAGCCATGAGTTTATTTGATTTCATATACATTCCTCTTTAAATTCATATTCTGTATACAGCATTGTACACAATACACATAATATCAACACTTATATACGTCACGCAATGAACACGCTCACATAAATTACAAAAACACAATAATTGTGACGATATTGTGTCACAATTTGTCACAATTTATTCAAAAAAAGAAGCTCCTCTGTAGGAACTTCTCTTAACTTACTGCTTTTTTACGCGCGCTATTTAACATCGACTGCTCTATTTTTATATCATGACGAATTACTAATTTCTCACTAACTGCTTGAACATACTCATCATGGCTTATATAGCCTTCTTTCTCCATTAGTCTCAAAACGACATTTCGTCTCTCTACTGCTTTATCATAGTTTTGGGCAGGTGAGTAATAAGCAGGTGCTTTTACTACAGCAGCCATCATTGCACTTTCAGCCAACGTTAATTGGTTCACCTTTTTACCGAAGTAAAGGTTTGCTGCTTTTTCAATTCCCCATGCTCCTTCTCCATAATAAATATTACTTACATATAATTTTAAAATTTCATCCTTCGTAAATGTGCGTTCAATTTTTTTCGTATAAAAAATCTCTTTCCACTTACGAGAAAATGTACGTTCATTTGTTAAAAAGGCATTTTTAGATAGCTGTTGTGTAATCGTACTTCCTCCTTGCACGACACCACCAGCCTTTATATTCTCAACTGAGGCCCTAATAATTGCTATATAATCTAAACCGTTATGATGATAAAATCTTTTATCTTCTGTCGCAATAAATGCATGTGTTAATGATTCTGGCACCTCTAACTTAGCCGGTACATGTAATTTACTAATATCACTTTTCTCAATCATTACATTTCCAACGAATAATAACGTACAACTTAACAATAATAATAATATAATGGCTTTATAAAAAAGTTTAGTCATTGGATTTAATGCAACTTTTTGATGATAGTTCACCCTAGATAATACTCGTTCTTTCATCTTGAACACCTCTTTTCCACACAGCATATAACTCTTACTTTAAGAATACATTGTTGTAAAAAAATATCCCATCGATTTCTCTTACACGTACCTTACATCATTGTAAGGTATAAAGTGAAGCTTTAATGACCCCTCATCAATCAGGCTTACTGCCCAGCAAATAGTGGGATAAAAAAGTATTGTATCACAGTATTTTTTTATCTACTATTCATCTGAAATATTGAATATAGGTTATGTTAAAGCACGAATAACCAATAAAAGAGAAACCCTTAAGACTATTATATTTTCACTTTACACTTTAATTATATCATCTACAAATATATATACTTTTGACTATCTAGTAATCTAAATGTATATAACATATAGATTTATTATACAGAACAAACGTTCTGCAAATCAATACTAGTGCTATTATTATTTTGACCTTTTTCTTAAACAGTATACAAAAAAGAGTAGTGATTCGAATGTATCTCAAATCGGCTACTCTTTTCTTTACAATCTTCCTATTAAATTATACGGCTGTACTTCCCACGTTTCATACGGAATAAAATGTGTTGCTCTCATTGCATCAAGCGTTCTGGATTTCATATGAGGACGCGTTATATACTCATCTATGTTCTCTTCATTTAAATCAACAAATTTAGCCTCTTGTATCTCTTCAGGTTGAGTTTTTATTTCACCACTTATATATGCTACTTTAAAAACAACAGCTAGAATATGCATAGAGGTATTATAATAAACCCCTGTAATTCCGATAGGCTTCACCGTTAACCCTGTTTCCTCTTTTATTTCCCTACAGACAGCTTGATCGAGCGCTTCGCCTTCTTCTACCTGTCCTCCTGGCAACTCCCACGTATCAGCTCGCCAGTGCACTTTTGTTAATAACACTTCATTTTTTTCATTTGTTAAATAACCTGCTACAGCAACTATATGCTTTGGTGTCTTATGTTCCATATTAAGCCTCCTAGAGATAATGAATATTTTATATATCCCTATAATCATATTCACTACCTACAACAAAATACCTTTAATACTTCATCACCTTAATTAACTTTATAAAAAAGACCCTATCCGCTAAGCGAAAAGGGTCATCTATCGTATTACTCTCCTAAGTCTACGTTGTGATAAACTTGTTGAACATCTTCCAAATCTTCTAATGCATCAACCATTTTCTCAAATTGTGCTTGAGCATCTTCAGGAAGTGTTACATCACTTTGTGCAAGCATTGTTAATTCTGCAACTGTAAACTCCTCAACGCCAGCACCTTTAAGTGCAGATTGTACTGCATGGAATTGATCTGGTTCAGCATACACGATAACAGAATCTTCTTCTTCTAGAATGTCACGTGCATCTACATCTGCTTCCATTAAAATTTCAAGAACTTCATCTGATGTTTTACCTTCAAGGCCGATAACAGCTGTCGCATCAAACATGTAAGCTACAGAACCGTTCACACCCATATTACCACTGTTTTTGCTAAATGCAGCTCGTACATCTGCTGCAGTACGGTTTACGTTATTTGTAAGTGTATCTACAATAACCATAGCTCCATTTGGTCCGAATCCTTCATAACGAAGCTCGTCATAATTTTCTTCTGAACCGCCTTTTGCTTTTTCAACTGCACGATCAATAATTGTTCTTGGAACATTGTATGTTTTCGCACGCTCTAATACAACTCTTAGCGCTTGGTTTGATTCTGGATCTGGCTCGCCTTGTTTTGCTGCCACATAAATTTCACGCCCAAATTTCGCGTATATACGGCTTGTATTTGCATCTTTTGATGCTTTTTTGTCTTTAATATTGTTCCATTTACGGCCCATACTTTCCACTCTCTTTCCCGTTTTAAATCTACATAAAAATATTAATATGAAATATAATGTGTGTTCAACACATTTTTAAAAGAAATATAAAAAGTTCATTTTTGATTCATATTACAGACATAATATAAATCACTATCATTTTGTTCTTTCGACAAGTTATATTATACATGAATTCCTACGTTTATTACGAATTTTAGAAGCACCTAGTATAATTTAACAAAAAGAAGTTTTTAGAGATTACAAACTTAACCGTTGATAATGTACTAATATCTACTGGTGGTATCGGATTTAACTTCATGTCACCGGGGTGGAGAAATTCTCTCTAGAGTACTCGAAAGAAATATTGTATATACAATATTTTTTCTGCTTATTTTGTCATGTAATGAAAAGAAAACAAAAAAGCTCTATACTAATTGTATAGAGCTTTTTTACGCCGTTCATGATACCGATGGTCGGGGTCGAACCGACACTCCCGAAGGAACACGATTTTGAGTCGTGCGCGTCTGCCAATTCCGCCACATCGGCACAAAATAAAAGGCGGCAACCGGATTTGAACCGGTGATAAAGGTTTTGCAGACCTCTGCCTTACCACTTGGCTATGCCGCCATATTAAATTTTATTGGAGCGGAAGACGGGATTCGAACCCGCGACCCCAACCTTGGCAAGGTTGTATTCTACCACTGAACTACTTCCGCAAAAATGGCTGGGCTAGCTGGATTCGAACCAGCGCATGACGGAGTCAAAGTCCGTTGCCTTACCGCTTGGCTATAGCCC
>NZ_JAALFZ010000020.1:0-79819 GCF_011800505.1 Bacillus sp. EKM501B | reverse complement strand
TTGCATGTATTAGGCACGCCGCCAGCGTTCATCCTGAGCCAGGATCAAACTCTCCAATAAAGTTAGTTTGTCTAGCACCTAAAATAAAAATTGACGTTTCACGTTGTTTGTTTCGTTCAGTTTTCAAAGAACTACTTAGTCGCTCATTCGCGACTTCCTTATGTTAACATCTTCATTTTTCAATGTCAACTAAGTTTTTTAATTTCTTTTTTGTCGTTTTCTGCGTTTCCGCATCAGCGACGGTTATTAATATATCATGCAGTATATACAGGGTCAATACTTTTTATAAAAAAATTTCACATCCCGTTAAAAACTGAAAAACCGCTGTAAAAATCCTTATAGCGTCCATTCATTCTTCATGGCCCCCCTCCTATTCATTTCATATCTTATCCCTTTATCAATTTACACGAGAGTGAAAATTCTAAATTTTATGTTATATTATTAGTATAGGAGCGTGGTGAGAATGAGCATTAAGTATTCAAACAAAATCAATAAAATCCGGACCTTTGCATTAAGTTTAGTATTTATCGGCCTCTTCATTGCATACTTAGGTGTCTTTTTCCGCGAAAACATTATTATTATGACAACGTTTATGATGGTTGGCTTTTTAGCTGTTATCGCTAGCACTGTCGTTTACTTTTGGATTGGTATGTTATCTACTAAGACTATCCAAATTATTTGCCCAAGCTGTGATAAGCCAACCAAAATGCTCGGCCGTGTCGATGCATGTATGCACTGCAATCAACCTTTAACACTAGATCGAGATCTAGAAGGAAAAGAATTTGATGAAAAGTATAATAAGAAGAGTTATAAATCATAAGTATCAAGGGAAATACGAATTTGCAACACTACAAACGTTTCAACTCATTAAAAAGTTGATTTCTTAAAAAATCAACTTTTTAATTGTTTTATTAAATTTATTACACCTATTTTTTCGAAATAACAGTAAACATCCCTGTCATATTAGGCGAATAATCTTTAAAATCATATTTTTCGTAGAATGATGTTTTACCTTGCGATGCAAACAAACCAATGAATGCTTTATCTGGAGCATTCTGATTTAAGTATTCTACTAAAGTATTCATTATTTTCTTTCCAATACCATTCTTTTGATACTCTGGATGAACCACTATATCTTGAATATAGAAATAGATAGCCCCATCACCAACAATTCTCCCCATGCCGATGATTTGATTATTATCCTTGACTGTTATACAGTAAATCGAATTTTGAAGTGATATTTCCGCCACCTCAAAGTTCATATAGTTAGTCCATCCCACAGAATCACATAAATATTTATATTCTTCCAATGTTGGAATGTTATTTTTAATCTCATATTTCTTCAAAATGTCCCCTCCCAGAATTCATTTCCACCAATACAAAGTAAATTCGACAAACTTTTATCTAACCCTCCTTACTAACTTAGCACTGTAAATCCCGATTAACCTCACGCTAATCCTTATATAATAAAGAAAGAGGCTGACGTATAGCCGTCAGCCTCTTTCTTTATTATATATTACGCCTTATGACACTCTGGACAAACGCCATAAATTTCTAAGCGATGACTATTGATAACGAAGCCTGTCGTTTTCGCAGCTTCCTCTTCCAGCTTTTCCAAGCCTCCATAAGGAAAATCAACAATCTTACCACATTTTTCGCAAATCACATGATAATGTTGACTTGTAACATAATCAAATCTACTTGAAGCGTCTCCATAAGTTAATTCCTTTACAAGTCCAACCTCTTTAAACACACGTAAGTTATTATAGACAGTTGCAACACTCATATTTGGAAACTTACCTTCTAATGCTTTATAAATATCATCCGCTGTTGGGTGCGTCATTGATTCCACAAGGTACTCTAAAATAGCATGACGCTGTGGAGTAATGCGTACACCCGTATTTTTCAGCATTTCTAGCGCTTCTTTTAATTCTTCTTTGACCACCGTCATGCACCCCGATTCTATACGGATTATTATTTTATAATTCTTATAAAGAGTGTACTCCTTTTCTTATAAATCGTCAATATTTCTACTATAAGTATGTAGTTTATTTTTATATTCAGGACTTGTTTTTATGTATCTTTCCTTTTTTCTTCATATATTCCATAGAAAAAAGTGCGACATAATCGCACTTGGAATACTATCATCTGAGGAGGTATGCCCTACACTTCCACTTTATGTAAGGCAGTAAAATATGTATAGACACTTGCCTTGTTTCTGCATATTTTATCCCCAATGTAGATTTATTTTATATAAGAAAGAACATCCTCAATATGTCCTTTCACTTTCACTTTACGCCACTCTTTTACAAGTTCACCGTCTTTATTAATAAGGAATGTAGAACGCTCGATTCCCATATACTCTTTCCCAAAGTTCTTTTTTAACTTCCAAACATCGTATAACTCTGCTACTTTATGATCTTCATCTACTAAAAGTGTAAATGGCAATTCATGTTTCTCAATGAATTTCAAATGTCTATTCGCTGAATCAGGACTTACTCCAAGAATAACCGTATCCTTCTCTTGAAATACTCCATACGCATCACGAAAATCACATGCTTCAGTTGTACATCCTGGCGTCATATCTTTGGGATAAAAATAGAGAACTACATTTTTACCGCGGAAATCAGCTAGGCGAACTTCTTCTCCATTACTTCCCTCTAATGTGAATTCTGGTGCCATTTCTCCTACTGTAATCATAGTTATCACTCCTACTCTTTTCCTTTACTATAACAAATGCTTCCTTATTTTTCATTGTCTATTACAGACCTCATCACAAAAGCAAAAGGGAGTGTATATCCAATTAGCGCTTCTGCGATTGCAATCCATCGCCCAATTCCAATCGGAGATATGTCACCATATCCAACAGACAATAAAGTAACTGCGCTAAAATATAAACAAACTTCGACGAGTTGAAAAGAATGAGCGTTCAAACTTTCTCCGTCCTCTTTCAAAACTGCGAAACCCATTTCCTCTAATACAACGTAACTTAATCCAAATGCGATTAGTACTGTTGTATAGATTAAAAATAATGTGGCCAAATTATAGAGCGAAAAAAAACGCGTTGAATCCGAATAGGAACTCCATAATAATTGGACACTTTTCAAAATAGCGATTGCTGCAATTAATAGAATAAATCCCCATAACATGTCCTCCACCTCATTTTATATGTATGAGGTGGAGAACTGATTTATCCCTTAGAAACGAACAAGCTTCTATAATTAATTACCCGCGCCTCGATACCTTTTTACCCCTTGGTTCCAGAGGGTGATTGCAATCGTAAAACAGATAATACCAACAATTGGCGTCGCAAATGCATAACTATTCCATTCTGTTTTTCTTAAAAAGTATGCTGCTGGATATACTCCAACAAACGCAAACGGTAAAACGAACGTTAAAATGAAACGAATTACACGATTATAAATATTAACAGGATAGCGCCCGTAATTACCTATGTTATACATAAGAGGCATAATTGAACTTTTCGCATCCGACCAAAAACCAAGGCTCGCCAACGTAACAAATATCCCTCCATATACAAGTGCTCCTCCTCCTACCATCAATATAAATAAGAAGAAATCATACCAGTAAAAAGATAATTGTAACTCCACAGCTGCATATCCCATTACAACAATCCCTGTAATAGCTCCAATTAAAGATTCAAGTTCCATTCTTTCTAATATAATTTGAAATAGGCTATGGATCGGTCGCGTTAATACACGATCCATCTCCCCTTTAATAATGTATCGATCATTAAAATCCCATATATTAAAGAAAGCTGAAAAGATGGCAAATGGTACTAAAAAGAAACCATAAATAAAGATTACCTCTTCTCGACTCCATCCCTTCAATGCTTGTGTATGCCCAAATACAACGAGAATAAATATTAAATTAACTGCTTGAAGCGATAAATCAGAAAGTAAACCAACGATAAAATCGCCTCGATACTCCAATTTCGTTTTTATATATTGACTTGCATATTGTAAAAATAAGTTTATATATAGCATCTCATCATCCCCCTTGTACAATTAGACGTTTTCTCGCCGTTCTCCACATGAGTACAATTGGAATAATAAGTACAATCGCCCAAATCACTTGAAATACTAAAGCCTCATACAACTTACTCCCCTGTATACCTTCAGAAAAAATCATACTTGGAATATAACTAATAGCCTGAAACGGTAAAAACATCATTGCTTTTTGGGCCCATAACGGATAAAAACTAATTGGTAATAATAGACCTGAAAATAAATCAATAACAACGCGTTTTGCATACATAATCCCACTATTATTAAATAGGAAAAACGTAAGCATTCCCGTCATTAAATTAATTTGTGTATTAATAATAAAACTAAATATTAAAGATAAGAAGAAATATAACCAAGTTTGAAAATTCGTTGTAATTTGCAACGAAAATAATAACGTAACGATAACCATGCCTGGAATGGAAAAGAAGGCAAAACGGAATATTCCCTCGCCAAGACCTTGCATAACTTTCATTCCCAAATAGTTATACGGACGAATTAATTCTACAGCCACACGTCCTTCTTGAATCTCCATCGCAATTTCCCTATCTATATTATTAAAATAGAAGGCACGTGCCATCCACGCGATTGCGATATACGTGGTCATTTGCGAAATAGATAAACTTTCAATATTCTCTTTTCCGCTATAAATTGCTTGCCATAAAAAATAGTAAGCACCGATATTAATCGTATAAATTAAAATCCCGCTATAGTAATTTGTACGATACGCAAGCATCATTAAAAAGCGAATTCGAATCATTTCAATATACTTACCCATGCGTAATACCTTCTTCATAAATGTTACGAATAATTTCCTCTGTAGACACTTCGTTAATTTTTAAATCTTTAATTTGAAATGCTTGTACTACTTTAGAAATAAGCATTGAAATAATAACTTCTTCATTCGGAATTTTTGCAACCCATGCATTTTCCTCTTTCGCTTTCGACCAAACGACATGATTATCTGGCATAACCATTGATAAAGCCTGATAGGAAACTGGTGCAACAAACTGAAAGTGAATTTCCTTCTCTGCTCCCCACTGCGTACGAAGATTACTTAAAGAACCGTCATACATAATATTCCCTTCATCCAGCATGATAACGCGCTCACATAAAGCTTCAATATCAGTAATATCGTGTGTTGTTAATAAAATTGTTGTTTTATAACGTTCATTCATTTCTTTTAAAAATTCACGTATTTTCAATTTCACAAGTACATCTAACCCAATTGTTGGCTCATCTAAAAATAATAACGGTGGATTATGAATTAAGGCTGCCGCTAATTCACAACGCATCCTTTGACCAAGAGATAATTTTCGAACTGGTTTATCTAATAAAGGCCCTATATCTAACGTTTCAATTACGTGCTCCATATGCTCCTTATACTGAGCGTCTGATACACCGTACACTTTCTTTAATAAACGAAACGATTCTTGTACTGCAATATCCCACCAAAGTTGCGAACGCTGTCCAAAAACAACACCAATTGTTCTTACAAATTCTTCTCTTTGTTTATGTGGGTTCATTCCATTTACTGTGATTTGCCCTGATGTCGGAGTTAAAATCCCCGTAAGCATTTTAATTGTTGTTGATTTACCAGCACCGTTCTCACCGATATAACCAACCATTTCACCTTGCTTTACAGTAAAAGATACATCATTTACTGCTGGTACTATTTTATAATTACGATTTAATAAATCGCGAAATGCACCCTTTAAGCCCGGACGACTTGAATAGGCTGTAAACTCTTTACGTAACCCTTGTACCTCAATTACCGATTTCATAATCGGACCCCCCTCCTAAATGTCACAACGAATAGTTTACCCAACTGCCTGCGCTATCACAAACAATACGTCTTTTCGAAAAACATGTTAGAATAATACATAGATTTTTGTAAGGAGATGAATTGTAGTGAAATTCACAAAGTCAGAAGCATTACATAAAGAAGCTTTAGAGCATATCGTGGGCGGTGTTAATAGTCCTTCTCGTTCTTTTAAAGCAGTTGGCGGCGGCGCTCCTGTTGCTATGGAACGTGGGAAAGGCGCTTATTTCTGGGATGTAGACGGAAATAAATATATCGATTATTTAGCAGCATACGGTCCTATTATTACTGGACATGCTCATCCGCATATAACAAAAGCAATTACAACAGCTGCTGAAAATGGGGTACTTTATGGAACACCAACAGCGCTAGAGGTAAAATTCGCAAAAATGTTAAAAGAAGCAATGCCTGCATTAGATAAAGTCCGTTTCGTAAACTCTGGTACAGAAGCAGTGATGACAACGATTCGTGTTGCTCGTGCTTATACAGGTCGCACAAAAATCATGAAATTCGCTGGTTGTTACCACGGTCATTCTGATTTAGTACTTGTGGCAGCTGGATCTGGTCCTTCTACTTTAGGAACTCCTGACTCAGCTGGCGTACCACAAAGTATTGCACAAGAAGTTATTACTGTTCCATTTAATAATGTAGAAACTTTAAAAGAGGCTTTAGATAAATGGGGTCATGAAGTAGCAGCTATCCTTGTAGAACCGATCGTTGGAAACTTCGGTATTGTAGAGCCTAAACCAGGATTCCTTGAAAAAGTGAATGAACTTGTTCACGAAGCTGGCGCATTAGTAATTTATGATGAAGTTATTACTGCTTTCCGCTTTATGTACGGTGGTGCTCAAGACTTACTTGGTGTGACACCTGACTTAACAGCGCTTGGTAAAGTTATTGGCGGCGGCTTACCAATCGGTGCTTACGGTGGTAAGAAAGAAATTATGGAACAAGTTGCTCCGCTTGGACCTGCATACCAAGCTGGTACAATGGCAGGAAACCCTGCTTCTATGGCATCAGGTATCGCTTGTCTAGAAGTGCTTCAACAAGAAGGGCTTTATGAGAAATTAGATGAACTTGGTGCAATGCTTGAAAAAGGAATTTTAGAACAAGCAGCGAAACATAATATCGACATTACATTAAACCGTCTAAAAGGGGCTTTAACTGTATACTTCACAACAAATACAATTGAAGATTACGATGCCGCACAAGATACAGACGGTGAAATGTTCGGTAAATTCTTCAAGCTTATGCTTCAAGAAGGAATTAACTTAGCACCTTCTAAATACGAGGCATGGTTCTTAACTACAGAACATACAAAAGAAGATATTGAATATACAATCGAAGCTGTCGGCAGAGCATTTGCTGCCCTAGCAGACAATAAATAATCCCGTCATTAAAAGGAAAAAAGAAAGCTCACCTTTCTTTTTTCCTTTTTTCTATTTCATAAATTCCGTATTAATAGTATAATTATTCATAATTATCTGTTTTATACTCTTTTACAGCATTACTATCTCTGTGTACAAGGTGATTCGCACCTTAAATAGTAAGATTATTCTAACTTTTACAAGAGGGGGGATTGACGGATGCTCAATAAAAAAAATACATGGACACCGTCTTTATTTCGAGATTATAGAAATGCAGAACATGATGCGTGTGGAATCGTTTCCGTTATGGAGAAACGAAAAATTGCTACAAAAGAAAACATTGACCTTTGCATACAATCACTCGTCAAAATGAATCATAGAGCTGGTTTCATTAATGGTGAGGGCGATGGCATCGGCATTCACATTGATATACCAAAAACGCTTTGGAATGAAAAACTAAAAAGTAGCGGATATAATCTAACGATTGTGGATCATCCCCACTTTATCGTTGGACATTTTTTTCTAAATAAAAAAGAAGACATTACTGCCTTAAAAGATTATATTCGTACGCAATTAAACAACAAAAACTTTACTATCATTTTCGAAAGTGATGATGTAACAAACTCAGATGCACTCGGTCCACTTGGTAAACAAGAAGAACCTTTATTTTGGCAAGTTGCCCTTATCGCAGAAAACGAAATTACAAATATTGAGCAAACATTATTTTCTGTCACAATAAAAATAGAGGAAAACGAAGCAATTCATGTTGCTTCATTAAGTCGTAATCATGTTGTATATAAAGTTCTAGGTGCTGGTGATACGCTTGTTGCCTACTATAATGATTTACAACATCCGCTTATCGCTTCAACTATGACATTAGGACATAACCGCTACTCTACTAATACATTATCTAATTTTTTTCGTGTACAACCATTTAGCATTCTCGGACATAATGGTGAAATTAACACAATTGCGAAATTACGCGATCAAGCTGAAATGATTGATGTACCACTTACTGCAGGAGGCAGTGACTCTCAAGATTTAAACCGCACCTTAGAAACCCTACTTGTTCAATACAACTACAGCTTATTTGAAGCAATGGAAATTCTATTCCCACCAATTATTAATGAAATTAAACTTTATGAAACACCTTTACAAGATTTATATACGTATATACGTGAAGCGTGGGGACATTTTGCCCAAGGACCAGCTGGCATCATTTCCCGTTTTAAAGATGAAGCTGTTTTCAGCGTTGATTCCCTTGGATTACGCCCAGTATGGAAAGTAGAGACAGAGAGCTCTTATATTTTCTCTTCTGAACCTGGAGTTGTATCACCAACTAAATATGTAGCAGAACCAAAACCACTCGCTCCTGGAGAAAAAGTCGGATTAAAATGGAATGAACAAGATGAACTTGTTCTTTATGAATATGACAAATATCAAATCCAAGTATATAACCGTTTTAAAAAGCGAATTGATACTACCAATTACCATTTAAATTTATCTATCCCTGAAACGAAAAAAATCCAAGGGCTATGTGATTCTATTCAAGTTGAAACGAAACAATACGTCGCTTTCGGATGGGACCGAGAACATATTCAACTCCTTGAACAGATGGCAACAAAAGGCGTTGAGCCAATACGCTCACTTGGGCATGACTCACCACTTGCCGCACTTGATACTGATAGACGAAATATCGCTGACTTCATTAAAGAAAGTGTAGCTGTTGTTACAAACCCTGCAATTGACCGTGACCGTGAAATTGAACACTTCTCTACACGTACTGTACTTGGAGAGCGTCCAAGTTTATTAAGTGGCGCAAAACGGCCATTTGTAGTTGAAATGCTTTCACCAATTATTTTAGAAGGCAGCGTGGCACAACCTATTGCAGAGGAATTACACACAATTACGTACGAACAACTCATAGAGCTATTTAAAACTCATAACTCTATCGCCACAATCTCTGCTACATTCAGCTCGTCAGAAACTCTACAATGTGCATTAAGCCGCATTAGTTCTGAAGCGATAGCTGCTGTTAACAATGGTGCTTCCCTACTAGTATTAGATGACGCAAAAGCCCATCTAAATGAAAGATTGTGGATTGATCCACATTTAGTTACTGCTAAAGTACATCAAGCATTAAGTGAAAATAAATTACGCCGCAATTGTTCTCTCGTTATACGTTCTGGTGCCCTTCGCTCCTTACATGACATTGTCACGCTATATGGATTAGGAGCAGATAGTATTAATCCATATTTATTATTCGCGACTGTAAATGATGGAACAAAAACACCAATTACGAATCTGTATAATGCACTTAATAAAGGATTAGAAAAAGTCATTTCAACAATTGGAATTCATGAGTTACGTGGTTACGGACGTCTCTATTCATCTATTGGGTTACATGAAGAAATCGCAAATATATTACAGATTACAAATTTCTTCGGTTCAAATGATTTAGCTTTTTCACTTGAATCACTTGCTGAAGATGCAAAAATGCGAGCGGATGATTATAACAATCCTAAAATTAGAATGCGAAAATCATTTCATATATTCCCGCGAATTTGGAAAGCAATCGGCGATGTTGCAAAAGGAAATTCTTATGATGATTACCGTGACAAGTTAAGTGAACTAGAAGAGAATAATCCCATCGCAATCAGACACCTTGTTCAAACGAAACAAACAAAACATGTCGTTCCAACTGAAGAAGTATCTATCGGCATTAAAAACCATGATTTTCCATTTATTATTAGTTCTATGTCATTTGGTTCTCAAAACGAAATTGCCTTTCGCGCATATGCAGAAGCGGCCGATCAGCTAAATATGATTAGCTTGAACGGTGAAGGCGGCGAAATTAAAGATATGATTGGAAAATATCCACATACACGTGGACAACAAGTGGCATCTGGGCGATTTGGAGTAAATGCCGAACTACTAAACTCATCGAACTTAATTGAAATCAAAATTGGTCAAGGCGCAAAGCCTGGGGAAGGTGGGCATTTACCTGGTTCAAAAGTAACAGCCAAAATCGCTGAAGCACGTAATGCGACAATTGGCTCAGATTTAATTTCACCTTCTAATAACCATGATATTTATTCAATTGAAGATTTAGCTCAAATGATTACGGAAATTAAAACAGCTAATCAACTTGCCAAAGTAGCCGTGAAAGTCCCTGTCGTTCCTAATATCGGAACAATTGCTGTCGGTATCGCCAAAGCTGGTGCTGATTTTATTAACATTAGCGGATTCGATGGCGGAACAGGTGCTGCACGTATTCACGCCTTGCAACATGTAGGTCTTCCTGTAGAAATTGGTGTTAAAGCCGCTCACAACGCTTTATTAGAAGCGAGCATGAGACATAAAGTAGAGATTTGGGCAGATGGTGGTATTCGAAGTGTAAATGATGCCTTGAAAATCATGCTTCTCGGAGCAAACCGTATTGGATTTGGCACACTATCAATGATTGCAATCGGCTGCACTACTTGCCGTGGGTGTCATCTAGATACTTGCCATGTCGGAATTGCAACACAAATCGAGTCTGAAGCACAAGCAAAGGAACATGGGTTACGCCGCTTCGTCCCACGCGAATTAGAAAGCGCAGTTACTGGCCTGCTAAATTTATTCACCTCTTTCGGTATAGAACTAAAACGATTAACAGGACAGCTTGGGTATACAAATTTACAAGCAATTGTTGGGCGTTCTGATTTATTAGAGCAAGTTCGAGGCGAAAATTTATTAAACTTACGTAATTTATTACAAATAATAGAACATCCATCTGTTACAACAACAGATGGTGTACCAGAAAAACAATTTAAGACAGTTCATTCCGCTGACTCAAAAGAATTAGTAGGCGTTGGTGTAGAGCAACGCGTTATGGGTGGTCTAGAATCATGTTATCGCGTTCGCAGTAAACTATATGAAGCTACTCAACTTGAACCACTTACATTAAAGTATACGAATGGTTCTATTCCCGGAAATGGGTTAGGCGCTTACAATAGTGAAAATTTATTTATACACGTAAATGGCGGCGCACAAGATGGCATTGGTAAAACTTCCTTTGGTGGTGGGATTTATATAACGAAATCAAAAGGAAAAGACGGAGTATATTATAACGGTTCTGTCGGAAAAGGATTTGGATATGGTGCACAAAAAGGAGCACTATACGTGCAAGGGAACGCTGATGCTCGCGCTGGCATTCGCCTTTCTGGGGCAGACATCATAATTGGAGGTAGAATAACAAAACCACTCCGTGAAAAAGAGCAAGGAAATATAGGGGCATACTCCAATATTAAAGGTTTTGCTTTTGAATATATGACAAATGGGCGAGCGCTTGTTTTAGGTGACCCTGGTCCATGGATTTGCGCTGGCATGACTGGCGGTGTTGTTTATTTGCGTCATGATTCAAACTTAGGCCTAACAGAACAGGCCTTAAAAAGAAGAATTGCAAAAGGGGCAAATGTTACATTACAACCAATTAGTAAAAATGGTTTGAAAGATGTAACTGAATTATTGCTAGACTATATTCGTGTACTAAACGAACATGAGCAATATGAGGAAGTCGCTTTATTAACAGCATTATTAGATGATATACAGAACCAGTTTTTTGAGATTATCCCGAAAAAAGAACAGGCAGACCCATCTATCTCAACAGAGTAAAATGAGTAATTTTCATTATTAAGAAAAAATTGACGAAGTACGCTTCTCATAGTAATCTATAGTAACAATTTGAGACCTGCTGAAATTCAGCAGGTTTTTTTACTAAAAACTGATGTTTAAAAGGAATTAGGAAAAATTATAAAGTGAAACTTTAATTAGCCTACACCAATCGAGCGTTTACCGGCATCTAGCTTCTAATTTTTGAGGCAGGAATCTTACTACTCACAATTAGCGGGATAAAATGAACACTAATTTCTTTTAACGTCACTAAAATATCACTTGCTAACATATTGTAATGAATGTATAGTATCATGTTGTACATTCATTATGACAAGAGAAAGGATCTTATTAAGGGTATGAAACTTGGTGCTCGCATTTTAAAAACGGGTATTGCCATCACGTTAGCTTTATTTGCTTGTATTTTACTTCAATTACCGAGTCCGGTATTTGCGGGAATTTCAGCTATCTTTGCTGTTCAACCGTCTGTATACCGTTCTTATTTAACAGCACTTGAACAAATTCAAGCAAATGTAATTGGTGCGATATTTGCTATCGCATTTGCTACTGCTTTTGGACATAATCCTTTTATTATTGGATTAACATGTATATTAGTAATTGCTCTTACATTACAATTACGATTAGAAAACACAATATCAATTGCTTTAGTAACAGTTATCGCCATTATGGAGTATCAAGGCGAAGATTTCTTTAGTTTTGCCTTACTTCGATTTGCGACGATTATGATTGGTATTATTGCGGCTTCACTTGTAAATTTAGTATTTATGCCGCCAAAATATGAAACAAAACTTTATCATCGTATCGTTGATAATACAGAAGAAATTGTAAAATGGATTCGAATGAATAGCAGGCAGGCTTCTGATTTTACAACGCTAAAAACTGATATTGATCGTATGAAAGAAAAAATGATTAAACTAAATCATTACTATTTGCTGTATAAAGAAGAAAGAAGCTATACGAAAAAAGTAAAGTTCGCAAAAATTCGTAAGCTCGTTTTATTCAGACAAATGTTAGCGACAACAAGCCGTGCTTTAAGTACGTTAAAATCATTACACCGTACTGAAAATGAACTGCGCTATATGCCGGAAGAATTTCAGGAATCTATCCAAAATGAACTTGACTCATTAACGCATTATCATGAACAAGTTTTATTAAAATTTATTGGTAAAGCAAAAAAACAACAATCAGTTGAAATGCTTGATGAAGTTGAAACAGGTAAACAAGAATTAATTGATATCTTTATGGAATATCAAAATAAGGACGATGAAGAAGCATATAAAACATGGTTACATCTCTTCCCTCTTATTTCTTCCATCATTAACTATAGCGAAGAAGTAGAGCATTTAGATTTGCTTGTAGATAGCTTCTACACATATCATAAACCAGAAAAAGAACTCCAAATCGATGATAAAAAAGAAGACGAATAAAAAAACAGCTCCTTTTATGGTAAAGGAGCTGTTTCTGTTATATGTTGAAGTTGATATAAATTGTAATAAAATCCTCTTTTTCGCATTAACTCTTCATGAGAACCAGTCTCTTTAATCTCACCGTCTTCAATGTAAATAATCGTATCAACATGCGTAATCGTCGCTAATCGATGTGCGATTATAATCGTTGTCCGGTCAGCAGCTAACGTCTGAAGCGCCTCTTGAATATACCTTTCATTTTCTAAATCTAATGCTGAAGTTGCTTCATCTAATATAAGTACCGACGGATTCTTTAGAAACACTCGTGCAATTGCCACGCGTTGTCTTTGCCCGCCTGATAGCTTCACACCACGTTCTCCAACGACAGTATTATAACCATCTGGTAAGTCTATAATAAAATCATGAATTTGCGCAGCTTTGGCAGCTGCAATCACTTCTTTCTCTGTAGCTTTCGGATTTCCATATAAAATATTAGCTCCAATTGTATCGCTAAACAATAAATTATCCTGCAGTACAATTCCAATATGACTACGCAAATTTCTCATATTGTACTTTCTTACATCTATGCCATCTACATAAACCGCGCCTTCAGAAACATCATAGAAACGCGGGATCAAACTAGCAAGAGATGACTTTCCCCCCCCACTCGCTCCTACAAGCGCTACTTTCTCTCCAGGCTGCATAGTTAATGACAAGTTGTGTAATATCTCTTTTTCATCTGCATTATAACGAAAAGAAACATTGTCAAATACAATTTCTCCATTTAATTTTTTCGTTTGTACCGCATTTGGTACATTAACAATATCGTATTTTTCATCTAACAGTTCAAACACACGGTCCATCGATGCAAAAGATTGTGTTAATGTTGTAGATGAATTAACAAGGCGGCGAAGCGGACTATATAAACTATCCATATATCCAACAAAAGCTACCATCGTTCCTAGCGTTAACTGCCCTTGAATTACTTCATATGCTGCAAAACCAATCACAAGTAACGGACCTAAATCGGTTAACGTATTTACTGCCGAAAATGTTCTTGCCGTCCAACTTGTATGGGTTAATGCTTTCGTTAAAAATTCATTATTTCTTTTTTCAAACTGCTTCCCCTCATACTCTTCTAACGCAAAGCTACGTGTCACTTGCATTCCTTGAATACGTTCATGCAAATACCCTTGCATCGTCGCTAACGCTTGTGAACGCTCTTTCGTCAATTTCCGAAGACGTCCGAAAAAATATTTCACTGCAATTACATAAATAGGTAAAATCAATAACGCAACAAATGTTAATTTTATATTCATAGAAAACATAACAATGATAGCAATAGCAATTGTTGCAGTATCTAACCAGACGTTCATCAAACCAGTAATTACAAAATCCTTCGTTTGTTCTACATCATGGATGACACGCGAAATAATCTCCCCTGTTTTTGTATTGGAGTAATAACGTAAACTTAACTTTTGTAAGTGACCGAAAATATGCTTCCGCAAATCATACAGTATTGTATTTGCGATATGTTGGGCGAAATATTGACGATAATATTCAATCGGTGGTCTTAATACCGCAAAAATAAAAAAAGCAATTCCAATCGCTGTTATTAATTGAGATGTTTTATCTTGAAGTGAGCCCGCGCCTTGAATTACATCATCGATAATATACTTTAATAACCACGGCATAATAAGTGGGATACCGAACTTAACTAGTCCAATAATAATTGTAATAGCAATAAGCCATCGATATGGTTTAACAAATTGTAAATATCTTTTTATGCCTTGCACATAATCCCCCCTCTAATAGGACAAACCTGCCGGGAAGCCCCCTGCAGGTTTGTTTTAATTTCTGTACATTAAATATCGTTCATACCACATATCTACGAAGTCTGGTGCAAATGGACCTTTTCTTTGATGAATCCACTGTGTTAAATGTGCTACATTTCGTTTTAAAATTGTATCAATAACAGGTGGATACTGCATAATTTGACTATGTTTTTCATACTCATCTTCATCTAGAAGCGTATATGTCATATCTGGATATACTTTAATATCTAAATCATAATCAATATACTTTAATGCTTCAGGATCATACGCAAAAGGTGAGCTTAAATTACAATAATAATATACGCCATCTTCCCTAAGCATCCCAATCACATTAAACCAATAGTTGGCATGAAAATAACAAATTGCTGGTTCACGAGTAATCCATGTTCGGCCATCCGATTCTGTAACTACTGTACGATCATTCGCTCCGATTACAAGACTCTGTGTCCCTTTTAAAATTGTTGTTTCTTCCCACATTCTATGAATGGAGCCATTATGTTTATAACTATGTATTTGTACTTTTTCTCCTTCTTTGGGAAATCCCATATATGCTCCCTTCTTTCAACTGCAAATGCCCTTTGAACGGCATTCACTTTTTTTCTATTATAACTTTTTTGTCGAAATTTTAAAACTAAAGGGATAAGACTCTATTTTTCAAACTGAATATGCAGGAGGTTTATCGTTGAATACTATGCCCCAACTCTTCTTAAGAGATAGGGATTGTACTGCATTATTTATAAGCGAGGACATGTAATAGAAAAAGCCCTTCTCTATTTCCATACAAAGAAGGACTTTTCACCTGAAGATAACAATATATCTTATCCTAAATTTGAAATCATTTTTTCAGTTGTAAAAGATTGAATTACACTATTCGTTTGTTCTTCAAATTTCTCATGTAACATCTTCAACGCTACTTCTGTTCTATATATTTCCTGACGGATAAAATGCAGTTCTTTTTTATCGCACGTATCTTTTTCATTCATTTCGATTTGTTGATACTTCTCTAGATGTGCTTGTAACTTTAACAACTCATCCATCGTTTCTAATTGCTCCCCTACCAACTTATCAAAATCGTTCATTACTTACCCCCTTTTGGACTTATTCATCAGTTATTATTCCTAATTACATAATTCTAATTGTTAACTTCCTTCTCCTTTGACTACATTTGTTGACTTATTAGAAGTTATGTCGTTCGCTTTCTTTTCATTACAACGATCCACGCAAAAAGAAAACACTTCTCCCGAATTAGAGAAGTGTTTTTCTTTCATTACTGATTTGAGCTAGAAGATTGTGATTGTTTTGCAGCTGACTTAGCATTTTGTTTTTTCACAGAATGCACGTCTGTTTCAGTTGCAAATTCTGTACCATAACTAGCGTTTGCACTTTGTGCACCAGAAGCTTGTGCTTTCTTTGCTTCTGATTGTGCGTTTGCTTGTTTTACAGCTTGTACATCTGTTTCAGTTGAAAACTCTGTACCATAACTAGCATTTGTACTTTGAATGCTAGCACCAGAAGTTGCTTTGTTATAACCTTGTTGTTTTTTACTCATCTTTCTCACCTCCACAATCAATAATGTAACCAATTCACTTAGAAGCTATCCGTAATTTTCTTTTTTAAAATTTCCGCATATAACTTTTGTTACTCATTCAAACTATAGAAAATGGAGGTGTAAATATGTATATAGGACGCGATATGACTGAACTAACGATGATTTCAAAAAATGAATGGAAAGAAGATGAATTAGCTTATTTTCATCACTCACTACAACAGGTTCTGCCTTATTTAAATGTAGAAGGGCAAAGTATTTACAAAGAAATTGTAGTAGAAATCGAATCAAGAGGCGGCTTACAAGAAGGTGAAGCTAGTTGGACTCATGGGACAAAAATTTCTTACGATTAAAAAAGTGTTCCCTAGATTGGGAACACTTTTTTTGTTTATTGCATTGTAATTTTCTCCACACAATTTTCATAAATAGTACGGTGTGATTTTGAGAAAGGTAATTGCTCAAATACCTCTTTTGATACAAATTTTAATGTATCTGTATCAACAATATTACCGGTTATTTTTCCGTAAAATACAAATATATCCCAAGTACGATGTGTAAACGTATGTTGTACATTCATTGCGTATTCATCAATAGAAACCTCGAGCTCAAATTTTTCTTTCATATAATCTATAAGCTGTTCCTTCTGATTTCGAATACCTTCTCCAAGTTCCACATTCGGAAACTCCCACATGTTAGCTAACAAACCTGTACTTGGACGTTTATTAATAACGTAACGACCGTCTTCAGTTTGAAGTACACCTGCAACAATAGGTACCATTTTAGGAGCTTTCGCTTTACTTTTTACTGGTAATTCTTTTTGAACACCTTCAGCATATCCTCTGCAATGTTCACGTACAGGACAAAGTAAGCATGCTGGATTTTTCGGAATACAAATTAGTGCACCTAATTCCATCAATCCCTGATTAAAATAAGATGGGTTTTCTACTGAAATAATTTCACGCACAATCTCTTCAAAAACTTTTCGAGTCTTTGGTTTTGCAATATCATCCCATACTGATAAAATACGAGATAATACACGCATAACATTTCCATCAACTGCCGGCTCTGGTATACCATATGCGATACTTAAAATAGCACCTTTTGTATATGGTCCCACTCCTTTTAACTTTTCAATTTTCTTTACATCACTTGGTACAACTCCGCCGTATACTTCTTTTACCTCTTTTACTGCCGCATGTAAATTACGTGCTCTAGAATAATATCCTAAACCTTCCCATGCTTTTAATACTTCTTCATCATCTGCGTTCGCTAACGCTTCAAGTGTAGGAAACTTCCCCATAAAATTTGCGTAATATGGTTTTACAGCTTCTACTCTTGTTTGCTGTAACATAATTTCAGAAACCCAAACGCGGTATGGATCTTTATTCTTTCTCCATGGTAAGTCGCGCTGTTCTTCTTCAAACCAACCAATTAAATCATTTTGAAACTGCTCTATATTAAAATTGTTTAGTATTTCAAGTGTCAAACTTGATCCCCCTCATTTTTTTGCATATAAGTACTATTATAAAGATTTTAGGAAAAAATTTAAGTAAGATGATACAGGAAATAGAAGGCAAAGGACTTGAGGTATCGAATAAAAAGAGTTACATTAATAAAAAACGGAGGTGGATTTCTATGGACACAGCCACTCACCTTGTTATGGGTATCACTTTAGGTAGCTTAGCAACATTAGATCCAGCCATAGCACAAAGTGATATTGGCCCCCAAGCTGTTATGCTTGCTACAATTGCTGGTTCCAACATTCCTGACATTGACACAGTTTTAAAATTGCGTAATAACGCTAAATATATAAGAAATCATCGTGGAATTACTCATTCTATTCCTGCGGTAATTCTTTGGTCATTCCTTATAAGTGGCATCTCTTTCGCCTTCTTTTCAGACGCTCCATATCTTCATCTACTGCTTTGGTCATTTATTGCTGTCTTCCTTCACGTCTTTGTAGATATTTTCAATGCCTATGGTACACAAGCATTACGGCCTTTCACAAAAAAATGGGTCGCACTCGGCGTGATTAATACATTCGACACCGTAATTTTCTTTATCCATATACTTGCAATTGCTTGCATGCTCGTCGGTTCTCATAAGGGATATACAGCTTTAGCGGCATATATATTAATGATTGTTTACTATATCGGACGGATTATGATGCACAGAAATATAAGAAGCGTTGTACACAAACGTTTCAAAAATGTCGAAAAGATTATCATTTCTCCTTCTTACCGATTTTACCATTACCATTTAGCAATCGTTACGGCTGATTATTACTACGTTGCGAGATGGCACCGTGGTAACATCATGATATATGATAAGTTCGATCGGGTACCGTTCCCAGACAATAATATTATGCGAGCAGCTAAACAAGATGAAAACATCTCGGCCTTTCTATCTTTCTCTCCTGTATATCGCTGGGATATTTTTGATCATGACCATTATTATGAAGTACGATTCATTGATTTACGATATCGAAGTAAAGATTATTATCCATTTGTTGCAATCGTTCAGCTCGACCACAATTTAAATATTATTAGTTCCTATACAGGATGGATCTTTAGTGAAGAAAAGCTTCGAAAAAAACTGGAATTACTTCCACATTAAAAAAAGCGACTTAAGTCGCTTTTTTTAATGTTTCAAATGATCTTCTTGATTAATTAAATGACTATACTTCGGATTATTTGTACGCATTTCATGAAGGCGTACACCATGATTATTAATCCATGATCGTACCACTTGTTCCGTCATTTCATCGCCTTGATAACGACCTGATTTTGCATAAGTTGTTTGAAAATCTTCCCATAGTAACTCAACCCACGCACGAGCTTGTGCGTAAGAAAGCTTGTCATTCTTGTCTAATAATTCTTTCGTTAATGTTTCATAAATATCATTCATATTATAATCTCCTTTTACCTATTTATCCCTTCATTTCTAAAGGATAGTTTCTTCAATTTTGCACATTCTATAATTGATACTTCTTAAAGAGGTATCAACCGATAATGAGGAGGGCGTTCGTAATGGGTAAACAAGCCGAATTTTGGTCTGAGTCAAAAAACAACAGCAAAATCGACGGTCAACCGAAAGCGAAATCACGCTTCGCTTCGAAACGACCTAACGGCACAATTAACACGCACCCACAAGAACGTATGCGTGCTGCAAATCAGCAGGAAGAGTAATACAAATTAAATTAACTTCCTACACGAGGTGATAAAGATGAGCTACCGTGATCGCTTAGATAGTCGTTCTGAATTATTTAACCATACGTGGACTCGTCCAAAACATGCGAAAGCGCAAGTTAACGGACAGACGCAACAAACCCAGTCTCTCATTATATTGGCAAATGAATGTAAAAAACGCCAATTTTAGAATCTCCTATCTCCTTTAACGCCTACCAAAGATGAAAACCAGAGAGATATATGCTCTCTGGTTTTTATTTTTCTTGCAATAAGGAAATTGGTATGCCAATCTCTTCATTATCATTTTGCTTATATCCCCAAGCAAATACCCCATTGAAATACGTAATTTTAAATAATACACCAGGTTCTTCTACTAATTCATATGTTTCACCAATACGGAATTTGTTTATATCCGTCATATAAGCACGAGCCATTGCCATTTTTCTCATTAATACATCAAATTCATTGACAATCCCAAGCTGCTCAGCTTTTACTGCTTGCTCCTTCAAAGCGCCAATTTCTTCCCTTAGCTCATGCGGTGTCATTTCACTGTAGCGTTTTGGCATATTCATCTTATTCTCCTCATTCCTCTTCGCGTTTCATTTGCAAAAATATCTCGATTTCATCAATAGAGAATCCTTTTCGATATAACGCTTGTTTCATCTTGTTTTCAAATGTCCATCCATCATGCTTCTTATATTTCTCATAATATTTATTCCCATGATAGTGTAACGCTTCTTGTTGCTTTTCGTCATCTTTTTCGTCTTTCAATTCTTCCAAACAAATTTGAATTACTTCTCTAGAATATCCTTTTCGAACAAGCATCTCATCTAACTTTAGTTTCATTTGTAAAAAAGAATGTTTTTGATAAGATTTTTTCTTCTTCTCTATGAGAAACAAGGCATTCTCAATTTGCTTTTCCTTCGGATATTCTTGTAAACTATGTGTAATAATTAAATCCTGAACACCTTTATTTAATAACTCTCTTTTAATAACAGTTGGACCTTTTCGATTCACATTACTTTGCGTTCGCGTATATAAAACAGCATACTCTTTATCATTAATATATCGGTCATGTAATAATTTCGAAACGACTTCAGAGATGATGGCCTGTCCCACTTCTTTTTTTCGTAAAAAATCTTCTATTTCTTGTTTTGTTCTCATTTGATAGGATAAATAGGAGATTGCTTGTAAATATGCTTTTTGTACTTCTTCATTGTACAAAATATTTCCTAACTCGATTTCATCGATTTCTAATCCTTTTTGTAATCCATGTTTTATTAAGATTACTTGATCCACACTAAATCCGTACTCTTCGCCTTGACCTTTATCAATATAAATATTAAATCGTTCTTTCGATCGTTTTTGTACTTCTATTTTTGTAATGACAGCCATACTCTCACCTCTCTATTATTTTAACATAGTCGAGGAACATTTTTTCTTTTCAAGAATATATATAATGAGGAGGAAATACTTGTGAAAATCGCAATTTCTGGTGGTACAGGCTTTATCGGTAAATCCCTTTCTACTTTTTTTATTCAAAAAGGATATACTGTTTACATTCTCACACGAAAAAAAACTACTGAAACTTCCGATCCTAACCTTCAGTATGTTCAATGGACACCAGATTTACAAACCTTCCCCCTCTCTTCTATTGATGTAGTTATTAATCTAGCCGGAGAGTCTATTAATAGTAGATGGACAAAGCAACAAAAGAAAGCCATTTTAAACAGTAGAATTCAAACAACAAAAGGACTCATTAAACAATTGCAGGGACTCCATACAAAGCCACACACATTTATTAACGCAAGTGCTATTGGATACTATGGAACGTCTGAAATAGAGTCTTTTACAGAACAGCATGAGACTCCTGGAAATGACTTTTTAGCAAATACAGTATATTCATGGGAACAAGAAGCATCTAAAGCACGTTCTCTCGGAATACGAACAATCTACGCAAGATTTGGAGTTGTATTAGGTGCAAATGAAGGAGCTCTTCCAAAAATGCTACTTCCCTATCAATTCTATATCGGCGGCACCATTGGTTCTGGGAAGCAATGGTTATCATGGATTCATATAGACGATGTCGTTCGTATGATGGATTTCATTATACACAAAAAAGAAATTGATGGTCCTCTTAATATGACAGCACCAACACCTATAAGAATGAAGGAATTTGGAGAAACCATTGCAACTATAATGAAAAAGCCTCATTGGTTGCCTGTACCTTCTTTTATCATTCAAACTTTATTAGGTGAAATGAGCATACTTGTACTAGAAGGGCAACGTGTATTACCCATTAAAGCAATTGAACATGGATACCAATACACATTTCCAGAAATAGACCATGCATTACAAAATATACTTTCGCATACAATGTAGTACTTCTAAAACACAATTTTACATGGGCTCTTTCAAAACTTTCATTTTCTAGGATCCGAAGCATTACCATACAAATAACCTTTCAGTTACTTTCCCTTAACTTCCATTAGCATTATAAAGTAACAGAAATGAGGTACCTATGAAAATATTGCTCAAACAAGCCATTGTATACCCTATTACATCTCAAAAATTTCAAGGAGATGTACTCGTTACAGGAGAGCGAATTACCGAGGTCAAACCTTTTATTCCACCTACTCAAGATATGACCGTTATAGATGCACGAGCACTCCATCTCTTACCTGGCTTTATTGATGTCCATACTCACCTTGGTCTCTATGATGAAGGTACTGGTTGGGCTGGAAATGATGCCAATGAAACATCTGAAGTTTCAACACCACATATTCGTTCTTTAGATGGAATCCATCCTTTCGATATTGCCTTTCAAGACGCTGTACAAAACGGAATTACAACCGTTCACGTTATGCCTGGCAGTCAAAATATTATCGGGGGTACTACTTGTGTAATAAAAACAGCTGGAACTTGTATTGATCATATGATTATTCAAGAACCTGCTGGTTTAAAGATTGCCTTTGGAGAAAATCCTAAAAAAGTCCATAGTAATGGAACAAAAGAATCCATTACACGTATGGGGATTATGGGGTTACTTCGGGAATCATTCTATGAAGCACAACACTACGGGCACGAAGCTGATTTTCGAATGCTTCCTATTTTAAAAGCATTACGTCGGGAAATACCCGTACGTATCCACGCTCACCGAGCAGATGATATTAGTTCTGCTCTACGCTTTGCAACAGAATTCAATCTCGATTTACGCATTGAACATTGCACAGAAGGACACTTTATTGTTGAAGAACTTTCAAAACACAATTTGAAGGTTTCAGTTGGTCCCACTCTGACACGCCGTTCTAAAATCGAACTAAAAAATAAAACATGGGATACTTACCATATATTATCAAAAAATGGTGTGGAAGTTTCTATCACAACAGATCATCCTTATACACCCATTCAATATTTAAATGTTTGCGCTGCTGTTGCAGTAAGAGAAGGGTTAGACGAGAAAACAGCACTAGAAGGAATCACCATATTCCCAGCACGAAATTTGCGTTTAGAGGATAGAATTGGAAGCATCGAGGTTGGAAAAGACGCCGATCTCGTGCTATGGACTCATCATCCTTTCCATTATTTAGCCAAGCCTGTACTAACTATGATTGATGGAAAAATAATTTACAAAAAAAATAAAAAAAACTAGTTTATTTTTTTGACTAGATAAAGTATTATACGATTATAAACTGAATGAAACCATAATCAATTTGTGTCGTGATTATCATTTTCAAATTGATGAATGGGGAAGGCAAATGGTGCGCCACCAGCGTTAGAAACTGGTTCTAGTGGGTTCGATTCCCACCCCGAAATTTTTTAAAGATTGATATAAAAATTTCGAGGGTGGGGTGTTTTTTCGTCATGCTACCCTCGTGTGAGGAGGAGTTAGTATGTTGAAAAAACGCGACTTACACGACAGCCACGTTCTATACGAGTTAATGGTGGATCCAGCTGTCTTCCCTTTTGTGCGTCAAAAGGCTTATTCTTATGAAGAATATTTATTCTTAACGAAACAAACGATTGAAGCTGAAGAGCGTGGTGAATTAATTTCACGCACAATTTTAGATGAATGGGGTAACCCTATCGGAACAATTACTTTATTTGATGTGCAAGAAAAAGCTGGATTTCTCGGGACATGGCTTGGCAAACCATATCATGGAAAAGGCTATAACAAATTGGCAAAAGATTCATTTTTTAGTGAACTTTTCTATGAATTAGATATTGAAACAATTTTCATGCGTATTCGTAAAATAAATATTCGTTCTATTAAAGCTGCAGAAAAACTGCAATATGTGAATCTAGCAAACGAAACAAGAAAAGCCGTATATGATGAAATTAACGCAAACGAAGAAGTGTATAACTTATATGAAATTCCAAAAGATCAATACACACTTGCTACAATGCGAGATACAACCTTCCAAGATGCTCATCAATTAAAAGAAGCGTAATCTAAATTTTCTGAAATGATAATCAATCGTTAACATTTTCCATATGCGTATATCCCCTCATGTCTTTGGAAACGATAAATAGTAACTTTAAGACACGAGGTGATTTGTAATGGATAAAAAGAAACGTGATAAAGCAAAAAACACATTATCTAGTACACAAGAAGTTCTCTATCAACGCGAATTTCAAAAAGCAGATCGTGCAGCAGGATATCGCTCGAAAAGCATTTAAAGTGAAAATGAATAATTAGAAGTTTCCCCCCTAATTATTCATTTTCATTACATAATTTTCTCGACTGATAGAAGTAAGCAAAAAAGCCCCTTATACATAAGGGACTTTTTTGCTGTGGACAACTTTATCCACAAAACCGATGAAATTGTTAGTAATTTTCAAAAACATTTAATATTTTTCTATATTAAAGCATATATCAGCTGTTTTAATTGTGGATATTTTTCTAAAAATTGTGGACAATGTGGATATAGTTGTTAATATTCCGACTTTACTGTTTAATGAAAGCGCAATCCTTTTGTGGATAACTCACTAAATTTTCTTTAAAAATAATAAAGAACCCTCTTTACATATACAAAGAGGGTTTCATATTAAGTAAAAGATTGTGCAAGAGCAGGTGATTTAATAGGTATATGACGCGGTTCTGCATGATTTTCCGCCAAAATTGCATCTACAATATGGCCAGCTGGCTCTGGAAGATAGATGCTTTTCATTGCTTCTTTCATTTGAAGAAGCTTCACATCATCTTGTAATAATGCCTCTGTTTTTGCAAAAACCTCACTATCATCGCGAATGACAACTGCTGCTCCCTTTCTTTCAAAGTACATCGCATTTTCATTTTCTTGTCCTGGAACAGGCTTATATAAAATGACAGGTACTTGCAACGCTGCTGCTTCACTTAATGTTATTCCGCCTGGCTTCGTAATCATACAAGAAGTAACACGGAATAATTCATCAATATTTTCAACATACCCAAACACTTTTAATGCATCGGAATTTTGCTTCTGTAAACTTAATAAATCCTGTTTTAAAGCTTCATTTTTCCCACAAACGACAACTACTTGTAAATTAGGCACTGACATAAATGATTGGCATAGTTCTTTTACATTTCCTAATACCCCATGAGCACCTGCTACAATTAGTAAAATCTTTTTATTCTTACATAACTGATATTTATTATATATGATTTCTGGATTTACCTTTAACTCAAAACTACTCCGAATTGGAATTCCTGTTTCAACAATTTGTTCCGCAGGTACACCGATATCAACCATCAATTCTTTCACATGATCCGTTGCAACAAAATAACGATCTACCTCTCGATGAATCCATATTTTGTGCACGCAAAAATCCGTTAATACGTTATAGACAGGAATTGAAATACCTGTTTGTTTCTTCAATTCTGGTACAGCGATAATTGGAAATGTATTAATTACAATATCTGGTTTCTCCACCTGTAACAGTGTTTTCAAACGTTTTCTTCCAAAGTTCGCATACCAAGATGCTATTTTCTTATCATAAATTTTTTCTACCCCGTAATAAAACAAACGATATAATTCTTTTCCTATTGTATAACTTTTTAAATATAGATATTTTGTAATGTCAGTTATAAATGGATGTGATTCTCCAAACAAGTCGCATACAATAACATCTTCAATTCCTTTTTGGCGAAATGTTTGTTCTAATGTTTTTGCTACTTGCACATGACCATTACCGTAATGTGCAGTTAATATTAAAACCTTGGGGTTTTTTATCAAACAAATCCACTCCTAGCTTTTTGTTTCTCCATATTGCATATACGACAATAGGAAAAACATTTTCCTTAAAAATTACATAAACAGATTCTAATAATTCCCTTTCAGCTATGTACCTGTCGTGGATATGCAAAGCATATAAGATTGACCCCTTAATCCTATCTGTGCTCATATCTTTACATTATACTTTCCTATAAGAGCTTTCGCAATAACTTACAAATGTTCTCTATTCCATGATACTCACTCTTTTACTTCTTAATTCTTTTTACTATTTTGATTTCCCTTTACAATTATGTAAATTTCTCCATTTATTCCGTACAAAATTATGGATATTCTATTTTCAGTATACTCTTTTATCAATATATACTCTAGATTTTATTGTAAAGAAAGCAAAAAGCCTAATCCAATATTTGGATTAGACCGCTTGTAAAATATATTTAGCATGTTCTACATTTTTCTCAGTAGGTGGTTCTACATTTGCGAGTGGATACTTGTGTCCAAGCGCCTCCCATTTATATACACCAAGCTTATGATATGGTAACACTTCAACTTTTTGAACATTAGACAGACTTTGAATAAAGCTAGATAGTTTTTGTAGATCCTCTTCATTATCCGTAACACCAGGAACTAATACGTGTCGTACCCAAATCGGTTTATTCTTATCCGATAAATAACGAGCAAATTGTAAAATATGTTCGTTTGGTTTCCCTGTTAATTTACGATGCTTTTTGGAATTGATATGTTTCAGATCCAATAAAACTAAATCTGTATAATCCATTAAAATATCTAGCTTATTTTGGAATTCTGGTTCCTCAGAATAACAACCACCAGAAGAGTCGATTGTTGTATGGATACCAGCCTCTTTACACTTTTTAAACAACTCAATTAAAAAGTCTAGCTGTAATAATGGCTCTCCACCGCTAACTGTTATACCGCCTCCGGAAGCTTCAATAAATGGAAGGTAACATGTCAAATCCTGCATCACTTCTTCAACTGTTATTTCTTTACCTTTACCGATTTCCCACGTATCAGCATTATGACAA
The DNA here is from genome assembly GCF_011800505.1 of Bacillus sp. EKM501B. NCBI lineage: Bacteria > Bacillati > Bacillota > Bacilli > Caryophanales > Bacillaceae > Bacillus > Bacillus sp. EKM501B. The sequence goes on along the minus strand of NZ_JAALFZ010000020.1, from coordinate 52,701 downwards.
TATTGACAACGTAATAAACACCCTTGTGTAAATATGACATAACGAATCCCTGGGCCATCAACAGTACCACAAGACTCTACAGAATGTATTCTTCCTTTTACCATGTTACTTCCTCCTTTATTGAAACAGCCTCCCTTCGCTATATATTAAGAGCGAAGGGACACTTTTTTCATTTACATGCTTTCATGCATTGTACGGTTAATTACATCAATTTGTTGTTCACGAGTTAATTTAATAAAGTTTACAGCGTAACCAGATACGCGAATTGTTAATTGTGGATATTTCTCAGGATGTTCCATTGCATCCATTAATGTTTCACGGTTAAATACGTTAATATTTAAGTGGTGGCCTTCTTTTACTGCATAGCCATCAAGCATTGATACTAAGTTACGTACTTGTACATCATCTTCTTTACCAAGTGCTTTCGGAATAATAGAGAATGTATTAGAAATACCATCTTGTGCATCTTCATATGGTAATTTAGCCACAGATAATAATGAAGCTAATGCACCTTTTGTATCACGTCCATGCATTGGGTTCGCACCTGGTGCAAATGGTTCTCCAGTACGGCGGCCATCTGGAGTATTACCAGTTTTCTTACCGTATACAACGTTAGATGTGATTGTTAAGATTGACATTGTATGAACAGAATTTCTGTATGTTTTATGTTTACGAAGTTTATTCATAAATGTTTTTACAAGATTTACAGCAATCTCATCTACACGATCATCATTGTTACCGTATTTAGGGAAATCTCCTTCAATCTCGAAGTCAACTGCAATACCATTTTCATCACGAATTGGTTTTACTTTTGCGTATTTAATTGCACTTAATGAATCTGCTACTACAGATAGACCAGCAATACCTGTTGCCATTGTACGAAGAACGTTTGTATCATGAAGTGCCATTTCAATACGTTCATAGCTATATTTATCATGCATGTAATGGATAACATTTAATGTGTTTAAATATAGACCCGCCAACCATTCCATTGTCATATCAAACTTATGCATAACTTCTTCATAATTTAATACTTCAGAAGTAATTGGTGCGTACTCAGGACCAACTTGTGCTTTAGATTTTTCATCTTTACCACCGTTAATCGCATATAATAATGCTTTCGCTAAGTTTGCACGAGCTCCGAAGAACTGCATTTGTTTACCGATTCTCATTGCAGATACGCAACATGCAATACCGTAATCATCGCCGTATTCAGGGCGCATAATGTCATCATTTTCATATTGAATTGCTGATGTTTTAATAGACATTTTCGCACAGTAGTTTTTAAAGTTCTCTGGTAATTGTTTAGACCAAAGAACAGTTAAGTTTGGTTCTGGAGCTGGTCCTAAATTATCTAATGTATGCAAGAAACGGAATGAGTTCTTTGTTACTAATGGACGACCATCTAATGCCATACCACCGATAGATTCAGTTACCCAAGTTGGGTCACCAGAGAATAATTCATTATAATCAGGTGTTCTTGCGAATTTCACAAGACGTAATTTCATAATGAAGTGATCTACAATTTCTTGTACTTCTTCTTCTGTTAAAGTACCATTTGCTAAATCTCTTTCAATGTAAATATCTAAGAATGTAGAAGTACGCCCAAGACTCATTGCAGCCCCGTTTTGCTCTTTAATCGCTGCAAGGTATGCGAAGTATAACCATTGGAATGCTTCTTGCGTGTTTGTTGCTGGCTTAGAAATATCGAAGCCATGAGAAGCGGCCATTTCTTTTAACTCTTGAAGTGCACGCATTTGCTCAGATAACTCTTCGCGTAAACGCATTGTATCTTCGCTCATTACACCGCCAGTTAAATTTAAATCAGCTTTTTTCGCTTCAATTAAATGATCAATACCATATAACGCTACTCGGCGATAGTCACCGATAATACGTCCACGTCCGTATGCATCTGGAAGACCCGTAATAACACCTGATTTACGTGCATTTCTCATTTCTGGTGTGTATGCATCAAATACACCTTGGTTATGAGTTTTTCTCCAATCTCTAAAAATACGACTAAGTTCTTTATCCATTTCGTATCCATAAGATTCACAAGCTTGTTCTGCCATACGAATACCACCATATGGTTGTAAAGAACGTTTAAATGGTTTATCAGTTTGGAAACCGACTACTTTTTCAATATCTTTATTTAAGTATCCAGGGGCATGTGATGTAATAGAAGAAACAATTTTTGTATCCATATCAAGAACGCCACCGTTTTCACGTTCTTTCGTTGTTAAATCCATTACTTGATCCCAAAGTTGTTTCGTTGCTTCAGTTGCTTCTGCTAAGAAAGATTCGTCTCCTTCGAAAACGTTTACATTATTTAAAATGAAATCGCGAACATCAATCTCTGCTTTCCATTTTTCACCTTTAAAGTTTTCCCATGCGTTTTTAACATTTTCTAATACTTGAGTCATCCTAATCTCCTCCATTTTTGATTAGTACAGGACTAAGATTTTTTATATAACAGCTTACACACTTAGAATACTACTTTTTTACGAAAGTGAACGAAATAGTTGTGACATGTTTGTGAAATATTGAGCAAACTACTATATATATAGTGTTAACTTCATTTAAAAGTCTTTAAAATTAACCCTTTCCTTAATTGTATTTTTTTGGTATCCTTATATACGAGTCCTATTTTGTAATATAAGAACAATACCCATTGTAGAGCTGTAATACTCTTATCTCCTAATCTGTTATAGTTTTTATAACAGAACAAAAAAGTGTACACATGTTGTACACTTTTTTTGTTACTTCTATAAAGCATCTCTTTTTCTATTGCCATCATAGAATCCGCCACGATTGTCTGTTAATGAAATTATTTGCTCTAGTCCCTCTATATGATCACCTATAATTCGAAGTACAGCTGGAGGGTGACCTATTTTTGCGAAATGTTCACTGGGACGAATACGGTTCATCTTATCAACCTCAACACGATATACACATGCAATTTCAAATCCAGACAGAAGAGCCTTCACTTGTGCTACACAAGGTGACAATAAAGATTTATACCCAATTGCTTTCAAACACTTTTGGCTAAATGCATTAGGTACCGCAATAAGTGAGCCTACCCCTAAATCCTTTCTATCACAAGCTAAATTTAGTGCATACTTAAATGCAGTTACAAGATGAAGTGGTACTCTTAAATCTAAATAGTGATTTAAATCATTTAATGCGACGTCCTTTCCATCTGCTATAGCTTTTGCAAAAGGATATAGCTCACTCGCTGGAATAATAAAATCGCCGTCTATAAATAACACAATTTCTCCTTTGGCAAAATAAGTTCCAAGTGAGCGCCCTACATCATTTCCGAGTGCTTCTTTATATACAATTGTCGTTGCCCCTTTGTCTTTTGCAATTTTTTTCGTTTTATCTGACGAACCATTTACGACAACGATAATTTCGAAGGGTTCAATTTTGCGAAGCTCTTCTATAACGTTTCCAATTGTTTTCTCTTCATCTTGTACGGGAATAACAACAGATAGTTGCTTTCCTTTATACAAATTAGATGTGACGCCCCATCCTTGATAAAACTCTTCAAAACTTAAAGTATGATAGACACTATCCCTTTTCCTATTTCCATCATAATATCCTCCGCGCTCATCACTGCTTAATATCCGTGCCGCTACTGCTTCTATATGATCACCTATCATTCTTTTTTCAGATTGGGAAAGATTTGTTCCATATGCAGCATGCTGGAATGGACGAAATTTATTTGGCGTAATAACGTCAATGGCGCAATGACGACTAATTCTCCATTTACTTTGAAGTAGGCGTAAATGAGCCACAATAGGATTAACAAAACATTCATATCCGATGCTTTGAACGACTTCTTTCGTCAGCGCATGAGGTACATCTAATAAAGAATTAATTTTTAATTCTTCACGCTCTAACATTGCATTTAATATTTGGCGCCATACTGTAATAGAAGTAGGTTTTTGCCTTTTTAAAAATAATGCATCCAAATTATTTAAAACTACATCTGCCTGATCGTATAAAATCGGATTAAGGAATAATTTTAATTTTGAAGTTTGAATAGCAAAATCACCATCTATAAATAGTAATACATCACCTATCGCATGTTTTGCGCCGACTGCACGTCCAACATCGTTCCCTAGTAGCTCTGTATGTTTGATTACTTTACACCCTAAACGATCTGCAACATCTTCTGTTCCATCATTACAACCGTTTGCTACTACAATAATTTCTACTGGATTTAATGGTCTTACCGATTGAATAACGTCTGAAATCGTATCGACCTCATTACATGCAGGAATAATAACAGATAATGACTTAGCCATTGTTTTGTTCACGAAACCACTTAATTGTTTCCTTCAATCCGTTTTCCCACGTTACTTTCGCCTGAAATTGTACAAGCTTTTTTAATTTTGTTACATCTGGTCTTCTATTTGGAATTTCTTCAAAACCATGAGGATATACTTCTTCAAAAGGCACTTGTACAATCTTCGAAGAAGAATTCGTTAATTTTTTAATTACTTCTGCTACTTCTTTTATACTCTGTTCATTCTCAGAACCTATATTAATAATCTCACCATTTACCTTCTCATCCATTGCCCGAATTGTTGCTTCTACCGCATCACTCACATACGTAAAACAACGTGTCTGCTTTCCATCTCCATATACGAGAATGTCTTCTCCTTGCAAAGCCGCACTAATAAATCGCGGGATTACCCCTGCATACGGACCATCTTTCGCTCTTGGACCATAAATATTAAAATATCGAACAATCGTTACCGGTAAACCTTCTAATGCGTATCCTAAACATAATGTCTCTTCCAAAGTTTTACAAACCGCATAACTCCAACGAATTTTAGAAGTTGCCCCGTATAATCGATCTCCCTCTTCAGAGAAAGGTGGCTTGGCCTTACCATATACTTCTGAAGTAGAAGCAAAAACTACTTTCTTCTTTCCTTTTAACGCTGCTTGTAAAATATTTCTCGTCCCATCAAAATTCGTTTCTATGAGCTCTATACTTTTTTCCATTGTTGTTTTCACACCTAAAATTGCTGCTAAATGAAACACGACATCATGCTGATCTACTAATTCATAAATAGAATTTTTATCTAACACACTTATTGGAATAACACGGATTTTTTTCATTAACTCTTCATGGTACTTATTTTTACCTTTATAAAAGTTATCCACAACAGTGACCTCATAACCTCTTCTCATCAACTCTTCAGCTAAATGCGACCCGATAAATCCGGCCCCACCTGTAATTAAACATTTCTTACTCATTTACTCACCTTCTTTACAATCCCGCGTGTATCTATTACTCGGTCCATTCCTTTAAAAAGCTTCCAATCAATATTAGAATGATCCGTTAAAATTAAAATACAATCCGCTTTTTTAACTTTTTCTTTATCTAAAGAAACAGATTGATACACCTTATCTCCAATTTCCGCGAAAGAAATATAAGGATCATGATATTCTATCTCGTATCCTTGATTTCTTAATAATTGAATAATCGGTAACGCTGGTGATTCTCTCAAATCATTTACATCTTTTTTATACGCAATCCCTACAATTAACACCGTTGCAGGTGATTGCACCACACTTTTTACTTTCCGGACCATTTTCTCTGGCATTTCTTCATTAATTATATGTGCTGCCTCAATTAATTGACTAATTGCCCCATTCTTTTTTATTCTCCATTGAAAATATAAAGGGTCTACTGGAATACAGTGTCCCCCTATCCCTGGCCCTGGCCAATATGGAGTAAACCCAAATGGTTTTGTAGATGCCGCTTCAATGGCCTCATAAAAATCAATGCCTAAACTTTCACATAGTGTGTTTAGTTCATTTACTAAAGAAATGTTAACTAAGCGCTGAATATTTTCAAATAGCTTGCACATCTCTGCTACTTTCGGAGAGCTAACAGGTACAACTTCGTCAAAAATGGTACTATATAAATCCTGTACCTTTTGTCTACACTTTTCTGTTTGTCCACTAATAACTTTTGGAATAGCTTGAACTGAATATTGACTATTTGCTGGATCAATTCTCTCAGGGGAATATCCGATATAGAAATCTTCCCCTACCTTGTTACTATTTTGAGAAATAATAGGTATGATGACTTCTTCAAGTGTGCCTGGATATGTGGAGCTTTCAAAAATGAAGGTTTGTCCTTTTTGAAGGTTTTGTTGTATATAATGCGAAGCTGAAATGAGGGCACTTAAATCTGGTTCTCTTTGTTCATTAATTGGAGTCGGGACAGTGACAATAACATAATCACTACTTTGAAAATCAGCAATGCCTTGATCCGGTGTGTTTACTGTTAATTTTTTTTTCGTCAATAAACTTTGTAACTCTTTAGAAGAAACATCTGGAATATAACTTTCTCCTTTTATAATTGAGTCTATTTTTCTAATATCTTTATCTAATCCAAGTACTGTATGCCCTCTTTCTGCAAAATGTACCGCTAAAGGAAGGCCAACATACCCTAACCCAATAATAGCTACTTTACTACTATTCATTTGTATTCTCTTCTTCCCTTCTCAATTGTTGAATGATATCTCTATCTCTATCTCCATCAGTAAAGCCACCACGTTCATCCGTACGTTGTAATAAATACGTAACCGCCTCAAGTTGATCACCGAAAATACGATCAAACGCTGAAATACGCCCATTTACAAATTCGTGTTGCTCTGGACGTACTCGATTTGTTTTTATAACATCTACTAACTCTACTGTTGTAATAGAGAATCCTTCTAAAATAGCTTTCACTTGTGCTAATGGCGGAATGATAAGGGAGTCATATCCTATTTTCTCTATTACCTTCTTATGAATGGCATGTGGTACAGCAGTTAGTGAGTTATTCCATAAATCTGGTCTTTTCGCTACCAAATTCAAAAAGTATTTTCCCATACTAATTGGATCTGCTGGATGAAACATATCTAATAAGCATTGTAAATCATTTAACACCACGTCATTTCCATCTTCAACAGCATGTAAAAATGGAGTGAGTTTTTTTGCTGGAATAACAAAATCACCATCAACGAATAAACAAATATCTGCCGTAGCATGCATAGCCCCTATTGCTCGTGCTACATTATGTCCAAGCGCCTTCGTAAATTCAACTACAATAACATTCTCTAGCTTTGCCTGTTTAACAGTCTCAACATCTGCTCCATTTGCGACAACTATAATTTCATCTACACCTGCTTCTTTCACTTCTTGTATAACAGACCTTATAGTTATTTTTTCTTCTGATACCGGGATAATGGCACTATATTTCGCTTTTTTCTTTTGTAATAAAACTGGTTTATACTTTCCTACAAACGCTCTATCTCTATTGTCCTCTGAAAAACCACCGCGATTACCGTATGTTTCGATTACGTATTGTAAAGCACGCAAATGATCACCCATAATACGACTAGTCGCTTTCGGATAAGGAGAGCCAGGTGATGTGCCCGTATGGACAGGACGAACTTTATTTGTGTAAATGACATCAACTGAAGCCATATCAGAAATATCTACTCCTCTAGACATCGCCATCGCTTGAAATAATGCCGGATCTGCTAAATTCCACCACCCCAGTTTTTCAATCACTTTACGACTTATCGCATGTGGTATTGCAATTAAAGATCCTACAACAAACTCCTTCTTGTTCAAATAACGATTTAACATATATTTTCCAACCGTCGTATAATGCGGTCTCATCTTCAAATAAACGGACCATGTTAAATTATTTAAAACAATCTCATGTCCTTGCTGTATTCCTTTAATAAAATTGTATAATTCTTCACTTTTCATGACGATATCACCATCTAAAAATAAAACAATTTCACCTTTTGCTTCTCTAGCACCAATTGCCCGTCCCACATCATTACCAAGGGAATATCTATAATAAATCACACGGCAATTATGCTGTAGCGCTATTTCTTTCGTACCATCTGTCGATCCATTATCTACTATGATAATTTCATATGGTTCGAGCTTTCTTACTTCTACTAAAACTTTTGATAAAGTACTTGCTTCATTATGCACTGGAATAACAACTGACACTCTCATACTTGTATCACTCTTACCCTTCCAAGCGAACATAAGCAATAATAGGAATACGCACAACTACATCTTCTGGTGGTCCATAAGAAGGAGAAGTACGAACAATTACTGCCCCATCCGTCACAGATAAAAGAACGCCTGCAATGATTTCTACAGCTGTCACAACTTGCACTAGTTCCCCAACATGGTTACGTAATTCATCAGTAAATAACATATATAACGCTCCTTTCTTACGCTTCTTTAATTGATATAATACTTGTAAATGGTAATAAAACTTCTGTTCCTATTCCTTCTTGCAATGTTAAGAAGTCATCACCAACTGCTACAATAACGCCTGTTAACTGTCCCACTGTCACAGTAATTTCTACGTTTTTACCTAAATACTGCTCTGCAATTTCTTTAAAAGGTGATGTAGTACATTCTTTTAAAATGTTACAAATAATAGATTGAAATCTACTTGATTCAATAACTTCTTCAGTAGCTTGCTTAGAGTTTCTTTGAATAAATCTCGCGAAGTTTTGTGAAAATAAAAGTCTTTCCACAGCAGGTAATAACTTATTATCTAAAAAATAATCTAATTGCCTATTAAACAATCTCGATAATTTATTCCAATATTTTCTGAACAGACACATACACTTCTCCTCCTATTATTTTTAGATTATAAAATTTCACATCCATACATCTTAATGTATACAAAATAGATATTTTTGTGATAGGTAAGACATACATTTTCTAAAAGAAATATTTGGTTCAAGGCATAAAAAAAACTATCCAAAAGGATAGTTTCTTACACTTCAATATTCCGCAATATCGAATAAATATCGTTATTCACTTTACCAAATGATTTAATGTTATTTTGAATGTTAGATAATAAAACAACATATACACTACCATTTTTACTAAATCCGTTTAAGCAATTCCATCCTGGCATTACACCGTGATTCGAATAGCTTCCTGGGTCTACGTACCATCCAAACCCGTAATCCTTTTTTCCACCCGTAAACATTTGATCGTAACTCTCTTTTGAAATTAATTTACCAGAGAATAGTGCTTCGTTAAATAAATATAAATCATGCGCACTTGTGTATATATCACCACAACCATATAGTTGTGACATGCTCGGAATATTAGATGTTGTCATATTATTATTTACTATTTTATAACCCGTTGATGGGAATCTTGTTTGTTCTAACGCTGTGCCAAAACCAGAATGTTTCATACCCGCAATAGCAAAAATATGTTGTTTAATATATTCTTCGAGCGACTGTCCACTTACCTTCTCGGCAATGTATGCAAGTATAGAGTAGTTCGAGTCAGAATACTTCCATTTCTCTCCTGGACCACCAATACGCTTTTGATTTCCTATCCGCTTTATCAGTTCTTCATGAGAAATATCTTCTTTTCCCTGCTCATATTCGGGAATCCCTGATGTATGTGTTAATAGATGTTTTAGCTGAATACTATTACCTTGAGGAAAATTTGGAATATACTTTGCAACAGTATCTTCTACTTGTAATTTATTTTGATCTTTCAACTGCATAATAGCAGTTGCTACAAATGCCTTTGAAATAGAACCAATATAAAAAGTCGTCTCTGAATTATTCGGTACTTTCTGTTCTTTATTTGCCATACCGTACCCTTTATTCAAAAGAACTTTTCCATTCTTTACAATAACAGCTGTCCCGCTAAATCCTGCGTTTTGTAAATACTGGTCCAATTGAGCGTTTTCATTAATTTCTTGAGGTGGTCCCTCGGGAAGCTTCTCCACAGCTTGCGCTTGCTTCACTTGTTCTTCCTGCTCTTTTTGTTTTTGCTTCTGTACTTCTTGTTTCTTTTTTTCTTCTTTCTTTTTTAGCTCTTCTTGTTTCTTCATTTCTGCTGCCGCTTTTAAAGTTTCTTCTTTCTTATTATGCGCAACAATTTTTGTATACATAAAATATACAAGTGATAATAGTAAGACGAGAATGATTGTTCTTTTTATGTATACAATCGGCCGACGTACTTTCCCATTCGCATTATTTTTCTCCTGATCCATAATTGCTTTTTTCCCCTTACTCACCAATAATTTAATTCCTCTATTAAAGATTTATTTTAGTAGATTATGGATAATCCATTCTATATCATCCCTACTTTATCACGCACTGCACATATTACCAACCTATATGTACAAAAAAGAAAAAGAAAATTTACAAAAGTAAGATTCCCGTTAAATTATTAACAAAAAAAAGAGGATATCCTCTAAAAAATTGATTTTATCAATCTTTTTGGACATCCTCTTATCTCATTATTTATACGTGTTTTTTCATATCATCGGCAACAGATTCAACATTTGTACCTACGATAACTTGTACACTTGTATTACTTAATTTCATAACACCTTTTGCACCAGCACGTTTTAATGCTGCTTCATTTACTTGACCAGCATCTTTTACTTGTAAGCGTAGACGTGTTGCACAGTTATCAATAACTGTTAAGTTTTCTTTTCCGCCTAAAGCTGCTACGTAAGTTTCACCGATTGAACCTGCAACTGGTGCCTCACCATCTTCAACTAACTCATCGTCATCTTCACGACCAGGAGTTTTTAAATCGAACTTCTTAATTAAGAAGTAGAATACTATGAAATAAATTGCTGCGTAAATTAAACCGATACCTGCTAGTAAGACTGGTTTTGTTGCAATACCGAAGTTTAAAGCGTAATCGATTGCACCGGCACTAAATGAGAAACCATCATGAATGCCAAGCGATGTTGTAATGAATAAAGAAAGACCTGTTAGTACAGCATGAATACCATATAATACTGGTGATAAGAACATGAATGAGAATTCAATAGGCTCTGTAATACCAGTTAAGAATGAAGTTAATGCTAGACCAGCTAACATACCAGTAACTGCTTTACGCTTTTCTGGTTTAGCAGCTGCAATCATTGCGAAACATGCTGCTGGTAAACCGAACATCATAACTGGGAAGAAACCAGTCATAAACATACCTGCTGTTTTGTCACCTGCAAGGAAACGAGCAATATCACCATTAACAACATTACCTGCTGCATTTGTAAAGTCCCCAAATACAAACCAGAAGTATGTGTTCATTACGTGGTGTAAACCAATTGGGATTAATAAACGGTTTAATAAACCAAATAATCCTGAACCAATTGCACCTAAATTAACAATTCCATGAGCTAATGCATCAATACCATTTTGAATTGTTGGCCAAATTTGTGCAAATAGAATTCCTAATATCAGCATCACAACTGATGTAACAATTGGAACGAAACGTTTTCCAGCAAAGAAACCTAACCATTCTGGAAGTTTAATCTTATGGAATTTATTATAAAGAAGTCCTGCTATAACACCAACAATAATACCACCTAAGACTTTCATATCTACTTTAGTCGATAATTCAGCAGCCTTAGATACTTGTGTCATTGTATCCGCAAGCTTAGATGGATCTACATTTGCGCTATTACCTATTAAATCTTGGACTTTACTTAATTTACCTTGTAATTCAGCAGTTGAATACCCTTTGCTAAGTGCATCAATACTATTTTTCATAACAAGATAACCAATTGCACCTGCAAGACCTGCTGCACCACTACCATCCACTGAAAGACCGATTGCAATACCAATTGCAAAAATAAGTGCTAAGTTATCAAAAACTGCTGCGCCGGCCTGTGCCATAACAGGAATATCAAATACATCTGGTTGCCCTAAACGAAGCAATAATCCTGCTGCTGGTAGTACTGCGATCGGAAGCATTAAAGCTTTACCAATACGTTGTAAAAACTGCAACATTTTAATTCCCCCTAATTAAATTTATGAAATCGTTATCATTATAAGTACGCTTTAGAAAACGCTTTCTATTACATAACCATAATAACATATAGTTGTATAGATGTGTAGTTTTTATTTCTGAACTTTTTATGGATAAATCTCCTATTTCCAAACTGTTATATAAAAGGAAAATTCTCCTTTTTAAAATACAGAATACTCGAAACGAAAGACCTATTATAGCACATTGAACTTTCGTTTTATCATTCCACTTTTTCATGTTATTATTTATTTCCGAGCATATCGGGAAAAGTAAACTTAGTTAATTCAAAATAGGAGCGTTGGTACTATGCAGTGCATTGAAACAAACAACTTACAACAGTTGTTAGAACAAGTAAAACCATATACGAAAAAAGGAAAACTTGCTACTTATATCCCCGAACTAGGAAATGCAAATCCAGACGATTTAGGGATTGCCATTTTCCATAAAGAAACAGAATATATCCATGCAGGCAACTCACAAACACTATTTACTCTTCAAAGTATTTCCAAAGTAATTACACTTGCCCTTGCCCTTTTAGACCGTGGTGAAGAATATGTATTTTCTAAAGTTGGAATGGAGCCAACGGGTGACCCATTTAATTCTATTATTAAGTTAGAAACGACAAGTCCGTCCAAACCCCTTAATCCAATGATAAATGCAGGAGCTTTAGCTATTACAAGCATGTTAGCAGGAAAAGATAACGAGGAAAAAATGGAACGTATTCTTCATTTTGTACGTGAAATAACAGATAATCCTACTATTAATTATTCCTCTAAAGTTGCCGATTCAGAACTAGAGACAGCTTACCTAAACCGTTCACTTTGTTATTATATGAAACAAAACGGAATTATCGATTGTGATATTGAAGAACTTATGGATTTATATACTCGTCAATGCGCAGTTGAAGTAAACTGCATCGATTTAGCACGTATCGGCTTAATTTTTGCAATGGATGGATATGATCCATATAAGAAAAAACAAATTATCCCTAAGCATATTACAAAAATTTGCAAAACATTTATGGTCACATGTGGTATGTATAACGAATCTGGTGAATTTGCAATTCGTGTTGGTATTCCTGCAAAAAGTGGTGTAGCCGGTGGTATTTTTGGCTGCGTAAAAGGAGACATGGGAATCGGTATTTTCGGACCAGCTTTAGATGCAAACGGAAATAGTATTGCCGGTTTTAAAATCCTTGAACTTCTTTCTGCTCAAGAAGGTTGGAGCATTTTTTAATCGCGAGTTATCCTGCTATACTAGCAGGATTTTTTATTTCGCCAAAACCTCACTTTTGTCAGTTATCAATCCTCTTACAAAAACAGTGCTGAAAGTTTCTCTATATCATGCATATTTGTTCCCCCCTCCTGAATAATATAGTACAACCTAGCGCTATATGTGGAGGTGTGAAAGATGAAACTAATATTTCAAATGGGAAAACAACCTGTTCTTGAAAAAACAATCCTTCTTTTTATATTGAGTATTGTAGAAAGCTTGAAGTTAAAAGTTGTTTCACTCGACGAAGCTCACCGATACATATTCAATTTAGAAGTACTTGAATTATTAATGGATCGGAACATCGATGATCAAGTACTTGAACTTATTCATTTCGGGATGGGACTTGAAGACATTTATCATGTGCTTCCTGAAGAACTTGAGCATACGATTGAGGAATTAAAGTGGCTTTGCATTCAAGTATTAAGTGAGTACAGTATGCATGAAGAATCCGAACAATTAATTGAAGATATACGGTAAAAAAGCACCTATGTAGGTGCTTTTAATGTTTTTTTAAACTATTTTTATACGCCTCAATATTTACTGGTAGCTCTTCCTCTTCCAAAGTATGTTCATTTACATCTTTATGAATGAACGCACCTTTAGGTGGTTGATGATCATGCCCTTTTTTCTTATGATCAAATGCTTTCCCGCGTCCCATACAAATCCCCCTTTCTTAAAAGAAATCCGTATTAGTATGGAGAAAATTACGTCAATATATGCAATCTCTTGCTGTATTTCCAAGGAAATACTCGAACCTTGTTTTCTACTCTCCTTACAACAACTGATCGATCCCAATAAGAATTAATAACACTCCTGCGATAACTGTCGCCCATTTCCCTAAGTATTCTGCTAAAAATCGTTTTCCTACATACGCAAAACCACTAATACAAATAAAACTAAACACCCCAGAAATAGTCGCTGTAAGCCAAAGATTTAAATTTGTTACCCCTGCATCAAATCCACCTGCAATATTATTAATAGACAACGCAACTCCTAAAACAATTGCTTCTGAGAAACTAATTGTTTTAGAACCATCAAAATCTGCTTTTTCCGGATCACGTAAAATTCCCATAAGTACATTATCATCTTTAGAACCTGCAGTATTTTTTTGGCCCAAGAAAGGCTGACATAAAATAAACACACCGATTATCCCTAAAACGATTGCTCCAATCAGATTTGCTGTAAACTCTGAAATAAATAACGCAATCCAGTTTCCAAAAAATCCAGCTAGTAAAGTAAATAAAAATCCAAAGAATGCGATGATAAAATTGTTAAACCACGAAATACGAATTTTACGAATGCCATATGCAATTCCAACACCTGCATTATCTAAATTAGAAGCGATCCCGATTAAAAAAATTGAAAATAAGCCTACCGTACTCATAAATAGTCACCCCTTTTTCTCACTTTTCAATGCATATTATGAAAATGTTGAGCAACTGTGCCTGTCTGTTTCATATACTTGTAATAAATGCTCAATATTTTTTCAACACTAAAAAAGGAGTGCCTACACTATGGCTAATGAAAACCCGAATGATCGGCTTGGCAAATTAATAAAAAAACTTTTAAAAGAACGCGCCTTATCTATGCGCCAACTAGGAATACTTACAAATATTGATCCTGCAACAGTCTCAAGAATTATTAATGGTAAACAACCGCCAAAACAAAAACATCTACAAAAATTTGCAGAATGTCTTCAAGTTCCACCCCAATTGTTATTTGATGAAATGTACCCTGATTCTCCTCACATTAATAAAGAAAAAACAGATATGTACACATCTCTTGATACCATTCAGCAAACGCTGCAATCCTCTAACTTATTCGATTTCGATTACACTACAACTCGCGTAAAACAAGAACTCGAAAATTACGAACGCTATGCCCAGACAACAGAAGGCGAAAAACGTATTCATGACAGTTTCGCAAGCAAATTAGAGCAAATTGATAGTGCTGGTCCTTTTATTGAACAATTAACAGATATGTATCAACAATTTTGCAATGAAACCATTTCAAAAGAAGAACGTGCAGTTCTTGGAAGCGCATTACTTTATTTCATTTTATCGACAGATATTATTCCCGACTATCTCTTTCCAATTGGCTATTTAGATGATGCGATCGCCGTTGAATTAGCAAAAGAGAAATTACTTGAAATAAAACGAAAGACATAGCAAAATAAAGAACTATTTCAGTTGTTTATTTTCACCTCTGAAATAGTTCACTAAAAAATCGTACAAGTATACATACTCGTATGATTTTACTATACAAATCTATTTTTTCGTGTGGCACCATTCATATATAAATGCTGTTATTACTTTTGTAAATTCAATTAACTGTTCAATTTCAACTTTCTCATTTACAGAATGTGCTTCTTCTAATGTACCTGGTCCATATATAATCGCTGGAATATGAAACTCACTAAACCAACCGCCATCAGTTACCGTTGCAGACATATCTAAAATTGCATTTTTTGATAAAATAGACTCGTGTACTGAGCTAAGTTTTTTTACAGCTGCATGTTCCCTATCTACTTCTAATGAAGGGAAAATTTCACCACGATCTACAATCATTGATTCTCCGCCCCACTTAAATTGTGGCGGATTTTCACTTAACCATGGATCGGCAGCTGCTACCTTTCCAATATATTCTTCAATTTCTTTTATTATTTGTTCATGTGTTTCGTTCGGATAGAAGTGCACTGTTATCCATAACTGGCACTCATCCGCAATAAACGCCGCATGCCTTCCCCCCTCAATAACAGCTGGATTAATTGTTGTTGTTCCAGATGGATAGCCTTCATATGTTTTCATGACTGCCCAGTGACGCTCTAATTCTTGTAAGCTCTGCACAATTTTCATCATTTTTTCAATCGCACTCGCTCCAAATAAACGTCCTCCAGCATGGATCATTTGTCTGCGCGTTGCATCATGAAACGTTTGCGGACTTTTCACTGTAATCCATCCAGTAATGACACCACCTTGCCCTTGCATATGCAAATCACTCGTATCCACTACGACTGCAAAATCAGCATCGTAACCTCGCCTGCAGCATTGAAGTGTTCCTGCCTCTCCAACTTCTTCCCCTATTACTGATTGAAAGATTAAATCTCCAGGTAATTCAATACCAGCTTCTTGTAAAAGTTGAATGGCAAATAGCGCTCCAGCCAGCCCACCTTTCATATCTGCTGCGCCACGTCCAACTAACCAGCCATCTTTTATAAATGGATCAAATGGATCTGTTTCCCACGCCTCATCTGCTGACACTTCAGCTACATCCATATGCCCATTAATAATAAGACTTTTATATGAGTCACTTTTTATTCCTTTTTTTACCCCAACAACGTTCGGATCATTCGGATATACATCCCATTTATTAATACTAAAATTTCGTTTTCTTAAAAACTCTGCAACAAATTCTTGCGCTTCATTTGTATTTCTCGCTGGCGGTGCTGGTGTTTCAAAACGAATTAATGTTTTTGTAAGTTCTAACAATTCCTCTTTCCTTGAATCTATTTGTTTTAACAACTGCGAAATTTCTCGATTCATCGCTAATTCCCCTTTGCATACATAGTATGTTTCCAGCTTTATTTTCACAAAAAAAGAGACTGTTTACAATTTTACAGTCTCCTAATTGATCACTATTATAAACTCTCTACTTCCGTTATATTTGTCTTTTCAATATGCTCTACATTACTTCCCTTATTTCTTGTAGCACGATAAAACAGTAAACAAACAATCATAAATGGAATACCACAATACAATGCCATTCTTTGTTCTGGAATAAAGGCCATGCCAACGATTACTGTTACATTTAATACTAACGCAAGCAGTGGTACGAATGGATACAGCGGTGTTTTAAATTTCAGGTCTTTGACATCCCCGCCCTGCTTTATGTATGACCTTCTAGCTAATAAGTTAGATAGAGCAATAGATGCCCAAACTAGTATCGCTCCAAATCCAGCGATAGAAAGCAGCCATAAATAAACTGTATCTTCCGCATAAATACCTGATAATAATGAGAGACAACCTACAATTGTGCTTACAATCAATGCATAAATAGGAACACCGTTTTTAGATAACTTACCAAAAATCGGACTAATCATTCCTTGATTAGACATAGACCATAGCATACGAGAAGTTGCATATAATCCTGAATTCGCAACGGATAGTACCGCTGTAATAATAACGAAGTTTATAATATCAGCTGCATAAGGAATACCAATTTTATCAAATACAACTACGAATGGACTTTCTATCACTCCTGCTTGCTGCCATGGGAATAATCCTGCAAGAATGAAAATAGATAATACAAAGAACACGAGTATACGCCAAACTGTATTATTAATTGCCTTTGGGATTGTTTTTTCTGGATTTTCACTCTCACCTGCTGCAATACCGACTAGTTCTGTTCCTTGGAAGGAAAAATTAACAGCAATCATCGTAATTAAAATAGCGGATAATCCATTTGGAAACAATCCACCATAATCAGTAAAACTAGAGAACATTGGTGCTGGTTCATTTCCTTTCATATCTAGAAAACCAAACATTGCTGCCCCGCCCAAAATAATAAATGCAATGATTGTAATTACTTTAATACTTGCAAACCAAAATTCAACTTCTGCAAAACTTCTTGAAGATAATGCATTGATAGCAAAGAGAAGCACCGCAAACGCTACACACCAAATCCATGACGGTACATCAGGAAACCAACGTTTCATCAAAATACTAACTGCAATTAATTCAATACCTATCGTAGCAGACCAGTTTAACCACGACATCCATCCCACTACATAACCTGCTGCAGGGGAAATATGCTTTGTCGCATACGTTTGATAAGACCCTGCGTCAGGCATCGCAACAGCTAATTCTCCAAGACAGAGCATCGTTAAATACATTACAAATCCACCGACAAGATACGCTACAATTGCTCCTCCAGGTCCAGCCTCATGAATCGTATAACCTGACCCTAAAAAAAGTCCTGTACCAATAACTCCACCGAGTGCAATCATAAATATGTGCCTACTTTTCAATTCTCTTTTTAATCCTTGGTTTTGATCCATCATATAAATCCCCCCTTTTCACTTTGCCAACCCATTTAATGTAAGCGTTTTTAAAAGTATTCAGTGTAAAAATAATGATTTAAAAGAGCAAAAATACACGTCACTTACATTAATCACTGCCTGTTACTAAAAGGTCATCCCTTACTGTTATTAATAATTTTTGATCAGCAATAGCTTGTCCTTCTACTACTTCTAATGATTCAATATAACCACTGATCCCTATCTTAATTTCTACTTTCTGTTTATCTATTGTTTCAATTAATGCTAATTTCTCCCACTCGTATACGTAAGAACTTTCCGTCACAAATAACTTCTCTACTTTTCCATAACAAGGACTATACACACCTTCTATAACTGTCTTCACTTTATAAATTCCTCCCTCTTATTAATTGACACCAAAACGTTGTATATCCTGTAAAAAGTCATATTCTCCCCTCTAGAGATTTCGAATATTATTTATGCAAAATACGTACCAAGTCTCTAATTCATGTATTAAATGAGAGTTTCATACAAAAAAATGTGCACAACCGCAAAATTTTTCGATCATTTAAAAAGTTTTAAACGAAAAATAGCAAAAATTTTTTGCGATTTTATAAGAATTTTAATAAAATTATAAAAAGTCAGTCTTCATAGGGTGAAATGAGGAGAAGATGTTACATGCATACAGAAGAAATTAATTTCAAACAAATTATTGAAATGAATATGCTATATGAAACTTTACTCAATGAACTCGATATCGGGATTCATATTATTAATGAGGAAAGTAAAACGATTGTCTATAACCGCAAAATGATGGAAATTGAATCAATGGATCGCTTAGATGTATTATATAAAAGTCCTTTAGAAATATTTGCATTTGAAGAAAATAAAAATAGTACTCTTATAGAGGCATTAAAATTTGGAAAAACAAAGAAAAATATAAAACAAACGTATTTTAACAATAAAGGACAAGAAATTACAACGATTAACGATACTTTCCCTATAATAGAAAATGGAAAAATTAAAGGCGCTATTGAAATATCAAAAGAAATTAGTAACTTAAAACAAACGATAAAAATAAGTCCTTCTCGAAAACAAAGCACTAAATTTACCTTTGATCACATAATTGGTGATTCTGAAGCCATTCAATCAATCATTACAGAAGGAAAAAGAGTAATTCGTACATCTTCCTCCATACTTCTCGTAGGGGAAACAGGCACTGGTAAAGAACTATTTGCACAAAGCATCCATAATGAAAGTCAGCGTTCAACCAAACCCTTTATTTCACAAAACTGTGCCGCTATACCTGATACCTTAATGGAAAGCCTACTATTTGGCACAAATCGAGGTGCCTTTACAGGAGCAATAGATAAATCAGGCTTATTCGAAGAAGCGAACGGAGGAACTTTGTTATTAGATGAAATCAACTCATTAAGTCCAGCACTTCAAGCGAAGTTACTACGAGCTATACAAGAAAAAACAATACGAAGAATCGGAGGCACACACGAAAAAGAAATTGATGTTCGTATTATAGCAACTATCAATGAAGATCCTTTCGAAGCCATCGCACATAATCGATTAAGAGAAGACTTATATTATCGATTAAGCGTCGTTACTTTATGTCTTCCGCCTTTACGTGAAAGAAAAGAAGATATTCCAGATCTTGTTCAGCACTTTATTGAAAAATATAATACTCAATTTGGGCTCAATGTAACCGATGTAGATGTAAATGTAAGAGAATTTTTCTATGCATACGATTGGCCTGGAAACGTACGGGAGTTGGAACATATAATTGAAGGTTCCATGAACTTGATAGAAGATGAAACCATCATTACAGCGTTTCATATGCCTACTCGCTTTCGTGAACGAATAAAAACAGAATTCAATATGCAACATGCACTAACTAATCACAATACTGATGCACCTAAAACTTTAAAACACACAATAGAAAAAATGGAAAAGAACTACATTAACCAAATTCTTAAAGAACATCATGGCAACATCTCACAAGCTGCAAAATTTTTAGGATTAAGTAGGCAAAACTTACAATATCGAATTAAAAAACTGCATTTACACATATGAAATAAACATGTCTCCAAGTGCAAAAAATAACTTGGTAAAATATGTTATAATAAACATATAACATGCTAGAAAGGGCTATATATATGAGTAATGATAAAAAATTAAAGTTATTACACTACTTATACCTTCTCCCTGCTGTTCTATGTATAATGTTATTCATTAATGGTGATATGAGTAGCTTTCCTTATGCAAAGCTATTAGCAACAATTAGTGGCTCCTTTGCAGCTATTATGCTTGCTGCTTTTTGGAATTTGAAGCTACGTATAAAAAACGAGAAATCTTCGTAATACAAAAAAAATCGAGCTACTTAGCCCGATTTTTTTATTTGCCATTAAAACTCAACATTCTCTAAATACAACCCACTTGCCTCAGCAAGACAATTAATTTGATTGCGCTGCTTTTCCTCTAAAATGTTTGGAATTGCTTCAGCATCTAATTGTCCTAATCCAACTTCAATTAATGCCCCGACAATTTTTCTTACCATATTATGAAGGAAGCCGTTACCACTTACTCTAATTTGTACAAACCCTGCCTCTTCCATCACATCAAGTGTATATACTTCTCGAACCATAGATTTTTTCTTTGATTTCGCATTTGAAAAAGCAGTAAAGTCATGTGAACCAATTAAATGTTTCGCAGCTGCTTTCATGCTTTTCACATTTAATTTTTTATTCACATGCATGCTGTATTTACGCATAAATGGATTTGTATGCTCTTCATTCCAAATTTTATACAGATATGTTTTTGCTTTAGAATTGTAACGAGCATGGAAACGATCATGTACTTCTTCCACATTCGTAATGCTAATATCATTAGGTAAATATTGATTTAAATATTTTTTCACTTTATGTTCCACTAACTTCTCATCACTTTGAAAGTTAGCAACTTGATTCAAAGCATGTACACCAGCGTCTGTTCTACTACAACCAATAATTTCAATTTCTTTTCCGACCATTTCAGATATGACACTTTCGATTTTTCCTTGAATTGTATTATCGTTATTACCGAGACGTTGCCATCCTTTAAAACGTGCACCATCGTACTGAATCGTTAATTTATAATTATGCATAATATTCTCCTTCATAGAAAATATTCCCTCATACCATGAGGGAATATTAATAAACTTTACTTTCTAACAAGCTTCACTACATTTTCTACGTGAGCTGTATGCGGGAACATATCAACTGGTTGCACATACTCCACTTCATAGCTCTTCATTAATGCTTGTACATCACGTGCTAATGAAGAAGGATTACAAGACACGTACACAACTTGTTTCGGCTTCACTTTTAAAATTGTTTCCAGTAATTTATCATCGCAACCTGTACGTGGTGGGTCGACAACAATTACATCTGGACGCCATCCTTCTTTTACCCATTTCGGTAACCATTGTTCAGCTTTACCTGCTTCATATTTCGTATTTGTAAATCCGTGACGCTTTGCATTTTTTCTTGCATCTGCAATCGCTTCTGGAATTACATCCATACCACGTACTTCCGCTGCATCATTTGCAAGCCAAAGACCGATTGTACCAACGCCACAATACGCATCTACAATTTTCTCATCGCCTGTTAACGCAGCGGCTTTTTTTGCTTCATTATATAAAACAACGGTTTGCTCTGGATTCAACTGGAAGAACGCACGTGCTGATAATTCAAATGATAAATCACCAAGTGTTTCTTGAATTACTTCTTTTCCAGCTAATTTAAATGTTTTGTCGCCAAAAATAACAGATGTTTTACGCCAGTTTACATTTTGCATAATTGATTTAACCGCTGGCATCTGTTTTTGTACTTCTGCAATAAATTGTTCTTTATTTGGTAATTCTTCTTTTGTTGTAATAAGTGTAACTTGTACTTCACCTGTTTGAACTGCAGTACGTGTTACAATTGTGCGTACTAAACCTTTTTGTTTTTTCTCATTGTAAATAGAAACATTTAATTTTTCTAAAATACGTCTTACAACTTTTGTCGCTTCATTCGTTGCTTTATGTTGAATCATACAGTGAGCGATATCAATTAACTGATGTGAGTTTTGTTTATATAGCCCTGTAATAACCTTTTCGTCTTTACGCCCCACTTGTAATTGACTCTTATTACGATAATGCCATGGATTTTCCATGCCAAGCGTTGGACGAATTTTCTCTTCCATACTATTTTTCATGTACTTCTCAAATGCTTGTACAACGATATCACGCTTTTGATTCAATTGTTCTTTATAATCTAAATGTTGCAGCTGACAACCGCCACACTCCTCATATACTGGACACGGTGCTTTCACACGATGCGGTGAAGCTTTACGAACTTTTTTCACTTTCGCTTCAGCGAAGCCACGCTGAATTTTCGTTGTTTCTGCAACAACTTCTTCTCCTGGTAATGCCCCTGGAATGAAAACAACTTGTCTCTTAAAATAACCAACGCCTTCTCCGTTAATCCCAAGACGTTTAATTGTCACAGGAAACGTTTGACCAACTTCCAACTTACTCTCATGTTGCTTTTGTATCATTATTACACCTCTACTCTATACTTTTCCATAAATATAACGCTGCATAACTGCAGTATGGTTCACACTCTTGTTTCAATTTTTCTAAAAATGCATCATCAGGTTTATCATCTAATTGAAATATACCTTGCACTGCACGCTGAATCCCAATGTCCGCTTTCGGGAACATATTTTTCCGTCCAAGCCCAAACATTAAAAAGTTTTGCACTGTCCATGCACCAATTCCCCTAATTGGCAACAATTGTGCTGAAATGTCTTCTTCCGTCCCATTTTCTATACTCGCTAAATTTAATGTACCACTGACAATACTTCGACCTAATCCTACTATATATTCAGCCTTTCGCTGACTAAACTTCTGCTCTCTCAATTCTTCTATTGAAATATTTGCTACTATTTCCGGAGTGGGGAAAAAGAATACACCGTTCTTCTCTGTTCCATACCGTTTCACAAATTGTTCTGTTAACACAGTAGCAAATTTCAAATTTATTTGTTGGTGAATGATACAGCGAAGCAGACAAGCAAAATAATCAAATTCTAAAATAATTGGAGTATAAGCATATGTTTCAAATAGTGGACGTAATGATGTGTTTAAAAAATGATTTTGTATATCTTGAAGCGGTTCATTCCAATGAAAAATGGCTCTCATTCGTTTCATGACTTTCTCTGGATCTCCTGTCTGACTAGAAATCCAAAACTGTGGATTTTGAACAGTACCAATCCCTTGTAAGCGAACAACAACCTGTTCCTCGTCGATACAAAGCGGGATATAAATAACTTTCTCATCTAATTGAATGACGTTAAGAGGATCAAAAGATAAACGTTTTAATACTTCTTCAAAATGATACGGATACTCTAACGTAACATGCTCGCTCCACATACGTTTCCCCATCCTTTTTACACATCATTATAGCATGAGAAAACCGTAAGCATACATGCTTACGGTTGATTGCCTTTTACTAAGTCATCTAGACTTTTAAAATGATACCCTTTCTCGCGCAAATCATCAATGATTTTCGCAAGTGCTTCTGCATTATCTTTTGATATTGCATGAAGTAATAAAATAGATCCTGGATGAATCATCGTCATAACATTATTATGCGCATATTGCCATCCTCTTTGCTGATCCACTTTCCAATCCAAAAATGCAAGTGACCAAAATACATTATAATAGCCCATTTCTTTCGTAAGAGCTAACGTTCTTTCACTAAATACACCGCGCGGAGGACGTACATATTTCACTTCTTTTTGCCCAGTTACTTTTTTAATTTCTTCTGTTACACTCGTTAATTCTTCACGAAGTTTCTCATCATTTACCGCTGTAAAATCAGGATGACTCCAAGAATGGTTTCCAATAATGTGTCCTTCATCCTTCATTCTTAACAATAAATCTTTTTGTGTTTTAATGTAATGTCCCGTTACAAAGAAAGTTGCTGGTACTTTTTTCTCTTTTAATACATCTAATATTTTCCCTGTGTATCCATTCTCATATCCATTATCAAATGTCAAATAAATATCTTTTTTCTTCGTATCTCCTAAATAAAACCCGCCATTTTTTTGTAGTAAATCTGTATATAACTTTCCTGCATCTGGTACTGTTTCATTTTTAGGACGCGGGATTCCCCAGTTATGTGGAGTATTTGTATAAGCCAGTGCTGAAACTGGAACAAGTGCCATCATAATTGAAAAAATGAGACCGATATATAACCATTTATATTTCATAAATAGTCTCCTTTCCATATATAATCGTACTTGTAGTTTCTGTTGCAACGCATTCTTTCATGCTGAACATGTTTTTCTATATATACCAAAAAAATGCATCTCGAATCATTCGAGATGCATTTTTTATTTACTTAAATACTGGCTCTTTAAAGCTAGCTAATTTTTCAAGTGATGTTTTATCAACATCTGCATGTAAGCTATTACCATGAGAGTCCATCGTTACAACTGCTTTAAACCCGTCGATACGTAAATGCCACATTGCTTCTGGAATACCAAATTGTAAGAAATCAACATCTTTCACTTCTTTAATACATTCAGCATAATATTGCGCTGCACCACCGATTGCGTTTAAATATACACCGCCATGTTCTTCTAAAGCCGCTAATGTTTTCGCACCCATACCGCCTTTTCCAATGACAGCGCGAATACCGAATTTCTTCATAATATCGCCTTGGTACGGTTCTTCACGAATACTTGTCGTTGGACCTGCCGCTTTAATTTGCCAATTGTCATTGTCATCTTTCACAACAACTGGACCACAGTGGTAAATAATTTGTCCATTTAAATCTACTGGACAATCATTATCCATTAAATGCTTATGGATTGCGTCACGACCTGTATACATCATGCCATTAATTGTTACAACATCACCAACGCGAAGTTCACGAATTTGCTCTTCTGTAATTGGTGCTTCTAATACAATCTCACGTTGCTCTGTTTTTTCTTGTACTTCATGCTGAAGTGTATCTTCCCCTTCTTGATATAGCCAATCCATAATGTCTCCTGTTTCAGGATGGATTTTCACACCAAGGCGACGATATGCCCAGCAATTATACGCAACAGATACATAGAAACTAGCTGGCAAACGATTATAGACGCCAATTTTACAACCAAGTAAAGTTGTTTCTCCGCCAAATCCCATCGTACCAATGCCAAGCTTGTTCGCATTTTCTAATACGTACTCTTCAAGATGTTGTAACTCTGGTACTGGATTGACATCATCTAATGTACGGAATAATTGATTTTTTGCTAATTCATAACCTGATGTGCGGTCTCCCCCGATACCAACACCAATTACACCAGCGCTACATCCTTGCCCTTGTGCTTGATATACTGCATGAAGAAGGCATTTACGAATCCCTTCTAAATCACGGCCAGCTCGTCCAAGTCCTTCTAGTTCACACGGTAAGCTATATTGAATATTTTTATTCTCACAGCCACCACCTTTTAGGATTAAACGTGCATCAATATAATCTTTTTCCCATTGTTCAAACTTAATCACCGGCGTACCTGGTCCTAAATTATTTCCACTATTATCTCCAAAAAGAGAATCAACAGAATTGGGACGAAGTTTACCATCTTTTGTCGCCCGCTCAAGCGCATTATAGATAGCTTCCTTCAACTTTAATTGATTCACACCAACTGGTGTATAAATTTTAAACGTTGGCATCCCTGTATCTTGGCAAATCGGCGAGATGTTATCATCAGCCATTTTAATATTATTTGTAATTGTGCCAAGTGCCATCGCAGAACGAGTCCCTGCATTTTCTCGCTCTTTCGCTTGTTGAATCGCACGACGAACATCTTTCGGTAAGTTCGTTGACGTTTCAACAATTAGTTGATACATGCTTTCTTGAAGCTTTTCCATTGTTACTTCCCCCTCAATTGTGAACGCTACCAAAACGTTATGAGCTGAAAATTCAATTGTTATGCTCTTTAGCTATTTATTTCACGCTATTAGAGCATAAATGAAATTTTTCACAACTTGATTATACCTCTTTTTCTATCGTCCTTCTATTACCCGAACAGAAAAAGGCTACCAAATTGGAATTGGTAGCCTTTTTAATATATTATTCGTCTTTTTTAAATTGCTCACATTTTAATTCTAATTCATCTAACATTGCAAGAAGACGATCTACATCTTCTAATTCTACTTCTTCGGGTTCAATTGTATCAATTACTTCAATGAACATATTTAAACGTTCTTTTAAATATACTAATTGTGTATCTTTATCTTGAATTGCTTTTCCCATGAAGGCACTCTCCTTTTAATTCGAGTTGCTTTTATTATACCGCAAAAACGATTGCTATGGGCATGAAATTTCATCAATTTTGTCACAGTCATCCACTATAATGTAAGCCCTCTCTCTTTTCATGCTAAAAAGTTTCACTTTATAAAAAGCACATATTCTTCTATTATAGAGAATGGACAAATTGTTATTTCAATAGTCAAAGGAGTATTTCATATGATGATATCACAAAAAATGAAGCCGATTACTCCTTCTTACGATCCATGGGAAGCGTATATGGACCTTGAAGAGTACGGCAAACTACTATTAACAAATGTTGAGTTTACAACGACGACGTTATGCAATATGCGCTGTGAGCATTGCGCTGTTGGTTACACGTTACAGCCGAAAGACCCGAATCCGCTTCCGATGGATCTTTTATTAAAACGATTAGATGAGATTCCTCATTTACGTTCTTTAAGTATTACTGGCGGCGAACCTATGCTTTCAAAAAAATCCGTCGACAACTATGTAACACCACTCTTAAAATATGCCCATGAACGAGGCGTTCGCACTCAAATCAACTCTAACTTAACTATAGATTTAGCACGTTACGAACAGATTATTCCTTATTTAGACGTATTGCATATCTCTCATAACTGGGGAACAATTGATGACTTCGTTGAAGGCGGATTTGCAATGATGGAGCGTAAACCTACTTACGAACAACGTGCAAAATTATTCGAAAGAATGATTACAAATAGTAAGGCTCTATCAGATGCAGGTGTACTTGTATCTGCCGAAACAATGCTAAACAAAAGAACTCTACCACATATTGAACATATTCACCGCCAAATCGTCGAAGAGATGGGCTGTAAACGTCATGAAGTTCATCCAATGTATCCAAGTGACTTCGCGAGTAATCTAGAGATTTTAACAAAAGCTGAAATTCGTGATGCGATTGAGCATTTACTAGAAATTCGCGATGAAAATGTATGGATGTTATTTGGAACTTTACCTTTCTATGCTTGTAGCGATGACGAGCGAGACATTGCCACATTTAAAAAGTTACAAGAGAGCAAAAATGTAACTGTTCGTAACGATCCAGATGGTCGTTCACGCTTAAATGTAAATATTTTTGATGGCAATATTATCGTTACTGATTTTGGTGATGTTCCACTTCTAGGAAACATACAAACAAACACATTACAAGAAGCGTATGAAAAATGGAGCGCTTCAAAAACAGCAAAATCATTAAGCTGTCACTGTCCTGCAGTAAAATGTCTTGGACCAAATGTTCTTGTAAAAAACAGCTACTATCCGACAGAAGATTTCTTATCAAAAACAGCAAATATTACATTATAAAAAAACGTCAGCTTATAAGCTGACGTTTTTTATATTATTGCGAATGAGAAGAAGAAATGAATTTAAAATACAAATAATCATGAATTGGGATAGCAGCACCGATTCCTTGAGAAGTAATATTTTTTACAACAAGCCTTTTT
Source organism: Bacillus sp. EKM501B (assembly GCF_011800505.1). Classification (NCBI taxonomy): domain Bacteria; kingdom Bacillati; phylum Bacillota; class Bacilli; order Caryophanales; family Bacillaceae; genus Bacillus; species Bacillus sp. EKM501B. The sequence continues at coordinate 24,727 of NZ_JAALFZ010000020.1, read as the reverse complement.
TGATTTCCTTTTAATACAAGGTATACTTCTCCAAATGTTACTTTTCCTTTTTCATTTACTGCTGGTGTATAAGCATATAAATATCCAAGTTGACTCGGACTAATATTATACACACGCTCATGCCCTGTACCATAACCAATAGTCGTTTTAAATGAAAGCGGCAATTGTACTTTTTCAAGTGCTTTGAGAAGCATCATTTTTTTCACATCTGCAGCATCTTTCATATCTGCTGTTAAATCGCCTTCAACCGTCTTTTGTGTTTCTTGCTTATAGCGAAGTGGATATAAACGGTCTCCTCCGCGATTATCGTAAACATTGCGATTTACTTGTTTATATTCCCAATTAACCGATGTATCAATCGATTCATAATGTAAAGCCCATTGCCCTAAATAAATCTTTGCTCGGTACCCTACCGCAAGCGGCGCATTCGAAATTGTCGTTTCATTAAACATTCGAATTAAGTCCGGATTTTCAATTTTAATATTTGCTGTTTTTAATAATTCTTGAGCAAACTTACTCGGCTGTAAACGCGGTAAATCTTGCGCATCATTTGGAAATGTATTGTCTTTAGAAATATTTAAAACAGATGAAGGCATTTTTGTTCCTACTGTTGTCTTTGCAAAACTCATGTTAGGAAATAATAAAATAAACGAGACCATAGTTGAAAGACATATGCTGTATACTCGTTTCACCTGTCTGGCTCCTTCCTATGTAGGTATATATACTACTTCGTTTATTGTTTTCTCTGAGCGCAATTGTTATGCCTATTTTTCATAATAAATAAAAACCAATTCCCATAATGACATACGCCGCTAGTAAAGTGCCACCTTCAAACCAGTTTGTATCTCCATCATTTGAAATCGCAATCGTTAAGAAAACAGCTGTAATCATAGACACAAGTTCTGGTATGGTAAATACTAAAGGCATCCTTTGCGCGAAGAACATAGATAGCAATACTAATACAGGAGCAACAAACATGGCGATTTGTAATGTAGAGCCTATTGCAATTTCGACTGCAATATTTACTTTATTTTTATAAGCCATAATAATTGCAGACGCATGTTCCGCTGCATTCCCAACAATTGCAACGATAATAACCCCTATAAATAACTCTGACCAGCCAAATGACTTTGCAACAGTTTCAAAAGTATGTACGAGTGTCTCTGACACATAAGCTACTGCCAGTGTTGCTATCGCTAAAATAAGGAGCGCCTTCCCTTTCGACCACTCTGGCTCTTCTTCATGCGCTACTTCGTCACTTTTATGTTGATATACACCACGGTGCGTAACTAACTTAAATAGTAATGCAGCAAGGTACATGATAATCATAATAATAGAAACACCTATACTTAATTGATACGTCTTGCCAGCGTCCATCTTCATTGAAAAAATCTCTGGAATAACAAAGGCCACAACAACAGCAAATATTAATAAAGCTGAATTATGCCTTGCATCATATACATTAAAACTTTGTCTTTTGTATTTAAGACCTCCAACAAAGAAAGATAACCCTCCTACCAATAATAAATTTCCAAGTACAGAACCGGTTAAAGAAGCTAACACCACTTCAATTAACCCTGCTTGAAGTGCAAAAATTGAAATGATAAGTTCAACAGCATTACCGAAAGTAGCATTTAATAATCCGCCTATTCTAGGACCAGAAACAATTGCTAAACTCTCTGTTGCTCTCCCCATAAAACCAGCTAATGCGATAATCGTAATACAATACACAGCGAACATAATTGTTTCTGGCCAATGAAGTGTTTTGCCAAGTACAGATAGTGGTACACCTATAAGTGCTACTATAAGAAATATTTTATTAAACATGCTTTTCATCCTTCCATCGTATGTATTTCTCCTCAATATTATTATTATTCTTCTCCTAACTTGTCCGATTTCATCACGATTACGTTTAAAAAATCGACTTAAAGAAAACAGTATGAAAGATATTTAAATTATCTTGTTTAAACAGAGAAAATATAAATTAGGAAAAGAGGTAAAGAATATGCACTTAAAAGAGAAAATTGCAACTATTATTCAAGGACAACGTACTGGTGTATTATCTACAGTACGTAACGAGAAACCTCATAGCGCCTTTATGATGTTTTTCCATGAAGATTTTGTACTATATGTTGCAACAGATCGAAAATCAAAAAAGATAACAGATATCGAAAAAAATCCAAATGTACATGTACTACTCGGACGAGAAGGAAAAAAATTAGATGAAGATTATATTGAAGTTGAAGGGTTAGCTTCAATCGAGGAAGACTCAACATTAAAAAACAAGTTTTGGAATAATAGCTTAAAACGTTGGTTACTCGGTCCTGAAGACCCTAATTACGTATTGATCAAAATCAATCCCGACACAATTTATTACATTGATGGTGCGGGTACGACGGAGCCTGAGTTTTTACGACTATAAAATAAAACAAGCCCCCCCTTAGGTGGGCTTGTTTTGTCGAAAAGTTCTTTTAAAAAAAATAATAAAATAGGTGGAACTTTCCAAAGATTCTGTTATATAATAGCAGTAACTTAAATAAACTGTATTAAAACAGATTGAGAGGAGAAATAAAATTGATGAAGAGAGAAGAACGCAAAAACATGATTGAGTTTATTGAAAAGAAAAAAGGGATTGAGCGTGACGAATTACTGTTTATGACAGACGATGAAGTAGAACATATTTATAATGTAACGTACTTTTTATATGAGGAAATTGCAGAGTAGTATAATAATCCCCACCTTATTAAAAATATAAGGTGGGGATTATTTCGTTATTTAGCCCACTATTTGCAGGCAGTAAAACTCCCACCTTAAAATTCAGGTGGAGCAAGAAGTTAAGTTGAAGTCGCACTTCCTATAAAGCTCAATTGCTTCAACTTTATACATGAGAATCATTTTCATGTATAATACTGTAAGATTGGAGGAATTTTACTATGAGTTCGTGGCTCTTATTTGCACTATTATCAGCAATTGCTGCTGCCCTTGTATCTATTTTTGGAAAGTTTGGTTTAGACGGAATCGATGCAAACGTTGCAACAACAATTCGATCTATTATTATGGCATTATTTATGATAGGCGTTATTATCATACAAGGTAAATTTCAAAATATCGGCGACGTACTGCTAAATAAAAAAGCACTGCTATTTATCACATTAAGTGGGATTGCAGGTGCTTCGTCATGGCTATTTTATTTTCTTGCCCTCAAAACAGGAAAGGTTTCACAAGTAGCTCCTGTCGATAAATTAAGCGTCGTATTTTCTATCATTCTCGCTATGATTATCCTCGGTGAAAAGTTAAACTTTATGACCGGTGTTGGTGTAGTCTTTATTACAGCTGGTGTATTATTTATTGCTTTCAGCTAAAAAAACCGCTATTAGCGGTTTTTCTTTTTCTTTATGTACAACCATACAACACATGTAACAACTGCTGAAATTAATAAAATCCATATTCCATAATGATGTAAACTATACTCAACGAAGCGCCACTTCTCGCCTAACTTCCAGCCAAGCCCAATAAAAACACTTATCCAAATGAGCGCACCACCGTAAGCGTACAAACAAAAACGCCAAAGTGTCAAATTTGATACCCCAGCAAAATATGCCGTTAAATGACGTACTCCCGGTATAAAATAACCAATCATTAAAAGAAATGGCCCATATTTTTCAAATAAAATATGTGTTTTTTCAATGTGATGTTCTTTAATTCTAATTTTCGGCCCATATTTCTTTAAAACAGGGAGCCCAAGTTTTAAACCTAATATGTAGCTTAACGTGATCCCTAACATCGCACCAGCCATCCCACTTAAAAAAGCAGCAGTTCCTGACATAACTCCTTTTGAAACATTATAACCAACAAAGGTCAATAAAAACTCGTCTGGTATCGGTAATCCGACAATACCACCAGCCAAAGCTATAACAATTCCAAAATAGCCATAATGCGCGATTAACTCGCCAATATGTTGTTCCATTCGGAAGACACATCCTATGCACGATCGTTATTCCACATTGTACCCTTTCTATCTTTAAGGCAAACATGGTATACATATTCACTATACATTGTTTTTATAATGAACTCTACTTCTATTCTTTCCTTTAACAGAGATAAAGTGAAACTTTAATCAGTGGGAGTTTTGTTCATCCTCTACTAATTATTAACCTATGCCAATCTTGCTTCTACAGACATCCCGACTCCCACATAACTTACTTACATTCAACAATTTTGAGATTAGATTCTTACTGCCCGCAAATAACCCGATAAAAAATAAAAATTCATATGCGTGTTTTTTTGTTACAATAAAGGAAAGTTACTTTTCGCAACGGTTTAACTCTCAAGAAAAATGATATATCTAGCAAAAACATAGTTTGGTCTATATAATGCAACTTCTACCTATTAAAAGAACATACACCCTTTTACATACGACATCATTTTTCTAAATTATACAGGGGGGAACGAACATGACCATTGAAAATCAATTTATTCAAAAAGTTTACTATAAAACATTTTTAACAGAAGAAACTTCTACTCCTGCATCGGAAGTACTCGGTGAAGCATATATAAATGAATCTAAAAATGAATTCTCCAACATTTCTAATATTCGATTTGCTCAAGGTGAATTTTATTATCAAAATAAAGATTTTGAAGCAGCTATATTTAAATGGGAAAAAGTAAATAATGCTCTTGCACTTTGGGCGACAAAAAATATTGCAGATGCTTATTTTGAACTAGGATTCTTACCAAAGGCAGAAGAAATTTATCAATCTATTCAAACGGAAGATACAACTCTTACGATGGAGGTTTCCTTACAACTTCTTTCTCTTTATATCGAACAAGATCGTTTAGGACTCGCTTTTAAGACGATTAGTGAAGCTGTTGCATTCCAACCGGATTATCCAAATATTACTGCAATTGCACGTTCTTTCTATGAAAAACAAGAAGATTGGAACAACGCTATCGAACTAGCTGTTCAAGAAGGTATTCGAACACAATCTTTACACTGGTTTGATACGTTAATAAATTACATAAACAAAGGATTTACAAAAAATATTAAGCCTGAATATTTCTATGAGTCTTTAAAAGCTCTATATGCTGTTGATCAAGCTCAATTTAAAGAGCTTGTTATTGCTCTTTGGAATAGCTATCAACATGAATCCTTATACCTTCCTTGGATTCAAAGTATTAATCATTTATTCTTGCATATTGAAACAGACAATAATGACGATTGGAATGAAATTTCTACTCGCTATCAAGAAACATACTTTGCATTAATTACCGGAAATCATTTTATGCATGAATTAAACGGACTTGTACCAAATTTATTAACAAATTGGTTTAGTTTAACGAAAGCAAAAGATTCTCTAGTTGTCTCTGCAGCAGTGTTAGCATGGAATGAAGTCTCACCTACAACTTTAGAATCATTACTCGTAAAAAGTGCTGGATCCTTACTTTCTAATACATCAGCTGAAGCAGATGTAAATATGGAAACAGTTTCTCATTTATTCGAAACAATCGCTGTATGGGCTGAGAAAAATGATGTAGATTTAAGTCATCAATTTACGCTACTAGTCCATGAACTATGTGATTTAAATGTCACACCACTACTAATAGCTGGAACTAGTGACCATGATAAAACATCATTTGTTAATTCAATATTGGGAGAGAACATCTTAACTGAAACTTTAACAACTCCTATTCTATTTAAAGACGCTAGTCAAACTGAAATAACAGAATTTACCGAGTTAGATATACGAAATATCCCTAACCTTGATGAATTCCATCAAATAACGGCTACATCTGCTCAGTCAGAACTTGAGAAAAAATGTATAGAAATTAAGCTACCAAGTAGGTTTTTAAGAAAAAATAAGTTTACATTTCTTCTTACACCATCCATTCAAGAGCAATTGGATAAAAACAATGCATACTTTGAATACTTACAAGCAGCAGATAGTCTTGTTTACGTATTAAATTCTTCTTCACCATTGCATAGTAAAGAAATTGATACATTAATTTATTTACGTGAACAAGTACCAAACTTACAAATTCACTTCGTATTACACACAAATAATACGACTACTAATGAAAAACTAATTAGTAAACTTAAAGTACATTTTCCAGATGCACAATTCTTCCCATACTCTCCTTCGCAAGAGAGTAGCCAGCAACTTGGAGATGTAACAGAATCTATTCTCTCTAATCTTGCAAAACGCGATATAGAAAAAGAACGTATAGAAAAGCTAATATGGTTTACACAAAAGACAATTGCTTATCTCATAAATGAACGTGTGGAATTAGAAAATACATTAGTAAAATCCGTACGCTGGAATAAACACATCTCGGTGAAACTTACTGGATTTATTAATAACCTTACTGCTCTTGAAAAAGATAAAATTCGCTCTATTACCGAATCCTATCTTTTAACGAAAGAAGAAATTACACGAGATATACATTCTCAAATTCCTGAATTATTACAGAGTTGCTCTGATCTTGTTCAAGAAGATAGTGATTTCAAACTAGTTCATGAAGAATTAAATGCTGCAATGAATGAACGTGTTCAAAAGCATGTACAACAGGTACTTCTTCCTAAATTTACTGGGTCTATTCAAGAATGGATTGAAACAGCACATAATGAATTTATTCAAGCTCAAGCTTATTTAGATGAAATGAGTGAAACGTTTAATAAATTATATAAAGAAGAACGTATGAAACTTCCTTGCGATTTCAAATTATTAGATGATTGGAATCGAGATGTTGCACGAATGACAAATCGAATTACAGTAACGAACATCAATATTTTATTACGCTTTACACCGACACAGTTTTTCTTAAAAAGTGCCGGAAAATTATTTGGTAATATGCAAAAAAACCAATCTATGCTCGCCAACAAATATAAACAATATATTGAAACAGAAGACTATACAGAAATTGCTCACACAATTTCCAAACAATTCTTCCTTCAATTTGAAGTATTTGAAGGTGCATTAGAACGTGATATCATGATGTTCTTCAAAGATCCACTTAATATATTGAAACAAAATGTAGATGCAGCTCAACTTGAGATACAGGAAGACGAGCAAACATTAGCGACGCTAAGAAGCAATCCAGAAACATATCATGATCCTTTGGCGTTATTTAAACTACAATTACTACAACATAAATTTGTTTTAAGTACTACAAAGAAACATGAAGATATCTTTGTATCAAACGAATCTCCTACTGTTTAACAAAAAAACCAAGCAAACTAAAATTTGCTTGGTTTTTTTTACTTTATTATTTTCATATGTTCAAACGGATAATAAATGCCTGCTAACTTTCCTAACACATCTTCTCTATCAATAAAACCTAAACCATTTCTACTATCTTTACTTATTAAGCGATTATCTCCCATAACAAAAATCTTATTTTTAGGAACTGTAATCGGTCCAAAGTCCTCTGTTAAATTCATAAGTTTTTTTTCTGCTTGTTTTTTATTACTATCCAAATACTCTTCATCTTTCACTTCAGAATTTACATATAATTGATCATTTCTCATCTCAATTATATCTCCAGGCAATCCAATCACTCTTTTGACATAAAAATTATCTGTTTTCACAACAATAATATCTTCTCTCCCATAGCTTTCAAATTGTTTTGCTAACTTATTAACAATCACCTTATCTCCATCTTGCAACGTTGGCCTCATAGATGCTCCTTTTACAGTCGTCGGAAAAAACACAAAAAATTTCGCCAAAAACACCAATAAACATGCAATTGCAATAGTTCCAAAGAATTCACGCCAACGTTTTTTCTTTTGCATCATTTCACCAACTCATCATCTTTTTACTTTTATTATAAATAATACGACCGATGATTTTCTACAAAATTCCGAATTATAAAATTACAATATTAGAAATTTTAAAATAAAAATACTGATCAAATTAACAAGCAAAAAAGATACTCTCAAAATAGTCTATCCACTATTTTGAGAGTATCTTTTTATAATCCCACATATATAATACACATTTGAGCAGCTACATATGTAAACCAAATCCAAAGTGGCTCATACTTCAATTTACGCCCTCCGATATCTGTCACGCCAATAATGAAATCAGAAATTACAAACAGTAAGCCACCAAACGCTGGTATCCACCATATCCCTGTATTTTCATAATATAAGGCGAATGCAAAGCAAGCCATTCCTCCAACCCACAATCCGTAAATTAGAGCTCCTATCGTAAACAACTTATCCTGTTTATCATTTCGGATAAAGAAGAACCATCCTACAATTAGAAAGAGCCCATATACGAGTAAGCCAATCCAAAAACCATTCCATGAAATTCCTGTTTGCAAAAATGCTTTTACATAAAAACAATGAGCAACAGCGAAAGTAACCATCCCTCCAATTAATCGATGACCAATTGGAATCAGCCCAGCCATAAACAAATCTCCCACAGTTGATAAAGTCATACCAAGTGCAACCCACGTACTATACTCTACAGATGGATCTTGTAACCATATGCAAATTGCACTACCTGTTAAAGAAAAACTAAGAATAAGACGAATTGCTAAAGGTAACGGCATATTATCTTTCGTTCTTTTTGTCTGCCCCATTGCATAAATTGCACCAATAAAAAAAAGAAATGTTTGCCCAATTAACACCACGTAAAGTAGATTCATAATATTTTCTCCTCAATAAATGCTTTTTGTATCTTTTTTCGTTACACTTAGTCTATTATCCTTTTTCTATAAAAAAAGAAGAACAGTAGTGTTCTTCCATTGTAATCGCTTTTCTGCTCTCTATGCTACTTGTTTTTCTTGCTCCATTTTTTGCTTAGCTGGTGTCCTATTTACCACAATGATTCCCGCGGCTACACATGCTAAACCGAGTAGCACAAATGAATGAATTGCTTCACCTAAAATCATGCTCGATAATAACACACCAAATACGGGTATAAAGAACATATACATAGATACTTTTCCAACCTTGTTATACTTCATAATTGTATTCCAAATGCAAAAACCAGCTGCAGATAAGAAAGATAAATAAATTAGCATAAGTAGTGCATGTAGACTAAATGTAAATGGCATGACTCCAACTTGTAAAGCCCCTATACATAATAATCCTGTAGAACCAAAAATCATTTGGTATGCTGTCATATAACCAATATCTAATGTTTTACTACCTTCTTTTGCTAATATGTTTCCATATGAATACAGCATTGCTGCACTAAGAAGTAATAAGCTTCCGATCCCAAAATGAAATGATAAGCTACCATCACTCGGCACATTTACTAAAATGACGCCACAAAAACCAATAGATACCCCAATTAATTTTCGCATATTGAGAGCATCATCTTTATATAAAAAATGGGCGAGTAAAATTTGAAAGAATGATGATGTTCCTGAAATGATAGCTCCTTCAATTCCTGAACTATAACTCATTCCAATGTAAAAACAGATATATTGAAGAAACGTTTGGAATAAACCAATTTGTATTAACTGTTTCCCTGTTCCTTTTTTGAAGCTCATATCTTTTCCTAACACTTTAAAGAATAATAAGAGCATGACTCCAGATAAAAAGAAACGATAACCGGCAAATAATATTTGCTCTCCAACTTCTTGTGGTTGAATTCCAAGTTCAACATAACTTAATTTAATAAAAGGAAATGCGCTTCCCCATAAAAAAGTTGCTACTATTGCAGCAATAAATACGCCAATCGGATGGGTAAAAATTTTCTCTGTCTTCACTTGTTGTCTTCCTTTCCGATCTTTTTATGAACAATATTCATATATACCAGAGGAGTTGCGAAAACACAAGTTTTCCGTTTATACTTGAAACAAAACCGTACCATCTCATAAAAACATATGATATACTATAGAATAATTACAACATAAGAACTATTAAAAACAGATTCAACAGAAATGCTGCTATCCATTATGGATGGCAGCTTTCGTCGTTTTATAGGGGTTTCGATTTTGATTATTTTTCTCAATAAGAATGCGGAAGGAGCGGGTAGTAATGAACTCAGAAGTAAAAACGTTACAGTCAAAAGAAACAATTTCTCATCCCTCTTTATGGGACACATTAAAAAAACATTATGAACTTGTATTTGCAGTAGCATCTGGTATTTTTATTTTAGTTGGCTGGTTATTCACAAAGAACGATGTAATGAATGTAGGTATTACTTGCTATATCCTTGCTTATATAGTTGGTGGATATGCAAAAGCGAAAGAAGGCATTGAAGATACGATTGAAGAAAAAGAGCTAAATGTTGAAATGCTAATGCTCTTTGCAGCTATTGGTGCTGCAATTATTGGCTACTGGGCAGAAGGGGCTATCTTAATCTTTATCTTTGCGCTCAGCGGTGCTATGGAATCTTATACATTAAGTAAGAGCCAAAAAGAAATTTCCGCTCTTCTTGACTTACAACCCGAAGAAGCATTACGCATTTCCAACGGAACGGAGGAACGTGTTCCTGTTGGAGAGTTACAAATTAACGACATTATTTTAATTAAACCAGGTGAACGTGTTCCCGCTGACGGTACGATTCATAACGGTGAAACAAATATTGATGAAGCAGCAATCACGGGAGAACCTATTCCAAATGAGAAAAGACATGGCGATGAAGTATTTGCAGGTACTGTAAATTTACGTGGTGCTATCGAAGTTAAAATTACGAAGCCAAGCGATCAAACATTATTCCAAAAAATTATCCGTCTCGTCCAAAGTGCACAAAGTGAAAAATCGCCATCACAACTATTCATCGAAAAGTTTGAAGGAACATACGTAAAAGGTGTACTACTCGTTGTTGCGCTTATGATGTTCGTTCCTCATTTCTTACTTGACTGGAGCTGGAATGAAACGTTTTATCGCGCTATGATCTTACTTGTAGTCGCATCTCCTTGTGCACTCGTTGCTGCCATTACACCAGCAACGTTATCTGCAATTTCTAACGGAGCAAGAAATGGAATTCTCTTTAAAGGTGGCATACATTTAGAACGCCTCGCTTCAGTAAAAGCAATCGCCTTTGATAAAACAGGAACATTAACAGAAGGAAAACCTACCGTAACAGATGTATATGTTCGAGAAAATATGACAGAAAAAGAAGTACTTTCTATTACAGCATCCATTGAAAGTCACTCTACACATCCTTTGGCTGCATCTATTGTTAAATATGCACAACATGCGTACGACATTACATTAAAAAAACCTGAAAAGGTTGAAGATGTAACTGGTTTTGGGCTAAAAGGAATATTCGAAAACAACGCTTATAAAATAGGTAAAGCTGATTTTATCGGTGAAGAAACAAAAACATTTCATAATGGTATTTCTGCCTCACTTGAAAAGGAAGGTAAAACTGTCGTTTATATTAGTGATGAGGGAGGCATTCTTGGACTTATCGCTTTAAAAGATACGCTTCGCCAAGAAACAATAGCTGCTATTCGTGAATTACAAAGCATTGGTGTCGAAGCAATTATGATTACTGGAGATAATGAAGAAACGGCAAAAGCAATTGCCTCTGAAAGTAATATAAAGGAATATTACGCATCATGTTTACCAGAAACAAAAGTTGAAACGATTAAAAAGTTAAAAGAAAAATACGGTACAGTAGCAATGGTCGGAGACGGTATAAATGATGCACCTGCACTAGCTACTGCTAGCATTGGTGTCGCAATGGGAGAAGGAACAGATGTAGCTTTAGAAACTGCGGATGTTGTACTGATGAAGAACGAACTATCTCGTCTTTCCCAAGCAATTCGTTTATCAAAACGAATGAACCGTATTGTGAAGCAAAACGTAATCTTTTCGCTAGCCGTTATTGCCATGCTAATTTGTTCAAACTTCTTGCAATTTTTAGCTCTTCCATTCGGTGTTATTGGCCATGAAGGAAGTACGATTCTTGTCATTTTGAATGGCTTACGATTATTAAAAGGCAGCAAATAAAACGGGTCCCTCATAGAGGACCCGTTTTTTTTAATGATAGCTATTATGACCGTTCGCACTGCTACTCGTTTTATGCTTTGGATGCGAACTGCTCTTTTGTTTATTATTACTTTTATTATTATGGTTCTTTTTATTATTACTCATGAAATATCCCCCCTGTTCCTTTTTATTATGGAACAAGAGCTCATTATTCATTACGGGAATTATTGTCACCGGTTCTATAATGGTGGAGTAAACCATTAATTTCACCGCCAAGTAAAATTACCCATCCAGTTAAGTAAAACCATAACATTAAAATAATGATACCACCGAGACCACCATATGTATTGGCGTAATTCGCAAACTTATCTACATAATAAGCAAATGAGTACGATACCACAATCCATCCTACAGTAGCAAATAACGCCCCTGAAATAACTTCTCTTCTTTTTAACTTTCGATCTGGGGCAAATGTATATAAGAAACTAAACAAAGCAAATAGCACGAAGAAACTCGCTACTAATCGTGTAATGCTCCACACGAAAGAAAAACTATCTGATAAACCGAGTGCTTTAAACACTGCTGCTCCAATAACTTGTCCGAATACCGGAACAATTAACGCAAAGACAATCATAAAAATAATAGCTAATGTAAACACAATTGATAACGCTCTTGTTGTAATAAAAGAACGTGTTTCCTTCACGTCATAAGCGCGGTTAAAAGCATTCATAACCGCATTAACACCATTTGAGGCAAACCATAACATGGATAATAAACCAAATGATAATAAACCACCATTTTGCTGGTTTACAACTTTATCTACATTTACCTCAATTAAGTTCATTGCATCATCTGGTACATAAACCTCTAATAAACTAAGCACATCCTCTGTTTGAATGGGAATAAATCCAAGAAGCGTAATTAAGAAAACGAGCCCAGGAAAAATTGCAAGCAAGAAGAAATAAGCGAGCTGTGCTGCCAAGCCCGCTACATCATCGCGCATCGTCCGGTCATATAAATCTTTACCAAACGAATAAGTACGATTTCTTCTCACCTTTTCTAAAATTTTTCTCATATATGTTTAAACGCTTTTCTTCTCTTCTTTATCTTGCTTTAACTCAATGTACGCTTCAGTTTTTTTTTCCACTGCATTTGAGTCTTTCATAAATAATTCACGCGCTTCTTTCATACCACCATCTTCAGCAACTACTGGCTCTTCTTCTGCTTTCAGCTCATCTACCTTTGGAGATACAGCTTGAATTTCAATCGTTTCTGGCTTTTCTTCTGGCTCAACTTTTTTCTTACTAAAAATTTCTTTCGTTTCTTTTAACGTCTCTACAACAGATGGCGTTAATTTTTTAATTTCTGCTACTTTCGCTTTTACCACATTGAAATCAGCAAGTTCGCGTCCTTTATCTGTAACAGTTTGCACTTTTTCTTTGATCTTTGCATTTTCACCAATTTCAATCATCTTTGTTTTTGCTTTTTCTGCTGTATTTTTTACTTTTTCACGGTTTTCTTTCTTTAACATGGATACAGCTACACCTGCCGCTACACCAATCGCAATGTTTCGAGCAATATTATTTTTCTTTGCCATATTCCTTCACCCTTTCATTTCTTATGTTAGAAAGTATTTCTTTCTAAGCTTCCTCATATTCCTTGTTCATTTCGAATGAAAGCTAATAGCTTTGCACACCCTTCTGTTACAAGGTCATATACTTCTTGGAAATTCCCTGTATAGTAAGGGTCAGGAACGTCTGTCCAGCCACCGTCTGGAACAAAGTCGGACAGCCTACCAATATAGCCTCCAGTTTTACCTAAACTTTTTAAATCTGCTATATTCTTGTTGTCCATGGCAATAATATAATCAAACTTTGTTAAGTCTTCTTTTTCTACTTGCCTTGCTTTAATTCCTTCAAAAGTGACTGCATTTTCTTTTAAAATTTTTTGTGTTCCTTTATGTGGCGGATGGCCAACATGCCAATCTCCAGTTCCTGCAGAATCAATGACAATTTTCTCTTCAAGTCCCTCTTTTACGACAAGATTTCGAAAAATCGCTTCTGCCATCGGAGAACGGCAAATGTTCCCAAGACAAACAAACAATACTTGAACCATACTTTTGTTTCTTCCCTTCTTGGTGCATTTCTTAATATATACTTATAGTATAAACAACCAATTATTAAATATAAAGGAAATCCCTACTAATTTAATGGGATTGAAAAGATTCATTAACGAAAATGATAAAAAATGTTAAGATAGCCTTATGTTATTTTAAAGGGGGACACTTCGGTGGATTTATCCGTAAAGTCAGAAGAAAACGTTGAATATATGGTCGAAGCTATTAAAGAAAAATTACGTATGGTTAATGCTGGAGCGATGAGAGCTGCTAGTTTTAACGAAGAAATGTACGAAGATTTACGTGACATTTATGATCATGTTATGAAACGTGAAACATTCAGCATTAGTGAAATGCAAGCTATTACAGAAGAATTAGGTACATTAATTAAAAAGTAAAAAAGCCTCTCTTATATGAGGCTCTTTTTTATTTCCAACAAATTCATGACAACTCTTCTCTTTCCCTCAACCAACTGTAAAATATTGTACAATAGAAGTAGAACCTCACCTTAGATTTTTCTCCATACATACTACTCACAAATAATAGCAACACTACCATTGCTAACTGTTTTTACTGGAGGTGCTTACTTATGAGCAATTGGTACAGTAAGACGAAAGATCAAACATTAATTGACCTAGAAACAAACGAACAACACGGTTTAACAGATGAAATTGTAAGTGAACGTTTAAAGCAATACGGTTCTAATGAATTAGCTACAAAACAAAAACGCACTTTATGGCAGCGTATTTTCGCCCAAATTAATGACGTCCTCGTATATGTCCTTATTATTGCTGCCCTTATTTCTGCCTTTGTAGGTGAATGGGCGGATGCCAGTATTATCGCGCTTGTTGTAGTTTTAAATGCTGTTATCGGTGTTGTCCAAGAATCTAAAGCAGAACAAGCTTTAGAGGCACTAAAAAAGATGGCAACACCTAAAGCTATCGTCAAGAGACATGGTGAACTAAAAGAAATTCCATCTGAACACGTCGTTCCAGGGGATATCGTTATGCTCGATGCCGGACGATATATCCCATGCGATTTACGCCTTATTGAAACCGCAAATTTAAAAGTTGAAGAATCTGCTCTAACTGGTGAATCTGTCCCTGTTGATAAAGATGCAATCTACCACCCTTCCATGCAAAGTGATGAACAAGTACCACTCGGCGATCAAAAAAACATGGCCTTTATGTCTACTCTTGTAACATACGGAAGAGGCGTCGGTGTTGCTGTTGAAACTGGAATGAACTCACAAATTGGTAAGATTGCTACCCTTTTACATGAAGCAGACGATGATATGACACCACTTCAAAAAAGCTTAGCACAAGTCGGAAAATATTTAGGCTTTGTCGCTGTAGCTATTTGTATCATTATGTTCCTCATCGGTTTTTTACAAGGCCGGGATACGTTAGAAATGTTTATGACTGCTATTAGTTTAGCCGTTGCAGCTATTCCAGAAGGCTTGCCAGCTATCGTTTCCATCGTTCTTGCAATTGGTGTGCAACGTATGATTAAACAAAACGTTATCATTCGCAAACTACCAGCTGTTGAGGCCCTCGGTTCTGTCACAATTATTTGTTCAGATAAAACAGGTACGTTAACGCAAAATAAAATGACCGTTACTCACTTTTATAGTGATAACACATACGATCGCTTAGAAAGTTTAAATGTAAATAATGATGTGCAACGTCTATTGTTAGAAAATATGGTGCTATGTAATGATGCGTCTTATAATAAAGAATCACAAACGGGAGACCCGACTGAAATTGCACTTCTCGTTGCTGGAACCACTTTTAACATGCAAAAAGATTATTTAGAAAAAATACATGAACGTGTTAACGAAGTACCTTTCGATTCAGATCGTAAAATGATGTCAACCGTGCATACATACGATGAAAGCTACTATAGCATGACGAAAGGCGCTATTGATAAGCTCTTACCTCGATGTACCCATATTTTTAAAAACGGCAAAATCGAGATTTTAACTGATTCTGATAAAAATCAAATATTAGAAGCTGCCGGATCAATGTCTCAAGAAGCTTTAAGAGTACTTTCATTCGCATTTAAACAATACGATTCAAACGATGTGGATATAAATCATCTTGAAGAAAACCTCATCTTTATTGGTCTTGTCGGTATGATTGATCCACCGCGAACTGAAGTGAAAGATTCAATTAAAGAATGTAAAAAAGCCGGTATTCGCACAGTTATGATTACTGGTGACCATAAAGATACCGCCTTTGCAATTGCCAAAGAACTTGGTATTGCTGAAGAAATATCTGAAATTATGATCGGAACTGAATTAGATAACATTTCAGATACAGAGCTAGCAAGCAAAATTAATCATTTAAATGTATTCGCCAGAGTCTCTCCAGAACATAAAGTAAAAATTGTAAAGGCATTGCGTGCAAAGGGAAATATCGTTTCTATGACTGGTGATGGTGTCAATGACGCTCCATCTTTAAAGCAAGCGGATGTTGGCGTAGCGATGGGCATTACAGGAACAGACGTTGCAAAAGGGGCAGCAGATGTCGTGTTAACAGATGATAATTTCTCATCTATTGTGAAGGCTGTTGAGGAAGGTAGAAATATTTATCGTAACATAAAAAAATCAATCCTCTTCCTACTCTCTTGTAACTTCGGAGAAATTATCGCTTTATTTTTAGCCATTTTACTTGGCTGGGCAACACCTCTACGACCTATTCACATTTTGTGGGTGAATTTAATTACAGATACACTTCCTGCATTATCACTTGGGGTTGATCCTGAAGATCCAGATGTGATGAAGGAAAAACCACGACATGCGAAAGAAAGTTTATTTAGTGGTAGCATTCCTTTTCTGATTTTCAATGGGGTTATCATTGGACTGTTAACGCTAATAGCTTTTATCGCTGGAGCAAAATTCTATACTGGAGATACAAATTTATTCCCTCTTTTCCCAGAACGAATTGATGACGATGCTCTATTACACGCTCAAACGATGGCATTTGTCGTTCTTAGTTTTTCTCAGCTCGTTCATTCATTTAACTTGCGTTCAAGAACGAAATCAATTTTTTCAATTGGGATCTTTACCAATAAATATTTAGTCTTCTCCCTTCTTATCGGTGTTCTTATGCAAGTTTGTATCATCTCCATCCCGCCCCTTGCAAATATATTCGGTGTACATGCATTAACGATGCGAGATTGGGGATTTGTTCTCTTATTAAGTATCATTCCACTTATTGTGAATGAGATTATTAAATTAGTGAAGAGAAACTAAAAGGCAATGAGGACTATTCCTCATTGCCTTTTCATTTACCCTACTATTTTCCGTGCAGTAAAACTCCCACCTCAAAATTCAGTTTGAGCAAAGAAGTTAGGTGGTAGATTAACTGCCCATAAATGTCCAATTGGTGAAGGCTAATAATCGGTGGGATGAACAAAACCCCACTGATTAAAGTTTCACTTTATCCTTGTAATTCTTTTTTAATGTTTTCAGTTAATGTAGCCATACGCTTGCGGCTTTCTTCACGCTCACGTTTGTTTTGTTCTTCAATTTGTTGTGTTTCTTGCATACCTCTTGAAATAATGTTCCAAGTTTCCTCAAGTGTTTCCATCTTAATACTAGAAGAACCTGATAATCTCGCTACTTCTACACTTTGCGTTGCGATATTTTGTGCATTTTTCTTAAGTAATTCATTTGTACGGCGATCCAGTTCAGCCATAGAATCTGCAACAAGCTTTTGACGCTTCGCATTTACCGCTTGAATGATACCATTTTTAAAGATCGGAATCGTTGTAATAAATGCTGTATTAATTTTACCAATTAATTTATTATTACCACGTTGAATCATACGAATTTGTGGTGCTGTAAGTAGTGCAACCATACGCGCTTTTTCTAAATCATCAATACGTTGCTCTAAAATTTCAACCGAGTTTTTAAGCGACTCTAATTCAATACCTGCTAATTGATCATTATTACGCACACGCTCTTCATACATCGGAACTAATTCTGTATTTAAACGCTCTAATAGCATTTCTCCTGCTACTACGTACTTCTCTAAGTCTAAATAATATTTTAAGTTTTGCTCATACAAGCCATCTAACGTACCAATTGATTTTTTCATCTCATCTTGGTACTTCGTAATTTCCACATACACTTTATCAATTTCACGGCCCATCGTTTGATACTTGCTAAAGATTTGTTCAATCATTTTATCCGCTTTTTTGAACATACGTGAGAAGAAACCACTTTTCTCTTCCGCAAAGTCTTTGCTATCAAATCTGTCCATAATTTTACCAAGCTGTTTTAATAATTCACCAGAATCTTCTATCTTTGATAATGACATTGTATGTAAAATTTGATCAGCAAAACGTGAAATTTCCATAGAAGGTTCTTTTCCAAGTTCAATTAATTCTAATTGATCTTTAATATCTACCGCATTATAAATACGTTGTACATCCGCATCTTGTCTAAGTTGCAAGCGAACATCTTGTGCTGTTTGCTCATTTAATTCTGTTTTCGGATCTAGTACGACTGGGTTATTCATATGGTATTCTCCCTTTCCTTATAAAAATGGACGAAATAGTCCTTTTATTGTTTGTGATAAATTTTTATAGGCTGATGAACCATGAAACTCAAGATCGAAATTAACCTCTTCAAGCCAATGGGAATCAAATGCCCCCGCTTCAATATACGGTTCAATATCGTTTCTTCCCGTTGGATTGAAATGGAATACATCTACTCCAATTTGATTTAAAAATAGTAATAAAACAGCATCAGAACGAGTTAACTCTCCACTCTTCTCATTATTAAATATAACAATTTTCGGCACATCTTGTGAATAATCAAATTTCTCAAGCTGTTCTAAAATATTCGGTGGTATTTGAGAAAGTTGCGCGAAAACATATAGCGCTACATCTTGTTTTGTCTCTTTCGCAATTGGTTTGCACATTTCACTTTCACACGTATGGATAATCGCTTCTGCAATCCCATGTTGTAAACCTTCCGGTAAACGCTTATGCGGCCACCAATGGCTATTCATAATTAGATCAGGATGTAATTTCCCCCCACGGTCTAATGCATCTCGATAATGATATTGGAAGTTTGCTTTTTGCTCTTTCGTAAATGGGAATGTATTAACTAGTATACTGTTATCAAATGATGTAACAGCCTTTAATCGTTGAAAATACTCTTTATCATTCTTTGAAACGCCTGATATTTTCGCAAATAAAGAAGGGATATAAATATGTTTATTTTCAACAAAGAATGTCGGGCGTACAAACGCCTTTTCTTTCGTAATTAAAAAGAGCTCATCATATGTTGTTTTTAGTGTACGAGCTACAGGCGTATAGGAACGGAATTGCCACGGCTTGTACAGCAGTGAATTATCGTGGTGAAGTACTTGCTCAATTTCTTTTGAAGCTTGATACGCTACTGTTGCCACACGCTCGCGGCGGCGATCTGGAAATGGTTCAAGAGAAATACGGCCTGGATGAGACACAATAAAGGTCCTTCCCTCTTCATCAACATTCTCAAATCCATCTTTTCCTTCTGGGTGATAATAAAGCACATCACAACCGAGCATAATAAGAAAGTATAAGAAATATATACGGCTTTCCTGTGCATCACCATACCAAACGATACGCGGCATCTGTTTCTTATAATTAATCGTAGAAAACCACTTCGCTACATAATTTTCGCTTAGTTTAATTATGTCGATTAAGAAACGACGGAAGCCTTCTGTCTTTAACGACTGATTATGTTGTTTCTCATATAATTTCAATAGTGAAATAAACGTCGTATGTATGTAATGCTGTAAATCAGGATTGTCTACTTTCGGTAAAAGTTGTTTCCCAGATAAGTGTGCAACTAACCTATTTACTGTCAGACCATTTGGTGCTTCTTGATGTAATCCGAACACTTCTTGAATATGACGAAGCTTTTCCGAATCAATCACTTTGTTTAAATTTTGTTCGTGTAAAACTTCGATTCCTTTCGCTTCACTATAATCAAACAGTTCATTAAAATATTCATCTACATCATTAGGAACGCCAAGGATTCGACATGCTATATAACTAAATTTCATCTCATTCTCTGTCAGTTCATATTGTGGACGTTTTTCTAAAAGCGTTTCAAATTGCTTTAAATCTGATTCATCTTTTAATGCATATGGTTGAAGTGTAAAACGTGAAAACACAACAGTTCACCTCCAAAAACAGTTACGTTTTTTCTAAGTCCTTCTTCTATTATAAACTATTTTTTGTTATAAAAAATGGGCGCTCGCAAAACGAGCAAACCCATTTCAATTATTTATTATCTTCTTTAGTAGCTGCAACTTCTTCTTTAGCTTGTCCAGAATTCTTCATGTAGTGAATTATAAATGTTGCTCCAAATGCTACAACTAAAATAATAAAGAATAGTGTATGACTAATCTCAATCTCGATTAAAGACAGTAACATTTTCGATGCAATAATTAAGATTAAAATGTATGCTGTCGTTTCAAGCTCTGGAATACGCTCTAATAATTTCAAGAATACACCGGCAATACCACGCATCATTAAAATACCTAGCATTCCGCCTAATAATAAAATCCAAACTTCATTAGATACACCAAATGCAGCAAGTACACTATCTACAGAGAATGCGATATCCATTAATTCGACCATTGCAACTGTTCCCCAGAAGACACCGAACATTCTGAAGAAAATACTGTTTTGGTTCATACCATGAGCTTCCTCTTCTTCACCTGCACCTTTACGCTTATCAATAAAGTATTTTACTGATAACCAAGCAAGGTAAAGTGCACCAAGAAGTTTTACCCACCATAATTTAATCAAGAACATTCCGATTCCAATTGCAATAAAGCGGAATATATAAGCTCCAATAAGTCCATAGAATAATGCTTTTTTACGTTTCTCTTCAGGAAGGTGTTTTACCATTACCGCTAACACAAGTGCGTTATCAGCAGATAACAACCCTTCAAGTACAACAAGTGTACCAATTAATCCCCAAGATACTGGATCTTGCAACACTTTAATCCACATGTCCAAGTCGAAAAACTGAGCATACGTATCAAGGATTCCTTGCAAAATACTCATCTTACCTTTATCCCCTATTCTTTGCTAGATTTATAGAAAGGTCAAAAAAAGGAAACGAATATCGTTTCCTTTCTATGCATCCAAGCCATACGCTCTTACAAGCGCACCTAAACCACCTTGGAATCCACTTCCTACTGCATTAAACTTCCACTGTCCATTATGACGGTATAATTCACAAAAGACAACTGCTGTTTCGATAGAGAAGTCTTCCCCTAAATCAAAACGAAGAACTTCTTCGTTCGTCTCTTCATTCGCTAAACGAACGAATGCGTTTCCTACTTGTCCAAAGTTTTGATTACGGCCTTCCGCATCATAAATTGTAACTGTAATAGCAATTTTATGAACGTCTGCTGGAACCTTTTTCAAATCTACAACAAGTTGCTCATCGTCGCCTTCGCCTTCACCTGTTCTGTTATCGCCAGTATGTAAAACTGATCCACAAGGAGACTTTAAATTATTATAGAAGATAAAATCAGTTTCCTTCGTACATTTCCCGTTCGCATCTAATAAAAAAGCAGATGCATCTAAATCGAAATCGTCTCCGCCATCATAAGATTTAATATCCCATCCAAGACCAATTACTGCTTTTGTTAAACCAGGACTCGTCTTACCTAAATCAATCTTCTGTCCTTTTTGTAACTGAATAGCCATTTATATTCACCTCTATATTTTTATCTTTAAAAATATACCCATCAGTAAACATGCATTTCACCAATGGATATATAAATTGAATCTATTACTCTACATCTAAACCAAAGTTATTACATAGAGACGCTAATCCACCTTGGAATCCACTTCCGATTGCATTGAACTTCCAATCACCTGCATGGCGGTATAATTCACCTACTACTACCGCTGTTTCAATAGAGAAATCTTCTCCTAAATCGTAACGAATTAACTCTGCATTCTTTTCTTCATCGAGAATACGTACGAATGAGTTAGAAACTTGACCAAAGTTTTGGCTGCGGCCTTCTCCATCATAAATTGTAATTGTGAAACAAATACGTTCGATGTGAGCAGGAACATTTTTTAAATCGATTTTAATCGCTTCATCATCGCCTTCGCCTTCACCAGTTCGGTTATCTCCTAAATGCTCTACAGCACCATTCGCACCTTTGGGATTATTATAGAAAACGAAATCTTCTGCTCCTGAAACTTTACCGTTCGCACCTACTAAAAAGATACTAACATCTAAATCGAAATCAGCTTGTCCATCATAACGATTTGTATCCCAGCCAAGCCCTACAAGTACCTTTGATAAACCTGGATTTGTTTTTGTTAAATCTACCTTTTGTCCCTTTTTTAAAGAAATAGATGCCATTTAAAAATTCCTCCTTAGTTTATCCTATTGATAACGTGATACAATCTCACTTAAGTTTTTATCTTGCGTGCCTTCTCCAACTGCTGAAAACTTCCACTCATTTTCGTAGCGATACATTTCTCCTGCAATTAAAGTTGTTTTACTAGCATAGTTTTCTGATAAATTATAACGTGCTAATTCCTCACCTGTATGAGGATTTTGAATACGAATATAAGCGTTACGAATCATACCAAAGTCTTGACGTCTGTTTACACAGTCATAAATATTTACAACGAATACTAAACGGTTAATACGACTTGGGACTTTATGTAATTCTACAAAGATTGTTTCATCGTCACCTTCGCCTTCACCTGTTAAATTATCTCCTGAATGAATAATACTACCACAAGTAGAAAGTTTGTTTCCGAAGTAAACTAAATCATTTTTGTTTAAAAAACGATCTCCTTCTAACATAACAACAGATGCATCACAATCTATATTTGGTTTACTTCCAAATAATGAAGACAGAAATCCACCTGATTGCCCAATTGGATCCCAGCCTAAGCCAACCTGTAGTTTTGCTACTTTTGGTTGTCCTTTCGTTAAATCGATCTTTTGACCTTTTTCTAAAATAATAGGCATGAAGTTTCTCCCTTTCTACAAAGCATTTTCCATATCGGAAAATATTGTATTCTTCTCTTATATTGTAGCATTATTTACCTATTGATAAAAAGGATAAATTCTCAGTTATATGAAAACATTCATATAATTTACTTATGATGATGTAATAAGTGGTAAATAGCACCAATCATTCCTGCACAATTACCGTTTTGTGCAAGTTCAATCTCACAATTATTATAAATCTCTTGATTTAAGTATTTACTGACCTCTTCTTTTACTTCTTTTAAAAACTCATTTCCTCTATCGGTAATTCCTCCCCCAATAATAATTGTTTCTGGATTAAAAATATAAGCAAGATTACTAATTCCGATTGCCAAATGTTTAAAGAAAATTCCAACTGCTTGAGCAACTTCTCTATCTCCTTTATCATACAACTCAAAAATTGTTCTCCCATTCCACTCGCCTTTGCCTTTATATTTTCTTACAAGCCGAATTAATCCTGAAATCGAAGCAACCTCTTCAAACGTTTTTCCTTCTATTAGCATATTCCCCCATTCACCAGCACTAAATGAATGTCCTCGGTACAATTCTCCATCTATAAAAATTGCTCCCCCAACTCCTGTTCCAATGGTGAGCATAATAAAGTTCTCTTTCTCTCTTACACTACCATTCCACTTTTCTCCAAACGCTGCACAATTCACATCATTGTCAATCGATACTGGAACTTTTAATATCTCTTGCAATCTATCAATAATAGGAATAGTACTATATCCCGGAATATGATCCGCGCCTCCCGTCACAATTCCCTTATTAATATCAACAATTCCCGCAGTGCTAATACCAATTCCGGCAATAGTATGTTCATTCATTAATTTTTTTGATAAAAGAATGAGTTTTTGAATAATTTGTTCTCCGCCTAAGTGAATTTCTGTTGCAACTGTTTTACGCTTTAATACTCTCCCTGCTTCTGAAATAATGCCATACTTAATTTGCGTACCGCCAATATCAAACGCTATATACTCTTTCATCTACTGCCACTTCCTCTACCGTTATGAATGTAAATTCTCCACCTCTATTATTTGTAGGAAATCTACATTAACTCTTTTCTGCTTTGACAAATATACCACCTTTTTCTATATATAGTTTTTTTTGCATAAAACTCTTTTTCCTAAGAAATATTACAAAGGGATGTATTTTAGATGGAACATTCATTTCTTAGGAGGAAAACCATGACGAAAATCTTCATTTTAGCATCAACACTCTCTCTATCTTTTTTTAGCGGTTTAAATATCGGTAATGCTGCAACTGAAAACTTCCAACCATTAACAAACGCTATTGTACAAAATAGCGATCATTTTGCAGAAGGAAACTCAAAGGATAATAATAAACCTCCAGGAAATAACGGTTCTCAGGACGATAGTGGTTCCGGTGGCAGCGGCTCTGGTGAAAACGGTTCTGGTGAAAACGGTTCTGGTGGCGATGGCGGCAACGGTTCCGGCGGTAACGGTTCTGGTGGCGATGGCGGCAACGGTTCCGGCGATAACGGTTCTGGTGGCAACGGTTCTAGCGGCAGTGGTTCCGGCGGTAATGGTTCCGGTGGCAGTGGTTCTGGCGGTAACGGTTCTGGTGGCAATGACTCTGGTGGCAGTGGTTCTGGCGGTAACGGTTCTGGTGGCAATGACTCTGGTGGCAGTGGTTCTGGCGGTAACGGTTCTGG
>NZ_JAALFZ010000002.1:594390-837392 GCF_011800505.1 Bacillus sp. EKM501B | reverse complement strand
CTCCAGATAAAACAGTATTGAGTCCATCATATCAGATGGACTCTTTTTTTACTGTCTACCTATAGGGGATAATACCACAGCCTCTCTTTTTTTTGCATTCATTGTTGGTAATTCGAAATTTCGTGTTGAATCGTTGATATATTGAGAATAGTGATAGATATATTTAAAAAATCGTTGATATATTGAGAGTAGTGATAGATATATTCAAAAAATTGTTAATATGATAAGGATGTCACCTTTTTTCTTAAAATCTATATTGTATTTTATAAACAATCTAGTTAAAATTTAGAAAAGTAGAAGGGGATAGAAGTATGAAACAGCAACCAAAAATCGCAGAACTTCTAAAACGAATTGAAACTTCAAAACAGCAAGATGTTGAGCTAGGTACTTATGAAATATATTTGTTTAGTGAAAGTGAATTAGAAAAAGGACAAATCGGTTACCGATACGATAAACATAAAAATTCATTAATAAGTGAAGAACACGGAAAATGGAAAGAAGAATGGATTACAATTGGATATGAAACGGATATGGGCGATCCAGTTTTCGTAAATATAGATGATGCCGCTTATCCGCTTTATACTGCAGAACGTGGTACAGAAAAATGGCAGCCAGTTTATATTGGAAATATAGATGAGATTATAGGGCAATTATAAGAAAAACTTTGAATCCGGTGCAAAGTGATGGGGGAGAAGTATGAAGTATATAAAAATAATGAGCATGATTGCATTCATTGGAATATATATGGCCGGTTGTTCACAAGAGCAGCCGAAAAAAGAAACTACATCTTCTATACAAGAGAAAAACAAAGATACCAAAGAAGACGCACCGGTAGAAAAGAAGCAAGAACAAGAAAAGAACGAAGAATCGCAAGCAATTCAAACGAATGACCAAGTAGAACATAAGCAAGAGGAAGTATCATCTGATGAAAAGAAAGAAGAAACTACGCCAGTGCAGCCGACTGAGCAACCAGTGCAAAATAATGAACAAAAAATAGAGAGTAATGAAAAACAAGAGAAGTTTCTCGTCGTTATTGATCCAGGGCATCAACAAAAAGCGAATTTAAATTTAGAGCCGATTGGACCAGGGGCAACAACGCAAAAATATAAAGTGACAGACGGTACAACAGGTGTTGTGACGAAAAAGAGAGAGGCTGTACTTGTATTAGAAATGGCTTTTTTATTAAAAGAAAAGCTTGAAGCAAAAGGGATACAAGTATTAATGACGAGAACATCACAAGACGTTGATATAAGTAATAAAGAAAGGGCGGCATTCGCAAATAATCATAAGGCTAATTTATTTTTACGTCTTCATGCAGATGGTTCTGAAAATCCAAACCAAAGTGGATTCGCTGTATTGACGCCGGCAGAAGGAAGTCCGTATACGAAAGAGATTTATGCGGAAAGTCTTCAAATCTCTCAAATGATTGTAAATAAAATGAGGGAGAACCAGCAAGTAAAAGTAAATGGAATTAAATTTCGGGATGATCTTTCTGGATTTAATTGGGCAAAGGTTCCTGGTGTGTTATTAGAACTTGGGTTTATGTCAAACCATGAAGAAGATAAAAAATTATCTGACCCGCAATATGTAAATTCTTTATTGCAAAGTGTAACGGATAGCATAGATGCATATCAGAAGAGTAAAGCTTAAGCGCAGTCTTATATGAAAGGCTGCGTTTTTTCATATGAAACACTCGTAAATTAGAATATTGTGGATAAATATGACATGCTTAATTTTACCTGCACTTTTTGCCGAATGCTGATACAATAAAGGATGTTACTATTTAGTAGAAAGAGTGGTAAGCATGTTAGATTGGATGAAAAAGCTGTTTAACAAAGAGGAAGAACAAACAGCGATGAATAAAGAAGTACCAAAGCAAATTGAAAGTCAGCCGAAAATTCCTCGTGTAAACCACTACACTGAAGCAAGAGAAGCACAAATGGCAAATAGGAATGCAGGTAAATGCCGTTTTCCTTTAGTACCGGATAATGGGTTCGATGAAGAGGATGAAAGCGAAGTAAATCGCTTCGAAGAACAACCTGTTCAAGGAGTAACATATGAAGAACCGACTGCCCAAAGAGGAATAAAGGTGGAAAGAAGCAGACGACCGTATGTGGAAAAGGTAGTTTCTACATATGAAGAGCCGGAAGTGCAATATGAACCGGTGCGGGAGTCTGTCGTTAAAAAGGCATCTGTACCTTCGCAAGAGAGTAACCGTAGACCATTTCGTCCAACAGAAATGATTTCGCCAATTTATGGATATAATCGTCCT
Source organism: Bacillus sp. EKM501B (assembly GCF_011800505.1). Taxonomy (NCBI): domain Bacteria; kingdom Bacillati; phylum Bacillota; class Bacilli; order Caryophanales; family Bacillaceae; genus Bacillus; species Bacillus sp. EKM501B. The sequence goes on along the minus strand of NZ_JAALFZ010000002.1, from coordinate 835,120 downwards.
TCAGTAGAGAAAAAGGAAGAAAAGCAGGAGGAAGTAAAGGAAAGAGAAGACCTTGAAATATCTGTAGAGGGTAAATCAGTCGTTGATGCATGGTTAGAGAAAAAAGGATATACATTATCTGATTTCTCAGAAGGACAAGCACCAACTTCTTCTAGTCATAGAGCTGCTAACCAGCAAGGGGAGCAACAATATGAAGAGAATAAAAAGGAAGAAAAGTCAGTAGTTGATCAATGGCTAGAGAAAAACGGTTATGAAATTGAACGCCAAGTGCCTTTAGTAGAAGAAAAAGAAGTGATTCAAGAAATGAGTACACCGCAGGAAGTTTCAGCGGATGAATTACTTCATAAAACAGTAGCTGAGCAGATGGAAAGTGCTAAGCTAGAAAAAGATGTAGTGGTGTTAAACGAAAACAATCTACAAGAAGAATTAGTAGCTTCTAAAGTAGAGCACGAGGATACAATATTATCAGAAGAAATTAAACGTAATACAGAAATAAAACAACCTACTATTGAAGTAGAAAAGCAAGCTCCAGAAGAATCAGTGATTGTCAAAGCAGAAGAAAAACTTGAAGAAACAATCATTGTGGAAATACCAGAAGAAGTGTCAAAAGTAGAAGTAATTGCAGAAACGGAAGAGTTTGAAGAAGTAGTTATGGAAACAGAGGCACCTGAAGAAGTGGAAGTAATTACAGAAACAGAAAAGTCAGAAGAAGCTGAAGTAATTGCGGAAGCAGAAGAGTCAGAAGAAGTGGAAGTAATTGCAGAAGCGGAAGAGTCAGAAGAAGTAGAAGTAATTACAGAAACAGAAGAGCTAGAAGAAGCTGAAGTAATTGCGGAAGCAGAAGAGTCAGAAGAAGTGGAAGTAATTGCAGAAGCGGAAGAGTCAGAAGAAGTAGAAGTAATTACAGAAACAGAAGAGCTAGAAGAAGTAGAAGTAATTGCGGAAACAGAAGAGCTAGAAGAAGTAGAAGTAATTGCGGAAACAGAAGAGCTAGAAGAAGTGGAAGTAATTACAGAAACAGAAGAGTCAGAAGAAGTGGAAGTAATTACAGAAACAGAAGAGTCAGAAGAAGTAGAAGTAATTGCGGAAGCAGAAGAGTCAGAAGAAGTGGAAGTAATTGCGGAAATAGAAGAGTCAGAAGAAGCTGAAGTAATTGCGGAAGTAGAAGAGTCAGAAGAAGTGGAAGTAATTGCGGAAGCAGAAGAGTCAGAAGAAGCTGAAGTAATTGCAGAAATAAACGCGCCTGTAGTAGAGACATTTGTAGCACTTGAGGAAATTCAGCAAGAAGATGAAGCAATTGAACAAAAGAGTGAATTCATATATGTTGCTGAGGCTGATGAACAAACGAAGAAAGATGTTCAAAGCTTTGCGGATGTTTTAATTGCAGAAGAACAACCAGTTGTAGAAGAAGCGCCAGTCGCAGAAGAGCAACAAGTTGTAGAAGAAGCACCGGTCGTAGAAGAGCAATCAGTTGTAGAAGAAGCGCCAGTCGTAGAAGAACAACCAGTTGCCGAGGAAACACTAGTCGCAGAAGAGCAACGAGTTGTAGAAGAAGCACCGGTCGTAGAAGAGCAACGAGTTGTAGAAGAAGTGCCAGTTGCAGAAGAGCAACCAGTTGTACAAAAAGAAGAACCAAAACGTGAGAAAAAGCGTCATGTACCATTTAATGTTGTTATGTTGAAACAAGATAGAACACGATTAATGGAAAGACATGCAGCTAGAGCAAATGCAATGCAGCCTTCTGCTAATGTACGAGTAGAGAATAAGCCAGTGCAACAAGAGGTAGCAGAACCACAAGTGGAAGAACGCCCAGTGCAGCAAGTAGTAGCAAAACCACAAGTGGAAGAGCACCCAGTGCAGCAAGTAGTAGCAAAACCACAAGTGGAAGAGCAAACAATGCAGCAAGTAGTAGCAGAGCCACAAGTGGAAGAACGCCCAGTGCAGCAAGAGGTAGCAGAACCACAAGTGGAAGAGCAACCAATGCAGCAGGTGGTAGCAGAACCACAAGTGGAAGAACGCCCAGTGCAGCAAGTAGTAGCAGAACCACAAGTGGAAGAGCACCCAGTGCAGCAAGTAGTAGCAGAGCCACAAGTGGAAGAACAACCAATACAGCAAGTAGTGGTAGAGCAAGTACAAAAGCCAATTTCAAGTACGGAAGTACAAGAGAAAGCATATGTTGTAAATCAAAGAGAGAACGATATGCGAAATGTATTGCACACACCACCGACATACACTGTTCCGCCATTAGCGCTGTTGTCGATTCCACAGCAATCAGCGTTAGATAATACAGAATGGTTAGAGGAGCAGAAAGAATTATTAGATACAACGTTTAATAATTTTCACGTTGGAGCACATGTTATTAATGTATCGCAAGGGCCAGCAGTAACTCGTTTTGAGGTGCAGCCAGACCCAGGTGTGAAAGTAAATAAAATTACAAATTTAAGTGATGATATTAAGTTAAGCTTAGCTGCGAAAGATATTCGTATTGAAGCACCGATTCCAGGGAAGAGTGCGATTGGAATTGAAGTTCCAAATAAAGAAAGTAAGCCAGTATTTCTTCGCGAAATTTTAAGAAGTCCTGTATTCACAAAGAGTGAATCACCGCTTACTGTTGCGCTTGGACTTGATATTTCAGGGGATCCAATTGTAACGGATATTCGAAAAATGCCGCACGGACTTATTGCGGGTGCAACGGGTTCAGGTAAAAGTGTGTGTATTAACGCGATTTTAACGAGTATTTTATATAAAGCGAAACCACATGAAGTGAAGTTAATGTTAATTGATCCGAAGATGGTTGAGCTTGCACCATACAATGCTGTTCCACATCTTGTAGCACCTGTTATTACGGATGTAAAAGCAGCAACAGCTGCATTAAAATGGGCAGTTGAGGAAATGGAACGTCGTTATGAATTGTTTGCGCACGCAGGTGCTCGTGATTTAACTCGTTATAATACGATTGTAAGTGAGCGAGAAATTCCGGGAGAAACATTACCTTATATCGTTATTGTCATTGACGAGTTAGCCGACTTAATGATGGTAGCACCTGGTGATGTTGAAGAAGCGATTTGTCGTATTGCGCAAAAAGCACGTGCTTGTGGTATTCATTTATTAGTAGCGACGCAGCGTCCATCTGTAGATGTTATTACAGGTTTAATTAAGTCAAACATTCCAACGCGTATTGCGTTTACTGTATCATCTCAAGTTGATTCGCGTACGATTATCGATATTGGTGGCGCGGAGAAATTACTTGGCCGTGGTGATATGTTATTCTTAGGGAACGGTACATCTAAGCCTGTTCGTGTACAAGGTGTATATGTATCAGATGATGAGATTGAAAAGACAGTTGATCATGTGAAAAAGCAAATGAAGCCGAATTACTTATTTAAGCAAGAGGATTTATTAGCGAAAACAGAACAAGCTGAGTCGGAAGACGAATTGTTCTTCGAAGCATGTCAATTTGTTGTAGAACAAGGGGGAGCGTCCACATCTTCTGTACAGCGAAAATTCCGCATCGGTTATAATCGCGCAGCACGTCTCATTGAAGAGATGCAATCGCAAGGAATTATTTCTGAAGCAAGAGGAACGAAGCCAAGAGATGTCCTTATTTCTGAGGATGAATTCGCTGCTATGCAGGAAACAAATGTATAGTAAACGGTTATGCTGTATACTAAGAGAAAATGTTGGATAGTAAAGTAGGGAGTAAAGCGACATGAAAGAAATTGAATTAAAATTAAAAGGTGAAATAAATAGACTAACAAATAAAACATTTAAATTTGACGAACGTGTTGGAGAAGGGTGGTTCTCTGCCGTTTACTTTTTAAAGACTAGAGAAATCATCGAAGAATTTCGCCCGAAAAGTGTTGTAACGATGCAATTTTTCCAAAAGGAAAATGCAGTTCTTTGCGGAACGGATGAAGTAATTGCGTTGCTACAAACATTCGCTAAAAATCCTGAGGAACTTGAGATTAACTCTTTAAAAGATGGCGATAAAATTAGTCCATTTGAAACAGTGTTAACAATTCATGGTCCTTATGAAAATTTCGGATTTTTAGAAGGTGTCATTGATGGGATTTTAGCTCGTCGTACATCGGTTGCGACAAACGTATATAACGTTGTCCAAGCTGCGCGTAGCGTAGATAAAGAAAAACCAGTTATTTTCATGGGAGATCGTGACGATCATTATACACAACAAGCTGGTGACGGTTATGCAGCATACATCGGAGGTATGAGCGCACAAGCGACGCATGCGATGAATGAATGGTGGGGCAAAAGTGGTATGGGGACGATGCCTCACGCATTAATTCAAATGTTTAATGGTGATGTTGTAGAAGCGGCAAAAGCATATCATAAGAAATTCCCAGAAGATGAATTAGTTGTATTAATTGATTACAACAATGATGTCATTACAGATGCACTTCGCGTAGCGCGTGAATTTGGATCAACATTAAAAGGTGTACGTGTAGATACGTCCCGCACGATGATTGATCAATACTTCATTCGCCACCCAGAAGTACTTGGAACATTCGATCCACGTGGTGTAAACCCATCGCTTGTATTCGCACTTCGTAAAGCACTTGATGAAGAAGGATTCCAGCATGTAGACATCGTTGTAACTGGTGGATTTGATGAGAAGCGTATTCGTGAATTTGAAGCTCAAAACGTACCTGTTGACATATACGGGGTAGGAAGTAGCTTATTAAAAATGAATATTGGCTTTACTGGTGATAATGTAGAATTAAATGGGAAACCAGAAGCAAAAGCTGGTCGTAAATATCGTCCAAACCCACGTTTAGAGCGTGTTCAATTAGAAAAAAGAGAAGAGATGTAAAAGAGAGAAAAACTGATAGGTGATTGACCCTATCAGTTTTTCTGTTATCATAGTATAGCGGCTTCTTTTTTGCTATAATGGACTTGTTATGGATATATAAAGAAGTACGTACGAGTTTATCCTGATAAGTGAAGGGAAGAATAACTTCACTACATCAAAAATGTATGATGATTACCAAAATAAGAAAAGATTCATATACTGTCTTATAGATAGGCCGTTGTATTAGTTCGAAATGTTGGAGGTTCTTTAAGATGACAGTTTACCATTTTGTAGGAATTAAAGGAACAGGAATGAGTTCATTAGCGCAAATTCTTCATGATATGAAGCATACTGTTCAAGGGTCTGATTATGAAAAGCGTTTCTTTACACAAACAGCGTTGGAAAAGCGTAGTATCTCGATCCTTCCTTTTGATAAGAATAATGTAGAAGAAGGACAAGTGATTATTGCAGGAAATGCATTTCCTGATACGCATGAAGAAATCGTAGCAGCAAAAGAATTAAACATCCCAGTCCATCGTTACCATCATTTCTTAGGTGACCTGATGAGCCAATACACAAGTGTTGCTGTAACTGGTGCACACGGAAAAACATCAACAACAGGTTTGTTAGCCCATGTAATGCAAGGTGCACACCCAACATCTTACCTTATTGGAGATGGAACAGGGCATGGGGTAGAAAATAGTAAGTATTTTGTATTTGAAGCTTGTGAGTATCGTCGTCATTTCTTGTCTTATAATCCAGACTATGCAATTATGACGAATATTGATTTTGATCATCCAGATTATTTTGCAGACATCAATGATGTATTCAGTGCATTCCAAGAGATGGCATTGCAAGTGAAAAAAGGCATTATTGCATGTGGAGATGATGAAGAACTTCAAAAAATTCAAGCGAAAGTACCTGTTATTTTCTATGGATTTGGAGAAGATAATGATTTCCAAGCACGCAACATCCAAAAGAGAACAGATGGCACGATATTCGATGTATTCGTTCGTAACACGTACTATGATACGTTCAAAATTACAGGATACGGCAATCACAGCGTATTAAATGCGTTAGCAGTAATCGCGCTTTGCCATTATGAAAATGTTGATGTAGAAGCAGTAAAACATCAATTAACAACTTTTGAAGGCGTAAAACGTCGCTTTAATGAAAAGCCGATGGGAGAGCAAGTAATCATCGATGACTACGCACACCATCCGACAGAGATTAATGCAACGATTGAAGCTGCTCGTCAAAAACATCCAGAGCGTGAAATTGTCGCTGTATTCCAGCCACACACATTCTCACGTACAGAAAAGTTCTTAGATGAGTTCGCAGAAAGCCTAAGCAAAGCTGATCAAGTATACTTATGTGATATTTTCGGATCAGCACGCGAAAACAAAGGTGAATTAACAATCGAAGATCTGCAAAAGCGTATTGACGGTGCAGAACTAATTACAGATACAACAACGGATGTATTAAAGAAACATAAAAACGGCGTTCTAATTTTCATGGGCGCAGGAGACATCCAAAAATTCGAAGCAGCTTACGTAAAAGAAGTTCAAGTTGCAGAGAAGTAATAGGAAAGACGCATAGCTTGGCTATGCGTCTTTTTTTGTTGTCGTGGTTGTGCATTAATGTTGAAACGTCTATATATATGGAGTTGTGTTCGATATATTTCAAAAATCGTTGATATATTGGTACGCGTTTTGAAATATAAGTGTTAGAATAATAAGAAAACTAAAAAGGGGACTAAAAAACATGTTCACACTCCGAGTAGATGACGAAATCGAACTACAATTACTAGAAAAACATCATAAAGAGGAATTATATCAATTATTAGATCAAAACCGTAATCATTTACGAAAATGGCTCCCTTGGGTAGATGGGACGAAATCTGCTGATGCTTATGATGAGATTTTTCCGATGTGGTTAAAGAAATTTGCAGAGGGAGATGGTTTTGAAAGTGGCATACGTTACAAAGGAAAGCTCGTTGGGATGGTAGGTATTCATCCAGTGAGCTGGGGGAAGAAAGCGACGAGTCTTGGGTATTATCTTGCAGAAGATGCTGGCGGGAAAGGTATTATGACGCGTAGTGTGAAGGCTGTACTTCACTATGCATTTGAGAATTTAAAATTAAATAAAATGGAAATTAGATGCGGTGTTGAAAATGTGAAAAGCCGCGCTATTCCAGAACGTTTAGGATTTAAGTTAGATGGCATTTTAAGAGATGATGAATGGCTATATGATCATTTTCACGATATCGCTGTATATAGTTTACTAGCTTCAGAGTGGAAGGAGATTCGATGAACGAGAAGATACGCATTATTCCGTATGAAAGTACGTTTCAAGAGGAAGTAGTAGATCTTATCGTTCATATTCAGCAAAAAGAGTATAATGTTTCAATTACGAAAGAAGAGCAACCTGATTTACTTGAAATAGAAACATTCTATCAAAAGGATTACGGAAACTTTTGGATAGCAATTTATGATGGTAAAGTAGTTGGAACAGTAGCTTTATTAGATATTGAGAATCATCAAGTAGCGTTAAGAAAAATGTTCGTGAAGAAAGAGTTTCGCGGAAAAGAATGGGGCGCATCACATATGTTGCTTCAAACAGCAATTTCATGGGCTGAGGATAAAAAATTGAAAGATATTTACTTAGGAACAACAGTAAAATTTTTAGCGGCACATCGTTTTTATGAAAAGAATGGTTTTGAAAGTGTGAGTATAGACGAGTTGCCGAAAAACTTTCCGGTGCTACAGGTAGATAAGAAATTTTATAGGTACATTGTGTAAAAGGTCATTTAGAAATGGCCTTTTTCTATGAAGCAAAATGGAAATAGTGGTATAATTTGGGTTAGGGGGTGTAGGTATGAACTTTCCAATTCAAAGAAGTAAGTCAGTAGTCATTTTCGTTTGTCTTACGTTAGCGTTTATGTTTATATATCCAATTGTCATGCTTTTCACCAATAAAGCGCATTGGATGTCAGCGTTGATTGGGATGGGTTTATGCTTCATTGTAAATGTACCACTCGTTTGGGAAGTATTTATTAAAAAACATAAAGTAGAAAATGGCGTATTAAAGTACGGTATTTTAAACGATGATATTGTATTAAAAGATGTGAGAATTATACGTCAGGTCGGAAAGTCTCTTGAAATTACGACGAATGCATATAAAGTACATATGGTTGCGATGCCGCAAAATATGGATGAATTCTTGGGGCTTATAGAGAAAGAAAATCCACATGTGAAAATAGAAATGGTAGGAAAGAAATAAAAACGCTCGGCGAAAATTCCGGGCGTTTTTATTATTATTTTAAGTTCTCTGGGTTTAAAGCTTCTAGTTCAGGTACAACGAAGCGTCCGTCTTTACGGATTAGTACGTCGTCGAAGTAAATTTCGCCGCCGCCGTATTCAGGGCGTTGGATGCATACTAAATCCCAGTGGATGTTCGAGTTGTTGCCGTTCCATGCATCGTCGTAAGCTTGTCCAGGAGTGAAGTGGAAGCTGCCATCGATTTTTTCATCGAATAGGATGTCTCCCATTGGATGTAAGATGTATGGGTTTACGCCAATTGCGAACTCACCAACGTAGCGTGCGCCTTCGTCTGTATCGAAGATTTTGTTAATGCGCTCTGTATCGTTTGCAGTTGCTTCAACGATTTGACCGTTCTCAAACTTAAGTTGTACATTTTCAAATGTATAACCGTTGTAAGGAGATGGTGTGTTGTAAGAAACTGTACCGTTAACAGAATCACGAACTGGTGCAGAGTATACTTCACCGTCTGGAATGTTTAAATGGCCTGAGCATTTAATTGCTGGAATGTCTTTAATAGAGAATGTTAAGTCAGTTCCAGGACCAGTTAAACGAACTTTATCTGTTTTATTCATTAATGTAACAAGGCTATCCATTGCCTTATCCATTTTACCGTAGTCTAAGTTACATACTTCGAAGTAGAAGTCTTCGAAAGCTTCTGTACTCATTTTAGCAAGCTGTGCCATAGAAGCATTTGGGTAGCGAAGAACAACCCAACGTGTTTTTGGAACGCGAATATCTCTATGAACTTTTTTACTAACTGTTTGGCCATGAACTTTCATACGCTCACTTGGAACGTCAGCTTGTTCATTAATATTATCGCCAGAGCGAAGACCGATATAAGCGTCCATGTCTTTCATTACGCTTGCTTCATATGCAGCGATTTGTTCGAAATGTTCTTCAGTAGCACCCATTAATAAAGAGCGATCTACTTGATGATCTTTTAAAGAGACGAATGGGAAACCACCAGCTGCATATGCTTCTTTTACAAGTGCAGTTACAAGTTCTTTTTGTAAGCCAAAGTTTTCAATTAATACTTTTTCACCTTTTTGTAAGCGGATAGAGTAGTTAATTAAATTGTATGCTAACTTTTCAATACGTGGATCTTTCATATGTAAAGCCTCCCTACTAATTATGTATCCTCTCCTATTGTAACCTACTTAGTGGAATTTGTTGAATGATTTATGTTACAGTTAACGAATAAGTATGAAAATTCTAATGATGAGATAGGGATTAGAATGAAACGGAAAATGATTGTATAATAGGGGAAAGTATGAAAAAGATAAAGGAAGTGATGAAATGCAAGTTCTTTTATATGTAAGTGCGGCTATTATCGCGGTTGCTTTTGCAGTATTAGTAGTGTATGTATGCAGAACGTTGTTATCGGTTCAGAAGACGTTGGAAAACGTTGCAAGTACGTTAGAAGGTTTAGAAAAGCAAATGCAAGGAATTAGCGTAGAGACAGAGCAATTATTACATAAAACGAATGCGTTAGCTGATGATATTCAACAGAAGTCACAGTCATTAAATAAAGTGGTAGCGGGTGTAGATGGGATTGGAACGACAATCCAATCTTTAAATACGAAGCTTCGTAATGTATCGGACTCTGTAACGGACGAAATTGAAAATAACGCTGATAAAGTAGCGCAAGTTGTACAGTGGAGCAGTGCGGCGATTGAAGTATACAATCATTACCGTGCGTCGAGACAAGAGAAGAAGGTTGAAAAAGAAGAGCGTAAATTAGAAAGAATTGAGAAAAAAGCTGAAAAGAAAGAGAAGCGCTCTAGATTTCGTATGAGAGGTGAATCGTGATGAATATGACAAAACTTGAAACAATTGAAGAGTTTGAAGTCTTAGTAGAAAAGAACGAGCCGTATGTTCTTTTTAAACATAGTACGACATGCCCGATTAGTCACGGTGCATACACAGAATTTCAAGCGTATTGCAGCGAAGAAAGAGAAGTGCCAGCGTATTACTTATACGTACAAGATGCGAGAGATGTGTCAAATCGTGTTGCAGAACAATACAGTATTAGACATGAATCACCGCAAGTGCTATACATAAAAGATGGGATGGTAGTATGGAATACATCTCATTGGAATATTAAAAAAGATGCTTTAGAAGAGAATATAAAGTAAAAACAAGCAAGCTAAAGGTGCTTGCTTCTTTTTTTTTGTTTTTGTTGAAATATATTTAGTGGTACACTATTAATAGTTCAAACTAAATAACTAGATTGTTGAAAGTAGGTTTTAAGTAATGAAGAAAATGGCATTATCCTTCGCAGTCGTAAGTTTATTACTAGGAGCTTGTAGTAACAATAGTAATACGATTAGTAAGAAGGATGAAGTTATACAAAAAGATACAAAAGAAAAAAGTATGATTCCGAGAACTGCTGTTTCTAAAGATTATTATAGAACTGTTATTCCTTTAAAAGAACAAAAGGTTATTAATACAGCTAATATAAAAACAAATTCTAAATTAGATTTAGCAGAGTATGAAAATGGTTTAATAAATATTGCAACGCAGCAATTTGATACAGAGAGTTACGTACTGCAATTAAACCAGTATATTCCAGAGAAACTAATTGATGAACTAGTTGCGAAAGTAGAAGCGCCAGTTTTGACGAATATTATAGAACAAGACTATTTCGGAAAACAGAATTCAAATGAATTAAGTTTATCTGGTGTTATGATTGGCTTAGCTATGTCTTCAAGTGTATCGAATGAAGAGGCTATGTCTAAAGGGACTGAAGTTGCTAAACAACTTATTGAAGCTATTAACAAAAATGATAAGTATAACAAATCTCCAATTACGTTTGCTATCTTTAAGCAAGAAAGTACTAGTTCTTTAAAAAATGGTACGTATATTGCTAGTGCTACTGTTCAAAAGAATGATACGAACCTTGGAAATTGGAGTACAATTGATGAAAAGTCGTATTCATATCCTTCTGATGAATTTACACAAGCACATGGAGAAGATAATACAAAAATAAATAACTTTGCTAAGGAAATAAAAGGTTTTTCTAATGGAGATTTTATTCCAGTCAACGCTAAAGTTTCTTATAAGAAAGATCAAATGGATACATTAAATATGAATATTGTTATTAAATATAACGGTAAAACAGAATTAATGGCTCTTACCCAATTGGCTGCGCAAGGTATGTTAGACAAATTGCCTAAAGATGCGAAAGTACAATTACAGATCAAGTCCGAGAGTAAAATCGAGGCTGTGATTATAAAAGAGAAAAACAGTGATAAACCGTTTGTTTCCTTCTTGTAAAAAAGACAGTATGTAAACTGTCTTTTTTATTTTAAATGAAAATATACAACGTTTTTTGATAGTAATTCATTGCTGTATATCGTGTGACAATCGTATATGTATCAGCTATAATAAGTTATCTTAAAAAAGTAACATATAGGAATTTGAAAGAGGTGGCTTTCTTATGGCATCACAACAATTAGGTCGTTTACGTTCTGAAATTGATCAACTTAATTTACAAATATTAGAGTTACTAAACGAAAGAGGTCGTCTCGTACAAGAAGTTGGTAATTTAAAAGAAGTACAAGGTGTGAAACGTTTTGATCCTGTACGTGAAAGAAATATGCTGGATTTAATTGCAGAGAATAATAATGGTCCATTTGAAACTTCGACTTTACAACATATTTTCAAACAAATTTTTCAAGCTGGTTTAGAATTACAAGAAGATGATCATCGTAAAGCATTACTTGTTTCTCGTAAGAAAAAAACAGAAGATACGATTGTTGAAATTAATGGTGAAAAAATTGGTGACGGAAATCAGCATTTTATTATGGGGCCGTGTGCAGTGGAAAGTTATGAACAAGTACGTCAAGTTGCTGAAGTAATGAAAGAGCAAGGTCTGAAATTAATGCGTGGTGGTGCGTTCAAACCACGTACTTCACCGTATGATTTTCAAGGTCTTGGATTAGAGGGATTACAAATTTTGCGCCAGGTAGCAGATGAATATGATTTGGCTGTTATTAGTGAAATTTTAAATCCGAATGATATTGAGATGTCATTAGATTACGTTGATGTTATTCAAATTGGTGCTCGCAATATGCAAAACTTTGATTTGCTAAGGGCAGCTGGTGCTGTAAATAAACCAGTATTATTAAAACGTGGTCTATCAGCAACGATTGAAGAATTCATTAATGCGGCAGAATATATTATGGCAAAGGGAAATGGGAACATTATTTTATGTGAACGAGGTATTCGCACGTATGAAAGAGCGACGCGTAATACGCTTGATATTTCCGCTGTGCCGATTTTAAAGAAAGAAACACATTTACCTGTCGTTATCGATGTAACGCATTCTACAGGGCGACGTGACCTTCTCTTACCAACTGCAAAAGCAGCGATGGCAATTGGTGCAGATGCAATTATGGCTGAAGTACATCCAGATCCAGCTGTAGCTTTATCAGATGCGGCGCAGCAAATGAATATACCGCAGTTCAATGATTTTATGAATGAATTAAAATCATTTGGAAGTAAATTATAAAAACTTTTAATGAGCTGTTCCAAAAAGGGATTTTGGAACAGCTTTCTCTTATTGTATAGCGACTGTCATTGTCGATTTTTGTTGGTAAGTTGATATATTTAAAAAATCGCTGATATAATTAGAGTTGCGGTCGATATATTTGGAAAATCGCTGATATATTTCGAGTTATAGTCGATATATTCGAAAAATCGCCGATATAAATTTCATTTACTATCGTACTGCTTAAAATAAGATTTCTACTTAGGAAACATCTATTTTTTTACAAAAAATGCCCTTTTTTCATAAAAAATACGAAAATACGAGAAAAGAAGCGAATTTTTTCGAAACTTTTGCGGGAAAATATTGTATGAGCCTGCGTTTTTATCGTATCATTAGTAAAAGGAAGAACTCGGGACGATTGGTGGCATCTGCAAATAGAGTTGATGTCTTTTTTTCATTCAAGTAACCGATACATAAAAATAGATAACAAAAATAGAAGGAGTGTGCGATGAGATGAACGTAACAATCTATGATGTAGCGCGCGAAGCAAACGTTTCAATGGCTACCGTATCTCGTGTTGTGAACGGTAACCCAAATGTAAAGCCTACAACAAGAAAGAAAGTATTAGAAGCAATTGATCGTTTAGGATACCGCCCGAATGCGGTAGCACGTGGACTAGCAAGTAAGAAGACAACTACAGTAGGTGTTATTATTCCTGATATCTCAAATACGTTTTATGCAGAACTTGCACGTGGAATTGAAGATATCGCAACAATGTACAAATATAACATCATTTTAAGTAACTCTGATCAAAACAAAGAGAAAGAGTTCCATTTATTAAATACGATGCTTGGAAAACAAGTGGACGGAATTGTTTTCATGGGTGAAGATATTACAGACATTCACATTGAAGAATTTAAAAAATCTCCAGTACCAATTGTATTAGCAGCGTCATTTGATGAGCAAAATGAAACGCCATCAGTAAATATTGATTATACACAAGCAGCTTATGATGCAATGAAGCACTTTATCGAGCAAGGACATAAACGTATCGGTTTCGTCTCTGGTCCTTTCATTGATAAAGCGGGAAGCGCGAAGAAGTTACAAGGTTATAAAAAAGCTTTAGAAGAAGCAGGTATTTCATATGATGAAAATCTTGTAATCGATGGAGATTACACATATGACTCAGGTATTGAAGCATTCGAAAAGCTTTGGAGCAATGATGAAAAGCCAACAGCAATCTTCGTGTCTTCTGATGAAATGGCACTAGGTGTAATCCATGCAGCACAAGACGCTGGATTAAACGTACCAACTGACGTAGAAGTACTTGGTTTCGATAATACACGCCTTGCATTAATGGTTCGTCCGCAGCTTTCAACAGTTGTTCAACCGATGTATGATATCGGTGCAGTAGCAATGCGTTTATTAACAAAGTATATGAACAAAGAAAAAGTGGAAGATCACACTGTTATATTACCTCACCGTATCCAATTTAGAGATTCAACGAAGTAAGTATAAAAAAGCTCACAGCATTTGCTGTGAGCTTTTTTTCGGATTCAGGATAGTATTTTTGTACGACTGTATCCACCGCTTTATTTTTCTTAACGTGTAAAAATCTTGCGTACAATTCTTTTCCAGTTTCAAAGGGGGTATCGTCTAATTCAAACACATGCAACACTTTTCGAAACGTCCACGTTACTTGCTCATCGTACATATTATCGTACGTATCTTCAGATTGCATAGCAATTTTTTTACCAAGTTCGTGAGCATCCTCTAAACTGTTTGCTTTAACAAGAATAATGCTTTCTTCAAAAAGTGTATTGTGATTCTCTTCATAATGCCCATCAATTTTCGTAGAATTAGGCTCACTAGAATGAACAGACTCAAACAATAATTTTACAGCGTACATATTATGCTGCATGTTTCACTTTATAAATAATACTTGCGACAAGCGAAGCAGGTATTGTAAATACGTTACTTTGATAATGGTAATGTACTTGGGATTCTTCATAAGACATATTGTCATATAGTTCGTTTTGTGAGACATTCATTTTTTTCTGTTTTTCTTTGAGCATTTTAATGTAGTTGTACTGTATTGGGACGAGAATGATGAAATAAGCTAATACGATTAGTGAAATCCAAATCATTATGAACACTCCCTTATAAAGAATATTTCTATATAACAATTATATCAATAAAAAGAAAAAATAACCATTTTTTTGTTGGAGCTAATTTTCTTCTAAAAATGCGAACAGTTCCTTTTGGTTTTTTAAATTGTGATCAATACATGTTCGAGCAACATATTTCAATCCTTGTAATAATGCATCTAGGTGAAAAGTATCATAATGAATTATATTTCCCTCTACCATCGTTTCGTCTTTTTGCAAGTTAATTGATATTTTTAGTACAGTTATATTACTTTGTAAATTTACAACTTCGATGTAAAAAAACTGTTTGTCTAAGTCAATCGTAACATAATCGAATCGTTCGAATAGCTCTAATTTACATGTAGTAGTATATTCCAAATGAAAGCCTCCTTATTGTATAAGTGTATGTTATAATGCCTTCGCTATAGATGGGGCTATTCCTTGTTATATGTCACATAAGTGCAAATTTAACTATTATAGGGCAATGTCATGTATAATAGAAAGAAAAGGCTTGTGAGGGGGGAAAAGAGATGATCGTTCTTTGGATAATTACGCTTTGTATGACTGCTATTTTTGCATATATGACGTTAAAACAAAATGGTTTAAAGCGATTTGTTCCAGGAAGTATTCTTGCAGGAATTGCCCTTATCACGTATGTAATTTCTATTTTTATTGAAAGTGTATCAGTAGATATGAGCACAAGTTTAATGTTTATTGGTATTACACTATTTGCAGGTAGCATTATGGTACTTGTGGTTGCTGGTATTATTTTATTTATTCATATGAATTCGGAAACGTTATAGCATATAGAAAAGGCATGTCCCGAGGGACATGCCTTTTTATCCGTTCAATTATGCTCTATCTTTAGAAGAGTTTTGCTGTTTTAGTAAGTCGCGAATTTCGCCAAGAAGTTCTTCTTCTTTTGTTGGTTCTGGAAGTTCTTCCTCTTTTTCTTCTTCTCTTTTAGATGTTAGTTTGTTGAAAACTTTAACAAACATAAAGATAGCAGCTGCAATAATTAAGAAATCAAAAATAGTTTGGATGAAGTTACCATACATAATAGATGATTTACCGAATGTAATTTTTAAATCTGTAAAGTCAACGCCACCTAATACCATACCAAGTAATGGTGTGATGATATCTTTTACTAAAGAACTAACGATTTTACCGAATGCAGCACCGATTACAACCCCGACAGCTAAATCGATTACATTCCCTTTGAAAGCGAACTTTTTAAACTCGTTCCACATGTGTTAATCCCATCCTTTCCACGATTCATTATGAAATTTATAATTCCTATCAACATATTCTATAGAAATTTACGAGAGAAATAAAGAGGGAATGGGAATGAAAGTAAATTCTGAAAAATGTATCCGTTTTAATTTTTATTTACATCATCTAGTAAAGATTGTAGCATTTGCTGCGTTTTTAATCCTTCTAATCCGTCTACAACAGGCTTTGTATCGCCTTGTACACACTCAATAAAATGATGAACAGCATCTTCAAAACCACGTTGTTTTAACGTCGTATCCCATGATGGGGAACCACTTTGTGAAACTGAGTTTTCCTGTTCAATTTCAAATGTATTCATATTTTTTACGCGAATGATTTTCCCTGGCGTTACAAGTTCAATTTGTTCTAAATTTGTACCGGCATGGCGATGCATTGCAGTAGAAAGTAATAGTCCACTTGGAGTTGTATATGTATGATGTCCGTAAAGAAGTTCATTCTTTTCATTGATTTGCATCATATTGTGAACGGCGTTAAGGTCATCATTAGCTAACCAGCGAGCGGTATCTACAATGTGTAAATAATCATCTAACATAGTGAAGTCGTACGTATATGGCCCGACTTTATTTGTACGATGCTTTTCAATTCGAATCCATGAAATATCATGAGCCTGTTCTTTGGCAGCGACATACATAGGAACGAATCTGCGATTAAATCCGACCATTAATTTTCGGTTATACTTCTCGCTCAACTCGACTAGTTGCTCAGCTTGTTCCACTGTAGCTGCTAGCGGTTTATCAACATAAACGTCGATCCCTTTTTTTAGAAGTTCAGAAACGATTTCATAATGCGATGCAGTTGAACTATGAACGAAGATTGCATCGCATTCCGAAGCTAACATTTCAATAGAATGAAAGTCTTGAATTCGGTATTGCTGGCAAACTTGTTTTCTTTTCTGTGCGTTAGGTGTAAACGCCCCTACAAAATTCCAATCAGTTTCTTTTGTAAGTGTTGGAAGATAGGCCTTTTGCGCAATACTTCCAAGTCCAATCATCCCAATTTTAGGTTTGTTCATGTTTATTCCCCCCTATTAATAGTAATGTAACGGCTTAAATGTAGCATAGGGTGGGGGAGGAAGGCAAAAATTAGCTTTTTACTTACGGCCTTCTAACAAAATCTTCTCTATCTCCTCAAAGTGATGAGCGCGAGCATGCTCTAGCGGAGTAACACCATCATTGTCTGGAATATTTACATCTGCACCGTGCTCAATAAGAAGGCGAATGACTTGTTGCTGTGTTTCGTTTCCGTTACTTAGTACGATGGCTTCCATTAAAGCTGTCCATCCCAGGTTATTTACATGATTTACATCAATATTTGTTCGAGTGAGGAGTTCTTTTATAACGTCAATATAGCCATGTTCTGAGGCTGGGATAAGAGCTGTTCCGCCGTAACGATTTGTAATCGTAGGATCTGCACCAGCATCAATTGTTAATTTTAAAATGTCTAAGTAACCTTCCGCACCGGCATATAGAAAGGGATTATTTTTCATGTCATCTTGGATATTTACGTCAGCACCAGCTTCGATAAGTGCCTTTGCGGTTTTTACATCATTTTTGTATGTAGCAATCATAAGCGGAGTGCGTCCTTGACTATCCGTCGCATTTATATTTGCGCCTTGTTTTAGTAAAGATATAACAGTATTCGTTTCATTTTTTTCAGTGGCTGCTAGTAGTGCAGTCTCCATGTTTATCATCTCCTTTTTTACTTCTTGTTCTTGCGAGCATCCTTGTAAAAAAATTACGCAACATATCATACTGAATGTTTTTTTGAACATGGAATTTCAACCTCCTAATTTCAACTGTAAAATAGGAACATTAAATTTTTATAAACTGACGCTAAAATTACTATAAAATCGCTTGAGTAATTGAACATATATTTTTATGCTTATAAATAATAAGGTTTGATAAAGTGAGGATTTAAGATATGTCTATTAAAACAAGGTTTTTATTTTCTTATATTGCTGTTATCCTCGTTTCCATTACGCTTATATTAGTCACGGGATTTTTAATCGTTTTTTCGATAACAGGTGACTTGGAAGCAGTGAAAAATTTCTATAAAAGTTCTTACATTCAAAAGCCGCTTACACCAGAAGAAGAGAATGCCTATCTTGAGTTGAAGTCAGCAGCGAAACAGCATCAATCTCAATTGTTAGATGAGTCGTTTGTCTCAGCAATAGAAAAAGAGGGTGTGAAAATAGTAGTAAGAAAAGGAGAAACACTTTCATATGCTTCAAACGTATTTGAAAGTGTTTCTTTAAAAGAAGCCCTTCCGAAATTTGAATCAGCAAATATTAATAGTCGTGGTACAACGGAACTAGGCGATACATTTTATCGATATGTAAAGTTTGATTTTTATTTTCCTCAGGAAGAAGAGGGAAGTATATTTGTATTAAAAAAGCAAAGTTCATTTGTAGATCTTACACAAAAATTATTTCCAATCTTATTCGTATCGCTTTTACTACTAGCCATTTTACTCATTGGATTATTAAGTTACCTCGTTTCAAGAAGTGTAATAAAACCAATTTTTGTATTGAAAGGCGCAACGGAGAAAATTAAAGAAGGAAATTTAGATTTTCAAATACCAATTACATCACACGACGAAATAGGGCAATTAAATCAAGGGTTTGAGGAAATGAGGAAGAGATTAAAAGAATCGATAGAGATGCAAACACAGTATGAAGAAAATCGAAAAGAGCTTATTTCAAACATCTCTCATGACTTAAAAACACCGATTACATCAATTATAGGATATGTAGAAGGAATAAAGGACGGGGTAGCAAATACGCCAGAAAAAATGGATAAGTATTTAACAACTATCCATACGAAGGCAAAACATATGGACACACTCATTGATGAACTATTTTTATTTTCGAAGCTCGATTTGAATCGAGTTCCATTCCAGTTTGAAACAGTTGAATTGAATACGTTTATGCAAGAATTAATAGAAGAGATGCAGATGGATTTAAGTGAAGAAGGTATAGAAGTGCGCCTACAGTTACATGCATCACCACTATATGTAACGGCTGATTGCGAAAAAATCAATAGAGTGATATCAAATTTAATTCATAATAGTGTGAAATACATGGATAAAGAAGAGAAGAAAATTACTGTAACAGTATCGAGTGATAATAATAAAATTATTGTGAAAGTGATGGACAACGGATCAGGTATAGAATCTGATACATTGCCGTATATCTTTGAACGTTTTTATCGTGCAGAGCAATCGCGGAATTCTAGCACAGGTGGAAGTGGACTTGGTTTAGCAATAGCGAAGCAAATTGTTGAAGAACATGGCGGGGAAATTTGGGCGGAAAGCGAGCTTGGTAAAGGCACAAGCATTTTCTTCTCATTGGAAAAAGTAGAGGAATGTGGTGAGTAAATTGAAAAGAATTTTATTAATAGAAGATGAAGTAAGTATTGCAGAATTACAGCGAGATTATTTAGAAATTAATGATTTCCAAGTTGATGTAGAGCATTCAGGAGAAATAGGTTTACAAACAGCCTTGCAAGAAGACTATGATTTAATTATTTTAGATATTATGCTTCCGAAAATGAACGGATTCGAAATTTGTAAACAAATACGTGCTGTAAAAGATATTCCGATTCTACTTGTTTCAGCAAAAAAAGAAGATATAGATAAAATTCGCGGACTCGGATTAGGAGCGGATGATTATATAACGAAACCGTTTAGCCCGAGTGAATTAGTCGCAAGAGTAAAAGCACATATTGCCCGTTATGAAAGATTATTAGGAAATGTAAGTAAGCAACGTGATACGTTATATATTCACGGAATTTCTATCGATCAACGAGCGAGAAAAGTTTTTATAAACAATGAAGAAGTTGCGTTTACAACGAAGGAATTTGATTTATTAACATTCTTTGTCACACATCCAAACCAAGTATTAAATAAAGAACAGTTATTTGAACGCATTTGGGGATTAGATTCCGCTGGTGATTTAGCCACTGTTGTCGTCCACATTAGAAAGCTACGTGAAAAAATTGAAAGAGATCCTGCTCACCCGCAATATATTGAAACAGTATGGGGAGCTGGTTATCGTTTTAACGTGTAATATACCTGCCGAGTAATTGGCAGGTTTTTTATGTTATTTGTTAAAAGGAAATAATAGGTAATTCGTGTTAAGATATAAAGAGAGATAAAACATAGTAGAGCATGAGAGGGTGTGCTACATTTTGGGAGATACATTACAAGATAATAAATCAAACAAGGTCTTAAGGATTGGAACTAATATTATAATTATTTTATTAATTATTGGTGCAATACAAATGTTTTATGATAAAGATTATACAAATGATCATTTCGGCTGGTTATTTTTAGTATTAGGTTGGATAGTTAGAAGCATTTTTAATATTACGATAGGTTTAAAAGAAGGAGATAAAAAGTCAGTGTTGTTTGATGTAGGTTTGGTGCTCTTTTCCTTTTATCTTTTATTTTTATATAGTACGAAATATTTCTTCTGAAAATTTAGCTCATAGTCTTATAGAGACTGTGAGCTTTCCTTAATAATAACGGTACTGGCGTAACGATTTATAAAATATTTGAGTACTAGAAGTAAACAGGGTCGCTTCTTCTAAAAAAGGATAATGGTTGCTGTTTTCGAATGGAATGAAGAGAGAATTACGTATCCCATCATGTATCTCGATAGAATATTGAACTGGACACTGCACATCATATCTTCCGCATATAATAAGTGTCTTTGTTTGGATGAAAGGTAAATACTCTCTTAAATCAAATGAAGGATATTCATTGGCGAAAGCGTTCATCCGGCTAACGGACATTATTTTATTGATTGGTTTACAAAAATAAGAGTTGTAGTTTTCTGGTTTAAACAATGATAATTTTGTTCTCTCAGTAGATAGTTCTTTTCGTTCTTCACTTGTAAGGTGAGGGCTTTTTAAGTTTTCGATGAGTTTTTGCATATAATGAAACTGTGGATGTGCTGGGTGATAAATGCAAAATGGTGTTTCGGTATAGTTACTTGCTGCAGCTCCTGCTACGACTAATGATTGTAAGGAATTTGGATATGTAATCGCATATAAAAGTCCAAGCATACCACCTGTTGAATGACCGGCGAAATGCCATGTTGGAAGTTGTAATGCTTCTCGTATTGCTTCTAAGTCGTGGATTGTTTCAATCATGCTTAATTCGTTTTCTGACTGGGCGGTTACAGAGCGACCAGTATCTCGTAAATTAATGAGAAATACACGATGCGTAGCAGTAAAAACATCTGCAAAGTAATCACCAGTTTCATTAAATTGTGAATAGTGATGTGTAATACAAAGCGATTCGCCATCTCCTTTTGTAAAGAATTCAAATGTACCACGTTTCGTGTGGATTATTTGTCGTTTCCACATAATATCACGACCTTTTCTCATAAAAGTTGGGCCAGACTGTTATAAAATGAAAATATATCAGCGATTATTAGAATATATCGGCGCAACTCGGAATATATCAGCGATTATCAAAATATATCGGCGTAACTCGGAATATATCAGCGATTATTAAAATATATCGACTTACCGACAGAAAACGACAATAATAGCAAGCTTTAAATAAAAGGAGGCTATTCAAAAACGAGCCTCCTTTTCGTTTAGTATAAAGATTTTGTCGTATTATTCCGAATAATTTCAAGGGATTTCGCTACAGTTAATGCGTTTTTTTCTTCAATTTCTGGTTTACGGGGGATAGGTTTATACATGTTGTCTGGATCTTCCCATGTGAGGGGAAGTTCTGTTTCTGCTTGTCCTTTCCAAGCTTCAATCCATTCTGGAGGGAGATAACCTGAGATGTTTTGGATGTTGTTCATTTCGAGCCAAATGAGTGCCCATGCTCTTGGTACGACACGCCAATGGTCATAGCCGCCACCGCCGACAGCGATCCAGCGACCTTCGCAATATTCATTAGCAATTTCACGAGCGAGCTTCGGTATTTCGCGGTAAATATTCATTGTCGCACAAAGATGTGTAAGTGGGTCATAATAATGTGCGTCAGCACCATTTTGCGTTAAAATAATATCCGGTTTAAAGTACGCTGCAACTTCTTTTACAACAGTTCGATATGATTCTAAGAACGATTCATCTTCTGTAAAAGCATCGAGTGGAACATTAAAAGAATAACTATAACCATTACCTTGTCCACGTTCGTTTACAGCGCCAGTTCCAGGGAATAAATAGCGACCAGTTTCATGCAGTGAAATGGTGCATACGTTAGGGTCATCATAAAACGACCACTGTACGCCATCACCGTGATGAGCATCTGTATCAATATATAAGACGCGTAAACCGTATTTCTTTTGAATATATTTCATTGCGATAGAACTGTCGTTATAAATACAAAAGCCAGATGCTTTGCCGCGAAAGCCGTGATGTAAGCCGCCGCCCAAATTAAGCGCGTGTTTTACTTTTCCGGAAAGAACAGCATCGACAGCTGTTAACGTACCACCAACAAGCAATGCGCTTGCTTCGTGCATATTTGGGAACATCGGTGTATCTTCTGTTCCGAGTCCATATGTCATCGCAATTGATTTTTCTAACTTTCCTTCTCCAGCACGTTTTACCGCATTTATGTACTCCTCTGTATGAATGTAGGCAATCTCTTCATCTGTAGCTATCCGTGGTGAGATGATTTGAGAGGGAGAGATGAAACCGCCCTTTTGTAATAAATCATACGTAAGTGTGACGCGCAGTTGGTTAAAAGGATGATCAGGGCTAAATGAATAGCCCCGAAAGTCATCCGAATAAATAAACGCGCTACTCATGCTTGCATCCCCATGATGTTTGGCCATAATACGCGGTAGCCTTCTGCTTCAAGTGCATCAATCACTTTTAGAGGATTCATCGTTTGAATGCGGAAAACGAGTACTTTATCATTCTCGTCTTTTGCTGGGTAGACGAGAACGCTCACGATATTTATTTGTAAATCACTAAAAATAGCAACGACTTTTCCAAGAATACCAGGTTCGTTTTTTACTTGAATTTCAATTTGCGAACTTGGTTGATGTGCTCCTGTTAATTTTACTAATGTGTGCAGTACTGTAGATTCAGAAATGATTCCAACTAACTTCCCGGCCTTTGTAACAGGAAGACAGCCAATTTTATTTTCAAAAAATAAAGTAGCAATTTCCTCAACGAAATCGAGAGGATGGCAAGTCATAACAGGATGTTTCATAATAAGTTCGAGCGGTTGCTGTAGCATATCGAGTGAAACTTGTTCATCTAGAATAGACGGACTTGCATCTCTTACATCCCGATCAGAAATAATGCCTACGACGTGATTATTTTGATCGACAATTGGAATGTGCCGAATGCCTTTCGTGCGTATCGTTCGGATTGCTGTTTCGATTGTATCGTTTGGATGTAATGTAACTACATTTTGATTCATAATTTCTTCTACAATCATTCCAGTTGCCCCCTTTATTAATACATAAAACGATTGTGAAAACGTAGACGATCAAAAGCTTGAATAGAATCCGTATCAACGCGTTTACCAATGCGGACCATTAAACAGTTGGCAGGATGTGAACAAATTTCAGGGTCGTCTGTAGCCATCCATTGTAACCCGCCAGCATTCATCATCTTCTCCATTACTTTTCGGTATTCCCACACATTCAATCCTGTTTGTTTCAAATCCCAGTGCCAATAATATTCAGTCGTCAATATAATGTAATCTTCCATATAATCGTCCATCATAGAAACCTCTAGTAAGTTCTTTCCGACAGAACTCCCGCGGAAGGCTGGGACTACTTCAATTGCTCCAAGCTCAATTAAGTTTTCCATTTTTCCTTCTGACCATCGTTCAAGTGGATCAGGATACAAGTATGTAACATATCCAACAATTGTTTGGTCATGTCTAGCAATAATGAGACGAGCTTCTGGTAATTTAGAAATTTCGACAATTGCTTTATATTGTTGCTCGGCAGGACGAAACGCAATTAAGTCTGGATGAAACTCATACATTTCTAAGTTATGTGTAGAGACAGGACCTTCAATAATTAAAGTGCCTTTCGCTGTTTTTAAGTTTCTAGCATTATATATTTTTTTATGAATCAATGTATTGCTCACCACCTTGAGGGTTTGTGAATCTATTAATATCGTACTTTATAATATATGCGATGTGAATCGAAATTTGTCATTAAAAATTTGTCTAAAAATCAACAAATATACTGAAAATTTTAAATAATGTCATTATAATAGATAATAGAATACATAGGAGGGGGATGTAAAGTATGAAAGTAGAAACGCTTCCTGTCATTAAAGGAGAAAATAATTTGCCGAATTATGATGAGGCATACGCGAATTTTAACTGGGAAGAGGTTAATAAAAACTTTACTTGGAATGAAACAGGCCGAGTAAATATGGCGTATGAGGCAATTGATAAGCATGCGAAATCCGATCGAAAGAATAAAGTAGCTCTTTATTATCAAGATGGATCGCGAAAAGAGAAATATACATTTAAGGAAATGAAGGATTTTTCTAATAAAGCAGGAAACGTCCTTAAGAATTATGGCGATGTAGAAAAAGGCGATCGCGTTTTTATTTTTATGCCACGTTCTCCAGAGTTATATTTCGCACTTTTAGGTGCAGTGAAATTAGGAGCAATTGTTGGACCGCTATTTGAAGCATTTATGGAAGGCGCAGTTCGCGATCGCTTAGAAGATAGCGAAGCAAAGGTGTTAATTACAACGCCTGAATTGTTAGAGCGCGTACCATTAAATGATTTACCGGCTTTAAAAACAGTTTTCCTTGTTGGAGATAATGTAGAAGAAGGCGGTAAAACGGTAGCGTTCAATCCTTTATTTGAACAAGCTTCAAAAGAATTACATATTGAATGGTTAGGCCGTGAAGACGGCTTGATTCTACATTACACGTCTGGTTCTACTGGTAAGCCAAAAGGTGTGCTTCATGCGCAAAACGCAATGGTTCAGCACTATCAAACGGCGAAGTGGGTATTAGATTTAAAAGAAGACGATGTATATTGGTGTACTGCTGACCCGGGCTGGGTAACTGGAACAGCTTACGGTATTTTCGCACCGTGGTTAGTTGGAGCGTCAAACGTTATTTTAGGTGGACGCTTTAGTCCAGAAGCTTGGTATGAAGCACTGCAAGATTACGGTGTGACGGTTTGGTACAGCGCACCAACAGCATTCCGTATGTTAATGGGAGCTGGACAAGACGCAATTAAAAAATATGACTTATCACAAGTGCGCCACGTATTAAGCGTTGGTGAGCCGTTAAATCCAGAAGTAATTCGCTGGGGTATGAACGCATTTGGACTTCGTATTCATGATACGTGGTGGATGACAGAAACAGGTGGACAAGTTATTTGTAACTACCCTTGTATGGAAATCCGTCCAGGCTCAATGGGTAAACCAATTCCAGGTGTGAAAGCAGCGATTGTTGATAATGAAGGAAATGAAGTGCCTCCTTACACAATGGGTAACTTAGCAATTGCGAAAGGTTGGCCATCTATGATGCGTGGGATCTGGAATAACCAGCAAAAATATGAATCTTATTTCATGCCGGGAGATTGGTACGTATCAGGTGACTCTGCCTATATGGATGAAGATGGATACTTCTGGTTCCAAGGGCGTATTGACGATGTAATTATGACGTCAGGTGAGCGCGTTGGTCCGTTTGAAGTAGAAAGTAAATTAATCGAGCATGCTGCTGTTGCAGAAGCTGGTGTAATTGGTATTCCTGATCCGGTGCGCGGCGAAATTATTAAAGCATTTATCGCACTTCGAGCAGGATACGAACCATCTGATGAATTAAAAGAAGAAATTCGTCAATTTGTAAAGAAAGGCCTAGCAGCTCATGCAGCGCCGAGACAAATTGAATTTAGAGATAAATTACCGAAAACGAGAAGTGGTAAAATTATGCGCCGCGTATTAAAAGCGTGGGAGTTAAACTTACCAACAGGTGACTTATCAACGATGGAAGATTAAGAGAGAAAGGTCTGAACGAAAAATGTTCAGGCCTTTCTTTTTTATGATATCATGAACTTATATATATAAGTTAAAGGGGATAGTATGATGAAAACAGAAAAGGAAAAGATGATACTAGGAGAAATGTACATACCGGCTGATCCAGTTTTAGTTCAAGAGAGGGAGCAAGCTCGTATATTAACGAGAAAATTAAATGAAACGCCAGAAGTACAATTAAAAGAGCGTAGCGAAATCGTAAAAGAATTATTCGGAACGACTGGAGATAACATTCATCTTGAATCTTCTTTTAGATGTGATTACGGCTATAACATTCATGTCGGTGAAAATTTTTACGCGAACTTTGACTGTACCATTTTAGATGTATGTCCAGTAACAATCGGAGTGAACTGTATGTTAGCTCCAGGTGTTCACATTTATACAGCAACGCACCCGCTTGATCCGGTAGAGCGCATAAGCGGATCAGAATACGGAAAACCAGTTACAATTGGCGATAACGTATGGATTGGCGGAAGAGCAATTATTAATCCAGGTGTAACAATTGGAGACAATGCGGTGATCGCATCTGGTGCTGTCGTAACGAAAGATGTGCCTAATAATGTAGTAGTTGGCGGGAATCCTGCAAAGATTATAAAAAAACTAAAATAATATTTGAACGAAGTGCCTTCCTCGTCTGTATACATTTATGAAAGAATAGATGAGGGAGGCTTTTATATGTCTAATAAATTACTTCTTACTCTTGCTGTAATTGGAATTATAGTTGTATTTTCTTGTGGTCTTTTCTTACCGATACCAATTGGATATAGAGTATCAATGCTTACAGCTGGAGTTATAATGGGTGTTATGTTTTCAATCATTATTCCATTTGATAGAAAACATATAGTACGGAAAAATGGATATAAAATTGATTTTACAAAAACAAAAGTGTATTTTCGCTGGAATGTATTTGACACTATTTCTGTCTGCCTTGCGTTGTATGCATGCATATGTGTGCAGGTTTTAATTTTTTTAGTTCCAATGGGATTTACAATTCAAAATCCATATGTTCAATTTTTTACAAATCAATCGCAGTTGTGGGTTTTTATTGCAATTGCATATTTAATCTCTCGCATTTCATTAACGTTAAAAGGAATAAAGGAGATCAAAAATCATGGCGCAGATTGGGATTGAGGAGGAGCTCATGCTTGCGTATCAAAGTGGAGATAAGCAGGCTGGGGAAAAACTATATGTTTTAATCAAACCAGCGCTATACACATTTTTATATCGATTTAATCGAGATGAACAATTAAGTATCGACCTTGTACAAGATACGTTTTTGACGCTAGAGCGTAAGAAACATATGTATGAACTTGAAAAAGGCAAAATAAAAACGTATTTATTTCAAATTGGTTATCGTCTTATGATTAATAAATTAAATAGGAGAAAAAAGTGGCGTACGCTTTTGCCGTTTTTAGTGCCGATTCCGGAAAAAGAATTTTCTCACGAAGATCGGCTCACAGTTAGAGAAGCAATTTTGAAAGTTCCAGAAGAACAAAGAGCGGTCCTAATCCTTTCTTATTATCATGACATGCAGCAAAAAGAAATTGCAGAAATATTAAACATTCCGATTGGAACGGTGAAATCGAGACTTCATAATGGAATAAAGAAATTGAAACAATTGCTGGAGGTGGACGAAATTGAGCGAAAATCCCTTTAAGAGTGAATATAAGTTAAAGCAACATTTAGATAGTGATCATGTAGAAATACCAGACTTTCCAAAAACGGTAAGTCGATTCGATCGATTAATCGGGTTTCTTGGTTCCCCGGCGAAAGATCCTGTGGAGGCGACCATTGGGAATGATTTATCAGTTGTGTTTCATGTCTCGTTATTAGTTGGGCTTCCGGTTATTTCTATAATTATGATATTAATTATAGGATTTTAAATAGGGTAGGAGAAATGAAGTGCATAGTGAAAGCTATGTGCTTTTTACATTTATACATATTATGAAATTAATTCCAAATGAAATAATAATATGTTAATATACAAATATATAATTAATATATTGTTGAGAGGAAGATAAATTATGAGACAGTGTTCCAATTGTGGAAGTCAGGTGCGACAGCATGATAATTTTTGTGGGGATTGTGGTATGAATTTAGAGAAACAACAATGTTCAGAGGAGATATTAGAAACGAACAATGAATGGAATGTAGAGAATAAGAAAAAAACTAGTTTTCTAGCCCATAAACGATTCGTAGTTGTAAGTGCAATAGCCTTAATAATCGTTGCAAGCACTATGTATATTTTTTTAACTCATTCTTCTTCTTTTAATAAGATGAAAGGGTATTGGTATGCTGGCGGTAAAGGGGCTTACCTTCAGATTCAAGAAATAGACGATAAAAATATTGAAATAGTGTTTTATGAAAAGAGAGGGAAAACAGAAAGAGTTAAAGGGAGTGTAGTAGATTATAATGATAATCAAGTAATATGTAATATGTCATACCCTTGGAATGGAAGAGTGAAATTGGAATTATTGGATGATACAACGTTGTACATGAGTGAAGAGGGAAAGAAATCGCATAAATTAAAACTGACAAAGGTTTCCGAAAAGGAGATGCAAGAGTTTTATGGAGGGGAAAAATCTTCAAGGTAGTTTGTATATAGTATTTTCTTCAATTTGACACATGCTAGTAAATAATGATATAAAGAAAAGTATATGAATAATTGAGCGTGGAAAGGGAGAAGTAGTGATCATTTCCCTGTTTTAGAGAGCTGATGGTCGGTGAAAATCAGCACATAGATGATCGCGAATTACGCCCCTAGAGCATCTTTTTTCGATTGAATTGTATTCAAAAGGGAAAAGACGGTGCTAAGCCGTTATGTAAATAAGGTGGTAGGCTTTTTTGCCTGCAACTAGGGTGGTAACGCGATAATCAAAATCGTCCCTTATTTGAAGGGGCGATTTTTTTATGTTTTCAACCTTCACGCCAGTAATGAACTTAAAGGAGAGTATGTAGGATATGGGTATTTTACAAGATCTTGAATTTCGCGGTCTAATTAATCAGCAAACAGATGCTGAGGGCCTTGAGCAATTATTAGAAAAAGAAAGCGTTAAATTATACTGTGGTTTCGATCCGACAGCAGATAGCTTACACATTGGTCATATGTTACCAGTATTAATGTTACGTCGTTTCCAATTAGCTGGTCACCAACCAATCGCACTTGTTGGTGGTGGTACTGGTATGATCGGTGACCCAAGTGGTAAAAAAGCAGAGCGTACATTAAATACGAAAGATACAGTTGCTTACTACACAGAAAGTATTAAAAACCAACTTTCAAACTTCTTAGAGTTCGAAAACGTGGACAACCCAGCAACAATGGCTAACAACTATGACTGGCTTGGTAACTTAGATGTCATTTCATTCTTACGCGATATCGGTAAAAACTTCGGTTTAAACTATATGTTAGCAAAAGATACAGTAGCATCTCGTTTAGAAACTGGTATTTCATTCACTGAGTTCAGTTACATGATTTTACAATCATACGACTTCTTAAACTTATACCAACAACATAATTGTCGCCTACAAATCGGTGGTAGTGACCAATGGGGTAACATTACAGCGGGTCTTGAATTAATCCGTAAATCAGAAGAAGATGCGAAAGCATTCGGTTTAACAATTCCACTTGTTACTAAATCTGACGGTACGAAGTTTGGTAAAACAGAAGGCGGAGCAATTTGGTTAGACCCAGAGAAAACAACTCCTTACGAGTTCTACCAATTCTGGATTAACACAGATGACCGCGATGTTGTTAAATACTTAAAATACTTCACATTCTTATCTCATGAAGAAATTCTTGAGCTTGAAAAGCAAGTAGCTGAAGCGCCAGAAAAACGTGCAGCACAAAAAGCATTAGGTTCTGAAATGACAAAACTTGTTCATGGTGAAGAAGCATTAGAGCAAGCGATTAAAATTTCAGCTGCATTATTCAGCGGTTCTGTAGCAGAACTGACTGCAAGCGAAATCGAGCAAGGATTCAAAGACGTACCATCTGTAGAACGTACTGCAGAAGATACAGTATTAATCGACTTACTTGTAGAAAGCAAAATCTCTCCATCAAAACGTCAAGCACGTGAAGATGTAACGAACGGCGCAATCTACGTGAACGGTGAGCGTACACAAGCATTAGACTACGTTGTAACAGAAAACGACCGCATCGAAGGTAAATTCACAATCATTCGCCGCGGTAAGAAGAAATATTTCTTAATTCGTTACTAATTAGAAACGAATGTAAACAAATAGTACCCCGAATTGTAGGCTGAAAAGTCTATGATTCGGGGTTTTTATGTATGGATTTAAATCGCCGGATCTTTTCTTTTAAATAGAATATAAAGAATTAATATGAGCATATAAAGTAAACTAACTAGCATAACGATAAATGCTGTTGGATAAAATTTTGCCGCATATATAAAGAAATCGATTTGATAAATATCTTGGTAATTTGAAACGGTGCCTTTAAAGTAATTTGTAAACTTAGCGCTATATTTCCATTCATCAGGATTATCTATTAAATTACTCCCCTGATACCAACTCATCAGTGCGGAAGTAATAAATAGCATAAATGAACTTCCGAGTTGAACCATTTGATTTATTGTCAAAAAGAATCCACCTCCCATTTTATGGTTATTATAGCGTGCATTCATATGCTTGTAACCATTTTGTTGTAATCTCCTTTTCGAGTTCATACGGAAATCACATGTAAGCGGTATGATAAATGTATAACAACTAGAAAGGAGTGGTAAAACGAAATGTCACTAGAAGCGCTCATTATTTTTTCTTTGCTAAATGCGGGTCAGCTTGCAGAGAATTCGAAGGTGGATGTACATAAAGAGCAGAAAGATGCTTATGTATATGTTCAGAAAGAGGAAAATAAATAACTTTAATATATATAAATAAAGGCTGCCAGAGAAAGGTTTTAGTTTCTTTGGTAGCTTTTCTATTGAAATGTTTTATTCATCCTCATTTTGGAAGCATTAGGTGACTAAAACAACTAATGTAAGTTCATTAATTATAACTACATCTTTATCTTTTTCGTCATCATAATCAACTGATTTTGTTTTTCCACCTACAAAGTTAGCTAAAATACTTGTTATTGATTCTGAGTCTAGTAATTTGCCAATCTCAATATTTTGCTTCTTTGGCACATACCCCTTTAAACTCCATTTTGTACATTTTGTATTTCATTCAATGTTGAAGACATTATATCTACATAATCTATCATAGCACCTATGTTTAACTTGGCTGTTTCAGTATCATTTTCATTTAAAGCTATAAATGCTTGGTCTACCATTTGTTTAATTGCTCTTGCATCGTCTCTTAATTGAACTTTGAAGTAATCATCCTCCTTAGGAGGTTCTATACTTGCTAGTCTATTAGCTCTCCCACTTACTCTACTTAATTCTCCCTTTAATCCTGTTTGAGTTGTTTTCCACGTTCCATCTTTTTCAGCTAAGGATTTAATAGATTGAACTGCCGTCTTTAAGTCATTAGAAGTATCCTTAATATCTTCTTGATACTTCTCTAAAGGAGAAGATGCACTAGAACCTTTAGTTAACTGCTTATCTCTATACTCTCTTTCCTCAGCTAGTGTTCTACCTTCTCCAATTACAGCTTCTTTTACTGTTTTATCGTTTGAGACTTCATTTTTATCTGTATCTTCTTTCTTTTTCGTTACCTCTTTTTCTTCCTTAGCTTTCTTTTCAGCAAGCAATTCTTCCTTTTCAGCAAGCAATTCTTCCTTTTTAGCAAGCAATTCTTCTTTTTCCTTGTTTAGCTTATCTGCTTCTTTGTCTATTGACTCGTCTTTCTTCTTTTCTGACTCTGAAATCTTTAAGCTATCAGTCTTATTCTCTTCTGTATTGTTCTTAGAACATCCTACCCACGCTACTAACATAAGTGGTAATGCTAAAAAACATATTAGTTTCTTTGCTTTCATTGCGTATACTCCTTTTAAAAAGAATTGTAATTAATTAACATATGAAACTATAACATAAGTTATATAAATAAGATATATAGATATTTCATCCTTAAGAGGGTTTTAACAATATGAAAACATGTATTACGGTTGTGGAGAATCCCACTCCGTATACTTTTAAAAAATTCCTTTATAAATTCCTTAGCGTTTGGGGGCTTTTTTATGCTTTCATAAACTCTTTATCAAAGAAGTTGTTTACGTAACTGATTATTTTTGTAAGGGTATTAATAAAACTCAAAGCGAACTTATCCATATTCATAATGAAAGGGTGATGAAATGATTATTAGAGAAGGTATTGAAGTAACTAGAATAACTTTAGATGGTATGAATTACCGATTCCAGAAGGGGATTCTGAGTTTCTGCTTCGTGCTGGATATTGGGAAGTTGGTGAAAAAGTAGAAAGAATAAATCGTGAGGAAATTCTGGCGGATTATGACAGAAAGGTTTTTCTGGAAGATGGAAAATTGTGTACGATACTCACTTACAAAGGGAATAAAAAGAAAAGATGTGATAGAGGATGAGTGAAGAACAAATTATTCGTGATGAATATGAGTATGTGGTGAAAGTAATCCTTACAAAGGAACAGCGGAAGAAATTTTTAACACCGTTAATACCAGCTGTACGGGAGCTAATTATAAAAAGGAAAGTAGAACAACGAAATAAGCAAAATGAAAGTATGAAAGAAGGTGAATAACAACATTCTTGATATTAAAATAGATGAACAAAAGATTGAAGAACTTTTCTTAGAAGAGTTACGAAAACGGCTAGATCATATTGAACATAGAAAAATGTTTTGGGATATGAAAGAATTGTGTAGACAAACATGTATGAGTGGAAATTCCATCAGAGAAAATTGGTTTTATGATGAACGTTTCCCGAAATTTAAAATAGATGGAAAGTGGTATTTTTCAGCGTTAGAAGTGGAAAAGTTTCTTCTTATGTAGATAAAAGAACAATGAACAATTTTAAAGAAAGAAGGACTAATAATTATTAATTACTAATAAGATGAATGTACTACGGACCTACAGAGGTTTTATTATTTTACTTACACTTATCCATTTCTATACACACGCCAGCCATATTATTTTTTGCCCCCAGTACATTCTTTTTTATGCTTTATATAAATAAAAAAAGCCCAGGTCCCTTGATAAACAAGGTTCCTAAGGCTTTTAATAATACTCTTTGCAGAGTACCGAGATTAACGAGAGTAGAACTCTACGATTAATGCTTCGTTGATTTCAGCTGGTAACTCAGAACGCTCAGCGTGACGAGTGTAAGTAGCTTCTAATTTGTCAGCATCGAAAGTTAAGTATTCTGGTACGAAGTTGTTAACTTCGATCGCTTCTTTAACAACAACAAGGCTGTTAGATTTTTCGCGAACGCTGATAGTTTGACCAGGTTTTACACGGTAAGATGGGATATCTACGCGAGCGCCATCAACCATGATGTGACCGTGGTTTACTAATTGGCGAGCTGCACGACGAGTGCGAGCTAAGCCCATACGGTAAACTAAGTTGTCAAGACGAGCTTCAAGAAGGATCATGAAGTTTTCGCCGTGCTTACCAGGCATTTTACCTGCTTGGTCAAATGTGCGACGGAATTGACGCTCAGTCATGCCGTACATGTGACGAAGTTTTTGTTTCTCTTGTAATTGTAAACCGTATTCTGAAAGTTTCTTACGTTGGTTAGGACCGTGAGGACCTGGTGCGTAAGGGCGTTTTTCTAATTCTTTTCCTGTGCCGCTTAGAGAGATTCCAAGACGACGAGACAGTTTCCAAGCTGGACCTGTATAACGAGCCATAGTTGACTCCTCCTTTAAAAATGTTTTTATTTACGTAAAATAAAAACAGACGTAATCGATATTTACGGGCATTTTGTTTTCATGTACCTTCGCTCCAGCAGCAGGGAGTTACGAGATACACCTCCGTAGAGGAACAAAATACAAACGATAAACTCACATTACAAGGCTGCCTTTTTATTTTACACAAACGCTATTATATCTTTTACCCAGAGTTTCGTCAAGCGAGTACGTTTTTGTTTTATGCATATAAATTTTGGAAATTAATATAAGAAGGAATTTAAAACAATATAGAAGAAGAGATAGAAACACAAATAAAACGCTTACATAAAATGAAGGAAAATGTTCATCAAATTTTTATGGATGAATATGCGGCAATAAAAACATAAGGGGGATGTTTTTATGAAAAAGAAGCATATGGAGACAGCGTTAATTCATCACGGTTATACATCTGAGGAACATAAAGGAAGTTTAACACCACCTTTATTTCAAACTTCTACATTTACATTTGAGACTGCGCAGCAAGGAGAGGCGAGTTTTGCGGGAGTGGATCCATCTTATATTTACTCACGGCTTGGAAATCCAACTGTGAAATTATTTGAAGAACGTATGGCGGTGTTAGAAGGAGGAGAAGAGGCACTTGCCTTCGGATCTGGTATGGCAGCTATTTCAGCGACTTTAATCGGTTTTTTAAAGGCTGGAGATCATATTATTTGTTCAAATGGATTATACGGATGCACGTACGGTTTTTTAGAAGTGTTAGAAGAAAAATTTATGATTACGCATTCGTTTTGTGATATGGAGACAGAGGTTGATATTGAAAATAAAATTCGCCCAAATACAAAGCTTATTTTCGTTGAAACACCAATTAATCCGACAATGAAATTAATTGATTTAAAACAAGTGATTCGGGTTGCGAAGCGAAAAGGCTTACTTGTTATTGTTGATAATACGTTTTGTTCACCTTATTTACAAAGGCCGCTTGAGCTTGGCTGTGACGCTGTTGTGCATAGTGCGACAAAATATATTGGTGGTCACGGTGACGTTGTAGCAGGTGTAACAATTTGTAAAACGAAAGCATTAGCTGAAAAGATTCGCCCGATGCGAAAGGATATCGGCGGTATTATGGCGCCGTTTGATGCGTGGTTATTATTACGTGGGTTAAAGACGTTAGCAGTAAGAATGGATCGTCATTGTGATAATGCAGAAAAAATTGTATCGTTCTTAAGAAAACATGATGCGGTAGAAGGTGTTTGGTATCCAGAAGGGGAGTTAGCATCTCGTCAAATGAAACGCGGGGGCGGTGTTATTTCTTTTTCAGTAAAAGGCGGAAAAGAAGAGACGCAAGCGTTTATTAATGATCTTCACTTTATTACAATTGCGGTGAGTTTAGGAGATACAGAAACGTTAATTCAGCATCCAGCAACGATGACGCACGCTGCGATTCC
This sequence comes from Bacillus sp. EKM501B, assembly GCF_011800505.1. Taxonomy (NCBI): domain Bacteria; kingdom Bacillati; phylum Bacillota; class Bacilli; order Caryophanales; family Bacillaceae; genus Bacillus; species Bacillus sp. EKM501B. The sequence continues at coordinate 799,844 of NZ_JAALFZ010000002.1, read as the reverse complement.
AGCGGAACTAAGAAAAGAAATGGGCATTTTCGATAATTTAATACGCTTATCGGTCGGTTTAGAATCGTGGGAGGATATCGTTTCTGATTTAGAGCAGGCATTAAAGAAAATATCTACTGTTAATCAATGAAAAAAGAGTGAGCTATCGGTTTTGTACAGGACGTACTAAATCGATAACTCGCTCTTTTCTTTTTACATATGTTTTAGGAGTGTTTCCACAAACTTTTCTAAATAGCGCTGATCTACTTCATCAAAACGATTTTTTTCAGGACTATCAATGTCCAGTACACCAATGACAGCTCCTTCTTTCACAATCGGTACAACGATTTCCGAATTAGAAGCACTATCGCAAGCGATGTGACCTGGGAATTGGTGAACGTCCGCTACAAGCTGCGTTGTTTTCGTTTCAGCTGCTACGCCGCAAACGCCTCGTCCAAATGGAATGCGTACGCAAGCAGGCATTCCTTGGAACGGTCCAAGGACAAGCTGATTTCCTTCTGTTACGTAAAAGCCAACCCAATTAACGCGATCTAAAAATTGGTTTAATAATGCGGACGCATTTGATAAGTTTGCGACTACGTTTGATTCGCCAGTTAATAACGCATCCAGTTGTTTAATTACTGTCTCATATTGCTGCACGCGAGATCCTGCATAACTTTCTTTAGTAAACATGGAAACAGCTCCTTTTTTATCGAGATGTGTAAAATATTAGCAAAATACGATGTATTTCACATGACTTTGTCGATAGAAAATTAAAGGAATTTGTCTTAAAAGTCAAGAAATTTAAACTATAGCTGTTCATTGAAGGGAAGTGAGCGCATGAAGCAGACGAAACAAAAAGTAATTGATGCGGCAATATCGTTGTTTAATACGAAAGGTTATGATGGAACGTCGGTGCGAGACATTGCAAAGCGAGCGGATGTGAATGTAGCGAATATTTCATATTATTTTGCTGGGAAGCAAGGTTTATTAGAACAGCTTATTACTGATTTTTTAGAAGGATATATTCATGTGATTGAAATGTCGTTTGAACAGAGAGAGTATTTGTCGGCTAAAGATGTGATGGTGCAAATGGTGCGAGGGATTTTACGATATCAATTTGAAAATAGAGAACTAACACGTTTCTTCTACCGAGAGCTTTCGCTTGATACGACATTAATTCGTGAAGTGATGACCGTTTATTTTTCTAAAGAAAGATATTATATAGAACAAATGATTAGACAAGGACAAATGAAACAAGAATTTCAGAAAGTATCATTTACAATGTTTATGACGCAATTAAAAGGTATGATAAATATGCCGTTTTTATATCCACAATATATATCAGAAGTACTGCATTCTTTCCCGTCTGAGACATTTTTTATAGAGATGTACACGAAAGAGATTGAGCAATGGATGGAACAAGCATTATGTAAAGCGAATATGTACCATGAATGGCCAAGAGCTGTTCATATGTGAAGAATCCCCACCTAACGAACTGAGGTGGGGATTTTTATGTTTACTTTTCTTTGCCATAAATTGTTACATAATAGCGCGATAATTGTTAATGCAGCTCCAGCGATTTCAATTTTATCGACTGTATAACCTCGAAAGATAGAACCAATCAGTGCAAGGATAGGAACTAAATTCATAAATAATATGCCGTTAATAGATGAAATATAGCGATTTCCCATATTCCAGCAAAATACAGCGATAACGCCTGCGATAATCGACATATAAAAGAGTTCAAAACGAACGCTCACAACTGTACGCAGTGACGGCATAGTAACTATATTTGTGTACGTTAAGAAAGTAACAATAACGATGAGTGAAATGGAGCCAAATAAACAAGTTAATGTCGTGTACCTAAGTGGTGACCAAGATTGAAAACGAGCACCCCCGTTTGTATAAATGACCCAGCAAGTAACGCCGCATAGCATCAATATATTTGTTGATAAGTGGCTTGCAGCTCCAAATAGTAATTCAATATTTCCTTTTGAAATGACAAGCATAACACCAAGTAATGCAACGAACATACAAAGGAATGTATAGTTTTGTGGGCGGCGATTTTTCGTTATCCATTGCAGTGATAAGGCAATCAGTGGCATAAGGGATTGAATCATAGCTGCATGGATTGCTCCGGAAGGTCCGGCAAGTTGTTGTCCGTAGAAAACGAGAAAACCATACCCCGCGAAACCGACTGTCCCGTAAAAGAATAGAGAAAGTGTTCTTTTTTCTAAGCGGAGTGAAGTCTTTCCTTCAGTAATTAATAGCAAAATAAGAAAAATAATAGCTGCTGATCCATAGCGAAGCGTTGTGAAGAAGAATGGATCGATAAATTGCAGAGCATTTGCCATTACAGGAAACATAAATCCCCAGGCAGTGACGGCGAGTAAGCATAGAAAGGATCCGAGTAGCATTTGTTTTTTGTTCAAGAGTATCTTTCCCCTTTACATTTCGTTATAGTAAGTTGATGAAATAAGTATAAAGAGTAATTGTTTATAGGAGGAAATATCGATTTCTTATAACGGTTATAACTTTTTGTTAGAGGTGTGTACGATGGATTTGGAGGCAGTACGATCGTTTATTGAAGTGAAGCATACGCGAAGTTTATCAAAGGCAAGTAAGATTTTACATATATCTCAACCAGCGCTTAGTAAACAAATTCAAAAGTTAGAAGCGGATTTAGAGGTTACTTTACTTAAACGTTCTGCGCAAGGAGTAGAGTTAACGGAGGCAGGAGAGTTATTTATAAAAAGAATGTTACCAATTTTGGAGCAAATAAATGAAGTGAAAACAGAAATGAGGGGGTATCAAGAGAACCGGAAGTTTTCAATTGGTATACTACCGAGTTTAGCGGAGCATTACATATCAGAATGTAAAGATATATTAGGTGATGAGTTCGAAGTGGAATGGCAAATCGGACATACGGAAGTATTAAGAGAGTTATTTAAAGCACGGGAGATTGACGCGATGTTCATCGATTCAGTAGTAGAAGGTGCTACGTATATAAAAGAAGTGCAACAAGAGAAAATTGTTTGTGCTGTTTCAAATAATCATCCGTACAAAGAGAAGATAGTCATTCAAATAGAAGAGCTGCACAATGAAAAATTAATTGTATATCCAGAAATATGTGATGTAAGGAAAATGATTATGAACATGTTTCATGAAATAGGTGTAAAACCAACTATAGCTGTGGAAACATCTTACGCAGAACCGATGCTTGCAATGGTAAAAGCTGGCCTTGGTATCACGTTACTTCCAGAAAGGGCAGTAGAGCAGTCTGTAAGGCAAGGAAATGTACATGTAATTTCTGTTGAACCACCACTCATGCGGAAAATTTATTTCGTATCCCATACGAAAGATTGTTTGTTATTACAATCATTTGAGGATAGGTAGTGAGGTAGGCGGAATATTGAGAAAGATTACAATCACATTGAAAGAAACATGAAATTTTAAAAAAAACTAGGTCAAAAACAAACCATTACATGGTATGATTAGTACATTGTTAGTTGTTAAATATAGGGGAATTCCCTTTTTATACATAATGCCTTCCATTTCATAAACGGAACGGACAAAAAAAGAGATATAACTAGGAGGCTTTTTTGCATGGATTCTATCCTGACGATCGTTATCATTGTAGTAAGCTCTATTCTAGTGCTGCTCATGATAGAGCTTGTGATAAGAAATCGTTCATATAAAGATATTGAAGCACTGGAGCAGTGGAAACAAGAGATAAAAGATAAACCTGTGGCAGATGAACTAAAACGGGTAAAAGATTTAAACATGACGGGTCAAACAGAAGAACTGTTTGGTAAATGGCGTGAAGAATGGGATGAAATTGTATCAACAACCCTTCCGAAAGCTGACAAAGATTTAGCGCAAGCGCGAAAATTCGCCTCGCAATTCTCCTTCCGAAAAGCAAAGCATGCGATGAACGAATCCATAAGTGGTTTAGATGACGCTGATAATCGTATTACGGACATTTTAAATGAATTACAGCAATTGTTAGAAAGCCATGAGAAAAATAGCTCGGAAATTGAAGGGTTACGTGATACATATCGTAGTATGAAAAAGAGTGTTCTTGCTCATAGACATATGTATGGAGCAGCAGAGCAGAAAATCGAAGAGATGCTAGACGCTGAATCTGAGAAATTTAAAACCTTTGAAGAAGCGACAAACAATGGCGACTATTTAAAAGCGAGAGAAATTGTTATTAGTTTGGAAGAAGGTTTAGCAGATTTAGAAATCATTATTCACCAAATTCCAGATTTATTGGTAGAGTGTCAAGCGACGTTACCAGTTCAGCTGGAAGATTTATTACACGGACACAATGATATGGTAAGACAAGGTTATGTATTAGATTATTTGGAAGTCCCTAAAGAAGTTCGCGATATGACGAAACAACTACAAACATGTTTAATGGATATACAGGAGCTTCATATAACAGAAGCGGCTGAAAAAGTAGAAAACTTAAAAACACGTTTAGATGGCTTCTACGATCAACTGGAACAAGAAGTACATGCGAGACATTATGTGGAGCAAAAAACACTTTCTGTTTATGATGATTTAGAAGAAATGCGCATCGAAACGATTGAAACGAAAACAGAAACACAACTTGTGAAACAAAGCTATCAGTTACAAGATAAAGACATTGAGTCTCAAAAAGTAATTGAAAAGCAAATGCACATTTTAACGAAACGTTTTGAAATGCTACAATTACGCGTTGCAGAACAAGATATTGCCTTCTCTATTATTCGCGAGGAACTAGAAGAGGTTTATGAGCAATGTGAAACGTTAAAAGTACTTCATGCAGAATATAAAGAAATGCTGCAAACGATGCGCAAAGAAGAATTTGAAGCACGTGAGAAGTTACAAGAAATGCGAAATACTATTTTCGAAACGAAACGCTTTATGCAAAAATCGAATTTGCCAGGTCTTCCAGAGAGTATTATGGAAGATTTAAAAAGAGGGCAAATGGCAATGCAAGCTGTATATGAACAATTAGAAGTGAAGCCGTTAAATATGAACGCTGTAAATAGCAGTTTAGAAGAAGCATATACAACTGTGAATGGTGTGGCTGAAATGACAGAAGAGTTAATTGGACAAGCGTATTTAGTGGAAAAATTAATTCAGTACGGTAACCGTTACCGCAGTCATGATGAAAACCTAGCAGAAAGTTTAAATTATGCTGAGAAATTATTCCGTGAATACCAATACGATGCAGCTTTAGAACAAGCGGCTTCAGTATTAGAGCAACTTGAACCTGGCGTTGTTCAAAAAATAGCTGAATATGTAGACAATGAACAAACCCTTTCATAAAAGGGTTTGTTTTTTTATGTAATTTTGCAGGCGATGTTGCTATAATGAATAGCGGAATACAGCAAGGTTATTCGTTTCAAAATAAAGTGAAACTGTAATCGGTGGGAAGATTCATCCCCACTGATTACTAGCCTTCACCAATCGGGCATTTACGGGCAGTTAATCTCCCATCTAACTTCTTTGCTCTAACTGGATTTTGAGGTGAGAGTCTTATTGCCCGTTAACGCGGGATAAAGTGAAACTGTAATAGGAGGGCATCCTCGCCAATTATTAGCCTTCACCAATCGAGATAAAACGGAACCTTTGCGTAGTCTTAGCGTAATGACACGTATTTATGATATGATTATACGATGTGATAGCGCTGAAAGGGGAAGAACGATGATCTATTTTGATAATAGTGCGACGACTAAGCCATATCCAGAAGCTCTTCAATCGTACGTGACGGTTGCTGGGAAATATTTTGGTAATCCTTCTTCTATTCATTCGCTTGGAGGAGAGGCAGAGCGTCTATTAACACAATCAAGAACGATTGCAGCGCAGCTTCTTCGTGTTAAACCTTCTGAAATTATTTTTACATCAGGTGGAACGGAAGGGAATAACCTTGCGATTAAAGGGATAGCGATGAGGAATCGTTCGCGTGGCAAACATATCATTACAACAAATATTGAACACGCGTCTGTGTTTGAGGCATATAAGCAATTAGAAGAACTCGGGTTTGATGTAACATATTTACCGGTTAACGAGCATGGTGTTGTATCGGTAGAAGATGTGAAACGAGCGCTTCGTGAAGATACGATTCTTGTGTCAATTATTCATGTGAACAACGAAACTGGAGCAATTCAACCCGTTGCTGAAATTGGAACGTTATTATCGAATCATCCGAAAATAAGATTCCATGTAGATCATGTACAAGGGATAGGAAAAGTACCGCTTGATTTATATGCTTCTCATATTGATCTTTGCTCAATATCTGGACATAAATTCCACAGTGTAAAAGGAACGGGGCTTCTTTATGTACGCGATGGCGTAAGATTAGATCCGATTTTATCAGGTGGTCAACAAGAGCTTAAGTATCGCTCTGGTACAGAGAATTTACCTGGCATTGTAGCGATGGTGAAAGCACTTCGCATGACAATGGAACAAGTGAAAGAAAAGGTAGCTCATTTGCAAAGTTTACAAGCAGAGCTTGTTCGTTTCTTTAAAGAGATGGAAGATGTAACGATTAACACGTCGCTTGCATATGCAGCACCGCACATTTTAAATGTATCATTTGTTGGTTTAAAACCAGAAGTAGTCGTTCATGCTTTAGAAGAACACGGTGTATATGTGTCAACGAAATCTGCTTGTTCTTCAAAAGCAAATGAAGTGAGCAGAGTGTTAGTGTCAATGGGAGTGCCGCATGCAGCAGCTGCAAGCGCTATTCGTATTAGTTTGGCACCAGAAAACACAATGGAAGAAGTAAAACAATTTGAAGGTATTGTAAAAGAGACGCTGCCAAAATTATATGAAGTGATGAGGTAAAGAAATTATGTTGAAATATGAATATATTTTAGTGCGTTATGGAGAAATGACGACAAAAGGTAAGAACCGTTCTAAATTTGTAAGCACATTAAAAGATAACGTGAAGTTCAAACTGAAAAAATTCCCAAATATTAAAATCGATGCAACACATGACCGTATGTACATCCAATTAAATGGCGAAGATCATGAAGCGGTATCTGAAAGATTGAAAGATGTATTTGGTATTCATAAGTTTAACTTAGCGATGAAAGTACCATCAGAATTAGAAGACATTAAAAAAGGTGCATTAGCAGCTTTCTTACAAGTAAAAGGCGATGTGAAAACATTTAAAATTACTGTACACCGTTCTTATAAGCATTTCCCAATGAGAACGATGGAATTATTACCTGAGATTGGTGGACACATTCTAGAAAATACAGAAGATATTACTGTAGATGTTCATAATCCAGATGTAAATGTACGTGTAGAAATTCGCAGTGGTTATAGCTACATTATGTGTGATGAGCGTATGGGAGCTGGCGGTTTACCAGTTGGCGTTGGCGGAAAAGTAATGGTACTTCTTTCTGGTGGTATTGATAGCCCAGTAGCAGCTTACTTAACGATGAAACGTGGCGTATCTGTGGAAGCAGTTCACTTCCATAGTCCACCTTTCACAAGTGAGCGTGCAAAACAAAAAGTAATCGATTTAGCGCAAGAGTTAACGAAGTATTGTAAACGAGTAACGCTTCACCTTGTTCCGTTTACAGAAGTGCAAAAAACAATTAATAAAGAAATCCCATCTAGCTATTCAATGACGGTTATGCGCCGTATGATGATGCGTATTACAGAACGTATTGCTGAGGAGCGTAACGCACTTGCAATTACGACTGGTGAAAGTCTTGGGCAAGTAGCAAGCCAAACGTTAGATAGTATGCATACGATTAACGAAGTAACAAACTACCCAGTTATTCGTCCGCTTATTACGATGGATAAATTAGAGATTATTAAAATCGCTGAAGAAATCGGCACGTATGATATTTCAATTCGTCCATATGAAGATTGCTGTACTGTATTTACACCAGCAAGCCCAGCGACGAAGCCGAAACGTGAAAAAGCAAATCGTTTTGAAGCGAAATACGATTTCACACCATTAATCGATGAAGCTGTAGCGAACAAAGAAACAATGGTATTACAAACGATAGAAGTAGTGGCGGAAGAAGAAAAATTTGAAGAACTTTTCTAAACCATAAATTACCATATCTAAAACGTGTATGAAGTCATGTTATTTATCACACTCTATACTCACAAGGAGGTGATATAACATGTCACGTAGCACAAATAAATTAGCGGTTCCTGGTGCTGAATCAGCATTAGACCAAATGAAATACGAAATCGCTCAAGAGTTTGGTGTTCAACTTGGAGCTGATGCAACAGCTCGCGCTAACGGTTCTGTTGGTGGTGAAATCACTAAACGTCTAGTTTCACTAGCTGAGCAACAATTAGGCGGTTACCAAAAATAATCCCATATGATGGCTTAGAAAGAGCGGGTTCTCCCGCTCTTTCTTTTTTGTGTTGCCATTTGTCGGTAAGTTGATGTAATTTCATTTAGTAATTCGACAGAACTGAAAAATTTGTCAAAAGAAGAGGGTTCAAAATTAACAGAAAATTCTTTATTATATAAAGGAGGCATAAAGAAAAGGGAGGATATTTTATGAAGAGAGAAGAATTGTTGGCGCCACCGTCTTATAATTTAGTTTCTGAAATAGAGAAATATACAGGTGATAAAGAGAAGTTAGCTTTAATTTGGCAAGATGATAAAGGGAATCGAAGGGAAGTTACATACGCTGAATTAATGCAAGGTGCGAATAAAATTGGAAACGCTTTTATAAAAAGTGGTTTGCAAAAAGGGGACAAGCTTCTCATTATGATGCCGCGTTTAATTGAAGCGTACATGACGTATATTGCTGCTATTAAAGCAGGATTTGTCGTAATTCCAAGCTCGGAAATGTTACGTAAAAAAGATATAGAATATCGAATTGGACATGGAGAAGTAAAAGCGATAGTAAGCTATGAGCCGTACATTAGGCAGTTTGATGATATAAAAGCGATGGAATCTCTTCAAAAATTTGTCCTGAGCGAGCAGTCAGTAGATGGATGGATTAATTTAAAAACAGCATTAGAAACAGAGAGTGACATGTTAGAAATGGCGAAGACAGATAAAGAAGATATGGTCTTTTTATCTTACACGTCAGGAACGACAGGAAATCCGAAAGGTGTCGTTCATACACATGCGTGGGCATACGCTCATTTACGTACGAGCGCTCCAAATTGGCTCGGAATTGAAGAGAATGATATTGTATGGGCAACAGCTAGTCCAGGCTGGCAAAAGTGGATTTGGAGCCCGTTTTTAGCAACGCTAGGATCAGGGGCAACAGGATTTGTATATCACGGTAAGTTTGAACCGAAAACATACCTGAACTTATTAGACGATAATAAGGTGAATGTGCTTTGTTGTACACCGACTGAGTATAGATTAATGGCAAAGGTAGAAGATTTAAGCCAGTACAATTTAGAGGCGTTACATAGCGCTGTATCAGCAGGTGAGCCATTAAATAGAGAAGTCATTGGAACGTTCCAAAAGCACTTTCATATTACAGTAAGAGACGGCTATGGGCAAACGGAAAATACATTACTTGTTGGTGTAATGAAAGGGATGGATATTAGACCAGGATCAATGGGGAAACCAACGCCAGGTAACCACGTCGATATCGTAAATGAGGAAGGTACTCCGGTTAAAGTAGGCGAAGTTGGTGATATTGCAGTTCACATTGAAACGCCGGCCCTCTTTAAACAATATTACAAAGACGATGAACGTACAGGGATGCAATTCCGCGGTGATTATTATATTACAGGTGATAAAGCGAAGAAAGATGAAGACGGCTACTTCTGGTTTGAAGGGCGCGGTGATGATATCATTATTAGCTCTGGTTATACAATCGGGCCGTTTGAAGTAGAGGATGCACTTGTAAAACATCCTTACGTAAGAGAATGTGCAGTTGTCGCAAGTCCTGATGAAATTCGTGGAAGTGTCGTGAAGGCATTTATCGTATTAAGAGAGAATATAGAAAAGAACGAAGAAACATTAATTCCAACACTCCAACAACACGTCAAAGAACTTACTGCACCATATAAATACCCTCGCAAAATTGAATTTGTAGATGAACTACCAAAAACGATTTCTGGAAAAATTCGCCGTATTGAACTTAGAAAACAAGAGATGGAGATTCCGTCAAAATAATTTTGAAAACAGTGAAGTAAATAGTTGAATGAAATGCAAAACAATGATAATATAAAAACGAACACAAGTTCGATTTTATAAACTTAAAAAAGAGGTGTCCGTATGATTTTAGGTATTAATCCGTACTTAGTTTTAGATGGTAGTGGGCAAGAAGCTGTACAGTTTTATAAAGAGGCTTTAGATGCAAAAGTAGAAGTCATGCAAACTTTTGGTGACATGCCTGAAAATCCAGAATACCCGATTCCAGCTGAAGCGAAAGAGCGCGTTTTACACGCTACTTTAAAAGTTGGTAATACGGATCTTATGATTTCTGATACATTCCCAGGTCAAGGACATGCAATCGGATCTCAAGTAACAATCGCAATTCAAATTAGTAATGCAGAAAAAGCAAAAGAAGTATTCGATAAGTTACAAGAAGGTGGAGAAGTTATCATGCCACTTCAAGAAACATTCTGGAGCCCAGCATACGGACAAGTAAAAGATAAATTTAATATTGAATGGCAAGTTACAACGTCTACTACTGAACAAAAGTAATTTTTAGAAAAGCACCATGTTTTGAACTGGTGCTTTTTTTTATACAATAAAAAATAAAGGAGATGGGATATATGGGAGAAATTTGGTATGGCGGCACCATTTACACAATGAGAGAAGAAAATGAAAAAGTGGACGCTGTTTACGTTGAAAACGGCATAATTGTTGATGCTGGTAATAAGGGAGAATTAGAAAGCAGATATTCAAACGTAAAGTTACATGACCTAAAAGGAAAAACAATGATTCCAGGTCTCGTTGATAGCCATATGCATCTTATTGGGCATGGAGAGAGATTACTCCGTCTAGATTTATCAAATTGTACATCTTATAGCGAAGTACTGGCTCTCGTTCAGAAGCAAGTGGAAGAAGCTCCAAAGGGCTCTTGGATTATTGGAGAAGGATGGAATGAAAATAACTTTACAGATACGAAAGATGTTCACGCGCGTGATTTAGATGAAATTTCGAAAGACCATCCTATTTTATTAAAGAGAGTTTGTCGTCACGTTACATGGGTGAATTCATACATACTGCAAGAAGCGAATATAACAGAAGCGACAGAAGATCCAAAAGGCGGGAAAATTGGCAGAGATTCATCAAATAAGTTAACAGGACTTTTATATGAACAAGGGCAAGAATTAATTAAACATGTTCAGCCAGAAATTGATGAAGCTTATTTACAAAGAGCTCTGCAAACAGCGATTAAAGATTGCTGGAAATACGGACTTGTTGGCGGGCATACGGAAGATTTAAATTATTATGGTGGTTTTAGAAAAACGCATAATGCGTTTTCTCATGTGATAAAAGAAATGCCATTTAAAGCCCATTTGCTCGTTCACCATGAAGTAGCACATGAACGAAAAGAATATGAAAATGAACATTATATTGAATTTGGGGCAATGAAAATTTTTTCTGACGGTTCTTTTGGCGGAAGAACAGCATTATTAAGTGAACCGTATGAAGATGCGAAGGAAACGAATGGGGTTGCGATTTTCTCATGTGAAGAACTTGCAGAATTAGTGAAGAAAGCACGAGATTTACATATGCCAGTTGCGATTCATACTATCGGTGATTTATCGCTTGAATATGTCATTGATGCACTCGAATTATATCCACCAGCAAAAGGGTTACGTGACCGCATTATTCATTGTCAGCTTGCTCGTGAGGAGTTAATTGAAAGAATGAAAAACTTGCAAGTCATTATAGATATACAGCCAGTCTTTCTTTCATCAGATTTTCCGTCAGTCATTGAAAAACTAGGAGAGCGCCGTCTTCGTTATGCGTATGCTTGGAAGACATTACTGGAAGCAGGGCTACATTGTAATGGTGGCTCAGATGCCCCCATTGAACAAGTAAATCCGTTTCTAGGTATATATAGCGCTGTTACACGTAGAAGTTTTATTGACGGTGTATGCTATATGCCTGAGGAAAGATTAACGGTATATGAGGCTGTTTCTTTATTTACAACAGGAAGTGCCTATGCAATTGGAAAAGAAGCGAAGCGAGGGCAAATTACAAAAGGATATGAAGCAGACTTTACAATATTAGACCGCAATATGTTTGAGATTGAGGCAGAAGAAATAAAAGAAGTAGAAGCAGAAATGACCGTAATAGATGGCCAAGTTGTCTATAGAAAAGATGCGTAAAAATATATGAGCGATTTTCGGAATATATCGACTGTAACTCGAAATATATAAGCGATTATTGAAATATATCTACCGTAACTCGAAATATATGAGCGATTATTAAAATATATCGACTTACCGACAAAAACTGACAAGAATAACGGGTGGATAGTAAGAGAGTATTGTCCGCGCCAATCGGAGTAAATAAATAACCGCAGAATTATGGAATTCCATAATTCTGCGGTTATTTTAATCCTATAAAAACGTTCTCTGTACTTTTTCCCAGAAAGAATTGTTTTTTAATTTAACGGTTTTAATTTGTTTATCGCTTAAGCGTACAACAGCTTTTTCCACTTGTTTAATGCTAAGCGCTTCGTTATCCATGCCGATAACAGGATAATCGTTACCGTCTGGTCTTAGTTTTAAAGTTAATGTACGTTCGTGATTTAAAATGAAAGGTGAACCGAGCGTACGGTAAGTGTTGTTGTTTAAAGATGCTAGTTCGCTTACTTGGAAACATGGAATAAGTGGGTCAACAACTGCGCCATGCAATGATTTATTGTAAGCAGTACTTCCTGTTGGGGTAGAAACTACTAAACCGTCACCTCTAAATGTTTCGAAATATAAATCATCAACGTGAACATCTACAACGAATGTTTTTATAATACTAGAACGTAATGAGAACTCATTTAAACAATGGAAAGATGTACTGTGATCTACATCTACCTGAATTGTTGGATATTTACGCACTTCAATTTCATTTTTTGTAATTTCTTGAAGGGCTGTATCAACGTGATCAATATGGAAATCGCAGTAGAACGAAGTTTCATCTTTCGTAGAAATCCCTGCGTATAAGCAATCTTCCCTAAAACCAGTTTTACGAACGGCTTGTAAGAAGGTTGCATCATCTCCAACACTGACGATAGCGTTTGCATTTTTTGGATGATCTAATATGGTAAATCCATTCTCTTCTAAAATACGATAGATTGGTTTCATTTTTTCAACGAGCGTTGCTTTGTCATCACCATAAAAGAAAAATAAATTGCGACGATCTGCCATTATGTATCCCTCCACTGCAGTTAAATTTTCTGTTTTTCGTGCTACATATCATTAGAGTCCGTTCCCTGATGATATGTTCAAATAATATATTTCGATATAAAATGTCAAAATACCTTTTTATTTTTAGAAAAATTTTTATATTCAATCTTATAGAACTCTGTTTAATGATGAATAAAGTTGTCGATAATGGGTACGGAGTGAAAGGATGATACGTATGAAGTGGCTCGTAATTGGAATAATAATTCTTCTTCTTTTTATTTTGTTTATACTATTGTCAAAAATAAAGCTTAAGGTGACATTTTTATATTCAGAAATGGAAAAGAAATGTTTGCTTCAAGTGAAAATATGGATGATTCGATATACATTTGATGTGTTGGAAAGAATTGAAAAACAGCAGAAAAAGACAGGACAGAAAATCGAAAAAGCTGAAGAGGACGGCGGACTCGATAATAAAATTATGGCGCAACTTGACAGCATTGGTGAACTGATAAAAAAGCTTCAAGAAGTTCATACTATTGTTAAAGATTTTCTCAAACGAGTGAAAATCAATGGTTGGAAATGGCATACACAAATTGGAGCAGGCGACGCAGCTAGTACTGGAATTGTCACTGGATATGCATGGGGGACAAAAGGTATGGCTGCTGGAGTTGTCGGACAATATATGCATATTGTCGACGTACCAGAATTTGAAATTACCCCAGTTTTTCAAGGAAAAGGATTTGCATCAAGATGTGAGTTAACAGCATCTTTTCGTATATTCCGCACTATAAAAACAGCGGTGAAATTGCTCATATTTATGAGGAAGCAAAGATCTGGTATGACAGAAAAATCTGTTCAAGCATAGGGGGGATATAGAATGGACCATCCAATTCAAGGTTTAATGACAACAGCAATGCAGCATTTAAAACAAATGACTGATGTAAATACAATTGTTGGTGACCCAATTAAAGCGGCAGATGGAAGTGTAATTCTTACTGTTTCGAAAGTAAGTTTCGGATTTGCTGCTGGTGGAAGTGAATTTGGTAAAGTAGAACATTCAGGCCGCCATCCATTTGGCGGGGGAAGTGGTGGAGGAGTTTCTATTAATCCTGTTGCTTTTCTTGTTATAAATGGAGATGGTGTGAAAGTATTGCACTTAGATAAACAAACACATGTCATCGATAAAATAATTGAATTAGCGCCACAAGCTGTTGATAAAGTGAAAGAAATGATGGATAAACGAAAAGAAGATGATCCTGAATTTCAAATTTAACGAATAAAGAAGCTAATCAATAGGTTAGCTTCTTTAATTTTTTTGTAAATAAAGCGATTTTATTTGCATTATCGATAGGGACAAACTATCATTTACATTGTACATATTTTGTTTAAATAAGGGAGGATTTTCAAGTGGCAAACGTAACTTTTAAAGGTAATCCAATGACTTTAGTTGGAACAGAAGTTAAAGTTGGCGATCAAGCGCCAAACTTCCAAGTATTAGCAAACGACTTATCTCCAGTAAGTTTAGAAACATACAAAGGCGAAGTGAAATTAATTAGTGTTGTACCTTCAATCGACACAGGTGTGTGTGATGCACAAACACGTCGTTTTAACCAAGATGCAGCAGGTATTGAAAACGCGAAAGTATTAACAATTAGCGCTGATTTACCATTCGCTCAAAAACGCTGGTGTGCAGCAAACGGTTTAGAAAATGTTGTAACACTTTCTGACCACCGCGACCTTTCATTCGGTGAAGCTTACGGCTTAGTAATGAAAGAACTTCGTTTACTTGCTCGTGCAGTATTCGTAGTAGATAGCAATGACAAAGTAGTTTACGTAGAATACGTAAGCGAAGGTACAAGCCATCCAAACTATGAAGCAGCATTAGAAGCAGCTAAATCTGCGAAGTAATGTGAAGAAAATGACCTCTTATAAAGAGGTCGTTTTTTCTCATATATTGCTCTGTAACGGCATCGATATATGAGAAAAAACGTTATATCATATATAACTAAAGGGGAGCTCTTTACAGGAGGTCGCTTTTTCTTTTTGGAAAAAATCACTTTGTGGTATGATATAAGTTATGTGTAAAAGAGAGAAGGAGGAATGTACGTGAGTCAGACAGTAGAAACATTATTTTCTATTTTTGATTCTTCTGCGGTAGTTTTACGTAAAGAATTAGATGTAACATATTTAGAGGCGCTTGTAGAAACAGGTGATAACTTGTTTGAGGGAGCGATTTTACAAGAGGAATTATCCGAATCAGCAATTGAAAGGCTGAATCGTGAATATAGTACGTTTAATGAAGAAACATATAAAGGTGAAGAAATTCGTAAAGCATTTCAGTTAGCCATCTTAAAAGGAATGAAAGAAGGCATACAAGCGAATCACGAAATGACACCTGATGCAGTTGGGATGTTCATGAGTTACTTATTCCATAAATTTATGCAAGGTCAAAATGAAATTACAGTTTTAGATCCTGCAATTGGAACAGGTAACTTAATGACTACAGTGTTTAATAGCGCTAAAGAAGGACTAACAATGAGTGGATTTGGTGTAGAAGTGGATGAAGTGCTAATTAAACTTGCTTTAGTAAATGCAAATTTACAAAAGCATGCAATCGAATTCTTCCATCAAGATGGACTAGCACCACTTTATATCGATCCAGTTGATGCAGTCGTTTCAGACTTACCGGTTGGTTATTATCCAAACGAAATCGGTGCAAGTGAATATAAATTAAAAGCAGATGAAGGAATGTCGTATGCCCATCACTTATTTATTGAACAAAGTGTGAAACATACGAAAGAGGGCGGTTACTTATTCTTCTTAGTACCAAACTTCATTTTTGAAAGTGACCAAGCACCGAAATTACATGCATTTATTAAAGAAACATGCTTTATTCAAGGGTTATTACAGCTTCCTGTTTCCATGTTTAAAAACGAGAAAAATGCAAAAAGTATATTTGTTCTCCAAAAGAAAGGCGCTAATGTAACAATGCCAAAACAGGCGTTATTAGTGGAGTTGCCTAAATTCTCTAACATGAAGGCGATGGAAGACATTATGGATCAATTAAATACTTGGTTTGCAACACATAAATAAAGCTAGGTATATGTAACAGCATTAGTGATTTATGTAGTACAGTTTTATATAATATGTCATATTTTTAAATATATACAAGATTTAACTGAATTTTTTTGAAATCTGTAATATATATTTTTTCTTGGTGTTACAATTTTTTCACTTGAAATATATGTCGGACGATGTTTAAATTAAAATCGTGAGTATAAAATTTGCTAATGATGAAACGTTTTCATATTTAGTGAATTTGATCAGATAAAATCGAGCGGTTTGTGGAAACATCCACACAACTACCAAGAGAAAAAGGGGCGAAAGACTAGATGTCAAAAATCATCGCGATTAACGCAGGAAGCTCTTCCTTAAAATTCCAATTATTTGAAATGCCAAGTGAAACAGTATTAACAAAAGGTTTAGTAGAACGTATCGGTTTAGAAGATAGTATCTTCACTATTACTGTAGATGGCGAAAAACAAAAAGAAATTACAAACATTCCAGATCACGCAGTAGCAGTTAATATGCTTCTTAAAAAGTTAACTGAAAACGGAATCGTTAAATCTCTAGATGAGATTGGCGGTATCGGTCACCGTGTTGTTCACGGCGGCGAAAAATTTGCTGACTCTGTTTTAATTACTGATGAAGTATTAGCTGATATCGAAGAATTAAGCGATTTAGCACCACTTCATAACCCAGCAAACGTTGTTGGTATTAAAGCATTCCAAGAAGTATTACCAAACGTACCAGCAGTAGCAGTATTCGATACAGCATTCCACCAAACAATGCCGGAATCTGCATTCCTATACAGCTTACCATATGAGTACTATGAAAAATTCGGCATCCGTAAATACGGTTTCCACGGAACTTCTCATAAATATGTAACTGAGCGTGCGGCTGAATTATTAGGTCGTCCAATTGAAAGCTTAAGCTTACTTTCTTGTCACTTAGGTAACGGTGCAAGTATCGCAGCAGTAGAAGGCGGTAAATCTATTGATACTTCTATGGGCTTCACTCCACTTGCTGGTGTAACAATGGGTACACGTTCTGGTAACCTTGACCCTGCGTTAATTCCATACATCATGGAAAAAACAGGCCAAACAGTAGAAGAAGTAGTTAACGTATTAAACAAGAAGAGTGGTATGTTAGGTCTTACTGGTTACTCTAGTGACCTACGTGACATCATTGCGAAAGAAGAAGAAGGCGACCACCGTGCGAAAGTAGCACTTGATGTATTCGTAAGCCGTATCCACAAATACATCGGTTCTTACACTGCTCGTATGAAAGGTGTAGACGCAATCATCTTCACAGCTGGTGTAGGTGAAAACAGTGCGATTATTCGTGAGCGCGTATTAGAAGGCCTTGAGTACATGGGCGTATACTTCGACGCAAAACGTAATAACGTATTCGGTGAAGAAGCATTTATCAACTTCCCACACTCTCCAGTAAAAATTATCGTAATTCCAACTGACGAAGAAGTTATGATTGCTCGTGACGTACTACGTCTTGGAGATATTGGTTAATATATGAAAAAAAAGACGAGATCCTATAGGATTTCGTCTTTTTTCTTTTGGATGTATTTTAAAACTCCATCCGGATATAATATTTTTTCTTTCTGAATGAATGCCGTAATAGGAATCCATTTCGCATATGCTACTGTTTCCTCATCTTGTATATTTAATATTTTCATTTCATATAGTGACGTGTCTAATAAACGCAAAGAATATAGTTGAATAATTTCATGACCAATGTCTCCATCTAGATGAAAGACATTTTCTAAACAACCTAAATAATTGGTGATTTCCACTTCTGTATGAAGCTCTTCCCTAAATTCACGAATAACGGTATGTGCTGATTGTTCACCAAGTTCAATTGAACCACCAAGAGGTCGGTAAAATGTTTCATCGGCTGAATGATATTCTTGTACGAGAAGACGCCCGTGATGTATAGCAATGCCAAAAGCCTTTGCACGTGGATACATATACAATCACTCCTTATTTTTTTGTATAAGGAAGATTATAATATGTTTTGTAGTAAAGGTGTCATGTATTTAAGAATGTGGTCTAATCGTAATTCCATCAAATAAGTCTTTCCAAAATGCTTCATTGTATTGGTATACATCCATAATAGGACATTTCATAACGCAAACACGTTGTAATCCCCAATCTTCTTGGGTGATAGTTGGTATATCGGCAGGAATTAGTAACAGGACAGAGAATGTATGTGTAACGATTTGAGATAAAATTTGTTCTAGGGAACATGCTTCTTCATATGTTCCTCCAGTTCGAATAAATAATATGGATTCGGCCGTTTCAATTGTAGCTAGAAAACGATTAATACGATGTTCATAATTTAACTTAATTTCTGTATAAGAAGGCCAAGAAGTTGGTGTGTTTACATCTGTTTTAAAGTCATGACAGGAGTCAATTTCATAAAGGTTGTCCCTTAATCTTAATTTTGCATCATCATCCCAAAATGAGATGAAGGATAAATTTTCGAAATTTAAAAAGCGGTCAAATCGATTTTGTAATAATACATTCACTTTTTCTAATGAGGGGCTTAGCATAAAATCAATAACGCCAAAAAATGGTGATAATTCTAATTGATATAATGCCCAAGCAGGCCAGCAGTTTTGTCCTAAGCTGAATACCGCATTATATTCTTTTTTTATATCGGATAGATTCATGTGATTTATCTCATCCTTTTTGTTAATATTTTATGCCATTCAAAAATGGTATGTGAATAAAGATAGACAAGCATATTTGCAAAGAATAAGCAGAAATATGTTACAATAGAAAAAAATCGAACGAGGTGGTTGTTACGATGCGATCGAAGCGAGAACAAGCCATTTTAGACAATATAAAAGAATGGGAAGCGCAATTAGTTGAGCAAGAAGCGACCGATTTTCAAAAAGTGTTTGATAAATGGTTACATACTACAGTTGCGAAATTACCTGAGAAAAAGCGAAAAGAATTCTTCACGAAAGCAGATGGATGGCTCTTTCATTTGCATGCATTTATTCAAAGTTCACAAGCACAGTTAGATGCACGTAATCGGATTTTAGGAACATCAAGATTATTTGATGAATCGATTGAACAGCTTGAAGATTTGAAAGCATTATCTATTGATCAATTAACATACATAGCAGAGCAGCAAACAGCACGTCATCGTCTATATTCATTTGTACAAGGCGGGGCAACAGGTGCTGGAGGTTTATTATTATTAACGGCGGATTTTCCGGTTATGATCGCATTAAATGTGAAGGCAGTCCAACTTATTGCAACATCATTTGGACATGATGTGAACAAGCCGTATGAAATGATGCTTGCGTTAAAGGTGTTTCATGCGTCATTACTACCAGGAAGACTTCAGCAATACGCATGGTACAATTTATTGCAAGAGCTGGAGCAAGAAGATTCGTTCTTCTACGAAGGAGACGAAGCAGTGCTACAAACAGCTTCTACTGAGGTTGTGTTAAAACAAATTTTGAAGACATTTTCGATTTATGCTCTTCGTCGTAAATTATTCCAAGGTATACCGGTAATTGGAATGGCAATTGGATCTACAGTGAATTATCGTTTAACAAGAAACGTTACTGAATTTGCAAATAGATTTTATCAAGTGCGCCATATAGTCGAGAAAGAAAAAAGAGCATAAAAAAAGCGAGAGGCCGAAGCCTTTCGCTTTTTTAATTTGTTGCATGTTTTTTAGACATTGGAACAGATACTGGCTGCTTTTCTGCTGTTTTTTCTGTTTTTGGATAATAAATTAAATCCAATGTTTTTGCCTGTACGGCAATCGAAAGAATAGTAAAAGCAATTTCTGTCCAATTTAAATAATATAATGAAAGCGCAAGAACAATCGCGTCAAAGACGAAGAAAATTTGCCCAATTGTAAAACGAGTTCGTTTACTTAATACAATTGTTAAAATATCGTCTCCACCGGTTGCACCGCCAAATCGCAATATAAAACCGAGTCCAATACCAGCTAACGCACCGCCAACTACTGCAGCTATAAATAAGTTATTTGATAAATCTACCGTAAATGGAGAATAATTTTCCATAAAGGAATAAAATACTCCGAATGAAATTGAACCTAGGAATGAATAGCCAACCATTTTTCTACCTAAAAATGAAGCACACAGTAAAATAATTGGGATATCCATTAATACAGTTGAAATAGATGGTGAAATATCATAAAAGTTTTGAATGAATAGTGCAATTCCTACAAAGCCACCTTCTGTTAAGTGGTTTTGGAAGTGAATGTGATATAGCGCTGCTGCTAAAATAAATGAACCGATTAAAACCATAAAAATTTCTTTAATAATTTGCCGACTTTGGATGTTCCTCATCGTTATTCCTTCTTTCCGTAGTTAGTAGTCCTTTTTGTGTTGTAAACTAACTACGAGCTCACATGTAGCTTTCAGTTAGTTTACGAAAAAACTAACTACGCTATATGTCGCTGAAGAAATAACGAATAATCCTCTCGTCCATCAATTCTCCCTACCTTCGTTTTAGTTTAAGTCTTAAAACGACTAAACAAAACGTGGAGTAGGATTCTTCATTTAGCAATCCTGCTCTTCTTTGTTTTGTTTAGTTATAACAATTAAGTCCTAAACAAAACGCTATGTGTAAGAAGAGTCTTTTTTTTGCCAAATTATCCTTCGGGCAATCATAATTTCCCCACTCTCGTATTTTTTTCGCTAGACTAAAGTATCTGAGCTGAAAAATACGCTACGTGTATGATTCGTCAATACGATGCCACATGCTCCTTCGAGCGATCATGATATCAAAATCCCTTCCTTCAAGATTTATACTATTATATCATACTTTTAAAAAATGTATGCGGATGGAAACCGACAATAAACGGAGGGAATCTACAAAAAATGTTATGTTTAAATATTTTTGTAGAAAAGCCTAAGTTATTTCGGAGGATTGGACAGTTTGTAACGGTTTGTCCAATAAGTAAGAAAAAAAGGTTTTATTCCGTTGTATTCTTTTCATCACTTTTATCTTTGAAAAACGCATCCCAACTAATCACACTTAAAAAAGTTAAAGCGATAATAACGAAAGCACGCATAAGCTGTAGACCTCCTTTTGTACATAGTATATGAATCATTCGATTCGGAATGTGTCATTTTTTTACAAGTCTTAACTATTATGAGAGTATATTAATATAGATAGATGAAGGGGAGAATGAAGGTATGCTAAAAGAAATGTTCAAAAGAAAAGAATTAATATGTATTTCATGTCAGAAAAAAATTCAATATGAAGAAGAGCTTGTTGCTTTTGTAAAGTTGCCGAAAGAAAGAAGTATATTAGTTGGCCCTTTTGATGTGTGTTTGGCAAAAACAGCACAAGAGATATATTGTAAATCATGTTACGACAAAAAAAGCATGACCCAAAGTAATTGAGGGGCATGCTTTTTTCATTGGTGTGCTTTCCCCTCAGATACATTTTGAGTGAGTCGATACCAAAGCCAAAGGTCATTAATGATGGAAGCAAGATCGGCAATTTCTGAATTTAGTTTACAAGAAACTTCGAAGTCTTCTTCGTTATTTAAATAATGTTGTTTTTTATTAATATAGTGCTCAAGTTCTTTTATACGATCAGGAATTTTCCCGCGAACTTGTTCCCATTTTAGTAAAATAGCATGTTGCATTTTTTCGGGGATTTCTTCCCAGTCTTCTTGTAAATGTGGAATTTCAATTCCTAGATGTTCATCGTATAAGAAATACTTTTCCATAAGTTCACCCCCGTTTTCCTGCTTATATTGTACAGAAAAACAGAAAGAAGTTCGACGAAATTGTTTGAAAAAATTTGAAAATGACTCTTGATACATTTTGTGAAAGGTGTTAAAGTGTGAATTATTATAAAAGAAAATGAATATTTATTCTTTAGGGGGATGCAAAATGGAGAAGAAAAAAGTTGTATTAGCATATTCCGGAGGTCTTGATACTTCCGTTGCAATTAAATGGTTACAAGAGAAGAATTATGATATTATCGCGCTTTGTTTAGACTTAGGGGAAGGTAAAGACTTAGCATTTGTAAAGGAAAAGGCAATTTCAGTAGGTGCAATTAAATCATATATGATTGACGTTCAAGAAGAATTTGCAAGCGAATATGCATTGATGGCGATGCAAGCACACACATTATACGAAGGAAAATACCCTCTTGTCTCTGCATTATCTCGTCCGCTTATTGCGAAGAAATTAGTAGAAATCGCAGAACAAGAAGGCGCAACTGCAGTTGCACACGGATGTACAGGAAAAGGAAATGACCAAGTTCGTTTTGAAGTTTCTATCCAAGCATTAAATCCTTACTTAGAAGTGATTGCGCCTGTACGTGAATGGAAATGGTCACGTGAAGAAGAAATTGCATATGCAAAAGAAAACGATGTACCAATTCCGATTAATTTAGATAGCCCGTTTTCAATCGATCAAAACTTATGGGGACGCAGCAACGAATGTGGAATTTTAGAAGATCCATGGGCAGCGCCGCCAGAAGATGCATATGAGATGACATTGGCGTTAGAAGATACACCGAATAAACCAGAGTTTGTAGAAATCGGATTTGAAGCGGGCGTACCGACTACTTTAAATGGCACTGCATATTCACTTGCAGAATTAATTAAAACGTTAAATGCGCTTGCTGGAAAACACGGCGTTGGACGTATTGATCACGTAGAAAATCGTCTTGTCGGTATTAAATCTCGTGAAGTATACGAATGCCCAGCAGCAATGACGTTAATCACTGCGCATAAAGAGTTGGAAGATTTAACACACGTAAAAGAAGTAGCGCATTTTAAACCAGTGATTGAACAGAAAATAACAGAACTTATTTATAACGGTTTATGGTTCTCACCTTTAAAACAAGCGCTTCATGCATTTTTACAAGAAACGCAAAAGAATGTAACAGGTACAGTGCGTGTGAAATTATTTAAAGGTCATGCGATTGTAGAAGGACGTAAATCTGAATACTCTTTATACGATGAAAAATTAGCAACATATACTGCCCAGGACGAATTTAATCATGATGCAGCAGTTGGATTCATTTCATTATTTGGTTTACCGACGAAAGTATACAGCCAAGTGAATCAAAAGAAGGTGGAAGCGTGAGCAAACTTTGGGGCGGACGTTTTACTGAAGAAGCGGAAGCGTGGGTTGAAGAGTTTGGAGCATCCATCTCTTTCGATCAACAATTAGTAAATCAAGATATAAACGGGAGTATTGCACACGTAACGATGCTAGCAAAGCAAGGCATCGTTACGAAAGAAGAAGCAGAGAAAATAAAGATAGGTCTTCAATATTTATTGAAAGAAGCAAAAGAGAATAAGCTACAATTTTTAGTAGAAGCAGAGGATATTCATTTAAACATCGAAAAAATGTTAATTGAACAAATTGGCGAAGTAGGAGGAAAACTTCACACTGGCCGAAGTCGTAATGATCAAGTAGCGACAGATATGCATTTGTATTTAAAAGAAAAGGTAGAACATATTATAAAAGCTACAAAACAATTGCAAACTGTTCTTGTTCATCAAGCAGAAAATAATATTGAAACGATTATGCCTGGCTATACGCATTTGCAACGTGCTCAGCCGATTTCATTTGCTCATCATATTCTCGCTTACTTTTGGATGTTAGAGCGTGATGTAAATCGTTATGAAGATTCGTTAAAGCGTATTAATATCTCCCCATTAGGAGCAGGAGCGCTAGCTGGGACGACATTCCCGATTGACCGAGAATATAGTGCGGAGCTTCTTGGATTTAATGGAATATATGAAAATAGTTTAGATGCAGTAAGCGATCGTGATTTCATCTTGGAGTTTTTAAGTAACTCATCTCTGCTTATGATGCACTTATCGCGCTTTTGTGAAGAACTTATTTTATGGAGTAGCCAAGAGTTTCAATTTATTGAAATGAGCGATCAATACGCAACTGGAAGCAGCATTATGCCGCAAAAGAAAAATCCGGATATGGCGGAACTAATCCGTGGTAAAACAGGCAGAGTATACGGTAATTTATTCAGTTTACTTACAGTAATGAAAGGATTACCGCTCGCTTACAATAAAGACTTGCAAGAAGATAAAGAAGGAATGTTTGATACAGTAAAAACAGTAGAAGGATGCCTTCATATTATGGCGGGCATGCTTGAAACGATGACTGTAAACAAAGAAAAAATGGGGCAAGCTGTGACGCAAGATTTCTCCAATGCAACAGAAATTGCCGACTATTTAGCAAACAAAGGACTACCATTCCGTCAAGCTCATGAAATTGTTGGGAAGTTAGTGCTATATTGCACACAAAAAGGAATTTATTTATTAGATGTCTCGCTTGAAACATATAAAGAAATGAGCTCTTTATTTGAAGAGGATTTGTATGAAGTTCTTTCACCATATGCGGCTGTAAAGCGTCGTAATAGTTCGGGTGGAACAGGATTTGAACAAATCAAAAACGCTTTGGAGAAGGCGAAGGGGTTAACGAAAGAATTTATTAAGAATTGAGTTGGGAAGTACGCCAGTCTAGTAAAGTCTGGCGTACTTTGTTTTTTAATAATATTTAAGTTACAATATAGTAAAAAATAACAATTTAGGGGAAGTCTATGAAAAAAATAGTGTTTATCATTGTACTGGTAATTAGTTTAATTGCAAATGCTAAAGTGTTTCTTTTGGACAAATATATGTATGTTGGTGAAAAAGAAAAGCGAGAAGAAGCGATTATCGCAACGATGTGGCATTTGCAAGATAAAGGATATAAAGAAAGTGATATTTTATATATAAAACCGGCCTTTTATAGCAAAATGGATTCGTATGGAATGAATGTGCAGTTTAAAGATGAACCAAATGAATCATATACATATAGAGTTTTAAAAGATACGAAAACAAATAAACTAACTGTACACCAAGATAGCAATGAGCAAGGTGGTATGGGCGGGAAGCATCAAGAGCTTAAATAAAGAAAGAAAACGACTGATGGCATTCGCCTGCAGTCGTTTTTCTTTTAATCATACTTATGTCGATCTTCCGTAATTCGAATATACTCAATATCCATCAAATCTCTAAGTAATGCACCGTTACTTAGTTCAACGCCATGTTTCTCTTTAAAATGAGTACGAATCGTATCTAGCATTTCGAGTTCTTTTCCATTCACATCTAAAATAATACGTTCAGAATCATCCATGTTGCATCCTCCTTTTTTACACATATATATTTTGTCCGTCTATTTCTAAAAAATGTATGTTAACGTAATGTTAGGAAATAAGAAAGGGATGAAAAATGAGACGTATTTATTTTATAGGGTTAATTTTGTACACGCTAATTGTATTACACGTTGCATTCCCAAATATCTTTTCATTTGAGGATTTAGAAACAGTACACGTTGCGATATTTATTTTTGCTCTATTTGTAGTAGATTGCATTATTTCTATATGGCTTTCGAAAAGAAAAGATATACAAGGCAAAAAAGAAATGGAACGGAAAAAGAGAAAACGTTCATTTTGGATGATGACATACTGTTTGTCTTTAGTGCTTACTGCTGCTTTTTTTAGTGAACATATTCCATTAGAAAGATTAAATATTGGATTTGGAGCGTTCGTATTCGCATACTATTTTTTTATGCACTTTCTTCCTTATATGAAAGAAAAGCGAGGAGAAGAGGAAGACCAGCTTGTAGAAGAAGCGAAAGAACAAGAGAGTAAGAGAATTGAAGGAGATATAAAGAAACTTGGAGAACAAAAATGGTATTTAAAATCAAAAATCATATATGTTCTTTGCTTCATTACGCCGCCAATCGGCTATTTGTACGTCTTCTTACTTCGTAAAAAAATGACAGAAGGTGCAAAGCAAACGTACTTAACGATCGCGACAATCATGATGGCGTTATGGTCTTTGAAGTTTCTTCCGCCTTATGTGTTGGCAATTACCGTTGTTGTCGTAGCATGTCTTGTGTTTATAGTGAAGTTTATAAAATGAAAAACACCAAGCCTATGTGGACTTGGTGTTTTATCTATAAATTAAAGCTCACCTTGCTCTTCATCACCACGAACAACAAGGACATCGCATTTCGCATAGCGAATAATATGTTCAGAGACGCTACCAATTAGGAAACGCTCAACAGCATTTAAACCAGTCGCACCACACATAATTAAATCTACTTTATGGTTTGGAGCGATTTCTTTTGAAATTTTTG
This sequence comes from Bacillus sp. EKM501B, assembly GCF_011800505.1. Lineage (NCBI taxonomy): Bacteria > Bacillati > Bacillota > Bacilli > Caryophanales > Bacillaceae > Bacillus > Bacillus sp. EKM501B. Next base: position 773,305 of record NZ_JAALFZ010000002.1, on the reverse strand, counting down.
ATTTAGGATTACCGAATTCTAATACAGTTTCAATTTTTTCAAGACCAGCTTCAAGCGCAGTTTTTTTGTAGTCTTCTAATAAGTCTTCTGCAAATAGATTTGCCCGTTCAGCAATTGCACGGCTATAAGCTTCTACTGCTGAGTATGCTTTTACATCAACGATATGAGCAATTGTTAATGTTGCATTGTTGCGCTTTGCGACTTGAATTGCTTTTTTAAAGGCTTTTTCTGCTTCTTTAGAACCATCCACCGCGATTAAAATATTTGTATATGTATTATTCATAGTAAATTCCTCCCAATCTGTTTTATAACTGTTTACAACTTAAGTATAAAACAAATTTTGGTAACGTGCTTGCCAGAAACGTTACAGAATTTTGAAAACTCTGTTTCAATTCATTTTAGTTGTAATTGGAGCGAGAACTTGTTACATATGAAGTATAGCAATTTAAAAGGGGGCAGTTTTGTGAGACATGCGCTCATTACAGCCGGTACGAAAGGTTTAGGAAAGCAAGTAACAGAAAAGTTATTGGCTAAAGGCTATTCAGTAACAGTAACGTACCATAGCGATACCACGGCTATGGAAACGATGAAAGAAACATATAAAGATGTGGAAGAGCGTCTACAATTCGTGCAAGCGGATGTCACGAAAAAGGAAGATTTACATAAAATAGTAGAAGAAGCGATGAGCCGTTTTGGCAAAATTGACTTTTTAATTAATAATGCTGGTCCATATGTATTTGAACGAAAAAAGTTAGTTGATTATGAAGAAGATGAATGGAATGAAATGATTCAGGGAAATTTAACAGCGGTATTTCATTTATTAAAACTTGTCGTTCCGGTCATGAGAAAACAGAACTTTGGCCGTATTATTAATTACGGATTTCAAGGGGCGGATAGTGCACCGGGATGGATTTATCGTTCAGCTTTTGCCGCAGCGAAAGTAGGACTTGTTTCATTAACGAAAACAGTTGCTTATGAAGAAGCGGAGTATGGTATTACTGCGAACATGGTATGTCCTGGTGATATTATAGGCGAGATGAAAGAGGCAACTATTCAAGAAGCACGTCAGCTGAAAGAGCATAACACACCGATTGGTAGATCTGGAACAGGTGAAGATATTGCAAGAACCATTTCGTTTTTATGTGAGGACGATTCCGATATGATTACCGGTACAATTATTGAAGTTACTGGTGCAGTGGATGTTATTCATAGACATCGATAGAATAAAATAAGATGAAGTTTCGAATAATTGGACAGTTTATCCATTGTGCTGAGAGGTGCGGATAATACTGTCCTTTAATATAAAATTAAATCTATCGGAAAACTCGTGTTATTTTTTTGTCAAATATTGAGATATTATGTTAAAATATAAGAGCGTAGAAAGCGCTTTAAAAAAATGATTCAGGGGTCATTTCATAACTCAAGGGGGAACTAATCATGCGTATCGGTATTCCAACAGAAATTAAAAACAATGAAAACCGTGTGGCAATGACGCCAGCGGGAGCAGTACATTTAGTACAAAATGGTCATGAAGTTTTTGTTCAAAAAGGAGCAGGTTTAGGATCTGGCTTTACGGATGAAGAATACGTACAAGCTGGTGCGAAACTTGTAGAAACTGCTGAAGAAGCATGGAATCAAGATATGGTTATGAAGGTAAAAGAGCCAGTAGCAAGTGAATACGGCTATTTCCGTGAAGGTTTAATTTTATTCACATACTTACACTTAGCTCCAGAACCAGAATTAACGAAAGCATTAATCGATAACAAAGTTGCATCAATCGCATACGAAACAGTACAATTAGACAATCGTTCTTTACCATTACTTGCACCTATGAGTGAAGTAGCTGGTCGTATGTCTGCACAAATCGGTGCACAATTCCTTGAGAAAAACAAAGGTGGTAAAGGTATTTTACTTGCAGGCGTTCCAGGGGTAAAACGCGGCAAAGTAACAATCATCGGCGGTGGTCAAGCTGGTACAAACGCAGCTAAGATTGCAGTAGGTTTAGGTGCAGATGTAACAATCATTGACTTAAGTGCAGAACGTCTTCGTCAATTAGATGATATTTTCGGTAACCAAGTAAAAACATTAATGTCTAATCCATACAACATTGCAGAAGCTGTTAAAGAATCTGACCTTGTTATTGGAGCAGTATTAATTCCAGGTGCAAAAGCGCCAAAACTTGTAACTGAAGAAATGATTCAATCAATGGAACCGGGTTCTGTCGTTGTAGATATCGCGATTGACCAAGGTGGTATTTTCGAAACAACTGATCGTATTACAACTCATGACAACCCAACTTACGAAAAACACGGTGTTGTTCATTATGCAGTTGCTAATATGCCAGGTGCAGTTCCACGTACGTCAACTCTTGCATTAACAAACGTAACAGTACCATATGCAGTACAAATTGCGAACAAAGGTTACAAAGATGCTTGCTTAGGCAACACTGCATTACTAAAAGGTATTAACACATTAGATGGCTATGTAACATTCGAAGCAGTTGCAGAAGCGCACGGCTTACAATACGCTGATGCGAAAGAGCTTCTTGAAAAAGCTCCTGCTTTATCATAATAGAAATACATTCGAGACCTTCCTTTATGAGGAGGGTCTTTTTTTATGGAGAAATAACATGTGAATAATTGTTATTTATTGGTGTAAATCGATTTTTATTATGATAATTTAGAATTATATAACAAAAAGAGGGGATTCAATGGGGAGCAAAAAGAGGAAGAAAAAGCAAGTTAAGAGACAAAAGTATATGAAGAGAAAACAGGAACAGAACATACCTTTTTCAAAAAAAGTAGTCCTTATGATAGAAAAAGTATTTCGATATATTTGTATGTTCTTGTATGTGATTTTTTGTGTGTTTTTATGTGGGATGGTTAAATGTTTGGGGATAACCCCTAATGTTATTGAAGGTATTTTTGGCGTTATGCTTGTTATGGTAGAAGGAATCTTATTCTTTATATTATTTGATAAGGTTTGGCCTAGTCATGAAAGTAAAAAAGATAGAAAAAGAAGCAAAAAATCTTCATCCAATTCAAGCTCATCAAGTGGATTCGGTGACTACAGTAGCAACGATTGTAGCAGCTCAAGTGATGGCGGAGGAGATTGCGGAGGTGGTGGAGACTAAGTTGGTTTTTCAGAAGAACGACTAATGGAAGGATGGGATGAAATATGGAAACTGTGAACTTAATAGAATTAACAAAAGACATTCAAGATCAACATAAAAACTTCGTCGTTTCAAACATAAACAGTCATTGCTTACGCATCGCTGTATTTACTGGTGAATATGATTGGCACTATCATTCTAATTCGGATGAATTATTTATTGTGCTAGAGGGAGAGTTACTTATTGATTTTGAAGATGGAGAAACGGCGGTTTTAAAGCCAAATGATTCTATTTTAATTCCAGCATGTACGATTCATAGAACGAGAGCATTAAAGAGGACGGTAAATCTTTGTTTTGAACATATAGAGGCTGATACGATTATAGTGGAGCAATTATGAAAAAATTATCTGTAGCCGAGTATAGAAAAATCATTCCGATTTTGGAAAGTAATACAAGAACGACGACATTTGCTTATGCGGTATGTGATCAAATGGTAGATGGTGAGGTTTTTGTAAACGGGCAATTAACAGCAGGGTTAATTATTACAGCTAACGGTATTTATTATTTATTTGGTGATACTGATGATCAAAATTATAACGAAGAGTTATTTTCATATTTAAAAACAGCTATTGAGAAAACAGAGAAGAGATTTACACTCTTTACTTCAAGTGAAGAGTGGGAAATGATGTTAGAAGAGCGTTTTAGTAATACACTTCGGAACATCCCGCGAATGAAATTTCAAAGAGTAACCTTTGAGGAGAGAAAACGAGATTGTAACAAAAATACATATGAAGTGAAGCGTATTGATAGAAGAGATATAGAGCGAAGCAGTGAATTTAAAGAGAAGTACTACAAAGAATATTGGGGATCAAAAGAAACGTTTTTGAATAGTGGTTTTGGATTTTGTATAGAACAAGATGGGATAATTGTAGCTGAATGCGTCTCAATATTTAGCGGGAATGGTTATGCTGAAATAGATATCGCAACACATGAAGCGCATCAAGGGAAAGGATTAGCTCAAGCTGTTGCAACACGGTTCATTGAGCATTGCATGCAAAATGATATTACACCGTGCTGGGATTGTTATGTAGACAATATTCCTTCGCAAAAACTAGCTAGTAAATTAAGTTTTCATAATCCGATAGAATATAGATTGTTTGTACGTAAGAAAACGGGGGAATAAAAATGAATGTGGAATTAACGAGATTCAAAGTGAAACAAGGTAAAAGTCATCGTGTAGATGAATGGATGCAGCTTCTTAATGACAATATGAAAGAAGTGCTTTTGACATTAAACGACGAAAAGATGTACGTTGAGACAATTTTCCGGGAAATAAGAGATGGAGAAGAATACTTATATTGGTATTCTGTGCAAGGAGAAGGCGGGGCTCTTGTCGAAAATTCTCATTATGAAATCGATAAAAAGCACTTGGAATTTTGGCATGAATGTATTGATGAAGAAGCACCATCTGTTGATATGAAAACGGAAGTTGTTATGATTCAAGATGTTGTGAGGGAAGCGATGGAATAATAGAGTAATATTTTGTGAACAAAAAACAGTCTTATTTTTTTGCTGAAATATATATTATTGGAGATGCTATAGGATGAGAATTAGTAATAAATATATCACTCTCGATGAAATAGAGATAATAAGAGAATCCTTAAATAAATTGCATGAATATCATAATAATAAATCAAAATATTTTTCTGGCGATTACCCAAGAATGACATTTGAGGAACGTATTGAAAATTATAAAAAGAACTCAAAGTACGGAGAATATAGAATTGAATTATTGATTGAGTCAGAAACAGATAATATATTAGGATTTTGTATAGCGTATAGTAAAAGCGTAAGCGGAAAGATTGAAGTTTTATTTGTTGATGAAAAATACCGAAGAAACGGATTTGGTTTGAAATTAATGAATAGTGCAGTGGAATGGTTTAAAGTGAAAAAGATAGATGAAATTGAATTAACAGTAGTGTATGGAAATGAAGCTGTATCATTTTATGAAAAGCTGGGATTTTATCCTCGTTCAATTATTATGGCAACTAAGTCATAACGATAGTATGGGGAGAGATGAGTGGGAGTTTTTGTTTCAAAAAAATGGTTCATATTTTACTAAATTATATGTGAAGAGCACATCAAAATAAATGTGCTTTTTACTATGGAAAAATTTATAAAAGCTGTATTTGGATATCTTTAAGTGAAAATAAAGAGGGATATCGAGAATATTTTAGGATAAACTATAAAGTGAAACTTTAATCAGTGGTGAGAGCATCCCCCACTGATTATCAGCCCTCACCAATCGGGCTTTTACGAGCAGTCCGCCCCCCACCTAACTTCTTTGCTTCCGCTGAATTTTGATGTGGGGTCTTACTGCCTGTTAATGCGGGATAAAGAAATAAAAAACACCAAACCAAAAGACTTACCAATATACGGTGTAGTCGTAACAGGAAAACAGAGGATTTACAAAGTTTACAAGGGTCACCGTATATTAAGGCTGCTGTAAGGGGTGTAACAGTTGAGAAATATTGATTACGAGTAATTAATGTGAATAATCAGAAAACTTATGTTATAATATGGGAAAAGGAGGTTTATATGAGGCAAATACATGGAGCAATTTATATTTACATAACAATGTTTTTCGTGGCGATATCCTATGGATTGGGGCACGTGTATTCGCATCCTATACTAACTTTTTTAAGCGGAGCATGTATGGCGTTTGCGCTTCTTGTCCACCTTTTCTCAGTTTGGATCGTGAAATTTCAATTAAATATTAGTGAAATAGAAGAAGGCACTTTCTAAGTGGCCTTCTTTTTTTAATAATATTTTGGAAGGTCTTGCAGCAATTTTTCAATTTTGCATTCGGTTTCTTCACATATAGACAGTGTGCGTAGTCGGAAAAACAAACTACGTAAGAAAGATTTTATATTTCCGTATAGGTACTCGTACGATTCAGTATGTAATGTCTGTTTTTTGACGGGTAATTGAGCTACTAATTCATGAAGGGCTAATAGGAGTACCTCTTCCTTTAGACCATTTTGTAGCATTGCGACAATCGGATAAACGAGACGTTCGTCTTCTTCATATTTGTAGTAAATAGAATGGACACAAACTTTGTTTAATAAAGTTTGTAATATTTCTTCGTAATATAAAGTTTCCAGTTTAGGACTACGAACAAGCGCCTCAAATGTATCAGAAGCGTGAGCGATACTATGTGCCCAGCCGTGGTCTTGCACATATCCGCGGAAATCATGCTCGTTGTTCATATATAACACTAATCGATCTTTTACATGTAAAAGATCAGCCTGTGATAAGAAATTATGATTTGTATCGGCATCAATAATGAGTGCAATTAATAATGTTGTAAATGCACGGGTAAATACCGCATCTTCGTCATCCGAATGAATCTTATACAATAAATATTTGTCACTGATGCTTTCTAATAATAGTTTCTGTAATTGTGTGTGTGAAAGGTAGTCCTTTTTGATGAGATGGTAAAAAGTAGAGCAAATAAGTTTGTCCCTTAAATAGCTATCGGTAACACCGATATGTTTAAGCATATTGGAAATTAAAGAATCCATGTTAATTGTATCCATTACGTAATGATTATTACGAATTTCTTCTAACTGTTGTTGTAACATATAAACCACCTATTTTAGAAAATTCTGTATTTTAATAGTATAATAAGAGGAAGAAATAGACAATAAATAAGTGCTTTTGAATGGAGGTGGGCATTATGAAGAGAGCATTATTCTTTTTCATTAGTATTTTCTTTTTAGGAAGCTGTTCCATTTCGTATGTTACTTTTTCTAGCGAGAGCAAAAGTTGGACGGGACAATATAAGGGCCATATTAAGGACGACAGTGAAGATGGAGTGTTTACGTTTCAGTATAAGGGCGGAGATGGGAATACAGAATTTAAGAATTTAGAGATTGCTATTAATGGAGCCTTTAGTACAATGACACAAACGTCAGAAGTTCATAGAGGAGCAAAGGTTGAAATGAAGTCTTCTTGTGTAAGTTGCGCGCCTATCTCTAAAGATGAACCAATAGAGATTGTGATTAAATGGGATGATAAGTATGAGGAGAAGATGGTGCTAAATTTGAAATAGCCTAGAGTAAGGGGTTAAAAATGAATAGGCATATGAAAATTGTTATGTTTTTAAGTGTATTTCTAGTCGTATTATCAGCGTGTGATACAAAACAAGTAGAGCAAGTAACGGTAAAAGAAGGGTATATTATATTAAGAAATGACACGGTGTTTTTTGCCGATGATAAAACGTTTAAAACAAAAGTAGAGTTGCAACATTATATAGAACAACAAATGAATAAAGATCATCCAGCACATATAGTCTTGAGCTTTAAGGACAAAGACGCATATAAACAGTTAAAAACAGGGGATAAAATAAAAGTATGGTTTTCTCAAATACTTGAAAGTTATCCAGCAAAAATGATTGTAGAGAAATTTGAAATAGTAGAGAAATAAAAAAGGCAGCAATCCCGCTGCCTTTTTTATTATTTTACAAATTGTAATTCTTTCGGGAATTTCGTTAAAATTTCTGATCCGTCTTTTGTGATGTAAATATCATCTTCAATACGAACGCCACCTACGTTTGGTACGTAAATACCTGGCTCGATTGTGAAGACCATACCTTCTTTTAATGGAGACTCGTTACCAGCTTTTACATCTGGATATTCGTGTACGCTAATTCCAAGTCCGTGACCAAGGCGGTGTGGGAAGAAGTCACCGTAACCTGCATCTGCAATAACAGAACGAGCAGCGTTATCGATTGCGCCAAGTGTAACACCTGGTTTACATGCTTCAACTGCTTGTAGTTGTCCAGCAAGTACAGTGTTGTAAATGCGAGTTTGCTCTTCAGAAATCTCACCGAATGCTACTGTACGTGTAATATCAGAGCAATAACCATCAATGATTACGCCTAAATCAAATAGTACGAAATCGCCGCGTTTCATTTTGTTTGCGCCAGGAATACCGTGTGGAAGAGCAGAGTTCGCACCTGCTAATACCATCGTATCAAATGACATTTTATGTATGCCTTTTGTTTTTAATTCGTGTTCAATAATTGCTAATACTTCTAGCTCGCTGCGGTTTTCTTTAATTGCATTTACACCAACTTCAACAGCATAGTCCGCCATTTTAGCTGCTTCGCGTAAAATAGAAAGTTCTTTTTCATCTTTAATTAAACGAAGTTCGCGAACTTTCTCCTCAGCTGATTTGAAAGCTGCATTTGGGAATAATTTCTTTAATTCTTCGTAGCGCTCTACGTTTAAATGTTCTTTTTCAATTGCAACTGCATTTGCATTGATGCCGCGGTCTTTAATTGCTTTTGCAATCATATCCCATGGTCTGTCAGTATCAGTAAATCCGATAATTTCATGTGCCCAGCCAGCGTTACGTGCTTGGCCTTCTTCCATTTTAGGGCAAATTAAAATAGGTTCTTTTTCTTGGAATACAAACATACCAAGAAGTCTTTCGTGTGGTTCACAGTGGAAGTTTGTCATGTAGAAGACGTTCGGTGTAGAAGTTAAGAACGCAGCTTCTACGTTTTTTTCTTTTAGCCATTGCATTAAATTTTCTAATCTAGCATTCATCGATTGGCACCCCCGAGATATTTAATTACAAATATAACTTTAACTCGGAAGAAAGCGTTATGACAAGTAAATAGATGTTAGAAAAGACAGGGGATTGAAAAATCATGTAGAATAAAAAGTGAGAATGTGAATAGGGGAGGAATGTAATAATGAAAGTATCTTATCATGGACATTCAGTTGTGAAAATTGAGGCGAATGGAAAAGTTATTTTAATTGACCCGTTTTTAACAGGTAATCCGAGAACAGATTTAAAAGCTGAAGATGTAAAAGTGGATGCAATTCTTTTATCGCATGGACACGGTGATCATGTTGGAGATACAGTAGAACTTGCGAAGAAAAATAATGCAGTTGTTGTAGCGCCATTTGAACTAGCAACATTTTTAAGTTGGCAAGGTGTAAATACACACCCGATGCATATTGGTGGTTCACATGAATTTGACTTCGGAAAAGTGAAGTTTACACAAGCATTCCACGGCTCTAGTTATATTGATGAAGAAAATAAGACGATTACATATACAGGTATGCCAGCAGGTATTTTATTTACAGCAGAAGAGAGAACTGTATACCACGCAGGAGATACTGCACTATTCTCTGATATGAAGTTAATTGGGGAATTAAATAAAGTTGATCTAGCATTTTTACCAATTGGTGATAATTTCACAATGGGACCAGAAGATGCTGTACTAGCGGCAAAATGGATTAATGCGAAAACTGTTGTACCGATGCATTACAATACGTTCCCAGTTATTGAACAAGATCCATATCAATTTGTAGAAAAGCTACAAGATTGTACAGGGAAAGTATTAGAAGCTGGAGAAAGTATTACACTATAGAAAAGAAACCCTTCATTTGAAAAGAAAAGTGAAGGGTTTTTACGTGTGTAGGACAGCTTTTAATACTTGTATTTGTTTTGGTGATTCTTTTCTTTTGGTATGTGGCTGTTCAGGTGTTTCATTCAATTCCATTGTAACTTTTTTCCCATCTACGAAAGCTAAAAATACAGCACCTACAACCTCTAAAAGTTTTTTCATCATGTGTTCGCTCCTTTGTTTTATTTCTTGTCTTAATTGTATAGGTAATCAAGTGTGCGAACTATCGAATGAGATGACAATAGCATTACATTGTTGTAATAGAATGACTGGTGGAATGTAAGAGTCATTTTGTTATAAAAAAAATAGTACAGGTATGCAAAGAGAGAGTGTAACAGTTTTGAAAATATAGTATACTGAAAGTACAACACATGAAGAATTTAGGGAAAAGAAAGTATGGTGAAACCATTTGGCTACCAAGCATAACCAAATTTTAGAACATATTAATAGCCTGCCAGTAGGCCATAAAATTTCTGTAAGACAAATTGCGAAAGATTTGAGTGTAAGTGAAGGGACCGCTTACCGTGCAATTAAAGATGCAGAAAATAAAGGGTATGTTAGTACAATTGAACGTGTCGGAACAATTCGAATTGAACAAAAGAAGAAAGAGAATATCGAAAAACTGACATATGCAGAAGTCGTTAACATTGTCGACGGTCAAGTACTTGGAGGCAGAGAAGGACTACATAAAACGTTAAATAAATTCGTAATCGGGGCAATGAAATTAGAAGCGATGATGCGCTATACAGAAGCTGGGAACTTACTTATTGTCGGTAACCGTACGAACGCACATCAATTAGCGTTAGAAACTGGAGCCGCTGTATTAATTACGGGCGGATTTGATACGGAAGATCATGTGAAGAAATTAGCAGATGAATTAAAACTGCCGATTATTTCAAGTAGTTACGATACCTTTACAGTTGCAACGTTAATTAACCGTGCGATTTACGATCAGCTTATTAAGAAAGAAATTGTACTCGTTGAAGATATTTTAACGCCAATTGAAGAAACGTTATATTTAAAGCCAAATGATACAGTGCAGCAATGGCATGCCTATAATGAAGAGACGATGCACGGAAGGTATCCGATTGTTGATGAAAGTAACAAAGTGCTAGGAATCGTGACTTCAAAAGATATGATCGGTGTAGCGAAAGAAACACCAATTGATAAAGTGATGACAAAACACCCAATTACAGTGAACGGTAAAATGTCTGTCGCAGCTGCGGCACGTATGATGGTGTGGGAAGGTATTGAGTTACTTCCTGTTGTTGATGAAGGAAATAAACTACAAGGTATTATTAGCCGTCAAGATGTACTTCAGGCACTGCAAATGATTCAACGTCAGCCACAAGTTGGAGAAACCATTGATGATATTGTAACGAATCAATTTATGACGCCGAAAGAAGCGAAGAATGAGCATCTATATCAATTTTCGGTGACGCCGCAAATGACGAACTCAATCGGAACGTTATCGTACGGTGTATTTGCAACAATTGTGACAGAAGCGACAAATCGCGTCATTCGTGCGCAAAAGAAAAGCGATTTAATTGTTGAAAACTTAACGATTTATTTCGTAAAGCCGGTTCAAATTGACAATGTTGTATCTGTTCATCCGAAAGTATTAGAAATTGGGCGTAAATTTGGTAAGGTCGATGTAGAGGTGCATCATGAAGGTAATGTTGTTGGAAAGGCATTACTTATGGTGCAGTTAATCGATAAATAAAAAGATGGAACAAATCGTTTTGATTTGTTCCATCTTTTTTTGTTGTTTTAAATTTGAAAGGCATGATTTTAGATGGGAGTTTTAGTGAAATATGTATGGAGTGGAAAAGTAACGTAAGAAAAGACAGAATAGTAATTCGATTTGGCTGTATATTGTGTTATGATTATATTGTAAGAAAATGGAATTCTGAAAGGTGGTATGCATTATGTCGTCAGCCGTACTCTTTTTTGGTAGTATCGCACTATTTTACTTTCTTGTAATGATACCGATCCAATATTTATATTTACAAGGTTTACATGAAAAAAAGGAAAAGACAGGATTATCTCAGCGAGAGCTATATGAAAAAATGTCTTTTGGAGAAGAACAACTACATTTTCATGTACAAGGTAACCCATTTAATATACCATCTGCGTTTGTTGCATATATGATTTTGAAAGTTAAGGGACGTAAAAAAGCATCACAATATTGATGCTTTTTTATGTTGCTTCATAGACTTCGGCTTCTTTAACTGCTAATGGCAAGAAATGTTTGTATTGGCGAAACCCGTTAAATACACTTGCACTACCAAATAGAATGAATAAAACACCAACGATAATACGAGCGGTTGAAAGTTCTAAAAAGAATTGGTTTATCCCGAAAAATAAAACGAATGAACCGAGTGCCATTGCGGATTTTCCTGAGAGCCAACCTTTCTCCATTGGGCGGTTTGTACGAAAGTATTTTGTTTTGTAAAAGAGGTACAACATAAATGAGACGATAATACAGAAGACTAATACTGGCATAATGAACACTCCCATCGCTTTGTGAAAAATAATAGAAAAGAAAAAGAAATATCTAAACTTTCTAACTTTTATTATAAAGCAATTGTTCGCATGTATGAAATACTTTCCGTTATAATGGAGGATAAAGTGAAGAAGTTGATTAAAAAGGAGATTATACATATGCATGAGCAAATTTTAGGAGCAATTAAAGAGTTTGATACAATTATTATTCATCGCCACGTGCGTCCGGACCCAGATGCGTTAGGTTCACAGGGTGGTCTTGGTACAATTCTACAAGAATCGTTTCCAGAGAAAAATATTTATACGGTTGGGTACAATGAACCGTCACTAGCATACTTACGAGTAATGGATGATATTGAAGATAGTGTATACGAAAATGCGCTTGTTATTGTTTGTGATACTGCGAATCAAGAACGGGTTGACGATCAACGCTATACAAAAGGGAAGATGTTAATTAAAATTGATCATCATCCAAATGAAGATCCATATGGAGATATTACGTGGGTAGACACGACAGCGAGTTCTACAAGTGAAATGATTTATGAGTTTTATAACTATGGAAAAGATAAAGGATTAAAAATAACAAAAGAAGCAGCTCGCCTTATTTTAGCAGGAATTGTTGGAGATACAGGTCGTTTCTTATTCCCAAATACGACAGCAAAAACACTTCGTTACGTAAGTGAGCTTGTTGATATGGGTGTGAAATTCACAGATTTATACAATGAAATGTATAAGACAAAAGAAAAAATTGCTCGTTTAAACGGTTATATTTTACAAAACTTTACGATGGTAGAAGAAGGAGCAGCTTACATTAAATTAACGAAAGAAGTATTAGAAGAGTTTGATGTACTTCCTTCTGAAGCATCTGGTGTTGTTGGAGCGCTTGGCAATATTGATGGATTAAAGGCGTGGGTTCTATTTTTAGAGGAAGATGACGTAATTCGTGTTCGTCTTCGTTCAAAAGGGCCAGTTATAAACAAATTGGCAATGCAATATAACGGCGGAGGGCATCCGATGGCTTCTGGTGCCAAGGCATCTTCTTGGCAAGAAGCGGATCGTCTTTTTGCTGATTTACGTGAGATTTGTAAATAAAAGACTATATGTTAGAACGAAAAGAAGGAGCGGCGCTAAAGCCCTCCTTCTTTATTTTTCTTTCTCTATAGTAATGCTAATTTCAAGCACTGTATCAAAAGATATTGTATCGACTTTAAAACGGTATAGGCGATCGTAATGTTTGTATGTTTTATTTTCGATTACCTTTTTTAGTAGGTCTTTATTTTTTGCGATACTTTGAATGTTTTTCGTTAAAAGATGCTGGAGATCATTATGAATAGATGTAGTCATATTTTCGAGTGTAAGATTGTCTAAATCGTATTTTTCTCGATTGATAAGTTTTATTTTAATCTCTTGAATGGTTAAGAGCCGTTTATTTTCAGTGTTCAATTTTTCTTGATCTTCGAGAAGGACGTGGAGCTTTGCTTCTTGTTTTTCTATAATTTCTCTTTGTTCTGCTATTTTACTAGCTTGTTCTTGTTGAAAAACACCGTATATGTACAAAAAAATAAACCAGCTCAACACGCCTCCAACAGCAGCACCAGCTAATACTAAGTACCATCTTTTTGCTGTATTGGCACTTGGTACTCTCATACATGTTCCTGCGTTAGCCATTTAATAATAATGAGACCTGTTTGCATACCACCAGTTGCGAAAAAAATAAGGAGAATTTGTTTTACGATATCTTTCATATCTCCGCCAAAGAAACTTCTTTCAAAGCTATAAAAGGTATCGAATGTTCCGCCGATTGCTGCAACGAGTGCCCAAATTCTTAAATTTTGGGCGAATTGATTAATGTAAGTTAGAGCTGGTTTTCCGATAAGAAACGCACCAAATCCACCAATTAATGAACCGCCAAGTATAACCCCAAAGGCAATAAAATAACTAATAATAAGCAGAGAGAAAAAAGTATGTTCTCTTACATCCATCGTCATTCCCCTTTCTTCTTCATATATATGGACAAAGTATAAGAAGTATGTTTTGATTTCCGCTTTCCTCATCACCTATAATAAAAGTAGTCAAATAGGTAAAGAGAGGGTACAACAGTGAAGTTTGTGCATTTACAATGTCAAACCGTTTTTAGTTTATTAAAAAGTGCTTGTAAAATTGATGAGCTTGTAGTCAGGGCGAAAGAACTTGGTTTTTCATCGCTAGCTATTACGGATGAAAATGTTATGTATGGTGTTATTCCGTTTTATAAAGCATGTAAGAAACATGGTATACAGCCTGTTATTGGATTAACCGCTTCTATTTTTAGTGAAGAAGAAGAAAGGTCTTATCCGCTTGTATTACTTGCTGAGAATGAAATAGGCTACCAAAATTTATTAAAGATTTCTAGCAGTATTATGACAAAGTCCAAAGAAGGTATTCCTAAGAAGTGGCTTGCGCATTATGCGAAAGGATTAATTGCTATTTCGCCAGGTAAAGATGGCGAAATTGAGCAATTATTACTAGAAGACAATGAGAGTCAGGCTGAAGAAGTAGCTCGCACGTATCAAAATATGTTCGGCCATTTTTATATGAGTTTGCAGCATCATGCAATTCAAGATGAGTTGCTTTTACAAGAGAAACTACCTGAATTTATTAGTAGGGTTAATATTCCAGTCGTTGCAACAAATGATGTGCGCTATATCAATCAAAGTGACGCGCTTGTTCACGAATGTTTACTATCTGTTGAAAGTGGAACGAAAATGACTGATCCAGATAGGCCGAGGCTGAAAACAGATCAGTATTATTTAAAGTCATCGGATGAAATGGAAGCACTATTTTCCCATGCGCCGGAAGCAATCCAAAATACAATAAAAATTGCAGAGCGTTGCCAAGTAGAAATACCGTTCCATGTAAATCAACTTCCGAAGTTTCCTGTTCCGTCTAATGAAACGAGTGATATATACTTGCGTCGTGTTTGTGAAGAAGGTTTGCGGAAACGATATGGTGAACCGAAAGAAGTGCATATAAAGCGTTTGGATCATGAATTAAATGTTATTTCTCGTATGGGATTTAGTGATTATTTCCTCATCGTATGGGATTTTATGAAGTATGCACATGAAAATCATATTCTAACAGGACCAGGTCGTGGATCGGCAGCTGGTTCACTCGTTTCATACGTATTAGAAATTACAGATATTAATCCAATTGAATACGATCTATTATTTGAAAGGTTTTTAAATCCTGAACGTGTGACGCTTCCTGATATTGATATTGATTTTCCAGACGTAAGACGTGATGAGATGATTCGCTATGTGAAAGATAAATACGGTCAGCTCCGTGTTGCGCAAATTGTAACGTTTGGTACGCTTGCAGCAAAAGCGGCAATTAGAGACATTGCCCGCGTAATGGGGCTTCCGCCGCGAGATATTGATATATTTTCAAAACTTATCCCATCAAAGCTTGGTATAACGTTAAAAGATGCATATGAAGAATCACAATCACTTCGTGAGTTTATACAAGGGAATCTTTTGCATGAGCGTGTGTTTGAAATCGCAAAACGTGTAGAAGGTTTACCACGTCATACGTCTATTCATGCGGCTGGTGTTATTATGAGTCAAGAACCGCTAACAGGCAGTGTAGCAATTCAAGAAGGACATAACGATGTTTATGTTACGCAATATCCAGCCGATGCGCTAGAAGAACTTGGGTTGCTTAAGATGGACTTTTTAGGATTACGTAATTTAACGTTACTTGAAAATATTATAAAATTTATCGCGAACAAAACTGGGAAAGAAATCGATATAAGAAACTTACCTCTTCAAGATGAAAAGACATTCCAATTATTAGGGAGAGGAGATACAACAGGTGTATTCCAGCTTGAGTCAGGCGGTATGCGAAATGTACTTCGCGGGTTAAAACCGAATGAGTTTGAAGATATCGTAGCTGTTAACTCGTTATACAGACCAGGACCGATGGAACAGATACCGACTTTTATTGAATCGAAACATGGAAAAAGAAAAATCGAATATTTACATCCGGATTTAAAGCCAATTTTAGAAAGAACATACGGCGTCATTGTATACCAAGAACAAATTATGCAAATTGCATCGAAGTTAGCAGGGTTTTCGCTTGGAGAAGCAGATTTACTGCGCCGTGCAGTGAGTAAAAAAAATCGTGATATTTTAGATCAGGAACGTAAGCATTTCGTCCAGGGATGTTTGCGAAATGGATATGATGAGACGTCTGCTGAAAAAATTTATGATTTAATTGTAAGATTTGCGAATTACGGTTTTAACCGAAGTCACGCTGTAGCTTACAGTATGATCGGATATCAGCTTGCCTATTTGAAAGCGAACTATACGCTGGAATTTATGACGGCATTATTATCAAGCGCAATTGGAAATGAAGATAAAATTGTACAGTATATACGAGAAACGAAGCGGAAAGGTTTTCACGTTTTGCCGCCGTCTCTTCAGAGAAGTGGTTATAACTTCCAAATAGAAGGGAATGCGATACGTTACAGTTTACTTTCGATCCGAAATATTGGAATGGCTACAGTGACGGCATTATTAGAAGAACGAGAGAAAAAAATGTTCGAAGATTTATTTGAATTTTGTCTCCGTATGCCGTCAAAGTTCGTAACGGAGCGTAATTTAGAAGCTTTCGTCTGGTCGGGATGTTTTGATGATTTTGGTGTTTCGAGAACGAATTTATGGAAAAGTATTAAAGGGGCGTTAGAGTACGCGAATCTCGCACGTGATTTAGGAGATGCTGTTCCAAAATCAAAATATGTACAAGGAGAAGAGCTATCTTTTATTGAACAACTAAATAAAGAGAAGGAAGTACTTGGCTTTTATTTATCAAGTTATCCGACAGCGCAATATGTGAAGTTAGCAAAAGAATTAGAAATTCCATCTCTCGCTCAGGCGATGCGACACAAGAAAAAAGTACAAAGAGCTATTGTGTATATAACAAGTGTTAGAGTGATTCGTACGAAAAAGTTTCAAAAGATGGCATTTATTACATTCTGTGATCAAAATGATGAAATGGAAGCGGTCCTCTTCCCGGAAACGTATATACATTTCTCGGATAAGTTGCAAGAAGGAGCAATTGTTTTAGTTGACGGTACGATTGAGCTAAGAAATCATAAGCTGCAATGGATTGTAAATGGACTATATCCGCTAGAGGAAATGGATGTTTATGAAGAAAAGAAAGACGCATCTGTTTACGTGAAATTGCCATCTCAGTATGAGAAAAAGCTTTTAAATCGGGTTACGAAAATATTGTTCGACTATTCAGGTTTTGCGAAAGTACTAATTTATTATGAAAAGGAACATAAAATGGTACAATTATCTCGGAGTTTATCGATTCATCCAAGTGAAGAATGTTTAGGAGCACTTCGTGAAATTGTCGGGGAAGAAAATGTAGTTGTGAAAATATAATGGACAATTTCCCTACACTTCGATTATTATAGTAGTAGTGTTCGTGGTCAGACCACTTGGAGAAATTGATATCAGCAAGAATAATTTGAGGAGAGTGGATAGTTTGTCAACACTTCGTGAAGAAGCACTTCACATGCATAAAGTGCATCAAGGAAAATTAGAAACTGTATCAAAAGTAAAAGTAGAAAATGCAAAAGATTTAAGTCTTGCATATTCTCCAGGGGTTGCAGAACCTTGTAAAGAAATTTATGACGATAAAAGTAAGGTATATGAATATACGATGAAGGGAAATATGGTAGCAGTTGTGACAGATGGAACAGCTGTACTTGGTCTTGGTAACATTGGACCTGAAGCATCTCTTCCAGTAATGGAAGGTAAAGCTGTATTATTCAAGAGCTTTGCTGGTGTAGATGCATTCCCAATTGCCTTAAATACAAACGATGTAGATAAAATTGTTGAAACTGTAAAATTAATGGAGCCAACTTTTGGCGGCGTTAACTTAGAAGATATCGCAGCACCAAACTGCTTCATTATTGAAGAGCGTTTGAAAAAAGAAACAAATATTCCTATCTTCCATGATGATCAACACGGAACAGCTATTGTAACAGTAGCAGGTCTTGTAAATGCACTGAAATTAGTTGGAAAGAAAATGTCTGACATTAAAGTTGTCGCAAATGGCGCAGGTGCAGCAGGTATTGCAATTATTAAACTTTTATATCGCTATGGTGTACGCGACATTATTATGTGTGACCGTAAAGGGGCAATCTATGATGGTCGTCCTACAGGTATGAATCCGGTGAAGGATGAAGTTGCAAAATATACAAATAAGAATCGTATAGAAGGTTCTTTAGCTGATGTTGTACAAGGTGCAGACGTATTCATTGGTGTATCTGCAGAAGGTGCATTAACAGAAGAGATGGTTCGTACAATGAATGACGATGCGATTATTTTTGCAATGGCGAATCCAGTTCCAGAAATTATGCCAGAATTGGCAAAAGCAGCGGGCGCAGCTGTTGTTGGAACAGGTCGTTCTGACTTCCCGAACCAAGTAAATAATGTACTGGCGTTCCCTGGTATTTTCCGCGGTGCACTTGACGTACATGCGACACAAATTAACGAAGAAATGAAGATGGCAGCTGTACAGGCTATTGCTGAGCTTGTAGCAGAAGATGAGTTAAATGCAGACTATATCATTCCGGCACCATTTGACGCGCGTGTAGCGCCTCAAGTAGCGGCTTACGTTGCAAAAGCAGCAATGGAGACAGGAGTAGCTCGCCGTCAAGTAGATCCAAATGAGATCGCTGAAAAAACAAAACAATTAGCGCTGATTGGTAAAGAATAAGCGAGGAAATTCCATTGACATCATCAAATACAAAAGTATATCTCGAAATTGTAAAAAAAATCCGTTCCATTATGGAAGAGGATGGATTGGTGGCGGGGGATCGTTTGCCGTCTGAGCGTGAGTTAAGTTCACGCTTAAACGTAGGACGTTCCTCTGTAAGAGAAGCATTGCGTGCTTTAGAACTGGTAGGATTGATTGAAACGAGACGTGGTGAAGGGACGTTTATTCGAAACTTTTATGATAACGGTCTTGTACAATTAATCGCTCCGTTCTTATTGCAAGATGAGAAAACAATTCGTGATTTATTACAAACGAAACGATTACTTGAGAAAGATATGATTCGAATTGTATGTAATTTACCGAAAGAAACGTTTTCTAAAGTACTAAGTAGATTACACCAAGTACTTGAAGGAAATGAAAGCTCAGTCCCAACGCTTCATCAAACGTTCTTTAAAACACTTATTGAACAAGTCGATAATTATTTACTATATCGCATTTGGATGATCGTAAATGATTACGTAGCAACTCTTTCTTGTAAAGTTTCAAGAGATTCTATCGATATGTATAGAAAGCTTTACGCTACTTTGGAAGAAAAACAAGAAAATGATGCACTAAAAATTTACGATGAATTAGTAGAGAATATACAGTTTCACTCGTAATGTATAAAATTTGTCGAAATGACCATGACACGTTATGACAAACATTCTACCGCTTAGCGGTTAAAGTTAAACGTAAAGAGTGAGGTTATTAGACAGATTGAGAAGATAAGGCTAACATCAAACTTTGGTGTTAGCCCCATTTTCTTCTTACGCTAACCTTAGCTCTCAACGAAGGGGGTCAAATTGTGCTAAGAGATTTATTCGTGAAAAAGAAAAAGTACGCTGCAATACCTTCAGAACAAGTACGAAAAGATGTGCCAGATGGCGTTATGACAAAATGTCCGGAATGTAAAAAAATCATGTATACGAAAGAACTTCTAAAAAATTTAAAAGTATGTGTGAATTGTGGATATCATCATCCTATGAATGCATGGGAACGTCTTGATAGTATATTGGACGAAGGGTCATTCCGTGAGTATGACAAAGAAATGGTTTCATTAAATCCACTCGAGTTTCCAGGTTATGAAGAGAAACTAGAGAGCGATCGTAAGAAGACTGAATTGAACGAAGCGGTTGTAACTGGTGAAGGAACAATTGATGACATGCTTGTTGTTGTTGCAGTAATGGATTCTCGTTTTCGAATGGGGAGCATGGGCTCTGTAGTAGGAGAAAAAATCGCCCGTGCGGTTGAAAAGGCGTACGACTTACAAGTTCCATTTATTATCTTTACTGCTTCGGGTGGTGCCCGTATGCAAGAAGGGATATTAAGTTTAATGCAAATGGCAAAAACAAGCGTAGCTTTGAAAAAGCATAGTAATGCAGGAGGATTATTTATTTCTGTTATGACTCACCCAACGACGGGCGGGGTTTCAGCGAGTTTCGCTTCACTTGGTGATTATAATCTTGCAGAACCAGGTGCACTTATCGGATTTGCTGGTAGACGTGTAATTGAACAAACGGTGCGTGAGAAACTACCGGAAGATTTCCAAACGGCAGAATTCTTACTAGATCATGGTCAATTAGATGCGGTGGTGCATCGTGATGATATGAGAGAAGCGCTTCGCAAGATTTTAGAAGTTCATCAAGGAGGGGAAATGGCTGTATGGCAGAGCTAGAATTTGAAAAACCAGTTGTTGAGCTAAGAAATAAGATTCGTGAACTGAAAGACTATACGAAAAACAGCCAGATGGACTTCAGTGAGGAGATTCGTATTTTGGAAGAAAAGCTAGAAAATTTAGAGGAAGATATATACGGCAATCTAAAAGTATGGGACCGTGTTCAAATTGCTCGTCATGCAGAACGACCGACAACGCTCGATTATATTGAGCACTTATTTACTGATTTTTTCGAATGTCATGGAGATCGTCTATTTGGCGATGATGCAGCGATTGTCGGCGGCATTGCGAAATATAAAGGGATGCCTGTAACTGTAATTGGGCATCAGCGCGGAAAAGATACGAAAGAAAATATTCGCCGTAACTTTGGAATGCCTCATCCAGAAGGATATCGAAAAGCACTGCGTCTCATGAAACAAGCGGAAAAGTTTAATCGTCCTATTATTTGTTTCATCGATACGAAGGGAGCTTATCCTGGTAAAGCAGCTGAAGAACGTGGACAAAGTGAAGCTATTGCCCGCAACCTATTTGAGATGGCAGGTTTAACGGTACCAGTTATTTGTATCGTTATCGGTGAAGGTGGTAGTGGTGGTGCGCTAGGCCTTGGAGTAGGAGATTACATTCATATGCTAGAAAATTCCACTTATTCTGTTATTACACCAGAGGGTGCGGCGGCAATTCTTTGGAAAGATGCAGGAAAAGCAAAGGAAGCTGCAGAGGCAATGAAAATTACAGCAGCAGATTTGAAAGAATTAGGTGTAATTGATGAAATTATTCCAGAGACAAAAGGTGGAGCTCACCGTAATAT
Organism: Bacillus sp. EKM501B; assembly: GCF_011800505.1. Lineage (NCBI taxonomy): Bacteria > Bacillati > Bacillota > Bacilli > Caryophanales > Bacillaceae > Bacillus > Bacillus sp. EKM501B. The sequence continues at coordinate 751,914 of NZ_JAALFZ010000002.1, read as the reverse complement.
TTTGAAACAGTCAGAAAATATAGACTTAATAATTAGAAAAACTTTTGAACAATTAAACGGAATTTCGAAAGATGAATTAATCGAAAAACGTTATGAAAAATATATGAAAATTGGGCAAGTTTCGTTTTCAAACGCTTCCATTGGGATAAAATAAGAAAAGCGTGCGTTCCTCTTCGCGAATGCACGTTTTTATTATGAAAAGACACATCTTCTCCATTGTGTTTTTATATTTTTTCGTGTTATTTTATTATAAGGCAAATAATCTTTATGAGGTGAGTACAAATGAAACGTATTGGTGTATTAACAAGTGGTGGAGATTCACCTGGTATGAATGCTGCCATTCGTGCAGTTGTTCGTAAAGCGATTTTCCATGATATTGAAGTATATGGTATTTACCATGGATACGCTGGATTAATTTCTGGTCACATTGAAAAATTAGAACTTGGTTCTGTTGGCGATATTATCCACCGCGGTGGTACGAAATTATATACAGCAAGATGTCCTGAGTTTAAAGACCCAGAAGTACGACTAAAAGGTATCGAGCAATTAAAGAAACATGGTATCGAAGGACTTGTTGTTATTGGTGGAGATGGTTCTTACCAAGGCGCTAAAAAATTAACTGAACAAGGATTCCCATGTGTTGGTGTACCAGGTACAATCGACAATGATATCCCTGGAACAGACTTCACAATTGGTTTCGATACAGCTTTAAACACTGTTATTGATGCAATTGATAAAATCCGTGATACAGCTACATCTCATGAACGTACATATGTTATCGAAGTAATGGGACGTCATGCTGGAGATATCGCATTATGGGCTGGTTTAGCTGATGGTGCAGAAACAATCTTAATTCCAGAAGAAGAGTATGACATGGATGATGTAATCGCTCGTCTAAAACGTGGTAGCGAACGTGGTAAAAAACACAGTATTATCATTGTAGCTGAAGGTGTTGGAAGTGCAATTGACATCGGTAAGCACATTGAAGAAGCAACAAACTTTGATACTCGTGTAACTGTATTAGGTCACGTACAACGTGGTGGATCACCAAGTGCACAAGACCGTGTATTAGCAAGTCGTCTTGGTGCAAGAGCAGTTGAGTTGTTAATTGCTGGTAAAGGTGGACGTTGTGTAGGTATTCAAGATAATAAACTTGTTGATCATGACATTATCGAAGCGTTAGCTCAAAAGCATACAATCGATAAAGATATGTATCAATTATCTAAAGAATTATCCATCTAATCGGCGTAATGTCAGATATTTGGGAACGGTTTCATAATTTTCGGAGGTGCAATATGCGTAAAACTAAAATTGTATGTACTATAGGTCCTGCTAGTGAAAGTATTGAAAAATTAGAGCAATTAATCGAAGCAGGTATGAACGTTGCTCGTTTAAACTTCTCTCATGGTAGCCATGAAGAGCACGGAGCTCGTATTAAAAACATTCGTGAAGCTTCAAAGAAAACTGGTAAAACAGTTGGTATCTTACTTGATACAAAAGGTCCAGAAATCCGTACTCACGACTTCGTAGACGGACAAGCTGAGCTTGTAACAGGTGCAGAGGTAGTTCTTTCTACTGAGCAAGTATTAGGTACTGCAGAGAAGTTCTCTGTATCTTATGCTGGTCTTTATGACGATGTAGACCCAGGTTCTCGTATTCTAATCGATGACGGTCTTATCGAACTAGAAGTAATCGAAAAAGCTGATGGAAACATCCGTACAAAAGTTCTTAACAGCGGAACTGTAAAAAATAAAAAAGGTGTTAACGTACCAAACGTAAGCATTAAGCTTCCTGGTATCACTGAAAAAGACGTAAAAGATATCATCTTCGGTATCGAGCAAAAAGTTGATTTCATTGCAGCTTCATTCGTACGTAAAGCGTCTGACGTATTAGAAATCCGTGAATTATTAGAAGAGCATAACGCTCAATACATCCAAATCGTACCAAAAATCGAAAACCAAGAAGGTATCGACAACATCGATTCAATCTTAGAAGTTTCTGACGGTTTAATGGTAGCTCGTGGTGATATGGGTGTAGAAATTCCACCAGAAGAAGTACCGTTAGTACAAAAACGTCTAATTAAAAAATGTAACGTGTTAGGTAAACCGGTTATTACTGCAACACAAATGTTAGATTCTATGCAACGTAACCCACGTCCAACTCGTGCGGAAGCAAGTGACGTAGCTAACGCAATCTTCGATGGTACAGATGCAATCATGCTTTCAGGTGAAACAGCTGCTGGACAATACCCAGTAGAAGCGGTAACAATGATGGCTAACATTGCGGTACGTGTTGAAAAATCATTACAATATGAAGATATGTTCAAAAAACGTATTAAAGAGTTCACTCCAACAATTACAGATGCAATTAGCCAATCTGTTGCGCATACAGCACTTGCTCTTGATGTAGCTGCAATCGTAGCTCCAACAGAAAGTGGATATACTGCGAAAATGATCTCTAAATACCGTCCAAAATCTCCAATCGTAGCTGTAACATCTGACGAGCAAGTAGGACGTCGTCTTGCACTTGTTTGGGGTGTACAAGCATTTATGGCTGAGAAGCGCGCAGCTTCAACTGACGAAATGTTAGATACAGCAATTCAAACAGGTATGGATGCGGGTCTAATCGGACTTGGAGATACTGTAGTGATTACTGCGGGTGTTCCAGTTGCTGAAACTGGTACAACAAACTTAATGAAAATCCACGTTGTTGGTGAAGAAATTGCTAAAGGACAAGGAATTGGTCGTAAAGCTGCAAAAGGTAAAGTAGTTGTAGCAAAAACAGCTGCTGAAGCTGTAGCGAACGTAAACGAAGGTGATATCCTTGTTACAACAAGCACTGATAAAGATATGATTCCTGCAATCGAAAAAGCTGCGGCTTTAGTTGTAGAAGAAGGTGGCTTAACAAGCCATGCAGCTGTTGTAGGCGTATCAATCGGTATTCCTGTTATCGTTGGTGTAAACGGCGTAACAGCAACTTTAAAAAATGGCCAAGAAGTAACAGTTGATGCAGCACGCGGAATTGTTTATAATGGACATGCGGAAGTGCTATAAGTAATACGGAGAGAAGGATCGGAGTCCTTCTCTTTTTTTTACACAAAAACGAGATAGAATTAGCTTAAAGCGCCTAGAATTGCTTTTAAAAGCTGTTTGTTATGTGTTTTAATATGAAAGAGTATCTATATTTCATATGATGTATATAGGCGTTGTGAGGACGTTAAAAGTGAGTTGTGAGAGAGGTGTAGAACTATGAAGTGGTTACTATTCTTGTTTATTTTAATACCGGCGATTGAGATTACGGTCTTAATTGGATCAAGTCATGTAATAGGTTTATGGTCTACGTTCGCTATGATTGTATTTACAGGTGTTGTAGGTGTGTATTTGGCGAAAAGACAAGGGTTTAAAGTGCTTGGAGAGATTCAATCTAAGTTGAATAGAGGGGAAATGCCAGGTGAGGCGGTACTAGATGGTATTTTTGTATTTGTAGGAGGTATTCTCTTAGTGCTTCCTGGGTATGTGACCGATGTGCTAGGGTTTATCTGCGTGATCCCTATTACGAGAGCTTTATTGAAGCCGCTTGTTATGAAGTGGATGGAATGGAAATTTAGAAAGAACTCTACTATTATTATTCAGAAATAGCACTTAGATTGTAGAAATCTAAGTGCTATTTTTTTGTATTGTAAGAGGAGAGGAGCTTTCTGATTGAAGCTTTGCTTTACCTCGCTATTTGTGGGGTGAAATTTCTATCTCAAAGCTGGGCTGCTCGTAAGTGTCTGATGTGGGGCGAATGATGAGTGGGGATGAACAAAACGTTCGCTTATTATATGTGCTATATAATTTTCGTTTGAACTCTTGTGTGTACTTCGATTAAACTTGTGATTTTTTAGTGCTATTAATTTAGATGAATAAGATGGAGGGAAACGCTGCTGAATTAAAGTTTTGCTTTCTTATATAAAGGAACGATTGGTGTAAAAAATTCATATAAAAAGGCGGAGATTGTTAGTTGAAGTCTTTTTTTATGCTATTTTGTATATTTATTCATTTACATAAAAAGTAATAAATGTAAATGATAATTATAAAATAAATAGAATAAATATGTAAAAATACCACGAAATATGCTTTTTTCATGCAAAAAAACAAGAGAATTATCTTTTTTGAGTGCAATTCTCTTGTTTTATGTAATGAGTATGAAAAATAAGTACAAGGAATAATCAGTGGGAAATTCCCACTGATTACATGTAAGTTTTTTGTTGTGTATGAATTAGAAACTATTATTTTGAAGGTGAACCTTTAATATATTTCCACAAGTCATGGAAGACATTAGCTTTATGTAATGTATTAAGTAGTACTAAGGTGACTGGGCCGATGATTAATCCTAAAAAGCCAAAAAGTTTAAAGCCGACAAATAGAGCGACGAGTGTTGCTAATGGATCGAGACCGATGTTAGATGAAAGTACTTTCGGCTCCATAATTTGTCTTTGGACAATCACGACGATGTATAAAATGAGAAGACCAATGGCGAATGCGGTATCGCCAGTGAAAAATACGTATATAACCCATGGAACGAAGACTGCGCCTGTTCCTAAGTATGGTAGTAAATCTACAACTCCTGTAATAATCGCAATAGTAATGGCGTATGGTACGCGTAATATTAAAAGTCCGATTAGTACAATGACGGTTGTCATAGATACGAGTGTAAGTTGTGCTTTCACAAAACCAAACAAAGCTTTTCTTAAGTCGACAAAAATAGTTTTTCCATAGCCATGTACACGATTCGGTAGCAATTTTCTTGCTTTCTGAGCAAGACGGTGCCAATCGTAACTAATGAAGAAAGTGGCTAATAAAATGAATACAAGAACAGTTAAAGTTGTTGGCAGTGCACTAATGAAATTCGTTAACCCGCTTATAATGGCGGTTAAAAGTTCTTTCATTTGTGTTGTTGCTTCTGTTCCTAAGTTTTGAATGTTTTGTGTAATTGTATAGCGCTGTGGTTCTCCAAGATGATTAAATTTAGAGATTAAATCATCGTAGAGAGGCATAATATGATTAAGTGCAAATTGCTGAGCGAATGTAACGATATCTGGAAACTTTACTGTAACAAGTTGTAGTAAGTATGTTGTGGCAGATATTGCTTCAGTCACAAGATATGTAACAAGTCCAACGATAGCTCCAAATACGAGAATTAAGCTAACGAGTACTGCTAGTGCGCGAGGAAATTGTAGTTTTTGATTAAGGAAATTGACGACAGGATTAATCAAATAAGCAAATGCAAAAGCGATAATAAAAGGATAGATAAGCCCTGACATGTATAGTAATACATAGAACCCAGCTACCGTTGCTACAATGACAAATATGAGTCTCAATATCATATATAGTAAGTTTCGGTTCAAAGATGTATACCTCCCATTCCAATTTGGATTATCCTAATTCGTTCAACTTATAACGAGTGTGCTCCACTGATTAAAGTTTCACTTTACCCCGCATTAACGGGCAGTAAATCTCCTACCCGAAGTGCGGCTGGATCAAAGGAGTTAGCTGGAGATAAACTGCCCGTAAAAGCCCGATTGGTGAAGGCTAATAATCAGTGGAAAATGCCCCACTGATTAAAGTTTCACTTTATGTTATAGTGGAATGATGGATTTTTCCTGCTTTTTCAGTATGTGAGTGACTGTGAAAGCTTGGTGTTGATGCTTCTACTATATGGTAAAAACTTCATTTTCTCTTCTTTTTATTTTACCTGTTTCTAATTAGAAAAGAAAGAAGAGACGCCCGTTTTTTAAAATGTATACATGCTTAAATTTTGATGGTGAAAGTCTCAGTTTGTCATTTTAAAATACATAAAAAATGAAGTGATTCATGTTGAATAGGCATCGATATAGCATGTATAACGATAGGTTTAAAGGTATTTTTGTTTGGAAATGAGTTCATTATTTTCAGAAAGGAAGTGCAAACATGATTAGTCAGTCAACGTTATTTTTATTCATACTACTTATTATAGGACTTATTGCTAAAAACCAATCGCTTACTGTAGCTATTGGTGTGTTATTTTTATTGAAGTTTACGTTTTTAGGAGATAAGGTCTTTCCTTATTTACAAACGAAAGGAATTAACCTAGGTGTAACGGTCATTACAATAGCGGTGCTCGTACCGATTGCGACAGGGGAAATAGGTTTTAAACAACTTGGAGAAGCGGCGAAATCTTATTATGCGTGGATTGCTTTAGCTTCAGGTGTAGCGGTCGCTTTGTTAGCGAAAGGCGGCGTACAATTGTTGACGACGGATCCTCACATTACAACTGCGCTTGTTTTTGGGACAATTATAGCGGTTGCGCTATTTAATGGGGTTGCTGTTGGTCCGTTAATTGGGGCTGGAATTGCCTATGCGGTTATGAGTATTATACAGATGTTTAAATAAGGAATTTTATAGTAATATAAAATTTTTGAATTCTTTCTGTTCACAAAAGTCAGATAATTGTTTATAATAGGATTAGAAACTTTGAAAAGTTACATAACAGCAGAGACTTTACACCAGATAAAATAAAAACAACATAAAACAATTTTATAATGATATTGTTTTATGTTGTTTTTATCATAAAACTCTTCGGAATGTATTTTCCTCACTAACTTGTTGTTTTGAGCGTGAGGATTCGGGGAGACATTCACGCTCATGCTTTCCATGTAAACAATGGACAATAAGAGGGGAACATCGCAACAAATTTGCATGATCGTGCATTTTGCTTGCCTAAAGAGTGAACGGGCGTTCATAATTCATAAGGGGAGCAAATAGATATAAGGAGCAAGGTTGGGAGAATTTTCAGGAAAAGGAGAGAATGTCATGACTGTTATTCGAGGTTTAGAAGGGGTAGTAGCAACAACATCATCTGTGAGCTCTATTATTGATGATACATTAACTTATGTTGGGTATAATATTGATGATTTAGCTGAGAATGCTACGTTTGAAGAAGTAGTGTACTTATTATGGCACCGCAAGCTTCCTAATGAAAAAGAACTAGCGGAATTTAATGAAATTGTATCTGAATACTATAAAGTTCCAGGTGAGATTTTAACATATTTGAAACAAGTAGATTTAAAAATTGCACATCCGATGTCTGTTTTACGAACTGCAATTTCCATGCTATCATTATACGATGAGAGCGCTGAAATTATGGATGAAAAGTCCAATTATTTGAAAGCGGTTAAATTACAGGCGCAAGTCGGAACTTTAGTTGCTGCTTACGCGAGAATCCGTAAAGGTTTAGATATTGTTGAGCCAAGAAAGGATTTATCATTAGCTGCAAACTTCTTATACATGTTAAATGATCGCGAGCCAAATGAAGTTGAAATTGAAGCTTTTGATAAGGCGCTTGTACTTCATGCAGATCATGAGTTAAACGCTTCTACATTTACTGCACGTGTTTGCGTAGCTACACTTTCAGATGTATATTCTGGTATTACAGCAGCAATCGGTGCATTAAAAGGTCCTCTTCACGGTGGGGCAAATGAAAATGTAATGAAGATGTTAACTGAGATTGGTGAAGAAGAAAATGTAGAGTCATATATTCATAATGCTCTTCAAAATAAAGTGAAAATCATGGGCTTTGGCCACCGTGTGTATGAGCAGGGTGATCCACGTGCAAAACACTTACGTGAAATGTCTAAGAGATTATGCGTGCTTTTAGGAGAAGAGAAATGGTATAATATGTCTATCAAAATTGAAGACATTGTAACAAAAGAAAAAGGTCTTCCACCAAATGTTGATTTCTATTCAGCTTCTGTATACCATTGTTTAGGAATTGACCATGACTTATTTACACCTATTTTTGCAATTAGCCGTATGTCAGGCTGGTTAGCTCATATTCTAGAACAATATGAAAACAACCGTTTAATTCGTCCGCGTGCTGATTATAATGGACCAACGCATCAAGTGTATGTTCCAATTGCACAACGATAAGCGAATAACACTATTTTGATAGTGAAAATACGCTTTCAAAAGTCTGATTTTTTCGGAAAGATGTAATGATTAGAATATTTTAATTTGACTAACGGTTTGAACTGAGGGGTTATTCCCTCAGTTTCATACATATGAAATTTCAAACATGGGGGTTATCACATTGACGACAGGTGAAAAAATTACTGTAACTAATGGTGTTATGAATGTACCAAACAATCCGATTATTCCATTTATCGAGGGAGATGGAATTGGTCCTGATATTTGGGCAGCTGCATCTCGCGTACTAGAAGCAGCAGTTGAAAAAGCTTATGATGGTGAGAAGAAAATCGTTTGGAAAGAAGTGCTTGCAGGGGAAAAAGCATTCAACCAAACAGGCGAGTGGTTACCAGAAGAAACTTTAAACTTAATTCGTGAATATTTAATCGCGATTAAAGGTCCACTTACAACTCCAGTTGGCGGTGGTATTCGTTCTTTAAACGTAGCACTTCGTCAAGAATTAGATTTATATGTATGTCTACGTCCAGTTCGTTATTTTGAAGGTGTTCCTTCACCTGTAAAACGTCCGGAAGATACTGATATGGTTATTTTCCGTGAAAATACAGAAGACATTTATGCTGGAATTGAATATGCACAAGGATCTCCAGAAGCAGAAAAAGTTCTTGCTTTCTTAAAAGAAGCAATGGGTGTTAATAAAATCCGCTTCCCAGAAACATCTGGTATTGGTATTAAGCCGATTTCAGAAGAAGGGACAAAGCGTCTTGTTCGTGCTGCAATTCAATATGCAATTAACGAAAAACGCTCTTCTGTTACATTAGTTCATAAAGGAAACATTATGAAATTTACAGAAGGTGCTTTCAAAAACTGGGGTTACGAAGTAGCGGAACAAGAATTCGGCGACAAAGTATTTACTTGGGCTGAATACGATCGTATCGTTGAAAAAGATGGTAAAGATGCAGCGAATAAAGCGATGGCAGACGCTGAAGTGGCTGGAAAAATCATCGTAAAAGATTCTATTGCAGACATCTTCTTACAACAAATTTTAACTCGTCCACGTGAGTTCGATGTTGTTGCAACAATGAACTTAAATGGTGACTATATCTCTGATGCACTTGCTGCACAAGTAGGTGGAATTGGTATTGCACCTGGTGCAAACATTAACTATGTGACTGGACATGCTATCTTTGAAGCTACACACGGTACAGCTCCAAAATATGCAGGTTTAGATAAAGTAAACCCATCTTCTGTTCTTCTTTCAGGTGTATTATTATTAGAACACTTAGGATGGAACGAAGCTGCGAAATTAGTAACTGCTTCTGTTGAGAAAACAATTGCTTCAAAAGTAGTAACTTATGATTTCGCACGCTTAATGGAAGGTGCAACAGAAGTGAAATGTTCTGAGTTCGCTAATGAACTTATTAAAAACATGGATGTAGCGATAATCAAAAACGCATAATTAAAGCGGGGGGTAAATTATGACAATCAAACGCAAGAAGGTTTCAGTCATCGGTGCAGGATTTACAGGAGCAACAACGGCATTCTTATTAGCACAAAAAGAACTGGCAGATGTTGTATTAGTGGACATTCCACAACTGGAAAATCCAACAAAAGGGAAAGCGTTAGATATGTTAGAAGCGAGCCCAGTACAAGGTTTTGATGCTAACATTATTGGAACATCTGATTACGCAGATACTGCTGATTCTGACGTTGTCGTTATTACAGCAGGTATTGCACGTAAGCCTGGTATGAGCCGTGATGACTTAGTAGCAACAAACTCTAAAATTATGAAAAGTATTACGCGCGACATTGCAAAACATTCACCAAATGCAATTATTGTTGTGTTAACAAATCCAGTTGATGCAATGACATATTCTGTATTTAAAGAAGCAGGATTCCCGAAAGAGCGTGTTATCGGTCAATCGGGTGTATTAGATACAGCTCGTTTCCGTACATTCATCGCACAAGAATTAAATCTTTCTGTAAAAGATATTACAGGATTTGTTCTTGGTGGACACGGTGACGACATGGTACCTCTTGTGCGTTATTCATATGCAGGCGGTATTCCGTTAGAAACGTTAATTCCGAAAGAGCGTTTAGAAGCAATCGTAGAACGTACACGTAAAGGTGGCGGTGAGATTGTAGGCTTATTAGGAAACGGTAGTGCATATTACGCACCAGCAGCTTCTTTAGTTGAAATGACAGAAGCAATCTTAAAAGATCAACGCCGTGTATTACCGGCTATTGCGTACCTTGAAGGTGAGTATGGTTATAGTGACCTTTACTTAGGGGTACCAGTAATTCTAGGTGGTAACGGAATTGAAAAAATTATTGAATTAGAACTTCTTGCAGATGAAAAAGAAGCGTTAGATCGCTCTGTAGAATCTGTACGTAACGTAATGAAAGTTCTTGTTTAATAATTGAATAGTAGTGAAAAAGATTCGGGATTCCGAATCTTTTTCTACTATTTACCGAATTGTTTTTTTGAAATAATATGAAAACGCTATCATTTGTAATATCCTATAATGAAACTGTAGATTTATACTATACATTGCCCTCATCATAGTAAATTTCGGATAAGGTATCGCTTTTAGTAGGATAATAAGGTGAAAAAATCGGAGGGGGTTGTAACATGTTAAAGAAAAAAGTTCAAATTGGTCGTAAAATGGATGAAATTACAGTAGGAGAGAAATTATCTATCACTGAAAAAATTGAGGATAAAGATTTGTTATTGTACTTAGGGTTAACGAATGATGCCAATCCATTATATATTCAGCATGATTACGCATCCCAAACTCCGTATGAAAAGCCGATTGTACCAAGCATTATGCTAACGGGAATGATTACAACGGCGGTTACGAAATATTTACCGGGTCCAGGAAGTCATATTACGAGAAAGGACCTTACATTCGTGAAACATGTTCACCATTATGAAACGTTACAAATCCACTTTGAAGTTGTGGCTGTTTCTGAGGAGGAACATACAATTGATATGCTTGTATCTGCTCATGATGAAAAAGGAGAAACTGTTGTGAAAGGTTCATTAACAGTAACGCCACCTTTTAAATCTGTTTCCATTATGGAAAAAGCATTAGATAATTTTTAAAAGATGAAAATATGAATAGCGCTAGCATACCTTTAATAAGGATGCTAGCGCTATTTTTAGTTGAAGAACCCTTCTTTGAACCCTTCAGCAAATTCTGAGCACCCCGTTTTAATCGTATCCCAGCTCGGAGCGTTAAAAGCAAGGATACATGTGACTGCTAAAGATAGAATGGATAGTATTAGTCGCATAATAGACCTCCGTATATTATTAATTTATATATTAAGATTAATAATATAATTATCGGTAATTGAAGTCAATTAAAGGAGTGGTTTTTTAGGTGAGGTGGAAAAGAGAAGAGTGATCTTTGAAACGGTAAGAGAAGCTGAAGTGTGGGCAGACGGGTTTGTGAATGAAATGTACGGGAGAGTATTTGATGGATATGAAACACCAGATTATAAAATAGCGTATGCTTTATCTTTTCTCTTAGCGCAAAATCGAGAACTCAATATTCATACGGAAGTAGAATTTAATAACGATATGGAAGTATATAAAGTATGGATAACAAAACATAATTGAGGCGAACGTAATTGTTTTTAGGAATAACAATAGCACAATCCGAATCCATGAATAGACAATTATATTGAGAGGGACCTTGTTTTCTAGTATGATGAGAATAACGGGGAAAATACTAGGATGAAGAAGGTTTCAAGTCTATAACTTGGAGGAAAAGAATGAACAATCGTATTTTAGTAGTAGATGATGAGGAATTTATCTTAACTTTAATCGAATTTAATTTACAACAAGCTGGGTTTGAAGTTATAACAGCGATGGATGGAGAAATGGCGCTTCAAAAAGCGACAACAGAACGCCCAGATTTAATTATATTAGATTTAATGCTTCCGAAAATGGATGGTATGGAAGTGTGTAAAGAATTACGATTGCAGCGCGTTATGACGCCGATTTTAATGTTAACGGCAAAAGATGATGAGTTTGATAAGGTGCTAGGCCTTGAACTTGGGGCAGATGATTATATGACAAAGCCATTTAGTCCAAGAGAAGTAGTTGCTCGTGTGAAGGCGATTTTGCGCCGTACGAAATTACAACAAGAAGAACAAGTTGCAGAAGCGCCAGATGAAGATAGCATCACAATTGCAGAACTTAAAATTTTACCGGAGTTTTATGAGGCTTATTTCCAAGGAAGAAAGCTTGAATTAACACCAAAAGAATTTGAACTACTTGTGTATCTTGCGAAAAATAAAAGTCGCGTGTTGACACGTGATCAATTATTAAGTGCTGTATGGAATTATGATTTTGCTGGTGATACACGAATTGTTGATGTTCATATTAGCCATTTGCGCGATAAAATTGAACAAAATACGAAAAAACCGACGTACATTAAAACGATACGTGGTTTAGGATATAAATTAGAGGAGCCAAAAGGGAATGAATAAATTTCGTTCCAGGCTTCTTTTTACATTTGTTTCTCTTATTGTATTTATTTTAGTTGGACTAGGTTTATTACTAGAAACTGTGTTTGAAAACTACTATATAGATCATGCTAAAGAGAGAATGGTAAAAGAGACGGAGTATGTTGCGACGTTAGCAGAAGAGCAAGGTTTTGATAATGTCTTAAAAAATCCATACGTATTTGAAAAGTTAGAAGAAAAAATACCAGCTTCTATCGTATTTTTGGATGAAAAAAAGAAAGTTCAATATAGAAAAGGACAAGAATTGGCATTTAGTCCAGAGACGATTAAAGAACTTTCTTCGGAAGTGGCAAAACAACGAAGTAAAGTAATTACGAAAGAAACGGATCGAAAGAATGAATTTTATCATGCGGTGTTCGTTCAAGATGTAGAAGGAAAACAAGGATACATTTTGGTGAAAAGTATAATTGATCCTTTAAGAGACGTACATCAAAAAACGTGGGGATTATTAATTATCGGATTTGTCATTGCTTGTCTCGTAGTTGTATTTTTAGGTATGAAAATTACAGGGCAATATATTAGGCCGATTGAATCGGTTACGAAAGTTGCAATTGAATTGGCAAAGGGTAATTATAAAGCACGTGCATACGAAAGTCATTCGGATGAAACAGGAATGCTGAGTAAAGCGATTAATATTTTAGCTCGAAATTTACAAGAGATGACACTTGAACAAGAAATGCAGCAAGATCGTCTGCATACGTTAATTGAAAATATGGGAAGCGGAATGATTTTAATTGATAGCCGAGGATATATAAACCTTGTAAACCGCTCTTATAAGGAAACTTTCCACGTAACAGATGAAGAATATTTAGATCGCTTATATTATGAATCGTTTCATCATACAGAAATTATTGAGCTTGTAGAAGAAATCTTTATGACAGAAGTGAAAGTGCGTAAACAAATGTTATTGCCACTTGGAATTGAACGGAAGCATTTCGAAGTATATGGAGCGCCGATTATCGGGACAAACCATGAATGGAAAGGGATTGTTCTCGTATTCCATGACATAACAGAGTTAAAGAAATTAGAACAAATGAGAAAAGACTTTTTAGCGAATGTTTCTCATGAATTAAAGACACCGATTACTTCTATTAAAGGTTTTTCAGAAACACTCTTAGACGGAGCGATGGATAATAAAAAATTCTGCGAACATTTCTTGCACATTATTTTAAAAGAAAGTGAGCGCATGCAAGGATTAATTGAAGATTTATTAGATTTGTCGAAGATCGAACAACAAGGATTTAAATTAAATATGGGAACCGTTGACATGAAGGGGCTGCTTGAAGATATTCATATGGTGCTTGATAATAAAGCAGGAGAAAAAGAAATCTCTTTACAAGTGAATGTATTAAAACGTGCCTCTGTTATTGGAGATCCAAGTCGTTTGAAACAAATCTTTATTAATTTAATTAATAACGCAATCGTATATACACCGGCTGGAGGCGTTGTTTCAGTAGAGTTAGCGGAAGATAAATATAATGCTTATATAAAAGTATCGGATACTGGAATTGGTATTAGTAAAGAGGAAATTCCGCGTATTTTTGAACGTTTCTACCGGGTGGATAAAGCAAGAAGTAGAAATACTGGTGGTACCGGCCTTGGATTGTCGATCGTAAAGCATTTAGTTGAGGCGCATCAAGGTACGATTACAGTAGATAGTGAAGTTGGAGAAGGGACAACGTTTACAGTTGTTTTACCGAAATCAGCAACTGAAAAATAGGATGAAGGATGTTTACAATATATTAACAATGGCTTAATTAAATATTAATAAAGCTCTGTTAATATAATACATGAAAACCCCTTCATCCAAGGAGTAATTTTGGACGAGAATAGTTAAGCTGTTCTCGTCACTTCCCTTTATGCCAATATAAGTCTGTTTTATATATGAAAGAAAATAGCCGTTATTTTTCTTCTCTCTATTAGTCATGTTAATATAGAGAGAGGAAAGGAACGGTTTTTTTCTGTGAAAAAAATCATTTCAAATTTGTATGGGGAGGTTTCAATTTTGGAAAAAAAGGTCGTATTAGTAGATGGTAATAATATCGCGTATCGTGCTTTCTTTGCACTACCGCTTTTAAATAACGACAAAGGTATACATACGAACGCAATTTACGGTTTTACAATGATGTTAATGAGAATATTAGAGGAAGAAAAGCCAACTCATATGTTAGTGGCGTTTGATGCAGGCAAAACAACGTTCCGTCATAAAACGTATAGTGAGTATAAAGGAGGGCGTCAAAAGACTCCACCTGAATTATCAGAGCAATTCCCATTTATTCGTGAGATGCTGGATGCGTTCAATGTACCGCGTTATGAATTAGAAAATTATGAAGCGGACGACATCATGGGAACGTTAGCGAAAGAAGCGAGTGAGCAAGGGGCAAGTGTAAAAGTTATTTCAGGAGATAAAGATTTACTTCAACTTGTTTCTGATAACACGCTTGTATGTATTCCGCGAAAAGGGATTACAGAAGTGGATGAATATACGAAAGAAGCTTTATTTGAAAAATACAGCTTATCACCAAAGCAAATTATCGATATGAAAGGTTTAATGGGAGACCAGTCAGATAATATACCAGGTGTACCAGGAGTTGGTGAAAAAACGGCAATTAAATTGTTAACACAGTTTGGAACGGTTGAAGCGGTGTATGAAAATATAGATCAAGTAAGTGGGAAGAAATTAAAAGAAAAACTGGAAGAAAATAAAGAACAAGCTCTTATGAGTAAGGATCTTGCAACTATTATTACAGATGCGCCGATTACAGTTCATGTGGATGATATGGCGTATAAAGGATATGAAGCAAGTGATGTCATTCCAATGTTCGAGAGTTTAGGATTTACATCTCTTTTAAATAAATTAGGCGTTACGCCAGAAGAAACTGCTCCAGCTGAATTAGATGATATTACATTTGATATTGTGGAAGAAGTTACAGAAGAAATGCTTCAGCAAGATAGTGCGCTTATCGTTGAAGTACAAGAAGATAACTATCATAAAGCAGACATTCAAGGTTTCGGTATTCAAAATGAAAATGGATGTTACTTTATTCAGACAGACATTGCTCTTAAGTCAGATGCTTTTAAAGAGTGGCTTGCAGATGGAGAAATGAGAAAGCATACATTTGATGCGAAGCGTGCAATCGTTGCACTGAAATGGAATGGGATAGATATGCAAGGGATTGACTTTGATCTATTAATCGCTGCTTATTTACTTGATCCAGCTGATACGGATAAAGACTTCCGTACTGTAGCGAAAATGAAAGAAACGCATGCTGTGAAATCTGATGAAGAAGTTTACGGAAAAGGTGCGAAGCGTGCTGTTCCAAAGTTAGAGGTAGTAGCGGAGCATGTGGCTCGTAAAGTGCATGTATTATATGATGTAAAGCAAACATTCGTTGAAGAGTTAAAGAAGAATGAGCAATATGAACTGTTTACAGAGTTAGAATTGCCGCTTGCACGTGTATTAGCTGATATGGAAGTAAAGGGTGTAAAAGTTGATACAGAGCGTCTTCGTAATATGGGAGAAGAACTTGCGGGTAGATTAAAGGAAATGGAACAGGAAATTTATAAGCTTGCGGGAACAGAATTTAATATTAATTCACCGAAGCAGCTTGGTGTTATTCTGTTTGAGAACTTAAACTTGCCGGTTATTAAAAAGACGAAAACAGGTTATTCTACGTCAGCTGATGTACTAGATAAGCTTATGAATCACCATGAAATTATTCCAAATATTTTACATTATCGTCAATTAGGGAAACTAAATTCAACTTACATTGAAGGTTTACTGAAAGTTGTACATGAAGATTCATCTAAAATTCATACTCGCTTTAATCAAGTGTTAACGCAAACAGGTCGATTAAGTTCAACGGATCCGAACTTGCAAAATATCCCAATTCGATTAGAAGAAGGAAGAAAGATTCGTCAGGCATTTGTTCCGTCAGAAGAAGGATGGATTATGTATGCGGCTGATTACTCACAAATCGAACTGCGTGTATTAGCTCATATTGCAAATGATAAAGGGCTAGTTGAAGCATTCCAACATGATATGGATATTCATACGAAAACAGCTATGGATGTATTTGGCGTTAAAAAAGATGAAGTAACTTCAAATATGAGACGACAAGCGAAAGCTGTTAATTTCGGAATTGTATATGGTATTAGTGATTATGGTCTTTCACAAAACTTAGGAATTACAAGAAAAGCAGCAGCGGAATTTATTGAAAAGTATTTAGAAAGTTTCCCTGGTGTACAAGAATACATGGAGGACATCGTAAAAGATGCGAAACAAAAAGGATATGTGGCTACATTATTAAATCGTCGCCGTTATATTCCAGAAATTACGAGTCGTAATTTCAATTTACGTAGCTTCGCTGAGCGTACAGCGATGAATACACCAATTCAAGGTACTGCCGCAGATATTATTAAAAAAGCGATGATTATTATGGCGGATCGTTTAGAAGAAGAAGGATTACAAGCACGTCTTCTTCTGCAAGTACACGATGAATTGATATTTGAAGCGCCAAAAGAAGAAATTGAAAAATTAGAGAAGCTTGTACCTGAAGTAATGGAGCATGCAATTGAACTTGCAGTTCCGCTGAAAGTTGATTATTCTTACGGTCCAACTTGGTACGACGCAAAATAAGGAAGTGATGAAATGCCTGAATTACCAGAGGTTGAAAACGTCAGACGGACACTTGAAAATCTTGTAACAGGAAAAACGATTGAAGATGTTATTGTTACTTATCCAAAAATAGTGAAACGACCGGATGATGCAGAAATCTTTAAAGAAATGCTAAAAGGCGAGAAGATTGAAAAAATAAAGCGAAGAGGAAAGTTTTTGCTTTTATATGTAACGAATTATGTTATTGTTTCACATTTGCGTATGGAAGGTAAGTTTTTACTACATCAAGAGGATGAGCCGATTGATAAACATACGCACGTCCGTTTCTTATTTACAGATGGAACGGAATTACATTATAAAGATGTGAGAAAGTTTGGTACGATGCATCTCTTTAAGAAAGGTGAAGAAATGAACCAAATGCCTCTTGCGGACTTAGGTCCGGAGCCATTTGATGCTGAAATGACACCGCAGTATTTACAAGAAAGATTACAAAAGACAAATCGTAAAATAAAAGTTGTGCTACTGGATCAGCGTCTTTTAGTAGGGCTTGGAAATATATATGTAGATGAAGTTTTATTCCGTTCTCAAATTCATCCGGAACGAGAAGCTTCGTCTTTAACAGTAGAAGAAATTGAGCGAATTTATGAGGCTACCGTTACAACGCTAGGCGAAGCAGTAAAGCGTGGCGGAAGTACAATTCGGACGTATATCAACTCACAAGGGCAAATTGGTTCTTTCCAAGAACTCCTAAATGTATATGGGAAAAAAGGAGAGCCGTGCGTAACTTGTGGCACGATATTAGAAAAAACAGTTGTTGGCGGGCGAGGAACGCATTACTGCCCAATTTGTCAGCCTAGAATATAGAAAAGAGATAACATCGGATAGGCATTTGTCATATACATACAGCAGAGCTATGTATAAGGGAGGAGCTTACCGATGTACCTTTATTTATCTCTTATTTTATTAGCTTTTACATTAAGCTTGGATAGCTGTAGTGTAGGGCTAACATATGGTTTAAGAAGCGTAAGAATTCCACTAAGATCAATTATAATTATCGGAATGTGTTCAGCGGCTGTTATGCTTGTTTCAATGGGAATTGGACATATGATCGCGAAAGTATTTTCACCTGTTATCGCAACGCGTATCGGTGGGCTTGTTCTTATTGGAATAGGGATTTGGGTATTATATCAATTTTTTCGAAGTGAGAAAAAAGAAGAACCGAAGCAAGAGGAGAAGGTCTGGAAATTAGAGATTGCCTCGCTAGGGCTAGTGATTCAAATTTTACGGAAACCGACTGTAGCAGATTTTGATAAATCAGGCACCATTTCTGCAGGAGAAGCATTGCTTCTTGGTATCGCTCTTTCTGTAGACTCATTTGGTGCCGGAATTGGTGCATCTTTATTAGGGTATGCACCCGCTATGATGGCGATATTAGTTGCAATTATGAGTTCTTTGTTTTTATTTATTGGAATGAAACTTGGAACGGTTTTATCGAATATGAAGTGGTTACAAAAATTTACATTCCTGCCTGGAGTATTACTCATTATTATTGGAATTTGGAAAATGTAAGTATGGGCGTGGAACATTAGTTTCGCGCCTTTTATTATGAGGAGGATTATGATGACAGTAGTAATTGGATTAACAGGAGGCATTGCAAGTGGAAAAAGTACAGTGTCTCAAATGTTTCGTGAACTGAGCATACCAGTTATTGATGCAGATATTATTGCACGAGAAGTTGTAGAGCGAGGAAAACCAGCATATAACAAAATAGTAGAAGTATTTGGAACGGAAGTGTTACAAGAAGATGGAGAACTAGATCGTCCAAAACTAGGAAGTGTCGTTTTCTATAATGAAGAAAAACGATTGCAGTTAAATAAAATTGTTCATCCTGCAGTGCGTGAGGAAATGAATAGGCAAAAGGAAATGTACATAAAAGAAGGTATGCAAGCGGTTGTGTTAGATATTCCTCTCTTATTTGAAAGCAAATTAACAAGTCTCGTTGACCGCATTTTAGTTGTAGCGGTTAAGCCGCATACGCAATTAGAACGTTTAATGAAACGAAATAACTTTTCAGAAGAAGAAGCAACAGCTCGTATTCAATCTCAAATGCCGTTAGAAGAAAAAGTGAAAAATGCAGATGAAGTGATAAATAATGATGGCACAATTATGGGAACGAAAACACAATTGCAGGTAATTTTAAAGAAGTGGAACATTATTGACTAAAAAATTGTGAAATTAATGAAAATGCTTAGTGACATATCCCCTTTTTGTGTTATACTATTATTGGGATTGGAGATAAATAGTATAACGCATTCAAGGGGGATAACATATTATGACTCGTGTGGCAATTAATGGATTTGGACGTATTGGGAGAATGGTATTTCGTCAAGCAATAAAAGAAAGCGCATTCGAAATTGTAGCAATCAATGCAAGCTATCCATCTGAAACGTTAGCACACTTAATTAAATATGATACAGTTCATGGCAAGTTTGACGGAACAGTAGAAGCATTTGAAGATCACTTATTAGTTGATGGAAAAATGATTCGCCTTTTAAACAACCGCGATCCAAAGGAATTGCCTTGGACAGATTTAGGTGTTGAAGTTGTAATTGAAGCAACTGGTAAATTTAATTCAAAAGAAAAAGCAATTCTTCACGTTGAAGCTGGAGCGAAAAAAGTAATTTTAACAGCGCCTGGTAAAAATGAAGATGTAACAATTGTAGTTGGTGTGAACGAAGACCAATTAGATATTACAAAACATACTGTTATTTCAAATGCATCTTGTACAACAAACTGTTTAGCGCCTGTTGTGAAGGTGTTAGATGAGCAGTTTGGAATTGAAAACGGTTTAATGACGACAGTTCACGCTTATACAAATGACCAAAAAAATATTGATAACCCACATAAAGATTTAAGAAGAGCACGTGCTTGCGGACAATCAATCATTCCGACAACGACAGGTGCTGCGAAAGCGCTAGCAAAAGTTCTTCCACATTTAAACGGAAAACTTCATGGTATGGCACTTCGTGTACCAACACCAAACGTGTCTCTTGTTGATTTAGTAGTAGATGTAAAACGCGATGTGACAGTTGAAGCCATTAACGATGCATTCAAAACTGTTGCAAACGGTGCGTTAAAAGGTATTGTAGAATTCAGCGAAGAGCCTTTAGTATCTATCGACTTTAATACAAATACACACTCAGCTATTATTGATGGTTTATCTACAATGGTAATGGGTGATCGTAAAGTGAAAGTACTTGCTTGGTATGATAACGAGTGGGGCTACTCTCGTCGTGTTGTAGATCTTGTAACGTTAGTTGTTGAAGAGTTAGCGAAACAAGAAAATGTGCAACACATTTAAGTGAATAAGGGAGGAGAGGGCAAGGCAACATTTGCCCTCTTTTTTTAATTTTTTCTGAAAAGGAAAAAAATTATATAAGTATATTTAAAAAAGTGGACATACCACGAAGCGTTGTGATTACTGCATTTGTGAATCGTTTATTTTTTTTAGGGAAAAGTAAAGAGGAAAATATGACAGAAAATCGAAAAAACTGTTGTTGCAAAATGAAAATAAACAAAGTATACTAACACTCGTAAACTTAAGAGCTGAGGTACGTAGTCACTACTTAAAGGGTTAGGACCTCTCTGGACTAACTTTCCCCCGTGGTAGTGGAGCAAGCCAAATTGCAAATTAGTTTTCAATTCGAACAGTTAGAATAAATTTACAAGGGGGAACTGTAGAATGGATACTATGGATACGATGGGTCGTCACGTGATTGCTGAACTTTGGGATTGCGATTTCGACAAACTGAATGACATGCCGTATATTGAACAATTATTTGTGGATGCAGCACTAAAAGCTGGTGCTGAAGTGCGTGAGGTTGCTTTCCATAAATTTGCACCACAAGGTGTAAGTGGAGTAGTAATTATCTCGGAATCACATTTAACAATTCATAGCTTTCCGGAGCACGGTTACGCAAGTATTGATGTTTATACTTGTGGGGATCGTATTGATCCAAATGTTGCTGCAGAATATATTGCAGAAGGTTTAAACGCGAAAACGCGTGAGAGCATCGAGCTTCCTCGAGGAACTGGTAGCTTCGAAATTAAGCAGAGAGAAACAAAAGCTCTTTAAAAAAGAACATAATTGATTTAAAATGTAAAGAGGTGTATAATGCACCTCTTTTTTAGTTTATAAAAAAGGAAAAATATAACGTACTCGTTAGTTGAATAAATTGGATTCTTGCAAATGAGGTAGTGCTCTATATACCATCTTATTTTTAAGGATGAGATGATAAAGTGATGCGCTGAAACTTAAAGTGGTAAGAGAGTTAGAATGAGTTATATAATATTGTATATATATTTTAGGTGAAGTGAGTAGAGAAAAATAAAGAGTATAGTGTAAAGGAGTGAATGTATTGCGTTGTCCATCCTGTTCTCATAATGGTACAAGAGTGTTAGATTCGCGTCCGGTAGACGAGGGGCGCTCTATTCGAAGAAGGAGAGAGTGTGAAAGCTGCTTAAGTCGCTTTACGACCTTTGAAAGGGTAGAAGAGTCACCTCTTATCGTTGTAAAAAAAGAAGGCACACGAGAAGAGTTTAATAAAGAAAAGATTTTACGTGGTTTAATTAAAGCGTGTGAAAAAAGACCAGTATCTTTAAGACAATTAGAAGAAGTAACACAAAGCGTGGAACGTGAACTGCGTAATTTAGGTATATCAGAAGTGAAAAGTGATATGATTGGTGAAATTGTCATGGAAGAACTTCGCGATATTGATGATGTTGCTTACGTACGTTTTGCTTCTGTATATCGTCAATTTAAAGATTTAAATGTATTTATTGAAGAATTAAAAGATATACTGCAAAAAGAAAGAGAGTAGAAGTTGTATTTTATTCTCTTTACATACCGTAAGTAATAGGATAAGAGAGCTAGAAGCGCAAGCTAATAGCTCTTTTTCACTAAGAATTTATATAATGAAGATAGAACGAATGAAGTAGAGGATAGATTGGATGAGAGAAAGGAAAAGCAAGAATGGAAAAACAGTCATGGATGGAGCTATTGCCGATTGATCGTTATAAAGTAAGTGCGAAAGGGCTACTGCACAATTACGACCGAAAAGTGTTAACGATGTTGTATCAGCCGTTAATAGGTAGTAGAGCTTTTAGCTTATACATGACACTATGGGGAGAGCTAGAGCAAGATCGTGTATTTGGAAAAGAGAATACGCATCATTCCCTTATGGTGACTATGCAAATGCAACTTCCTGAAATATATGAGGAACGAGTAAAGTTAGAGGCAATTGGGCTATTGAAGGTATATATTAAGAAAGAAAAAGATATTCGAATGTTCATATATGAGTTGCAACCACCTTTATCTCCGAAGCAGTTTTTTGATGATATTGTTTTAAGTATCTTTTTATACAATCGATTGAGCCGGACAAAATATAATCAAGTAAAGCAATATTTCTTAGAAGAAGAATTTGATTTTGCTTCTTATGAAAATGTTACGCGTTCTTTCAATGATGTGTTTGGTTCGTTTAATCCAGGACAGCTTGAGCATGCGCAAGAAGACCTTCGTATTCCAAAAACGACAACTATGCCAAGTAACGAGAAGGGAGACGCTCCGAAAGTTTGGAATGATTTCTTTGATTTCTCTTTATTTGTAGATGGATTGTCCGCTCTTGTTCCTAAAAAGGCGATTACAGATCAAGTGAGAGACTGCGTTATAACACTTGCTTACGTGTATGGTGTAGATGTGTTATCGATGCAAAATATCGTTCTTGGTGCAGTGACAGAGATGCAAACAATTGATACGGAAAGGCTTAGAAAAGGAGCGCGCGATTGGTATCAATTTGAAAATGGTCAAGCATTACCGGTATTAAGTGAAAGAGTACAGCCTCATGCTGCACGTACGATGAAAGAGAAAGAGCCTTCATCGCAAGAGGAGATGTTAATAAAGCAGCTAGAGGAAATCTCGCCAAAACAACTATTGAAAGAGATTTCTGGTGGTGCAGAGGCAACGAAAGCGGACTTGCAGATCGTTGAAGATGTCATGATTAATCAAAAATTGACACCAGGAGTTGTGAATGTACTTATTTATTACGTTATGCTACGCTCAGATATGAAACTTGCGAAAACGTATGTCGAGAAGATTGCTGGGCATTGGGCACGTAAAAAGGTCGGTACAGTAGCGGACGCGATGGCGTTAGCGAAAGAAGAGAACCGTCAATATCAAGAGTGGGCTGAGACGAAGAAAAAAGGCCGTACGGCGAAGAAAACGGTGCGGAAAGAAATGGTGCCAGATTGGCTTAAGGAAGAAGAGCCGAAAGAACAAGAGAAAGAAACAGAGAAGAAAGATACAAGTGTAGAAAAAGATGCAAGTACGCTAGAAGATGAAAGAAAACGACTAGAAGAAGTGTTAAAAAAATATAAGCGTGATTAATAGAAGAGAATGAACGCTCTTTGAGGTGAGAAAATGGAGCATATTCAAAATTCATTTGCAAAATTAATGGAAAATGAAAACTTTAAAAATAGATATGAAGTACTAAAGGCAGAAGTAATGGCGCATCCGCGTGTGAAAGAATTTATAGACGAACATAAGGGTGAAGTAACGACTTCTATGATTGAGCGCAGTCTTGTGAAGTTATATGAATATATTGGACAAAGTGTAGGTTGCGTGGATTGTCCGGATTTAGGTTCATGTAAAAATATGCTACAAGGTTATGAGCCAAAGCTTGTTATTCAAGGGAAGATGATTGATATTCAATACGATCGCTGCGTTAGAAAAGTAGCGCATGACGAGAGAAAGAAATATGAAAAACTCGTTCAAAGTGTATATATGCCAACGGATATTTTGCAGGCAACTATGGAAAACTTAGACCCTTCTGATTTAAATGCACGTATCGATGCAATTGGTGCAGCGAATGAATTTTTAAGTACATATGAACCAGGTAAAAAAGCACAAGGTTTATATTTGTACGGTAAATTTGGTGTAGGAAAAACGTACCTTTTAGGAGCAATAGCGAACGAGCTTGCTCGAAAGAAAATAAGTTCGATGCTCGTATACTTCCCGGAATTTTTACGTGAAATTAAAAGTTCAATTCAAGATAATTCGATTGGTGAAAAGATTGATGCGGTTAAACGCGTACAAGTTTTAATGTTAGACGATATCGGGGCAGAAGCGATGTCAAGCTTTGTGCGTGACGATGTGCTTGGTGCAATCTTGCAATTCCGTATGTTAGAAAACTTACCGACGTTCTTTACGTCTAATTTTGATTTTAAACAACTGGAACACCATTTAACGTATACGCAGCGTGGTGAGGCTGAAGAAATGAAAGCAGCACGTATTATGGAAAGAATTAAATATTTAGCGAAACCAATTCCAATTGGTGGGAAAAACCGTCGTCATAAGTAAAAGAGTAAGCTTCTCAGCTTGCTCTTTTTTTGTATTATAGTGATATTTTCTTTTCGAATATGAGATCGAAATATTCAGGTTGTCCAGAACTGCCAAACGTAGGGGCAACAATCTGTACGAACCTCCAGCCATCTCTAGCATGTTCTTGAATAATTTCTTGGTAGTCTTCAGCTGGTTTTGAGCGAGTGAACCCCCAATGTAATTCGACTTTTACGAATTTATATTCAAACATTCAGATACCCCCTTTTATTGATAAGTAAAGTATACAATAAAAATTCATAGTAGCTTGTATCATTTTTTTCTCCCTCCCTTAATATATATAAAATTAGCAAGCCATATTGAGTGGATTTTCTAACGATAGGAAATGTGATTCTACTAAGAGTGAAATTCACGCGGGACGGACTCTTATAGGATTTGTAACGTATAGATACAGTCCTTTAGAGCGGGGATAAAAGGGGGGACAAAAGTGATTGAAATTTGCTTCGAAGAAAAAAATGATGCTATGCACGTATATAGACAATTGCTAAAAAGAGCGGAAGTGTTATATAAGGAAACGAGTGTGTATTTACAGGAACAAAAAGTGGTGATTCACATACCAGTACGTGAATCGAATTATATTGAAAAAATCTTATTGCCAGTAATGGTGTATTTCATTGTGAATGTGAAACAAAATGAGTGGATTTATACGATTTTAAAAGAAAAGTTTTTTTATGAAGAACAAGAAGAGTGTCATCAAATATTGCACATGGCACATGAGATTTTAAAGGGAAGAAGAAAAGGTGTAGCTCAGGATTTAACGCGTAACGCATTTGAGTCATATATTAAGTCTTCTTTAAATAATTGGCTTTGTGATCCGCTCTCATTCTCGTTTTCATCATATATCCGTTTTCGTCTTCGTACATATAGGGAAATGGTGGCTAAACTTGCGGAAGTGGCAATTGATGAATATAAGATGGAGCAAGAATACCAAATGTTCATTGAGACGCTTCGGCAACAAGTAAGTAGCCGTAAATCACGTTTGTCTTGCGTGCATCTTATTTTTGATGAAAGCTTTATCTTTTATGATGATAAAGGTAGACGTTTAAAACAGGAGAAGTTGGTCCAATATATAGATGAGGAATTATTAAAGCAAAATGATGTATATATTGATACGAAAGTAATTGCGCCGCTTCTTTCTATTTCGCCTAAAAAGATTTATTTATATACGAAAGAACAAGACCATAATATGATTATTACTTTGCGAAATGTGTTCCAAGAACGGGTCCAATTACATGGATTACATGATTTTGAGCGCAATGTGAAAAATTTAAAAAATAAAGGTAACGCCCTTGATTTTCTAAGTTTTTGAGCATATAATTACCTACATAAATGAAATATATTGAAATGTCATGATGAGGACATGAGTAGTTTTCTACGATTTTCAGAGAGGGAAGCCTTAGGGTGTGAGCTTCCTAGTACGGGATTATTACTTACCACCTCTAAACTTTAGCAGTGAACGGTTTTTCTAGTAATTGCTAACGGACAACACCGTTATGTTGAACTTGAGCAATTAACAATTATGTTAATTGGAACAAGGGTGGAACCACGAATTCAACACTCGTCCCTTTTTACGGGATGAGTGTTTTTTATTTTGAGAAAAAGAGGAGTGACCAGTGATGGCAGATGTAGTTAAAATTACTTTCCCTGATGGAGCTGTGAAGGAGTTTCCAAAAGGCGTAACAACTGAAGAAATCGCAGCTTCTATTAGCCCAGGCTTAAAGAAAAAAGCTGTAGCTGGAAAATTAAACGATGAGATGATCGATCTTGTTACACCAATCGAAGAAGATGGTGCAGTTTCTATCATTACATTAGATTCTGAAGATGGCCTATATATTTTACGCCATTCAACAGCCCACCTTTTAGCACAAGCGTTAAAACGTTTATATAAAGATGTTAAGGTTGAGCTTGGCATTGGTCCAGTAATTGAAAATGGCTTCTACTACGATATTGATATGGAAGAAGCAATTACAGTTGAAGACTTCAAGAAAATCGAAAAAGAAATGCAAAAAATCGTGAACGAGAACTTAGAAATCGTTCGTCATGAAGTACCACGTGCAGAAGCAATTCGTCGCTTTGAAGAAATCGGCGATGAGTTAAAATTAGATTTAATTAACGATCTTCCAGAAGATGCAGTTATTTCAACCTATGAGCAAGGCGAATTTTTCGACCTTTGTCGTGGTGTTCACCTTCCATCTACAGGGAAAATTAAAGTGTTTAAATTATTAAGCGTTGCAGGTGCTTACTGGCGCGGCGATAGCAATAATAAAATGCTACAACGTATTTACGGTACTGCATTCGTTAAGAAAGCAGAATTAGATGAGCACTTACGTATGCTTGAAGAAGCGAAAGAGCGCGATCACCGTAAATTAGGTAAAGAATTAAAACTATTTACTAATAGCCAAAAAGTAGGACAAGGTTTACCACTTTGGTTACCAAAAGGTGCAACAATCCGCCGCATTATCGAGCGTTACATCGTTGATAAAGAAGCAAGCTTAGGCTATGATCACGTATATACTCCAGTACTAGGGAGCAGAGAGCTTTATGAAACTTCTGGTCACTGGAACCACTACCGTGATGGCATGTTCCCATCAATGGAAATGGATAACGAAGAATTAGTTCTTCGTCCAATGAACTGTCCTCATCATATGATGGTTTATAAAAATGATATTCACAGCTACCGTGAATTACCAATCCGTATTGCAGAACTTGGAACAATGCACCGTTATGAAATGTCAGGTGCGTTATCTGGATTACAACGTGTACGCGGAATGACTTTAAACGATGCGCACATTTTCGTTCGTCCAGATCAAATTAAAGAAGAGTTAAAACGTGTTGTAAACTTAACTCTAGAAGTGTACAAAGATTTCGGTTTAGAGAACTACTCATTCCGTCTATCTTACCGCGACCCAGCAGATACTAAAAAGTATTATGCGGATGATGAGATGTGGGAAAAAGCACAAGGTATGTTAAAAGAAGCTATGGATGAAATGGGTCTTGATTACTATGAAGCTGAAGGTGAAGCGGCATTCTACGGTCCAAAACTTGATGTTCAAGTTCGTACTGCTCTTGGAAAAGACGAAACACTTTCAACTGTACAATTAGACTTCTTACTTCCAGAACGCTTTGAATTATCATACGTTGGCGAAGACGGTAAACAACATCGTCCAGTTGTAATTCACCGTGGTGTTGTATCAACTATGGAACGTTTTGTAGCCTTCTTAATTGAAGAATACAAAGGTGCATTCCCAACATGGTTAGCTCCAGTTCAAGTACAAGTAATTCCAGTTTCTCCGCAAGTACATTTAGACTATGCGAAGAAAGTACAAGACGAATTGCGTCGTGCTGGTATCCGTGTTGAATTAGACACTCGTGAAGAGAAGATCGGTTACAAAATCCGTGAAGCACAAATGCAAAAAATTCCGTACATGCTTGTAGTAGGTGACAATGAAGTAACTGAAAACGGCGTAAACGTACGTAAATATGGTGAACAAAAATCAGAAACAATCGCATTAGATGCTTTTGTTGACATGATTAAAGTAGAAGGAAAACGATAAGAAAAAGCCGCGGTATACCGCGGCTTTTTTATGTAATATACTCGAGAGAAATTAGAAAAAATAACCATGTGACACTTATCATAAAAAAGTATTGCAAGTATGTTAGTTGTTTGTTACAATATTTCTTGTTGTTAGTAAAACACATCGCGTCTTCTTGACAGACGTCATGTCCTATGATAAACTCATCAAGGATAATAGAATATTGTTTTGTGGAACAAGTAGAAGCACCCGCTTCTCACCTGATGGACGCATTCGCAGTTAACAGGTAAATGTATTTCTTACTTAAGATTTTACAAGTGTGGGTGTCGTATGCCCGCACTTTTTTTGTTCGGGTTCTATGACTACAAAATATGTTCTGAGAAAACCTTGGAGGTGGCTTACTATTAGCAAGGATATGATGATTAACGAGCAAATTCGTGCACGTGAAGTACGTTTAGTTGGCGCAAATGGCGATCAACTTGGAATCAAGTCTCGTAATGACGCTTTAGACTTAGCTGCAAATCTTAATCTTGATTTAGTATTAGTTGCTCCAAATGCGAAACCGCCAGTATGCCGCATTATGGACTACGGTAAATTCCGCTTTGAGCAACAGAAGAAAGAAAAAGAGCAGCGCAAAAATCAAAAAGTAATTAGCATGAAAGAAGTTCGTTTAAGTCCAACAATTGATGAACACGACTTTAACACAAAACTTCGTAATGCTATCAAGTTTTTAGAGAAAGGCGACAAGGTTAAAGCGTCAATTCGCTTTAAAGGACGTGCCATTACTCATAAAGAAATCGGTCAACGTGTTTTAGATCGCTTCTCAGAAGCTTGTGCTGAAGTTAGTACAGTTGAATCTAAGCCTAAAATGGAAGGACGCAGTATGTTCTTAGTTTTAGCACCGAAAAACGATAAGTAATAGATAGAGGAGGAAATACCTATGCCTAAACAAAAAACTCATCGCGGCGCTGCAAAGCGTTTCAAAAAGACTGGATCAGGTAAACTGAAACGTTCTCACGCTTACACAAGCCATTTATTCGCTAACAAATCTACAAAAGCTAAACGTAAACTACGTAAAGCTGGTGTAGTAAGCGCTGGTGACTTCAAACGCATTCGTCAAATGCTTGACAACTTAAAATAAGTTCGGCTGATATATAGAACAATTAGGAGGTAATATTATGCCAAGAGTAAAAGGTGGTACAGTTACTCGTCAACGTCGTAAAAAAGTAATTAAATTAGCAAAAGGTTACTACGGTTCAAAAAATACATTATTCAAGGTTGCTAACCAACAGGTTATGAAATCTCTAATGTATGCATTCCGTGACCGCCGTCAAAAGAAACGTGACTTCCGTAAATTATGGATTACACGTATCAACGCAGCAGCTCGTATGAATGGTCTTTCTTACAGCCGCTTAATGCACGGTCTTAAAAATGCTGGCATCGAAGTTAACCGCAAGATGCTTGCTGACTTAGCTGTTCATGACGAAAAAGCTTTCGCTGAATTAGCAACAGTTGCAAAAAACAACATTAACTAATTAATTAGTTAAAACCTTAGAAGAATTTTCTTCTAAGGTTTTTTATTTGTATTCAAAGAGAAGTTAGAAGTGAAAAGAAATTCTAAAGATTAACGACTATGTCATTATCAATATGACAAAATCAATATAAAAGTTATAGCAGTATAGAAGAATATACATATGAAGTCAGGAGAATACTCCTGGCTTTTTTTAATTCTGCTCTTTTGGAAAGAAGAGTATCTTTCCTAGCCGAAACGACACTGCTATAATGGAAAGATGATATGGAACTTTCATCAGATGAACAATTTAAGAGCGATGACTGAAACGTATTTGTAAATTAAGGACAAGCTATTTTATAAAGAGGTAGATAGCTGACTTATTCATAAGAACTGAAACATAATAATGAACTTTGAGATGAAACAACATTGTTGCGAAAAATGCGATGTTGGAGGAGGACAATAGAATGGACTTACTACAACTATTTAAATTACAAAAAGAATTAGATGACCGTATTGCAAAAGAACATGACTTACAACCGAAAAAATTGTTAAAAGAAAAAATGTTAGCTCTTCTTGTAGAAATTGGAGAACTTGCAAATGAAACACGTTGTTTTAAATATTGGAGCAACAAACCAGCTTCGGAACGTGAAGTAATATTAGAAGAGTACGTAGATGGTTTGCATTTTATTTTATCAATCGGAATTGATTTAGGTATTGATAAAAACTTCCTATTCTATAAATGTGCACAAACGAATAAAACACAAGTGGAAATTTTCTTAGACACATATGCGAAAGTAATTCGTTTTACAGATCAACCATCTATTACAAACTATATTGAATTATTTACGAGCTATCTTCGACTTGGACAAGCACTTGAATTTGAGCAAGAAGAGATTGAAAAAGCATATTTAGATAAAAATGAAGTAAATCATCAGCGTCAAACACAAGGATACTAATTTAATTTTTGAATATTTCAATTTAATTATTGTATAATAAATTGACTGAAGAAAAAGGAGGGTGTTGGCAATGACAAAATTAGACGCGACATTGACAATGCTAAAAGAATTAACAGATGCACGTGGTATTGCCGGTAACGAGCGTGAACCACGTGAAGTAATGAAGAAATATATCGAGCCGTTTGCGGACGAACTTTCTACTGATAATTTAGGGAGTTTAGTTGCGAAAAAAGTAGGGGAAGAAAACGGTCCGAAAATTATGGTTGCAGGTCATTTAGATGAAGTTGGATTTATGATTACACAAATCGATGACAAAGGTTTCCTTCGCTTCCAAACGGTTGGTGGCTGGTGGTCACAAGTTATGCTTGCGCAGCGCGTGACGATTGTAACGCGTAAAGGAGATGTAACAGGTGTAATTGGTTCAAAACCACCGCACATTTTACCTCCAGAAGCTCGTAAAAAGCCAGTTGAAATTAAAGACATGTTCATCGATATCGGTGCTTCTAGCCAAGAAGAAGCGATGGAGTGGGGCGTACGACCAGGAGATCAAGTTGTACCTTACTTTGAATTCCAAGTGATGAAGAATGAAAAAATGTTACTTGCAAAAGCATGGGATAACCGAATCGGTTGTGCAATTGCAATTGACGTATTAAAACAATTAAAAGATGAAAAGCATCCAAACGTTGTATACGGCGTTGGAACTGTACAAGAAGAAGTTGGTCTTCGTGGCGCAAAAACATCTGCGAATTATATTAAACCAGATATCGCGTTCGCAGTAGATGTTGGTATCGCTGGAGATACACCGGGTGTAACGTCAAAAGAAGCGCAAAGTAAAATGGGCGATGGACCACAAATCATTTTATATGATGCTTCTGTTATTGGACATACAGGTTTACGTGATTTCGTAGTTGATGTTGCTGATGAATTACAAATCCCGTATCAATATGATTCAGTAGCGGGCGGAGGAACGGATGCGGGTGCGATTCACATTGCTGTAAATGGTATTCCTTCTATGGCAATTACAATTGCAACGCGCTATATCCATTCTCATGCGGCAATGTTACACCGTGATGATTATGAAAATGCAGTAAAGTTAATTGTAGAAGTTATTAAACGTCTTGATAAAGAGGCTGTACATAACATTACATTTAATTAATAGAAAAAGCGAAGGAGATTCTCCTTCGCTTTTTTATGTTTTAAAAAGGCCGTTCTAATCCTGCTGCAGTATGAGCGCCTAAAATAATTAAACGAGTTAATTGCATCGCCATAAAATGCGGAGTATATATCATTCCTCTTTTTAACCATGACATAATCATTCCGATGTGAGCCCCTGTCACATAACTAATCAAAATATCACGAGGAACCATAAGATCTTCATCATCTGGTTGTGAAATAGACAAGCTTAATGTTAAATGCACTTGTATTGTTTTCATCATTTTATAAGAGTAGTTTCCGGCAGCTTTATCCCCAAGCATAACGTTATAAAAGTTTACATTTTCTGCGATATGTTCGAATAAAGCCAAAAATGTAGGGTGAGGTGAATCAAATGTAAGTTGAAAATCTTCTTTATTTCTATTTTTCGGTTTAATTACTTCTGCTAGCTTCTCTAACATTTCTTCAATACTTTTGTCTAATAGGTCATATTTATCATGGTAATGGCTATAAAATGTAGCTCGATTTACAGGAGCGCGTTCTGCGATATGTTGCACAGTTACATTTTCAAAGCCTTTTTCGCCTACTAAAGCGACAAAAGCATCCTGAATGAGTTGTCTCGTTCGCTTTACACGTGGATCATTTGTATTTTTAATAGACATTTTTCTTCTCCTCGTTTAATTTTCTATACTTAAACAACATATTGGTATTATATTGTTGTTTAAGCAACATTTCATACGTAAATTGTCGGTTGTAGATTCAAAATAATTATTTATAATTATAAACGATAGTCCTTCAGAAATCAGCACCGCTCGCAGGTAGATAAATTTCGATTTACGCTGCAGATGGTGTGATTTTTTTGTTAAAAGGTTAATATAATTAACAATTAAACAATCTAAACAATAAGGACATAAATAGTTTAGAAAAAAATTATATGCGATATAAGGAGAGGAATGCAATGAATCAGTTTCGAAGAATGGTAATTATCAACATTATCACATTAATTGTACTAGTTGGCGGCGGTATTGGCGGTTATTACTATTACAACCAAACGGAAAATTACTTAAAAACAGACAATGCAAAGATTGATGGGAAGGTAATTCCGGTTGCTTCACCAGTAGCAGGTAAACTAACTGACTGGAAAGCTGAAGTAGGAAAAAATTATAATGAGAACGATAAACTAGGTACTGTTACTGTAGCGGCAGCTAATGGAGAACAAACAGTAGATGTAACAATTCCACAAAATGCAACGGTTGTACAATCAAACGCAACAACAAATGCTTTCGTTGGAGCTGGTAGCCCGATTGCTTACGCATTCGATATGAACAATTTATGGGTAACAGCAAACATTGAAGAAACAGATGTTGATGATGTTCAAAAAGGTCAAGATGTAGATGTGTATGTAGATGCATACCCAGATACAACGTTAACAGGAAAAGTAGAACAAGTTGGCTTAACAACAGCGAATACATTCTCTATGTTGCCATCAAGCAACGCAACAGCGAACTATACGAAAGTAACACAAGTAGTACCAGTTAAAATTTCTTTAGATCATAGCAAATCAGTAAATATTGTTCCTGGCATGAATGTGACAGTTCGTATTCATAAGTAAGGGGGAGATGAGATGTCCTCAATTGTAATTGCAGGATATGCACTATTTTGTATAATCGTCTTCTTCCTTGTAAATCGTCTTTTACGAAAGAAAAAAACGAAAATGGGAGAAGAACAAGTCCCAGCCGTAAGTAAAATAGAAATAAGTAAAGTTGAAACAGAAGAGAAAGAAATTGAACAAAAGCAAGAATCGGAAATTTCTAATGTAGTTGAGTTAGAAACAGGAAAGCAAGAAGAAGTAAAACAAGAAAAAGAAGTGCCGAAAAAACAAATGTCTACGCCTGTAGAGAATGTGAACGTAAAAGCAGTTGTAGCTGTATTAATTCTCGGCATGTTCGTTTCTATTTTAAACCAAACAATTATTAACGTTGCATTACCTCCGTTAATGAATGAATTTAACGTATCAACTTCAACAGCACAATGGTTAATTACAGGCTTCATGCTTGTAAATGGTATTTTAGTACCGATTAGTGCATTTTTAGTTTCACGATTTACGTATCGTAAATTATTCGTAGCAGCAATGTTATTCTTCACGGTAGGATCTATCATTTGTGCTACTTCCGGAAACTTTACGATGATGATGACGGGCCGCGTAATTCAAGCAGTTGGTGCGGGTATTTTAATGCCGGTTGGTATGAATATCTTTATGACATTGTTCCCGCCTCATAAGCGCGGAGCAGCGATGGGGTTACTAGGTGTAGCGATGATTTTAGCTCCAGCTATCGGACCGACTGTAACAGGTTGGGTAATTGAAAATTACAGCTGGAACTTAATGTTCTATGCGATGTTTATTATCGGTTTAATTATTACGTTCCTATCTTTAAAATTCTTTACACTAGCTCAGCCAGTGTCTAAAACAAAATTAGATGTATTTGGTGTTGTTAGTTCAAGTATTGGGCTAGGAAGCTTGCTGTACGGATTTAGTGAGGCTGGAAATAATAGTTGGACTAGTGCAGAAGTTGTTATTTCACTTATCATTGGTGTAATTGGTTTAGCGTTATTTATTTGGAGAGAGTTAACAACGGACAATAAAATGCTTGATTTACAAGTATTTAAATATCCAGTATTTACTTTCACTTTAGTAATTAACGCAATCGTTACGATGGCATTATTCGGAGGTATGTTATTGCTTCCAGTATATCTGCAAAACATTCGTGGCTTTACGCCAATTGAATCTG
This sequence comes from Bacillus sp. EKM501B, assembly GCF_011800505.1. Lineage (NCBI taxonomy): Bacteria > Bacillati > Bacillota > Bacilli > Caryophanales > Bacillaceae > Bacillus > Bacillus sp. EKM501B. The sequence continues at coordinate 717,424 of NZ_JAALFZ010000002.1, read as the reverse complement.
GTTTACTACTTCTTCCAGGATCATTAATTATGGGGATCATGGGACCAGTAGCGGGTAAATTATTCGATAAATATGGCATTCGTCCATTAGCGATAATTGGATTGGCAATTACGACGTATGCGACATATGAATTTACAAAATTATCGATGGATACACCGTATAGCGTTATTATGACGGATTATATTATACGTTCAATTGGTATGTCATTCATTATGATGCCAATTATGACGGCTGGTATGAACGCGCTGCCGATGAAATTAATTTCTCACGGTACAGCAACGCAAAATACGTCAAGACAAGTAGCGGGTTCAATCGGAACAGCGATTTTAATTACACTTATGACGCAACAAACGACTGCTCACGTAGCAGATTACGGCAACATGTTAACAACATCAAACCCAATTTTAGTTGATAAAATACATGGCATGGGGCAAAGTTTAGCGGCCTTAGCTGGATCAGCTCAAGCAGGAGACGCGATGAGCACACAACTATTATATGGACAAATTTCAAAGCTATCTGCAATTAACGGTATTAACGATGCCTTCTTAATCGCAACGATACTAGCAGGTATCGCTTGGGTGTTATCGTTCTTCTTACCATCAGGCAATAAACCAAATAGAAAAGCAGGGAATTAATTTCCCTGCTTTTTTTGTCTTTTTAAAGAGTAAGATATAAAAGGTAATAACCACTTACAGAGCATAATCCTGTTATAAATAAAATCGTCCCCATAGAACGAATACTCGATATGTGTCTTCCGTTTACTATAGCTAATAGTCCAGCTAAAGAGAAGAGACCCCAATATAAAGTTCCTGAAATTGGAATCATCCCCTCTAAGTCTATTCCATAACCTATACAAATGATAGGAACAACGATAAGAGATATGCTAATTAAACCAGCTATAATAGTAAATGATTTACGACATTTCATACCAGCAATAATTAAAAAAATGCCGACGATGAATTCGCATAACATTAAAGTAAAAGCTAAAATCATCCAAATTAATATTCCGAACATTTCTGTATTACCTCCGATTTGTGGGTTTCGAAAAAAGTTATATAGAATCAATCACCTACAGACATGAGTACCCAGAAGATAACCCCTAATATTCCAATGGTAAAAATAATGAACCCCATATTACGTATACTTTTAATTTTTGCTTGGAATCCACTTATCCCTGCTAATAATCCAGTTAAAGAAAATAGGGTCCAGTAAAGAGCAGTTGGAATGGGGAAGATTGTATCCATATTAATTCCTATACTTAAAAAAACAAAAGGTAGTGTGACAAAGGATAGGCTAAGTAGCCCCATTAAACCAACGAGTAATTTCCGATATTTAATTCCTGTTACTATTAAAAAAATACCACCAGCAATCCCGCATAGTAAGAGAAGTGGCGTGAAAAGCATCCAAATAACACTAAACATATGTAAACTCCTTTATATGAATTAAGTTATATTTTACTACATGAAGTTTATTTTGGATAATATTAATAAATATGTATAAATTGATGGAAATGAGAAGTGATCATACGAATTAATAAAAGAGGTATCGTGAGGATACCTCTTTCTAATTCAAGAATGCCAACATATTATTCATAATATGAAATAACATAGCTGGAATAATGGATTTTGTTTTTTTACATAAAATAGCCATTAATAATCCCATGAAGAAAGTAATGACCATTACGCCAAGTGAGTATGTATGAGCGATACCGAAGAAGAAGCTTGTTATAATCGCTGCAATCCAAAATGGAAAGCGTTCTGAGAAAAAGCGAAGTATAAAGCCACGGAAAATAAGCTCTTCAAAAATTGGTGTGAGTATTGCAAAGCCGAGAAGTAATAATATTTGATACTGCTTAAAGACATCTAAGTTTAGTGCGGAAGATTGCTGCTTTGTAGCGTCTTGGAACACATAATTTAACAAGATGTAATTGAGTAAAATGTTTATAGCGAAGAAAAGAAGTAAGTATACGTATGTACGCCATTCTCTCAGTGCTTTAAAGTTAAATGATTGTAGTAGTAATTTTTTTGCGGGTTCGAATTTAAAAATGAAGAATAACAACACGGCTAGCTGTAATACAATACTTGCAGTATTTACGATAGATTCATACAGGGCAATTTGTTTTTTATCTGTAAGACCGGCTGTATAAATTGTTAAGGGCATTGCGAGGAACACAGTAATAAGTCCGGTTCCGAAAAAAGCGAATACAACGGAGCTAATAAATTGTCCCCATGACATAGAGTATTTCTGTTCATTAGAAAGTTGTGTAGCGGGTTGCATATGTAGAATCACCTCTTTATATTTGTATATTTAATTATAAGGCATTTTGTTTTCAGGCGTAATATTTAAATATTACATATAAAGGTGTATTTTCCATAAAATAATAAAAGAGGTATCACCCTGTAGTGATGCCTCTTTCTCATTGATAACTATGTTCTGTCTTGTTATTCAATTTTGCTTGCTCTATTTGCAATTCACGCTCTACCAATCGATCTAATTGCTGAATTGCTTTAAGTGCTTTTTCATAAGAAATTGTTCGATAATGATGCGCTCCGCCCGGTTCTTCATCTGCTTCGTCTGCCCATTTAATAATATTTTGAAGAGATGTTCTTTCAATTTCTTGTTCCACTAAGAAAGAATCTGTATGAAGAAGAATTGCAATAGAAATTTCTTTTGCTAGTTTTGGATGTTCTCCTAATCTAATAAGTAATTTATGTGCTCTTTCAGCACCTTTAATTGCATGGATATCATTCTTTTTATATAAGTCATAATCCCATTCGCCGCCTGTGTACCACGTATGATGTCCGATATCATGAAGGAAGCCAGCTTTTGTGGCAGCATCGACTGAGGCGTGATGCTTTTTGGCTAGGTGAAACGCATGGTAAGCGACAGCAATCGCGTGGACCATTCCAGAACGGTTTACGTATTTTTGTGTAATGTGGTGTTTAAAAATTTGTTCAAGCGTAATACGGTGCATAAAACATTCACTCCTTTTATCTTATGGTGTATATGAAGAAAAATCGATCGGTTTAAATGTATTTTGAACATTGTACTCCATCATAGTTCGTTAGTAAAGTAGAAATGTTTAGGAGAAGAAAAAATTTTCCCGAAAAAAAATCACCTTAGCTTATGCAAAGGTGATTTTCAAATTGCTTATTTTTTTAATCCTTGCTCTAGTGTTTCTAACATTTCGTGCTTTTCATTTTCATCAGCGTTTTTCCAAATGACTTCAAATAAAACGCCAAGACCTGGAAGCATTTTTTCTTCACCGCTTTGAATTGCATCGACGATTGTTTCTTGTAATTGATCTTGTGAATTTCCAGATACATTCGCTAATACAGCACCGCGTAAATTAAAACTCATTGCTTTCACCTCTTCTTCAGAATTGAAACTGACGTTAGTTTTTGTTCTTTTTTATGTAAATATGTATGAAAAATAGGCTATAATGATAAGACAAGAAGAGAGGGAAATACATATTATGAAAAACATTGATTCAGTACAAAATCCGCGTGTAAAGCAGTGGAAAAAGCTGCAAACGAAAAAAGAACGCGATAAAAAAGGTTTATTTTTTGTAGAAGGATTCCACTTAGTCGAGGAAGCTTTGAAGGCAGGAATTGTAACAGAACTTATCGTTTCAGATCAGACAGACCTTCCGAAAGATTGGACAGTTAATGATGTGGAAATGTATATTGTACCTGAGGCGATTGTCAAAATACTTCGTGAAACAGAAACGACACAAGGTGTATTTGCTGTTTGTGAGAAGCATGAGAAAGAAGTAGCTCTTACTGATGGGAAATTCCTTTTATTAGATGGCCTGCAAGACCCAGGTAATTTAGGAACAATTATTCGTACAGCTGATGCAGCTGGTATTCACGCCGTTGTGCTTGGAGAAGGTTGTGTTGATGTTTACAATAGTAAAGTACTCCGCTCTACACAAGGCTCTATTTTCCACTTACCAATTGTAAAAGGGAACTTAGAAGAATGGGTAGACAAGTTAAAAGAAAACAACGTTCCTGTATATGGAACAGCTCTTGAAAATGGAGTTCCGTATGGTGAAGTAACGCCGGCTGGCAGTTTTGCATTAATTGTAGGAAATGAAGGAAATGGCGTACGCCAAGAAATTCTTGCAAAAACGGATCAAAACTTGTATATTCCGATTTACGGCGGGGCAGAATCATTAAATGTTGCGGTTGCAGCAGGGATTTTAACGTATTATTTGCAAAGCCCGGTTGCGAACAAATAAAAAACTTCTTATAATAAGTTGAAGTACATTATATTAAAAGTTAAATAACGAAAAACGTTGATAGAGAAGAGTAACTTACAAAATCGCCATATAGGGAGAGAGTGCCGTAGACTGAAAGCATTCTTATGGTAGACGGAAGTGAATTCACCTCTGGAGTTGACGCCAGGACCATGTATATGTAAAGGCGTTCCGGTCAGAATTGATCGTTATAACTAATGAGTGGGCAGACTTGTTCTGTCAATTTAGGGTGGTACCGCGAATTTACCTCGTCCCTTTTTGGGAGCGAGGTTTTTTTATTTTTAAAATTAGGAGGGTTCCAAAATGGAAGCACGTTTAAAAGAGCTAAAGCAAAAAGCGTTAGAGCTTATTGAAGAAGCGAAAGAGCTAAAGGGCTTAAACGACGTACGCGTAGCGTATTTAGGAAAAAAAGGCCCAATTACAGAAGTATTACGCGGCATGGGAAAATTGTCAGCAGAAGAGCGTCCACGTATGGGAGCATTAGTAAATGAAGTGCGTGAAGCGATTCAAACGCGTTTAGATGACAAAATTAGTAACTTAGAAAAAGCAGTAATCGAAGCGAAATTAGCTACTGAAACAATCGATGTTACACTGCCAGGTCGTCCTGTTGAAACAGGTTGTCACCATCCGTTAACAGCTGTTGTTGAGCAAATTGAAGATGTATTCATCGGTATGGGTTATGAAGTAGCTGAAGGAACAGAAGTAGAAAAAGACTACTACAACTTCGAAGCACTAAACTTACCGAAAGATCACCCAGCGCGTGATATGCAAGATACATTCTACATTACAGAAGAAACGTTACTACGTACACATACATCTTCTGTGCAAGCACGTACGATGGAAAATAATAAAGAAAAAGGCCCAATCAAAATTATTTGTCCTGGTAAAGTGTATCGCCGTGATGACGACGATGCGACGCATTCACATCAGTTCATGCAAATTGAAGGTCTTGTAATTGATAAAAACATTCGTATGAGTGACTTAAAAGGTACACTGCAAGTATTCGTGAAAAAGATGTTCGGTGAAGATCGTGAAATCCGTCTTCGTCCAAGTTTCTTCCCATTCACAGAGCCATCTGTAGAGATGGATATTTCTTGTATGATGTGTCATGGCAAAGGTTGCGGCACTTGTAAAGGAACTGGCTGGATTGAAATTCTAGGCGCAGGTATGGTTCACCCGAACGTACTTGAAATGGCTGGTTATGATTCAAAAGAATATCAAGGTTTCGCATTCGGTATGGGCGCAGAGCGTATCGCAATGTTGAAATACGGAGTAGATGACATTCGTCATTTCTATACAAATGATGTACGTTTCTTACAACAATTCAAACGAGCGTAAGGGAAGGAGAGGATAAATATGTTCGTATCATATCGTTGGTTACAAGAGTATGTAGATATTAAAGATGTAACAGCACAAGAACTAGCAGACAAAATCACGAAAAGTGGTATTGAAGTAGAAGGCGTTGAAGTATTAAATAAAGGTGTAAAAGGTGTTGTAGTTGGTCACGTATTAGAATGTGAAAAACACCCAGAAGCTGATAAATTAAGCAAATGCTTAATCGATATCGGTGAAGAAGAGCCAGTTCAAATTATTTGTGGAGCTGCTAACATTGCAAAAGGTTTAAAAGTACCAGTTGCAAAAGTTGGTGCTGTACTTCCTGGTAACTTCAAAATTAAAAAAGCAAAACTACGTGGTGAAGCTTCTCACGGTATGGTTTGTGCTCTTCAAGAGCTTGGCATTGATGGAAAGTTAGTTTCAAAAGAATATGCAGATGGTATCTTCATCTTCCCAAGTGACGCTGAAGTTGGTGCAGATGCACTTGAAATTTTAAACTTACACGATGAAGTACTTGAGCTTGGTTTAACACCAAACCGTGCAGATTGCCTAAACATGTTAGGTGTTGCATATGAAGTAGCTGCTATTTATGGCCGCGAAGTAAAACTTCCAGCTATCGACTTACAAGAAACAGCAGAAAAAACTTCTGATTATATTTCTGTAAGTGTAGAAGCGAAAGAAGAAAACCCGTTATACATTGCAAAAATGGTTAAAAACGTAAAGATTGGTCCATCACCAATGTGGATGCAAACTCGTCTTATGGCAGCTGGCATTCGTCCAATTAGCAACGTAGTTGATATTACAAACTACATTTTAATGGAATACGGTCAACCGTTACATGCATTCGATTACGATAAATTAGGTTCAAAAGAAATCGTTGTTCGTCTTGCAAAAGAAGGCGAAAAAATTGAAACGTTAGATGATCAAGAGCGTACATTACAAAGCCACCATCTTGTAATTACAAACGGCACGAAAGCTTTAGCTGTTGCTGGTGTAATGGGCGGGGCGGATTCTGAAGTTACAAATGAGACAGTAAACGTTCTAATTGAGTCTGCATACTTTGCAGGTCAAACAGTACGTCGTACATCAAAAGACTTAGGTCTTCGTAGTGAATCAAGTGCACGTTTCGAAAAAGGAATCGATCCAACACGTACATTTGAAGCAATTCAACACGCAGCTGCTTTAATGGCGAAATATGCTGGCGGTGAAGCACTTGAAGGTGTAGTAGAAGCTGACAACTTACAAGTACAAGAGCGTACAGTATCTGTTACTGCTGAAAAAGTAAACCGTGTATTAGGTACAAATATTTCTGCGAGTGAAATGGGTACAATGTTCACAAACTTGAAATTCCCATTTACAGAAGTAGAAGGAACATTCCATGTAAATGTACCAGCACGTCGTCCTGATATTACAATTTCAGAAGACTTAGTAGAAGAAGTGGGCCGTCTATACGGTTATGACCACATTCCAGTTACATTACCTTCTGGAACGATGACTCGTGGTAAATTAACATCAGCACAAACGAAACGTCGTAAAGTACGCCGCTTCTTAGAGGGTGCTGGTTTATATGAAGCAATTACGTATTCATTAACAAGCGCTGACAAAGCGAAACAATATATGGTTGAGCCAAACGAAAAGGCGCCTGTAGGTCTTGCACTTCCAATGAGTGAAGAACGTAGCCAACTTCGTTTAAGCTTAGTACCGCAATTACTAGAAGCAGTTTCATACAATGTCGCTCGTAAAAACGACAGCGTTGCTTTATACGAAGTAGGTTCTATCTTCTTACCGACAGAAGAAGGAGAACTTCCGAAAGAAGAACAACATCTTGCAGGTGTTATGACAGGTCTTGCTCTTCACCATGCATGGCAAGGTGAGAAGAAAGTAGTAGACTTCTTCGTTGTGAAAGGTGTACTAGAAGGACTATTCGACGTGCTTGGCGTTTCAAATCAAATCACATATGCACCAGCAAAACGTGAAGGTATGCACCCAGGCCGTACAGCTGACATCGTATTAGATGGCGAAATAATTGGTTTCATCGGTCAATTGCACCCAGAAGCAGAAAAACAATTAGATGTGAAAAATACATTCGTATTTGAATTATCTCTTGTAAAAGTATTCGGTGCAGACGCTGAGGAAACTTACTACTCAGCAATTCCACGTTTCCCATCTATGACACGTGACATGGCTGTTGTAGTAACAAAAGAAACAAAAGCTGGTGAAATGAAGCAAGTCATTGCTGAAGCTGGCGGAGAACTTCTGAAAGACGTAACACTATTCGACTTATACGAAGGTGAAAAAATGGAAGAAGGCAAGAAATCACTTGCATTCTCTATGACTTACTTCGATGCAGAACGTACATTAACAGACGAAGAAGTAACAGAAGCACATAACCGTGTACTAACAACGGTAGAAGAGAAATTCGGTGCGGAGTTACGTAAGTAATTAGAAAATTGCCGGATTCATTCCGGCAATTTTTTTATTGGATTGGTTGTCGGACACTGTCGGTAAGTCGATATATTACAAAAATCGCTCATATATTTTCCGACACCTTGCATCTTTCTCTCGAATGTAGTACATTAATTTTAGTTTAACAAAATGAAAGACGATGATAAGGAAAAGTAGTATATACTATAATCCAAAGCGAGTCAGGGACGGTGAGAGCCTGATGAGGCGGTATATGTGAAGAACACCTTGGAGTTGCTAACCGAAATTGAATTTTGTATTCAAGAGTAGACTTAGACGGGAATCCGGCCTGTTACAAACCGGGAAGTATGTATTACATACGAGTTAAAGTTGGTCTTTATGACAAATTGGGTGGTACCGCGAAGTTTAACCTTTCGTCCCTTTATGGATGAAAGGTTTTTTTGTATTTAAATATATGAGCAAAGGAGAATTTCACTATGGAAAACACATTAGTAAAAAGTCTGTATAGAGATACAGAAAAGTATGCAGATCAAACAGTACAAGTATCAGGGTGGATTCGTAACTTACGTGATTCAAAAGCATTTGGTTTCATCGAATTAAACGACGGTAGCTTCTTCAAAAGCGTTCAAATCGTTTTCGATACAGAATTAGAGAACTTCAAAGAAATTGCAAAACTTCCACTTAGCTCTTCAGTTAAAGTAGAAGGTAAAGTAATTGCAACGCCGGGAGCGAAGCAACCATTTGAAATTAAAGCAGAAAAAATTGATATCGAGGGCTTATCAGATTCTGATTACCCACTTCAAAAGAAGCGTCATACGTTTGAATACTTACGTACAATCGCTCACTTACGTCCAAGAACAAATGCATTCTCTGCAACGTTCCGCGTACGTTCTATCGCAGCATTTGCGATTCACCAATTCTTCCAAGAGCGTGGATTCGTACATGTCCACACACCAATCATCACTGGTAGTGATACAGAAGGTGCTGGCGAAATGTTCCGCGTAACAACGCAAGATTTAAATAACCTACCAAAAGGTGAAGACGGAAAAGTTGATGAGTCAAAAGACTTCTTCGGTAAAGAAACAAACTTAACAGTAAGTGGACAGCTGAACGCTGAAGCTTATGCATTAGCATTCCGTGATGTATACACATTCGGACCTACATTCCGTGCAGAAAACTCAAACACAACTCGTCACGCTGCTGAGTTCTGGATGGTTGAGCCTGAGATTGCATTCGCTGAACTAGGTGACGTAATGAACCTTACAGAAGATATGCTGAAATATGCAATGAAATACGTATTAGAGCATGCACCAGAAGAAATGGAATTCTTCAACAGCTTCGTTGATAAAACAGTTCTAGAGCGCATGAACAACGTAATCAACTCTGACTTCGGTCGCATCACATATACAGAAGCAATTAAAGTGCTTCAAGAATCAGGTGCTGACTTCAAATACCCAGTAGAATGGGGAATTGACTTACAAACAGAGCACGAAAGATACTTATCAGAAGAAATCTTCAAACGCCCTGTATTCGTAACTGACTATCCGAAAGACATTAAAGCATTCTACATGCGTTTAAATGAAGACGGTAAAACAGTAGCTGCTACGGACCTTCTAGTTCCTGGTATCGGCGAATTAATCGGCGGAAGCCAACGTGAAGAAAGAATGGACGTTTTAGTAGACAGAATTAAAGAATTAGGTATGAACGAAGAGGACTACTGGTGGTACTTAGAACTTAGAAAATACGGCGGTACAAAACACGCTGGATTCGGTCTAGGTTTCGAGCGCTTCCTAATGTACATCACTGGTATGGCTAACATCCGTGACGTAATTCCATTCCCAAGAACTCCAGGTTCTTCTGAATTCTAAAATATGAAAAAAGGCGAGAGGATTTCCTCTCGCTTTTTATTTTACATATTGTATAGTTTATTCCCTCGTAGCAAAAAGTAACGCGAAGGGGTGAATATAAATGAGTAAAAAAGTGAAAAAAGATCATTCAAGATCGGGCCTAGGTTCTCCAGAAGTTGAAGGACAAGGAACGACGACACATGAAACAGGTTCTCATAAAGTATCTTCATCAAATAAGAAGCAGAAACGAAGCTAACATAACAAAGGAGAGTCTTAAGGGCTCTCCTTTGTTATGTGTTACATCTTATTATCGTTAATTTCTTTTGTAATCTTATTTATGTCTTTGTCTAATCGATCTAAATAGAAAAACCACAGTAAACTTATGAACACGTAATAGATGGCCATCACGCCAAGATTATCAGATATATTTTCGAATGTGGATTTAGTAGTGAAAAAAGCTCCCCAAATTATAGAAATAGTGAGGTAAGAAAGTGGGCCTACGAGGTGTACGAAAGCATATAGTACCTTTTTAACTTTTACAGCGTTCATATGAAAAACCTCCTTTTTCTAATCATACATTCAAGTTCTTCACAGAAGTGTTGTAGTTTTGCTGGATTATGTATTAACAAGCGTGCATCGTGTTTCCCGATAAATCTTCGAATCCGAAAGTTTAATAAGAAAGATCGACCATAACGCTCTATTAAATCGTTGAACGCTGGTTGTTCACTTAGTAGCTGAATGTTTTCTCTAATTTCGAACTGTCTTTCGTGTGGATCGCCTAGTAAAATATTTAGAATCATTTGTAGAAGTAGCAATGTAGATCTCCTCCTATGTTAGAATAATCTGTATATTATAATTATAACAAAACTATAAGGACAATAGTAGGATGAAACAAAAAACAGGAGTTTGTAGGCTCCTGTTTTTGTCGATACTATTTTAATAAGCGAAGCGCCTTCTCTGTATTAGCGAAATGCAGTTTCACAAACTCGGGTAATCGTTCTTTACCAAGCTTTTGAATTAATTTAGCAGCAGCGATATCAACTTGTTTACCAGCACCTTTCGGAAGTGGCATACCAGCTTTTTTACTTAGTTCGTCAAACTGTTTTACGAATGAGTAGCGAGCTAAAATAGAAGCAGCGGCTACTGCTAAATGGACGCTTTCACCTTTCGTAGCGAAATAAACATTTTCACGCTGTACCTGTTTTTGTTTTGCTAAATATTTGTAGTATGTATCAGGTTGTGTGAATTGGTCGATTAAGACGCCTTCAGGTTTTGTAGGTGCCATTTTAGCTAATAAGTTTGTAATAGCTTTATTGTGTAGTAAAGCTTTTAGCTTACCTTGGTTGTTTCCTTTATCAAATAGCTCGTTATATTTTTCGTTATGAAGGACAAGAGAGCTATAAGGAACAACGTGTAGAAGTTGTTTCGCAATGGCAGTAATTTGATCGTCATTTAAGTTTTTAGAGTCTTTTACACCAAGTTCTTTTAGTAGTGGAATTTGCTTCGCATCCACATATACAGCAACGACTGTCATTGGTCCGAAGAAATCACCAGTACCAACTTCATCAGACCCTACAATAGACATTGTACTGATGGAAGCAGGCGGCGCATAACGGTGTGAATCGACAGATTTTTTTACAGCTGTTTTTGGCGCGTGAGAGACAGTTTGCCAACGAGAAGCTTCTGCTTCAGCGCGGCCTCCTTGGAACATTACTTTTCCAGATTTATACGCTGTAATCGTGCAAGATGGCACCTTTGCCATGAAGATTCCGCCTTGTGGAATTTTCGGGCTAAGCGAATGTTTATATTGTTGTTTCATGTCTTCAATTACTGTAGAATTTGTTTGAATTACGATAGAATTTGACATAATGGTCGCCCCTTTTTTTATATTGTTATTTTTATCATATCGGATTGTTCTTTCTGTTTCCATATTATGAAGGTTCATGGTATGATAAACTTTAGGATTCTGTACGTGATTGGAGGCCGGTGAGTTGTCACAACAAAAGGGAAAGAAAAGTCGAATTAATGTAGAAATCTATGGTCAGCAATATTCAGTTGTTGGCGATGAAAGTACAAGTCATATCCGCATGGTAGCAGCGATTGTGGATGATAAAATGCGCGAACTCAATGCCAAGAATCCTTCGCTTGACACGAGTAGACTAGCGGTATTGACGGCGGTAAACGTCATACACGATTACATAAAATTAAAAGAAGAACATGAGAAATTGAAAGAAAGTATGACAAAAAAAGGAATGGAATAACATGATTGATATTATTATCATTTTACTGCTTGTTATGGGATTTTTCCTCGGCTTACGCAGAGGGTTTATTCTGCAACTTGTAAAGTTAACAAGCTTTATTATCGCATACCTTGTTGCATACTGGTACTGTAAAGATTTAGCGCCAGCACTTGCGAAATTTATTCCGTATCCATTTGATAAAAACGTATCTGTTCCAGAATGGATTGATGCAAATAATATTGAGACAGTATTTTATCAAGCGCTTGCGTTTATCATATTGTTTATTATTACAAAAATAGCACTTTCATTACTTGGTAATTTGTTAAATATGTTTGCAGAAATACCGGTTTTAAAGCAAGTAAATGCGTTTGCGGGGGCAATCCTCGGATTTTTAGAAGTATATATTGTTTTGTTTGTCTTAATTATCATTGGAAACATTCTTCCGATTGAACAAGTACAAACACCATTACAAAAATCATCAATTAGCAAAATAATTGTAGACGATACACCGATTCTATCTGAAAAGGTGAAGGAACTATGGCAGACAGGTAGCAGAGTATAACTTCTCTTTTTTCGGAAAGAGAAGTTTTTTTCTATGAAAGAAAGGCGGGGTAATGATGAAAGTAAATAAAAAACAAGTTATCAAATTATTAGAGACAATCGGGCTTTTTATGGAACTAAAGGGTGCGAATCCATTTAAAATATCTGCATTTCGTAAAGCGGCAGCAGCATTAGAAAGTGACGATCGTAGTCTTTCTGAGATTGAAGATTTCACAAAGATTCCGGGCATCGGAAAAGGAACAGCAGCCGTTATTCAAGAATATATAGAATCGGGAACATCTGAAGTATTACAAGAACTTGAAAAAGAAGTACCGAGTAGCTTATTGCCGTTATTAAAACTACCAGGTCTTGGTGGTAAAAAGGTGGCTAAGTTATATAAAGAGCTAGGCGTTATTGATATGGAGACGTTAAAAGCTGCTTGTGAGGAAAATAAAGTACAAGCTTTAGCTGGTTTCGGTAAGAAGACAGAAGAGAAAATATTAGAAGCAATCGATCAAGTAGGCTCTCGTCCAGAGCGTTTACCAATTGCGATGGTATTGCCTATTGCCGGGGAAATAGAGGAGAAATTGTCGAATATTGCTGAAGTAATTCGTTTCTCTCGCGCTGGTAGTTTGCGCCGTGTTCGTGAAACAGTGAAAGATTTAGATTTTATCATTGCAACGACAGAACCAGCAGCGGTACGTGAGCATTTACTACAATTCGATAATATGATTGAGGTAATCGCAAGTGGGGATACGAAAGTTTCTGTTCGTCTTCAATATGAATATGATATTTCAATCGATTTCCGCTTAGTAAAACCAGAAGAGTTTATTACAACACTTCACCATTTCACAGGATCAAAAGACCATAACGTAAAAATGCGTCAAATCGCAAAAGATAAAGGCGAGAAAATTAGTGAGTACGGTGTAGAGAACTTAGAAACAGGTGAAGTGAAAACATTTGAGACTGAAGAAGACTTCTTTGCTCATTTCGGTCTACCATTTATTCCGCCAGAAGTGCGTGAAGATGGAAAAGAAATTGAATTAATTAAAGAGTATCCGAACTTAATTCAGTTTTCCGATATACAAGGTGATTTACATATGCATACAACTTGGAGTGACGGTGCTTTTTCTATTGAAGAAATGGTACAAGCGTGCCGTGCTCGTGGATATAAGTTTATGGCGATTACTGATCACTCGCAATACTTAAAAGTAGCGAATGGTTTAACGAAAGAGCGTCTTCGTGAGCAAGCGAAAGAAATTGAACGTATGAATGAAAAGTATCCAGACATTACAATTTTACGCGGAATTGAAATGGACATTTTACCAGATGCCTCGCTTGATTTTGATGATGAAGTATTAGAAGAATTAGACTATGTCATTGGAGCGATTCACTCTAGCTTCTCACAAGACCGTGAAACGATCATGAAGCGTCTGCGTACTGCACTTGAGAATAAACATGTCACAATGATTGCTCATCCGACAGGACGTCTTCTCGGGCGCCGTGAGGGTTATGATGTAGATACAGATTTATTAATTGAACTCGCAAAAGAGACAAATACAGTTTTAGAATTAAATGCGAATCCGAACCGTCTAGATTTAAGCGCGAAATTATTAAAACAAGCACAAGATGCTGGTGTAAAAGTAGCGATTAATACAGATGCTCATACACTTGAAATGTTAGAAGATATGGAAACAGGTGTAGCAGCAGCACGTAAAGGTTGGATTCAAAAAGATAACGTGATTAACACATGGGATATTGAACGTTTATTAGACTATATTAAACGTAATAAGTAACGCAAGGGGGACCTGCAACATGTTAGAAAGAACGTTGCGTGTATTAGAATACAATAAAGTAAAAGAACAATTACTTGAACATACAGCCTCTTCACTTGGCCGTGACAAAGTGAAGCATTTAGTGCCGAGCACTGATTTTGAAGAAATTGTAGAAATGCAAGATACAACGGATGAAGCAGCGAAAGTTATTCGTTTAAAAGGTAGTGCACCATTAGGTGGTATTACGGATATTCGCTCAAATGTGAAGCGTGCAAAAATTGGGAGTATGTTAAGTCCAAATGAATTACTTGATATTGCGAATACGATGTATGGTAGTCGTAATATGAAACGTTTCATTGAAGATATGGCTGATAACGGTGTCGAGCTTCCGATTTTAGAAACTCACGTCGCTCAAATTGTATCTTTATATGATTTAGAAAAGAAAATTACAAATTGTATCGGTGACGGCGGTGAAGTAGTCGATAGCGCAAGTGATAAACTGCGTGGTATTCGTACTCAAATTCGTACTGCGGAAAGCCGTATTCGTGAAAAATTAGAAAATATGACGCGCTCTTCAAATGCGCAAAAGATGCTGTCTGACTCGATTGTAACGATTCGTAACGAACGTTACGTAATCCCAGTAAAACAAGAATACCGCGGCGTATATGGTGGTATTGTTCACGATCAATCAGCTTCTGGACAAACGTTATTTATTGAACCGCAAGTCATTGTAGAATTAAATAACGCACTGCAAGAAGCTCGTGTGAAAGAGAAACAAGAAGTCGAACGCATCTTATTGATGTTAACAGAAGAAGTGGCAGTAGAAGCCGATATCGTTTTATCAAACGTAGAAGTAGTTGCGAATCTTGATTTCATTTTTGCGAAAGCTTTTTATGCAAAGCGAATTAAAGCAACGAAACCAATCGTAAATAACGAGCGTTATATGGATTTAAGACAAGCTCGCCATCCGCTAATCGATCCAGAAATTATTGTGCCAAATAACATTATGTTAGGTAAAGATTTCACGACAATTGTTATTACAGGACCGAATACAGGTGGTAAAACAGTTACGCTGAAAACAGTTGGTATTTGTGTTTTAATGGCGCAATCTGGTCTTCACATTCCAGTAATGGATGAGTCAGAGATTTGTGTGTTTAAAAATATATTTGCTGATATCGGTGATGAGCAATCGATTGAACAAAGTTTAAGTACGTTCTCCTCACATATGGTGAACATCGTTGATATTTTAGAAAAAGCTGATTTTGAAAGCTTAGTTTTATTCGATGAATTAGGTGCTGGAACAGACCCACAAGAAGGGGCTGCACTAGCAATTTCGATTTTAGATGAAGTATGTAATCGCGGTGCTCGCGTTGTTGCAACGACACATTATCCAGAATTAAAAGCATACGGATATAACCGTGAGCAAGTTATTAATGCGAGTGTTGAGTTTGATGTAAATACATTAAGTCCAACTTATAAATTATTAATCGGTGTACCAGGCCGTAGTAATGCCTTTGAAATTTCGAAACGTCTTGGATTATCTGATCGCGTTATTGACCAAGCACGCAACCACATTAGTACAGATACGAATAAAATTGAAAATATGATTGCGAAGTTAGAAGAAAGCCAGAAGAACGCAGAGCGTGACTGGAACGAAGCAGAAGCACTTCGCAAACAATCTGAAAAACTTCATCGTGAATTACAACGTCAAATCATTGAATTTAACGAAGATCGCGATGAACGATTATTAAAAGCGCAAAAAGAAGGGGAAGAAAAAGTCGAAGCTGCAAAGAAAGAAGCAGAAGGCATTATTCAAGAACTTCGTCAATTGCGTAAAGCACAGCTTGCAAACGTGAAAGATCACGAGTTAATTGAAGCGAAGAGCCGTCTAGAAGGCGCAGCACCAGAGCTTGTTAAGAAACAAAAAGTAAACGTGAAAAACACTGCGCCGAAGCAACAGTTACGTGCAGGTGATGAAGTAAAAGTATTAACGTTCGGTCAAAAAGGTCAATTACTTGAAAAAGTAAGCGATACTGAGTGGAGCGTACAAATCGGTATTCTGAAGATGAAAGTAAAAGAATCTAACATGGAATACATTAACACACCGAAGCAAACAGAGAAAAAAGCAGTTGCAACGGTAAAAGGTAGAGACTATCACGTTTCATTAGAACTTGACCTTCGTGGTGAACGATTTGAAAATGCAATGGCGCGCGTTGAGAAATACTTAGACGATGCCCAGCTTGCAAGCTATCCTCGCGTATCAATTATTCACGGTAAGGGGACAGGAGCACTTCGCCAAGGTGTACAAGATTACTTGAAGAAGCATCGCGGTGTAAAAACCTTCCGTTACGGCGACATGGGCGAGGGAGGCCTAGGCGTAACAGTTGTCGAATTAAAATAGAAAACAACGAAACAAAGGGGAAACCATTATATGTTTATGGACAAACTTGCAAAAGTATTGTTAGCTTGTTGCGGAATATTTTTGGTGATTGGGGTTATTTATTTAGTTGTTTTTGCGAAGTGAAAAAGCGTCAATCGTGGCAGAATTATATTGCCATAGATTGACGCTTTTAATATATGTGAAAAGGAATAGAACATGAAAATCAACCAATACATAAGCGAAGCAAAATCATGCTCCAGACGTGAAACAGATCGCCTCATTAAAGCTGGACGCGTGGCTATTAATGGTGAAATATGTACGCACGGTGAACTTGTGAGCGATGGTGATGTTGTAACGATTGATGGGCAAGTTATTGTAAAAGAAGAGAAAGAAAAGGTGTACATAGCCTTTCATAAACCAGTCGGAATTACTTGTACAGCAGCTGATCATATTGAAGATAATATTATTGATTATATCAATTATCCAGAGCGAATCTTTCCAGTTGGACGATTAGATAAAGCATCGGAAGGACTTATCTTATTAACGAATGACGGCGGCATTGCGAATCGAATTTTACATGGTGATCATGAGCACGAGAAGGAATATGTTGTCACAGTCGATAAACCTTTTACGGACTGGTTTATTGATGAGATGTCCAGCGGTGTAAAGATTAAAGATGGAATGACGAAGCCGTGCAAAGTGACAAGAGTCGATCAATCAACATTTCGTATCGTTTTAACGCAAGGAATGAACAGGCAAATTCGTAGAATGAGTCGAGCTTTCGGGTTTACTGTAATAAAGCTAAAGCGAGTACGCATTATGAATATAGAGCTAAATGAGCTTGAAGTTGGAAAGTGGCGGAGCGTTACAGCTGAAGAGTTAGAAATTTTAATAGGGCAGTTATAGGGAGGGAAAATTTTCTCCCTATATTTTTTTTGTCAGAAAAAATAAAACTATTGATTTTTTAAAAAATAGCCCATATAATAAAAAACAACAAGTTTCGACAAGATATTTTATAAAAGTAATGATGAGGACATGAGTTGTATTTTACGATTCTCAGAGAGGGAAGCCTTAGGCTGTGAGCTTCCTAATACGAAAAGACAAGCTTACCACCTCTAAACTTCAAGAGTGAACTGCATACATGATGCATTGTAATTCTTGGCGGATAAAACCGTTATCAATTTACACGAGCTATAAAATGAGCTTATTTCGTTATAAATTCATTTTATTAGAATAAGGGTGGAACCACGATTTCAACACTCGTCCCTTTGTTAGGGACGGGTGTTTTTTGCGTTCTTTTACGGGGAAGTATGCTTGAAAGAGGATATGTGACGGATTTTAATTCAGAATATTTTGTTAATTTATTATTTTAGGAGGTTAGTAGAAATGAAATCATCTTTAAAGTTTTCGGAGATGTTTGCAATAAGTTTAATGTTATTTGCACTGTTTTTTGGTGCAGGTAATATGATTTTTCCACCAGCGTTAGGGCAAGGTGCTGGAACGGACGTATGGATCGCGCTGTTTGGTTTTATCGTAACAGGCGTTGGACTACCTTTATTAGGAGTAATTGTTATAGCTTTAAAGGGAGATATTAATGAGCTAGCAGGACGTGTACATCCTATATTCGCACTTGTTTTTATCACTGCAATTTATTTATGTTTAGGCGTATTCGTAAGTGTGCCGCGTACAGGAACAGTAGCTTATGAGATGAGTGTTGCACCGTTTTTACCAAGTGAGATAGCTGGTCAGTCATATCCACTTGTTATCTTTACACTTATTTTCTTTGCAGTCACTTTCTATTTAGCTTTAAATCCTTCGAAATTAGTGGGTCGTATTGGTAAGGTGCTAACTCCAATATTATTAGCTGTTATTGCAATTATCGTAGGTAAAGCACTTATTACACCAATTGGAGAATTTGGTGCACCGACAGAAGCGTATAGTGCTCCTCTCTTTAAAGGATTTATTGATGGATATTTAACTTTAGATGGACTTGCAGCACTGGTATTCGGAAATGTTGTAATTCATGCGTTAAAAGAAAAAGGAATTACAAATAAAAACAGTATTGCAAAAGTAACAATCTTTGCAGGATTTATTGCAGCGCTTGGTCTACTACTTGTGTATTTAGCACTTGCTTATCTTGGAGCTTCTAGTGTGTCACTTGGAATGGGCGCAAACGGAGGAATTATTTTAACAAATGTCGTGAATCATTTATTTGGTAGCTACGGAACTTTATTACTAGGGATCGCAATTACAGCAGCATGTTTAACAACTTCTGTAGGTATTGTTGCAGCTTGTGGTGATTACTTCTCTTCCTTATTACCAAAGCTTTCTTATCAAAAAGTCGTTTTCATTTTCTGTGTATTAGCATTTATGGTAGCAAATCTTGGGTTAACTCAGTTAAATGCATTAGCATTACCAATCTTAATCGCAATTTATCCAATTGGAATCGTACTTATCGTATTATCACTTGTTGAAAACTACGTTCGTCTTCCATTAGCGATGTATGTGGGCGGGATTGTAGGAGCATTTGCAATAAGTTTCTTTGATGGATTACACAATGCAAACCTTCAAATTGCAGCGCTAGCACCTATTTTAGATAAGATTCCATTATATAGTGTAGGAATTGGTTGGTTAGTTCCAGGCATAATCGGTATAGGATTTGGTTATATAGTTTCTAAGTTTCAAAAGCAGGAAATTGCTGTAGAAAAATAGAGAAAAGAGGCTTTCTATTATAGAAAGTCTCTTTTTTTGTAAAAAAAGCCGCATATAGAGAAATTCAGATATTAAAAATTTTATACGTAATATAGTTGACAAAAAAATTATGAGTAGGCTAAGATTGACTTAGTTGTGGAAATATTGGAAGGGAAGTGAGGGAAAAGGGGTTTCTATAACTATAGTGTTGTTGTGGGAAGAGGTGAAAGAAGAGGAGAAGAGATAGTTTATTTTTTTTGATTTGAATTGAGAATGATAATCAATAAATAAATGCGTTTTATCATTTTTTCTCAGTTTCTATGCCTTCGTATAAGGAATAGGGTGAGATATTATTTTTAATATTAAATGAGAATGATAATCAATAATACTTATGTTACATAAAAGAATGCTAATTAAATAATAGGTAGAAGAGATTATTTTTTTCTTATAAATTGAGAATAATTATCATTTTCAAAAAGTGAAATGAAAGATAAGCAAGGAGGAAACAAGAAAAATGAAAAAGGTTTCTGTATTACCCGCTTTTATTATAACGTTCGTATGTATGCTAGCTTTTCTTGTAATGCCATACGGGAATGCTTCAGCAAAACTAGCTGATGGTACTTACGATATTAATTACGTAATTCAAAAAGCGGAAAATGATTCAGCTTCAATGGCAAATGACTATTTTGAAAAGCCGGCAAAATTAATAGTGAAAAACGGTGAGATGAGAGTACAAGTTCCGATGAATCATAGTGCTTGGATTACAGAATTTAAAGCACCAGAGAATGGGAATTTTGTTGATGCGAAAGCTGTTAGTAAAGATGAATCGGCAGATAAAAGAACAGTAGAGTTTAAAGTAGATGATTTATCCAAACCGGCAGCTGTAAAAATTCATGTTGTTGTACCAAATGCAAACTATGACCACCACTACACAATTCGTTTTGCTTTTGATGCAAATGTAAAAGCTGTAGGTGGCGATAACGGCGTAGCTGCTACAACAAAAAATAATGATCAAGCGAAAACAGATACACAAGTAAAAGAAGAGAAAACAAAAGTAGAGAGTAAGGAAACAGCTAAAGAAGTGAACAAAGAAACAAAAAATGAAAATGGAAAAGCTGAAAAAACAGATAACCCAAAAACAGGCGATGAAGCACGTATTGGATTGTTTGTAGCGTTAATTCTTATTTCAGGTGCTTTCTTAATTCGTAAAGTGAAGTTGAGTAAATAAATCTTTTGAAGGGTGATGAATATATGTTTAAACAATTTAAAATGATTATTGCTGTATTTGCTGTTTTATTTACGTTTATCGCAACACTAGGTTTACAAGATGCAAAGGCTGCTACAAAACTAGCTAATGGAAAATATAATATTGCTTTTACTGTATGGAAAGGCGATAAAGATGAATCGTCTAGAATGAATAGTTATTTTGAAAGCCCAGCAACATTAACAGTTAAAAATGGAAAACAATATGTTTCATTTAAAGTGAAAGATAGTGCTTCTATTAAAAGTTTCCAAGTAGAAAAAGATGGTCAATTTGTAGAAACAAACGTGTTAAGTGAAAACAAAAAAGATAATACTAGAGTAGTAGAATTTGAAGTTACTGACTTGTCAAAAAAACTAAATGGAAAGGTGAAAATTAATATTCCAATTATTAATTATAATGCTTCATATGATATTCGCTTTGTATTTGATGGGAGCAGTATTAAATAATTTTCAAAAGGGAGAGTCGTTCCATTGAACAGGTATACAAAAATTATTGTTGCTATGTTTTTAATGATATTTACATTCGTATCAACATTACAACCACTTGCAGTTCAAGCAGCTACCAAGTTGGCTGACGGTGAATATTCAATTGGGTTCAAAGTTTTAAAAGATACATCAGATGAAGAATCGATGATGAATCAATATTCAGTAAGCCCAGGGACTTTAAAAGTGAAGGATGGGAAAAAGAAAGTATCCTTTACATTAACGAATAGTTCATGGATTACGAAGTTTGAAACAGAAAAAGCAGGTAAGCTAGTTGCGACAAATATAATTAGTGAAGATAAAGAAAAAGATACAAGAGTAGTAGAATTTGATGTAGAAGATGTAGAGAGGGTATTAAATGCAAAAGTAAAAGTAGATATTGATTTTTTAAATTATCATCATGAGTACGACGTTCGTATTGCATTTGATCAAAATAGTATTACACCAATTCATGTGGAACAACCAAATGAAAAAGAGGACCCAGCTAATAAGCCAGATCCAAATGAAAAACCGGATCCAAGTCAGAAGCCCGACCAAAAGCCTGACCCAGATCAACAACCAAATTCTAACACAATTACAGATGGTGCGTACAGCATTCCATTTAAAGTGTTAAAAAATCAAACAGATGAAGAATCTAAGATGAATACTTACATGGTAAATCCAGGAGTATTAAAAGTAGAAAACGGTAAGAAAAAAGCAATTGTAACATTAAAAAGTAGCTCATTAATTAAAAATTTCCAAACGGAAAAAGATGGCGCATTTGTTGATGCAAAAGTAGTGAGTGAGGATAAGGAAAAAGATACAAGAGTAGTAGAGTTTGAAGTAAACGATTTATCTAAAAAACTAAATACAAAAGTATTTATCGAAATGGCATCAAGAAATTATAAGCAAACGCATGATGTACAACTTTTATTTGAACAAGATAAACTTGAACAAATTAAAAATGAAGAGAAACAACCAGAAGTAGAAAAACCGGAAGCAGAAAAACCGGAAGCAGAAAAACCAGAAGTAGAAAAACCGGAAGTAGAAAAACCGGAAGTAGAAAAACCAG
The DNA here is from genome assembly GCF_011800505.1 of Bacillus sp. EKM501B. NCBI lineage: Bacteria > Bacillati > Bacillota > Bacilli > Caryophanales > Bacillaceae > Bacillus > Bacillus sp. EKM501B. The sequence goes on along the minus strand of NZ_JAALFZ010000002.1, from coordinate 695,137 downwards.
AAGCAGAAAAACCGGAAGTAGAAAAACCAGATGAAAATAAAAAACCAGATGCTGAAACAATTAAAGATGGTGAATACAGCATCAATTTCAAAGCATTAAAAGATCAAACAGACGAAATTTCAATGATGAACACATATACAAAAAGTCCAGGTGTGCTAAAAGTAAAAGATGGTAAGAAGTATGTATCATTTACGTTAACGAACAGTTCTTGGATTACAAAATTTGAATTTGAGAAAAATGGTTCGTTTGTTGATGCACATGTAATAAGTGAAGATAAAAAAGCTGATACACGCGTAGTGGAAGTAGAAGTACCAGATTTATCAAAAAAGTTAAATGCAAAAGTAAAAGTAGATATCGATTCAATGAATTATCACCATTTTTACGATATTCAATTTGCATTTGATAAAGGTAGCATTAAGCCGTTAGATAGCCAAGGCGGAAACGACAACCAAGGCGGAAACGACAACCAAGATGAAAATAATAAACCGAGAGTAATAGTTGATCCGGAAAATTTAGTAGATGGCCAATATGATATTACATTTAAAGTATTAAAAGATAAAACAGATGAGATTTCAAAGATGAATGACTATGTTGTAAATCCAGCGAAATTAATCGTAAAAGATGGTAAAAAATATATTGAGATGACGCTGAAAAATAGTGCGTGGATTACGAAATTCCAAGCGGAAAACAATGAACTATTCGCTGATGCGAAAGTAGTAAGCGAAGATAAAAATGCAAATACGCGAGTAGTACAGTTTGAAGTAGAAGATCTATTTAAAAAATTAAACGCAAAAGTAAAGGTAGACATCGATGAGATGAACTACCATCATTTCTACGATGTACAAATTCAATTTGATACAAATAATATCGGCGCGTTAGGAACTATTAAAGAGGAACCGAAAAATGAACCGAAAAATCCAGTGACTACACCGAAAGTAGATAATGTAAAAACAGTAGGTACTCCTGATTTTAACCGAAATGCAGATGGTCAGAAGAAAAAAGAAGATACAAAAAATGATTCAAAAAAAGAGAAAAACTCAAAAACTGCAGATACAGCACAACTTGGTTTATACATGGTGTTACTGCTAGGTTCACTTGCTTTACTAGTTCGTAAATATAGAGCAGGTAGATTGTAATTTTTGGAGTCTTGATGCATGTTCGCGTGCATCAAGACTTGTTTCATATTGTATGGAAAGGAGTGGTGATTGAGAGTGAAGAAAATTGCAAGTGTACTAATGGCTATCATTTTGTTAATGGGTATAGCCGGGTGCTCATCACCAAAAAAAGAATCAGCAAAGCAGGTAAAGAGTGAAAGTAAAGAGCACGTTGTTGCAACAACAGTGGCTGTTACTGAAATTATGGATGCGTTAGAAGTAGATTTAGTCGGCGTTCCAACAAGTTCTAAAACTTTACCGAAGCGATATAAAGGTTTACCTGAAGTTGGGAATCCAATGAGTCCAGATATGGAAAAGGTAAAGTCATTAAAGCCTTCAGAAGTGTTATCTGTGACAACACTTGAATATGAATTAAAGCCAGTTTTTGATGGTGTGGGTATGAAAGCAAACTTTTTAGATTTAACGAGTTTGAAAAATATGCAAAGTTCTATTAGCGATTTAGGTAAGAAATATGGGCGTGAAAAACAGGCCGAAGCAGTAGTAACTAAATTAGATAAAAAGGTTGCTAGCATTCAAAAAGAAGTAAAAGGAAAGAAAGAACCGACAGTGCTTATTTTATTAGGTGTGCCGGGAAGTTATTTAGTAGCAACAGAGCATTCTTATATTGGAGATTTAGTGAAACAACTAGGTGGTAAAAATATTGTGCAAGGTGAACAAGTAGAATATTTAGCTTCTAATACAGAGTATTTAAAGAAAGCTGATCCAGATATTATTTTACGAGCAGCTCATGGTATGCCTGATGAAGTTGTAAAAATGTTTGATAAAGAATTTAAAACAAATGATATTTGGAAACACTTTGCTGCGGTTAAAAATAACCGTGTTTACGATTTAGAAGAGCGTTTATTTGGAACGACAGGTAATTTAGCAGCAATTGAAGCATTAGATGAATTGAAAAAAATGATGTATCCGTGATGCATTTTAATATAAAGGAAGAGTAGAATGAATAAAAAAACTTGGAGTTTCCTCATTGTTACTGCATTGCTTATTGTTATGACATCATTGTCAGCGATGAAAGGTAGTTTAGAAGTAGGTATTGTTGAACTTGTACAAGGGATATTTACAGGTGGAAATGAAGATGTTGAAGTCATTAAAGATTTACGTTTTCCGCGTATTATTATTGCGTTGTTCACTGGAGCGGCTCTCGCTGTTTCAGGTGTGCTTTTTCAAGCTGTTATGAAAAATCCACTCGCTGATGCTGGGGTAATCGGTATATCTTCAGGAGCAAGTTTTATGACACTCGTTATTATTACGTTGTTCCCGCAATTCTTTTTCTGGACACCCGTATTCGCCTTTTTAGGTGGTGCGCTTGCATGTTATCTCGTTTATTCGTTTTCATGGAAATCAGGATTAAGCCCGCTTCGCATTATTTTAATTGGTATTGCCATTAATGCAATGTTTACTGGATTAAATGAATCATTCGTTACGATTTGTGGATATTTTATTAAGAGTATTAAGCAAACGACGACTTCTAACATAACAATGAAGACGTGGGGCGATGTAGAAATAATGGTGACTTATGGAACGATTGGTCTTATTCTTGCTCTGTTCGTAGGAGCTTGGTGTAACTTATTATCGCTACAAGATAAGACTGCGAAAAACTTAGGCTTGCACGTGACGAGAGTTCGTCTTATTATTTCTGCCATTGCAGTACTCTTAGCGGCAGTATCAACAGCGATTGCAGGTGTTATTGCTTTTGTAGGATTACTAGTTCCGCATATTTCAAGACAATTAGTCGGTTCAGACCATAAAGTATTAATTCCATTTTCTGCTCTTGCAGGGGCGTTATTAATTTTGACGGCAGATACGATTGGAAGGTTAATTGTGCCACCTAACGAAATTCCAGCAGCAACAATTATGGCGGTTATTGGTGGTCCATTCTTAATATTCTTGCTTGGAAAGAGTGATAAAGTTCATGGAAATTAAAAATGTAACCTTTTCATACGATAACGTAACAAATCGATTAAAGTCTGTTAGTAGTGAAATAGAAATTGGGAAAATTACAACAATCATTGGACCGAATGGATGTGGGAAATCAACATTACTTAGTGTCATGTCTAGAAACCACGCTCCTAGCAGTGGAGAAGTAATACTTGATGGGAAAGCGATTAGTGAATATAAACCGAAAGAGTTTGCTAGAAAACTAGCGGTTGTCCATCAACAAAATGAGGCTCCAGCAGATATTACAGTGGAAAAGCTAATAAGCTTCGGGCGTATGCCATATAAAAATATATTCTCTCCGCAAACAGATGAAGATAGAGAAGCGATTGAGCGTGCGCTAGTATGTACGAATTTACAAAGTAAGCGTGATAAGCCAATTTATGCTTTATCTGGTGGAGAGAGGCAGCGAGTTTGGATCGCAATGACATTAGCTCAAAATACACCAATGCTCTTCTTAGATGAGCCGACCACATATTTAGATATTTACTATCAGCTAGAAATATTAGAGTTAGTGAAAGAGTTAAATGAAGTGCATGGACTAACGATTGTAATGGTATTACATGATATTAATCAAGCCATTCGTTATAGCGACCATATTATCGTTATGAAAGATGGAGAAATCATTACGAAAGGTAATCCTAATGATGTAATAACAGAAGAAATGATTAAAGCAATATATGGTGTAGATGTCATTGTAAAGCAGGATGAAGATACCGGATTGTACATGGTACCTATGGGAATCTAAAGGCTGAGCATAATCCGTTTTGAGGTGATAATTTGAATAGTAAGAAAGGACGGAAAAAGAATTCTTTTTTTCAACGCATACTTACAATTGTGTTTTTAGGAATCTTTTTCTATTCAATGTATGAGTTGGGCGGGATTTTCATGGATTATTATGAAAATCGTAAAGTAATGGCTGAGGCACAACATATTTATAAAAGAAGTCCAATGGAAGAAAAATCAGAAGATGGAGAGGTACGTAAACAGTTTCAGGATCTCCAGAAAATTAATCCAGAGATAGTCGGATGGATTACGATGGATGATACACAAATTAATTATCCAATCGTTCAAGCAAAAGATAATGATTACTATTTATTTCGTAATTATAAAGGTGAAGATATGAGAGCGGGAAGCATTTTTATGGACCATCGTAATGATGTGAAATCTCAAAATCGAAATACGATTTTATATGGCCATCGTATGAAAGACGGTTCTATGTTTGGTAGTTTAAAAAAGATGTTGGAAGAAGACTTTTTTATGTCTCATCGTAAATTATATTACGATACATTATTTGAAGGATACGACGTGGAAGTTTTTTCAGTATACACGACAACAACGGACTTTTATTACATTGAAACGGATTTTGAAAATGATGCAGCATATACATCGTTCTTAAAGGAAATTCAAGAAAAATCACTGTACAAAACGGATACGGAATTGACGGCTAATGATGAAATCGTAACACTTTCTACTTGTGACTATGCGCTTGATCCAGAGGCTGGAAGGCTAGTTGTACACGCAAAATTAATAAAAAGAAATTAAAGAAAAAAGTATAGAATATGAGAAGTGATAGATAACGCTTCTCATATTCTATACTTTAAAAAAGGACTGTTTTTACTGTGCTGCAGCCATTGGCATACGTACAACTTTTACATCATAGTAAGCAATTTTATTATCAAGAATATATTCTGGCATTCCGCCTTGATGTGAGTGAGCATCTTTAAATGCAGCGCTCTTTGTCCAACCTTGGAAATCTTCTTTTGCATTCCAGCGAGTGCTAATTGTTACTTCATCATAATCAACTGTATTTTGCGTTAAAAGAACTTCTAGACCTAAAAAGCCTGGCATCGTTTCAACTTTACCTACTTTATTAAAACGCTCAATTAATTTATGTCCATTTCCCTTTGTAATTTTAGCTGTATTTGTAACGATAATCATGTTTATTCCTCCTATAAATATAGCCTTTATTTTCGAGAACTCATATACATTAAATGATAATGAAAATCATTATCATTGTCAATGCTAAATGTGAAATATAAAAGTTTTTTATATTATATTGGACAGTAAGATTTCCAGTTCAAAATGTAGTAAATATGTGGCAGTTAAGCGAGAGAATGAGCGAGTTGTACTAGCAAAGCAATAATATGGTATAGTGAAACGAGGCTGTTTTTTCAGTCTCGTTTTTTAAATGCTTCCTGTAGAGAAAGCATGCAAATGGAAAGGAAGTTATTATATGCGATCAGAAGTAACTGTAAAAATAAAACCGAAATTTATAAAAGAAATTAAAAGTGGATATCCGCTTATTTTAAAAGATGCGATTCAAAATTTAAATGATGTTCGTGAAGAAGGAACAATCATTAAAGTAGTAGATGAGAAGAACCAATTTATCGGAAAAGGCTATTATGGAAAACAAAATAAAGGGTACGGCTGGATTTTAACGAGAAAAGAGAGTGAACAAATTAATCAATCTTTCTTTGAAAGTAAAATCAAATCTGCCTTACATAAACGAAAGCAATTTTACAAATCAAGTGATACGACAGCATTCCGTGTGGTGAATGGTGAAGGTGATGGTCTTGGAGGACTAATTATCGATTATTATGATGGCTATTATGTAGTAAGTTGGTATAGTGAAGGGATTTATACTTTCAGAGATGAGATTATAGCCGCTCTTCAAAAAGTAGCAAACTTTAAAGGTATTTATGAGAAAAAGCGTTTTGATACGAAAGGGAAATATATTGAGGGGGATGATTTCGTAGCAGGAGAGCGCGGCGAGTTCCCACTTATCGTAAAAGAGAACGGTGTAAACTTTGCGGTTTATTTAAATGATGGGGCAATGGTTGGGGTATTTTTAGATCAACGTAACGTTCGAAAACAAATTCGTGATAAATATGCAAAAGGAAGAACAGTGTTAAATATGTTCTCTTATACAGGTGCTTTCTCTGTATTTGCAGCTCTTGGCGGAGCGAGTAAAACGACGAGTGTTGACCTTGCAAATCGTAGTTTAAGTAAAACGATTGAGCAGTTTAGTGTAAATGAAGTTGATTATGAAGCGCAAGATATTATTGTAGAAGATGTATTTCTTTACTTCAAATATGCAGCGAAGAAAAAAATGAAATTTGATATGGTCGTACTTGATCCTCCAAGCTTTGCACGCTCAAAAAAATATACATTTAGTGCAGCAAAAGATTATAAAAATTTATTAAAAGAAACAATTGCTATTACAGAAAATAACGGTATTATCGTTGCTTCTACAAACTGTAGCGCATTCGATATGAAAAAGTTTAAAGGCTTTATCGATACAGCCTTTAAAGAAATGAATGGCAAATATAAAATATTAGAAGAACATTCTTTACCAGGAGATTTCCGTACCATTGATCAATTTAAAGAAGGAGACTACTTAAAAGTAGTTTTCATCGAGAAAATTAAAGGTTAATAAAGAAAAGGAGCTCGAGTTTACTTGAGCTCCTTTTCTTATTGAACGATATTTTGTACTCTACCGACTTGTCCGTCCTGCAATCGCACTTTAATGCCATGCGGATGGGAAGGGGAGTTTGTTAAAATATCTTTTACAATTCCACGTGTTAATTTGCCTGTTCGTTGATCTTGTTTTAATACAATATCAACTTCAAGACCGGGGGCGATATTAGAACGTTTTTGTCCGTTCATTTATACACCTGTACGTCTACGTTGGTTGTTTGTTTTCTTTGTTTGTTGGTTTTGTAATTTTTTTGTTTCTTGGCTTTGATTTTTTGCATTTTGACCATTTCCATTTCCTTGCTTTTTCTTAGCAAGTTGTTCACGCATTAAATCAGCTAAGCTTACTTTTTTGTTTTCTGACATGATAAGTCTCCTTTATATAAAGTTAATTATGAACAATCGTAGTGAATTTCATCATATCATTGTTAAGGAAGGAAGGGAAGTTGGTTTGAAAATTCATATAATTGTTTCCAGTCTGTAGTAGTTACGATACAATTGGATTGTTAACGTTTGTAAAAAGGGGATAGACATATGTCACATCATATTTTATTAGTTGAAGATGATATCTCAATTCAAGAGATGGTGGAAAAGTATTTAATAAAGGAAGGCTTTCAAGTTACGATTGCGTCTGATGGAGAAGAAGGCGTGAACACATATTTAAAAGGTTCATTTGATTTGATTATCCTTGACATTATGATGCCAAAGCTAGATGGCTTAGAGGTTGTACGAATCATTCGAGAAAAAAGTGCAGTTCCGATTTTAATGATGTCGGCAAAAGATACAGATGTTGATAAAGCTGTTGGATTAGGACTTGGAGCAGATGATTACATTTGTAAGCCGTTTTCTATGATTGAATTGGCTGCACGTGTAAAAGCAGGTATTCGGAGGTCTACGAAATACTCGGCTACAGAAACAATAGAAAAAATGATTCAAATTGGTGATTTAACAATTGATCCAATTAATTTTACTGTAGAAAAAAACGGGAAGCTTCTCAAACTTACTTTAAAAGAATTTGAGATTTTAAAGCTATTCGTAAAGAACCAAAATCGTGTATTTACGAAAGCGCAAATATATACGTTAGTTTGGAATGAAGAGTATTACGGTGACGATAACGTTATTAATGTTCATATGAGAAGATTGCGTGAGAAAATCGAAAGTGATCCATCTAATCCAGAATATATTAAAACGCTATGGGGCATCGGCTATAAGCTGGAAGTGATGTAATATGATCAATTTGTTAATAGGTATTATTTTTATATTGTTATGTGTTATTTATATGCAATATAAAATGAGAAAAAATAGTAGTAAAAATTTACGATACACATATGAAAAGTTAGAAAGTATTGTAAATGAAAAAACAGGTGAGACGTTACTCGTTATGACAGATGATCTAGAATTGCAAAAATTATTAGTGGCGATTAATCAATTATTAGATGCAAAACAGAAAACGAATGCAGATCATGCAAAAGTAGAAATTTCGATGAGAAAAATGCTTTCAAATATTTCGCATGACTTGAAAACACCACTAACAGTTATTCTTGGATATACAGAAATGTTAAATAAGGATAAAACGATAAATAAAGAAGAACAACAAATATTACTTGAGAAAGTGCATACGAAAACACTAGAAGTGATGGAATTAATTCATAAGTTTTTTGATTTAGCGAAATTAGAATCTGGTGACAAAGCAATTGAAATGACAAAAATAAATATGAATGAAGTTTGCCGCGAGAAGATTTTATCATTTTATGATTTAGTGACGTCGAAAGGTTTTCAAGTTCATATTGATATACCAGAAAGAAATATATATGCACTTGGAAATGTAGAAGTATTAGGTAGGGTATTGAATAATTTAATATCAAATGCAATTACATATGGAGACGATGGAAAGGCACTCGGTATGACGTTAAGAGATGATGACACGGGCGTGTATATAGATGTATGGGATAAAGGAAAAGGGATTGATGAATCTCATATTGATAAAGTGTTTGAGCGTATGTACACACTTGAAGATTCAAGAAATAGATTGTACCAAGGAAGCGGTCTAGGATTAACGATTACGAAACGGCTTGTGGAAGCGATGGACGGAAAAATTCATCTTTCTAGTAAACCGTATGAAAAAACAATTTTTACAATTGCATTAACAAAGATACAGTTTTAGCTTGTAGAGCAGTAGATTCTACAAGCTTTTTTTCAGCGTAAGGAATTTGTAAGAAACGGGTAAGAAAAAAGAGATTTCCGTTGTCTATTATAGAGATATAGAGTATTGCGAAAGGGGAAAGTAACATGACATATATATTAAAAACAAACCAGTTAACGAAAGTGTTTAAAGGGAAAGAAGTTATTTCCGGTGTTAACATGCATGTGAAAAAAGGAGAAATTTACGGTTTTTTAGGACCAAACGGTGCTGGTAAAACAACGATTATGAAAATGATTACAAATTTAATAAAACCGACGAGTGGTGATATTGAAATCTTCGGTGAGAAATTAACAGATACATCTTATGAAGTATTAAAAAGAATGGGGACAATTATTGAATACCCAATCTTTTATGATAAATTAACGGCGAAAGAAAACTTAGACCTACATTGTGAATACATGGGCTACTACGATAAAAATGCAATTGACCATGCTTTACATTTAGTGAAACTACAAGGGGTAGATAATAAAAAAGTAAAAGATTTTTCATTAGGAATGAAACAACGACTCGGTATTGCAAGAGCAATCGTGACAAAGCCAGAATTGCTCATTTTAGATGAACCAATTAACGGTTTAGATCCAATTGGTATTAAAGAGTTACGAGACTTATTTAAAATGCTCTGCAAAGAATATGGCATTACATTATTAGTTTCTAGTCATATTTTAGGTGAAATGGAACTAATGGCCGATACAATTGGTGTGATTCAAAATGGAAAACTAATAAAAGAAGTTTCAATGAAGAGTATTAACGGAAAACAAACAGAGTACATTGAAATCACTGTTCCTGATGTGAAACGTGCAGCTTATATTTTAGAAGATAAACTTGGTATAAAAAACTACAAAATAATGAGTGGAACCATGATTCGTGTGTATGATACGTTAGCGTCTCAGCAGGCCATTTCAAAAGCACTTATTATGAACGATGTGGAAATTGAAAGTATTAATAAGAAACATAGTTCCTTAGAAGAATATTTCTTAAATGTAATGGATGGAGAGGGCATTCATGCTTAATGGATTGTTAGTGAATCTACTAAGTGGATTGATCGTAATGTTCATAAGTGGGATTTTATATTATAGAAAACCTGAGCGGAAATGGTTGTTAATTCTAATAGTAATAGGAATGTTAAGCTTCGTTACTGCTGGAATTAGAATGTTAGCAGCATAAAGACAGTTATATAAAGAATGGAGGAGTGGTTTGTATGCTTAGATTAATGAAGCTCGAATGGAAGAAACATAAATTATCTAGTTACTTTAAAGGGGTAGCAATTTGTATTATAGCAATTTTCGCTGCAGTAAGCCTTATGGCGTTGGGAATGAAAGCCGAGGGAGACGTGCTCTTCTTTGACTTCACGCAACAAATGGTTTTAATAAACACTTTTATTAGGATAACATTCATTATTTTTAGTTCGGTCATTTTATCACGTTTAGTAATTGATGAGTATAAGAACAAAACAATGCAACTACTATTTATGTACCCATTGCAACGAAAAATGCTAATGAGAGCGAAATTAACAATTGTTTTTTGTTTTTGTTTTGTGAGCACGATTATCGCTACTTTCAGTATCAGTTTGCTTGTATATTTTGTGAGTCCAATGATGGGACTGATTGAAACACCAGCTACGATAGGTGAAATAATATCTATCGTTCCAACTACTTTTATAAGTGCATTTATGATATCTGGTATAAGTTTAATTCCTTTATTTTTTGGGATGAGAAAGAAATCGACACCCACAACAATTACTTCTGCAGTAATAATCGGAATGCTAATTAGTAGTAACTTTGGTCCTGGAAACGGTCAAGTAAGTCTGTTTAATTTTATAGCTATCCCAATAGTGCTCTGTTTATTAGGAATTTTCATCAGTTATCTTTCATATCGTAAAATCGACAAGATCGATGTGGCGTGAAGCAAGCTTAAAACAAAAACGAACTGGGGTATGAATAGTGAAAAAAATGATAGTAATTGCAATATTATTCATTACAATTGCTAGTGTAGTTTTTGGTATTAAGGTATTTCAGGGGAAAGATTTTAAGAAAGAAAAGTCTTTTGAGATAAATAATATAAAAGAAATAGAAGTAGACAATGAAAACTGGAATCTTGAATTTAAAAATACAGACGCTAATAAAATAGTAATTTCCGCTCAAGGTGAACAAGCAGATAAAGAGATAGATCCCGTCAAAATAGAAAATGATGAAAATAAAATTGTGATTAAGCAAAAACAAAAGATGAACAGATTTTTTAATGGTTTCACGTTTAGGAAGAAAAATAGTATATCTATAGCTATTCCGAAGAAAGAAATAGATAAAATTGTAGTAAATAATAAATCGGGTGATGTGAAAATAAGAGATATAGTAGTAAAAAATATCATGACAAAAGGCAAGTCTGGAGATGAAATGATTACAGGACTATCAGCCGAGAAAGGTGAATTTATATCGCAAAGTGGAGAGTTAGTTTTAAAAGGTAGTTCAGTACAAGAATTAAATATAAAGTCTACGACTGGTGATAACTATATAACAAATGTAAGTAACTCAAATATGAACATCACATCAACATCTGGGGAAGTATTACTGAAAGATATGACAGAAGGAAAATCATTATTTATAGAAACAAAATCAGGTGATATTGGCGTACGGTATAAAGGTGTCCCTGCATCATTGAAGCTTATGGCTAAAAGTAATTCGGCTGACGTAATAGTGGATTTAAAAGGACTTAAGAAAGATAAAAATACAGACAAAATAAAAGTAGGAACGATTGGTGATGCAAAAAATGAAGCGAAGATTTTAAGTGAAACAGGAGTCATTTATATTGATTAAGTCCAAGGAGGAAGGAGGAATATCATGCTACGTCTTATGAAGTTAGAATTGAAGAAGTTTAAGTTTGGATGGTATGTGAGGGGAGCAGTTATTGCAAATATTATTATACTGGCATTATTAATCTTTGTTAGTTTCATTGCACAAATAGAAGGAGATCCAGAAATAAGAGATCCGCAGATGATTTTGTTAATGGCTAGTACAGTAGTAAGAGCAACATTTATTATTTTTGGTAGTGTATTAATAGCAAGGTTAATAATTGACGAATATAAAAATAAAACAATACTACTCATGTTTTCTTATCCCATTAATCGAAAGAAAATGATGGCTAGTAAGTTGGCTATTACAGCGATAGTAACATTTATAACAGTTATTGTATCTAACATTTTAGTAGTAGGAATTTTCTTTGGGATAGATAGTTGTTTTTCAATTATTCCTCATTCATTCACAGTAGATCAATTGGTGCAAGAAGGAATAAAACTAGTTCCTTTAGCCATTGCAACTGCGGGGATGAGTTTAATCCCATTATATTTCGGAATGCGTAAACGTTCAGTGCCAACTACAATTGTTTCATCTCTTATCGTTGTCTCAATTGCAATGAATACCAACCCAGAGTTTCCTACAGCAACTTTACTTCCCCTTCAACTAGCATTGGCGGCAATTGGAGTTGTGATTGCATATTACGGCATTAAAAATATAGAGAAGGAAGATATAACTGTATGAAAAGAATAAGAAAAAGAGTTGGCGTTACACCAACTCTTTTTTGTATATGTATGTTTCGGTACTACTCTGTAAATTTAGAGTGTGTGCTTAAATACTTTTGCACTCCTGGAGAAATGTTAAAGTTATTAGGACTTTTATATTCGATAGTAAACTCTCCGTCTCCACTTGTTTCAAAGGCGATTGCATAGCTATTCATTTTAGCATCGTAAGAAGTGTTTTTGACTTCTGCATCTAGATTAAAATATTTTGTAATATATTCTTTTGATTCCGTAATTGCTGCTTGTTTTCCCCAAGGGGTACCATAATAGGTGAAATAAAGAGATACACTAATAACTCCAATAATAGAAGTTAATAAAATAGTGCCCATAGCTATTTTTTTATTCTTTGTATTCAATTTGGTTACTCCTCTTCATAGTATGTATTCATTTTAACCTATCTTTTCCATAAAACAACTATTAAGAAAAAATAGTTTCACATGAAACAAGTTACAGAAAAAGACAAGATATGTAAACATCTTGTCTTTTTTGTCGTTACATTTTAGGAGCTTCCATTCCAGCCGCAGCCCATTCTTCTTTTGCGGGGCCATATACGCCAGGAACTGTTAAGCCAGCTTGTCGCATTAAAACCGTCATTTGTCCGCGGTGGTGATTTTGATGATTAATGAGTGTCATTAAAAATATAGAATTCGGCATAGGGCGACCAAAGAAGTCATTAATAGTAGCTAAGTCTTTATCAGTCCATTTACTTTGAAGTGTTTCAACAAAAGCCGCGTTTACTTTACGGTATTCATCTGCAATTGTTTTTGCAGAAGTTGGAACAGGATAATCTTTCGTTTCTCCTTCAAACTTTAGCCCTGTGCCAGATAGTATCACAGGAACTGCCGTCACGATGTGCCAAGCAATTCTTCCTAACGTCCAGTGCCCAGGTGCAATTTCCTGTGATAAAGATGCATCGGTTAATGAATCAAGCATTTTCTGAGTAGACTCAGCCTCGTATGTCCATGATTGTAAAAAGCCTTCAATTGTTTGGTACATAGTTATCCCTCCTATTTTTGTTCATAGATTAAATTCGTGAGAGATAATATAATCCCTGTTCCACAAGAAATAATTAATTAAGCATTGCTACAATATGAAAACAATTAGAAAATATTTGTAAAAGTGTCAGGAAACGAATGTGCTCATTCGTATATATAATGAATAAAGAATGGGATAAAGAGTGGTGATAAGGGTGAAGGATATAGAAATAGTAGAAGGTCTTCGAAAACAAGATATGTTAGCATTACATACAGCGATTGATCGATATGGAGATTTAATTTATAAGGTAGTTCATAGTATTTTAGATACGGCACATAGTAAGGTGTTAGTGGATGAATGTGTTGACGATATTTTATTAATCGTTTGGTACAACATTAGTAGTTATGATGAAAATCGTGGGAAGTTTAGAAACTGGCTTATATCTGTCGCTAAGTTTAAAGCCATTGATTATAAACGAAAAAGTAATAAGGCTTATCAATTACAAGAGTTTCAGCAAGAAAGATATGAAGATAGAAAAAATGTCAATTTAACAAAAGAAGAGAGAGATTATAATTTTTACGTTTTAATTAAAGAATTGAATGAAGAAGATAAGAAAATTTTTATAAAAAGGTATTTAGATGAATATAGCGTACAAGAAATAGCGCTTGAATTCGGTATGACACGAGATACGGTATATAGCAGGCTGTCAAGAGGGAGAAAGAAATTGAAGAAGCTGTTGGGGGGGGAAAAGGAATGAATAAAGAAAAGTTACTTCAGGAATTAAATAACTTACAGTATAGCGATAATTTTGTAGATGATTATAGAAATGATGAGAAAATAGATAAAACGAAAATAGATCGTACAAAAGAAACTGTAACCAAAACAATTTTAATGAAACGTTGTTATGAGGTTGTACAAGAAGAGTTACAGGGAAGCGAAGAGATTTTATATAGTATGCTTGCCGAAAATCATCATGTGAAAAATTGGCAGACAGGCACAGCCATGACATTAGGGGTAGGCGTTCTTGCAATGAACTTCGGTATTAATAATGTGTTAATCGTTACAAATAAACGGTTGTATGTGTTTTTTATGGATCGTTATTATAATGAAGTTGATTTAAAGGTATGTGTATTGAATGAAGTAGCTTATATGAAAACAATATTAGACCGTAAAGGTGGAAGCGAGTTTCTGCATATAAAGTATAAAAATGATAAGGAATACGTATTATTGGGAAATGCTGATGATTACAGAGAGTTATTTCAAATAGTAGGTAGGTTGAAAATAGCAAATGGAATAGAATTGAGATTACAAGATAAGAAATTAAAGAGAAAGTTAACTTTAAAACGAAGTGTATTCAATATAATCATGTATTCACTTGTTATATATATTATGTACAAAGCCTATATTAATTTTCTGCCATAATAGGAAAAGACGGCTTCACATATATGAAGTCGTCTTTTAATTAACTTTCTTCCCACTTTTCCTCATCAACCATAAGAAATAAGGTGTTCCAAGTATAGCAACTTTTTTCGCCGGTTTATCTAATTTTGTTTCCCCTTCAGTATGTTTAATTGTTATAGTTTGCTTTTTATCTTCTATCGTTGTTACCTTTTTCTCCTCTTTTTTGCTGTCCGCATTCAACAGCGAATAGAAGAACAACCATGAAAATACTAAGAATTTTCTTCATCTTCTTTCCCAAAATAAGTTTTTTATTCGTAATTATATTTTTAAAATTTTGCTGAAAAATAACGAATTATACGAATATCGTTATGTAAGATTAAAATCCATATGTGTATGAAGAATTTAGAAAAGGAATTTCATTTAACTAGAGAGGCGAAAGTACAAGCAAAAGGAGATAGTATCGCATGTAATAATTATTAGAATGTACGGGATAAATCTATATTTATCTCCACTGAATAAAGCTTTCGGTCTGATTTGATAAATGTTTTTTAATTTCTTACTTGTACTTATAAGATTGAATTTGAAGGAAGGAATCAACATGTCTTCATGGCTCAATAATACAAATGGATATTGTAGTTGTAATAATCAAAATGGTGTACATGTTGATTCGTGTTGTTTTAGTTGTGATGGGACAGTCCCTAAGCTTGGTCCAACAGGTCCAACAGGTCCAATGGGTTCAACAGGTCCAACGGGAGCAACCGGTTCAACAGGATCAACGGGTTCAACCGGTCCGACGGGTTCAACCGGTTCAACAGGTCCGACGGGAGCAACAGGTCCAACGGGATCAACGGGTTCAACGGGTTCAACAGGAGCAACAGGTCCGACGGGTTCAACAGGTCCGACGGGAGCAACAGGAGCAACCGGTTCAACAGGATCAACGGGAGCAACAGGCCCAATGGGAGCGACAGGAATAACGGGAGTAACAGGTCCAACGGGAGCGACAGGAATAACGGGAGTAACAGGAATAACGGGAGTAACAGGTCCAACGGGAGCAACCGGTCCGACGGGTTCAACCGGTCCGACGGGAGCAACAGGAGCAACAGGAGCAACAGGTCCAACGGGTTCAACCGGTCCGACGGGTTCAACCGGTTCAACAGGTCCAACAGGAGCGACAGGTTCAACAGGAGCAACAGGTTCAACCGGTCCGACGGGATCAACAGGTCCGACGGGAGCAACAGGTCCAACAGGATCGACGGGAGCAACAGGTCCAACGGGTTCAACAGGATCAACAGGTCCGACGGGAGCAACAGGATCAACGGGTTCAACAGGTCCAACCGGAGCAACAGGTACAAGTATCACGGCGACATATGCATTTGCAAATAATACGTCGGGAACAGCGATATCTGTAGTTCTTGGTGGAACGAATGTCCCGCTTCCAAATAATCAAAACATCGGTCCAGGAATTACTGTTTCTGGTGGAAACACAGTATTTACGGTTGCAAATGCTGGTAATTATTATATTTCATATACAATTAATATAACGGCTTCATTATTAGTCAGTTCACGGATTACAATTAATGGAGGGGCACTTGCTGGGACGATTAATGCTCCTGCGGTAGCAACCACATCATTTAGTGCAACAATCATTACAACTCTCGCAGCAGGAGATGCTATTAGCTTGCAATTATTTGGTTTGTTAGCTGTCGCAACATTATCAACAACTACTCCAGGAGCAGTGTTAACGATAATAAGATTAAGTTAAACTATAACTCTCTTACTCTTTTAAGATTAAGAGAGTTTCTACACATAATAAGAAGTTAATGAAGTAAAGCATAGTTATACAAAAGTCAGAATATTATGATTGTAACGCTATGGTGACTATAATATAATGAAAATAACCATCATGAATGAACATTCATTTATTTTTATGTATTTGAAGGGGGAATGAAGGTGGAAAAACCATGGTTGAAAAGTTATCCAGAGGAAATTCCGAGTACGATTTCTTATGATATTCAGCCGCTTCATAGATATGTAGAACAGATGGCTTCTCGCTACCCAGAAAAGAAAGCGCTTCACTTTTTAGGGAAGGATATTACGTTTTCGGACTTCCATGATAAGGTGAAGAGGTTTGCAAATTATCTTCAAAAGCTCGGTGTGGAAAAGGGTGATCGAGTTGCTATTATGTTGCCGAATTGTCCGCAAGCTGTAATTGGTTATTACGGCACATTACTTGCGGGAGGTATCGTAGTACAAACAAATCCACTGTATACAGAGAGAGAATTAGAATATCAGCTTCATGACTCGGGAGCAAAAGTAATTCTTTGTCTCGATTTAGTGTTTCCAAGAGTAACGAATGTTCAATCTGCTACAAAAATTGAGCATATTATCGTAACTCGTATTGCGGACTTTTTACCATTCCCTAAAAATCTATTGTATCCATTTGTGCAGAAAAAACAGTCAAATTTAGTTGTGA
The DNA here is from genome assembly GCF_011800505.1 of Bacillus sp. EKM501B. Lineage (NCBI taxonomy): Bacteria > Bacillati > Bacillota > Bacilli > Caryophanales > Bacillaceae > Bacillus > Bacillus sp. EKM501B. Next base: position 677,930 of record NZ_JAALFZ010000002.1, on the reverse strand, counting down.
AAGTATCAGAGAGTGAAACGATTCATCTTTGGAATTCAGTAGAAAAAGAAGTGAATACGGATGTTGAGGAGCCTTGTGATCCTGAAAATGATCTAGCTCTTTTACAGTACACAGGAGGAACAACCGGATTTCCGAAAGGCGTTATGTTAACGCATAAAAACCTCGTCTCTAACACGTTAATGGGAGTTCAATGGTTATATAATTGCAAAGAAGGAGAAGAAGTCGTTCTTGGGGTTCTTCCATTTTTCCACGTGTACGGCATGACGGCTGTTATGAATTTGAGTGTTATGCAAGGATACAAAATGGTCCTTATTCCAAAGTTTGATATGAAAATGGTTTTTGAAGCGATTAAGAAGCATAAAGTGACACTATTTCCAGGGGCACCAACTATTTATATCGCTCTTTTAAATAGCCCACTTTTAAAAGAATACGATATTTCTTCTATTCGTGCTTGTATTAGTGGATCAGCACCACTGCCAGTAGAAGTACAGGAAAAGTTCGAAACAGTTACAGGTGGTAAACTAGTAGAGGGATATGGTTTAACAGAATCCTCTCCAGTTACACATAGTAATTTTTTATGGGAAAAGCGAGTGCCAGGTAGCATTGGAGTTCCGTGGCCAGATACAGAAGCAATCATTATGTCACTTGAGACTGGTGAGGCATTACCGCCAGGAGAAATAGGGGAAATTGTAGTGAAAGGTCCTCAAATTATGAAAGGATACTGGAATAAGCCAGAGGAAACAGCGGCTGTATTGCAAGATGGCTGGCTCCATACAGGTGATGTTGGCTACATGGATGAAGATGGATTTTTCTATGTAAAAGATCGCAAGAAAGATATGATTGTCGCGAGTGGATTTAATGTGTATCCTCGTGAAGTTGAAGAAGTATTATATGAGCATGAAAAAGTGCAAGAAGTAGTGACAATTGGAGTTCCAGATCCGTACCGAGGAGAGACAGTTAAAGCATTTGTTGTGTTAAAAGAAGGTACGGAGTGCTCTGAGGAAGAATTAAATCAGTTTGCACGTAAATATTTAGCGGCTTATAAAGTGCCGAAAGTATATGAGTTTAGAGATGAATTGCCGAAAACGACAGTAGGGAAAATTTTGCGCCGTGTTCTAATAGATGAAGAGAAGAGAAAGAATGAGGATGAGCAAACGGGCTAAGGCCCTTTCTTTTTGAAAAAATAGGATTGACACTTTTCTAAATAGTCAGTATTATAAGAATATGAATGACTATTCATTCAGTCATCTTCTTGAAGGGGACAGTAAAGTGAAGAAAAATAGACCGAAATACAATCAAATTATTGATGCGGCAGTCATTGTGATTGCGGAGAATGGGTACCACCAAGCGCAAGTTTCTAAAATCGCAAAGCAAGCTGGGGTAGCTGATGGCACGATTTATTTATATTTTAAAAATAAAGAAGATATATTAATATCCTTATTCCAAGAGAAGATGGGAGAATTTGTCGAAACAATTCGTCAAAAAACAGCAGGAATTGAAAGCGCTGTATCGAAGTTATTCATGTTGGTAGAAACGCACTTCTTGCTGTTGTCGCAAAATGATCCTCTTGCTATCGTTACACAATTAGAGCTGAGGCAGTCCAATCAAGACTTGCGCCTTAAAATAAATGAAGTATTAAAAGGCTACTTACAAGTTATGGATGAGATTTTAGAGACTGGTATAAAACAAGGTGAATTTCAAGCAGATTTAAATGTTCGCGTGGCAAGACAAATGATCTTTGGAACAGTGGATGAAGTTGTGACCAATTGGGTAATGAGCGATCATAAGTATGATCTGGTCGCACTTTCAAAAACGGTACACGGGCTACTTATTGCAGCTTGTGGTTATCGTCAATAATGGGAGGGATCATGTTGAAATTCCTATCTGTAAGAGTTGAAGATCATATCGCGGTGGCGACGTTAAATCACGCACCAGCGAATGCGATGTCTTCACAAGTTATGCATGACGTTACTGAATTAATTGATCAAGTGGAAAAGGATGATAACATTCGTGTTGTTGTTATTCATGGTGAAGGACGTTTCTTCTCAGCGGGAGCAGATATTAAAGAATTTACATCTGTTACTGAAGCGAAGCAAGCAACAGAATTAGCACAGCTTGGACAAGTTACGTTTGAGCGTGTTGAAAAATGTTCAAAACCAGTTATTGCGGCAATTCATGGAGCGGCACTGGGCGGCGGCCTTGAGTTTGCTATGTCTTGCCACATGCGCTTTGCAACTGAAAGTGCAAAACTTGGTTTACCTGAATTAACACTTGGATTAATTCCTGGCTTTGCAGGTACACAGCGCTTACCACGTTATGTTGGGAAAGCGAAAGCTTGTGAAATGATGTTAACAAGCACACCAATTACTGGTGCAGAAGCATTAAAGTGGGGACTTGTTAACGGATTGTTCTCTGAAGAATCTCTTTTAGATGATACGCTTAAAGTTGCAAAACAAATTGCTGGAAAAAGTCCAGCAACAACTCGTGCTGTACTAGAGTTATTGCAAACGACAAAATCGTCTCATTACTATGAAGGTGTACAACGTGAATCACAGATTTTTGGTGAAGTATTTACGAGTGAAGATGGAAGAGAAGGTGTAGCTGCATTTTTAGAAAAGCGTAAACCTTCATTTAGTGGCAGGTAGTTCAATTATTTTTTTAATATAAATTAACAGAAAATTAAAATTGATAGAATCTTTCTGAAAAACAAGGGGGTAAATGGAATGAACATCTACGTACTCATGAAACGAACATTTGATACAGAAGAAAAAATCGTAATTAAAAACGGTGCAATTTACGATGGCGAAGCGGAATTCATCATCAACCCTTACGATGAATATGCAATTGAAGAAGCAATTCAAGTAAGAGACGCACAAGGTGGAGAAGTTACAGTTGTAACAGTCGGTGGCGAAGATAGTGAGAAAGAACTTCGTACTGCATTAGCAATGGGCTGTGATAAAGCTGTATTAATTAATATTGAAGATGACGTAGAAAATGGTGACCAGTTCACGACAGCAAAAGTGCTTGCTGAATATTTAAAAGATAAAGATGCAGATTTAATTTTAGGCGGAAACGTTGCAATTGATGGTGCATCTGGACAAGTAGGACCACGCGTAGCTGAAGCGTTAAATATTCCGTATGTAACGACAATTACAAAACTTGAAATTGACGGTACAAATGTGAAGATTGAGCGTGATGTTGAAGGTGATACAGAAGTGATTGCAACTTCATTACCAGTTTTAGTAACAGCACAGCAAGGTTTAAATGAACCGCGTTACCCATCGCTTCCAGGTATTATGAAAGCGAAGAAAAAGCCGCTAGAAGAATTAGAATTAGATGATTTAGATTTAGAAGAAGATGATGTGGAAGCAAAGACAAAAACAATTGAAATCTATTTGCCTCCTAAGAAAGATGCAGGAAAAGTGTTACAAGGCGAGCTGCAAGATCAAGTAAAAGAACTTGTATCGTTGCTCCATACAGAAGCGAAAGTAATCTAATAAAATACGAAATTATATATGCAGGAGGGAAAATCTATGGCTCGTAAAGTATTAGTAATGGGTGAAGTTCGTGATGGATCGCTACGTAACGTTTCTTTTGAAGCGGTAGCAGCAGCAAAAACAATTGCAGAAGGCGGTGAAGTAGTAGGTCTTCTAATTGGAGACAGCGTTGCCTCTTTTGCAAATGAATTGATTCATTACGGTGCAGATCGCGTTGTGACAGTTGAAAATGATAAATTAAAATCATATACATCTGATGGTTATGCACAAGCGTTTTTAGCTGTACATGCTGAAGAAAATCCAGAAGGTATTGTCTTTGGACATACAGCACTTGGCAAAGATTTATCACCAAAATTAGCAGCGAAGCTTGAAGCTGGTTTAATTTCTGACGTAACTGCTTTAGAGGTTGAAGGTGGAAATGTTATCTTCACTCGTCCAATTTACTCTGGTAAAGCATTCGAGAAGAAGATTGTAACAGACGGCATGTTATTTGCGACAGTGCGTCCAAATAACATTGCAACTCTGGAAAAAGATGAGTCTCGCAGCGGTGACGTATCTTCTATTACAGTTGATGTGAAAGATTTACGTACAATCATTCAAGATGTTGTCCGTAAAACGGCAGAAGGTGTGGATCTTTCTGAAGCGAAAGTTATTATCGCTGGTGGACGCGGTGTGAAGAGTGAAGAAGGCTTTAAACCATTAAAAGAGTTAGCTGACGTACTAGGCGGCGCTGTTGGGGCATCTCGTGGTGCTTGTGACGCTGAATACTGTGATTACTCATTACAAATTGGTCAAACTGGTAAAGTTGTTACCCCAGACTTATACATTGCATGTGGTATTTCTGGTGCGATTCAGCATTTAGCAGGTATGTCTAACTCAAAAATAATCGTTGCGATTAATAAAGATCCAGAAGCAAGTATCTTTAAAGTAGCTGACTACGGTATTGTCGGTGACTTATTCGAAGTTGTACCTCTTTTAACAGAAGAGTTTAAAAAGTTAAAAGTACATTCATGATTTTAGTACCCTTGAGTTCCAAGTGAAGTACCCCTATATATAGAAAAAGGTGAGAGATCCCCTGTCTCTCATCTTTTTAGTATTTAATCCGTATTTTTATATAGTATAAAGGAACATTTTTTTGTTACAATACATAACGATACATATTATTCGCCACGTATATAAGTTAATGATATACTCTTGGTAGAATATACTTGAAGGAGGAAATAAAATGGCAATTGTAAACGCAAATGACCAAAGCTTCGCAGCTGAAACTAGCGAAGGTGTTGTATTATTAGATTTCTGGGCACCTTGGTGTGGACCTTGTAAAATGATCGCTCCTGTATTAGAGGAAATCGATGCAGAACTAGGCGAAAAAGTAAAAGTAGTAAAAGTAGACGTTGATGAAAACCAAGAAACTGCTCGTCAATTCGAAGTAATGAGCATTCCAGCTCTTTTCGTATTAAAAGACGGTAAAGTAGTTGATCAAGCGTTAGGTTATAAACCGAAAGAAGCGTTAGTAGAATTAGTTTCTAAACACTTCTAAAATAAAAAAAGCTACCATTTGGTAGCTTTTTTTATTTTCTTTTTTATAGTCTTTCCGTTACAATAAAAGAACGTATGTTGGGTGTTTGGGCATAGTATGTTTTCAAGGGAAAATAAAAATGCTAAGTATGTAGAAATGGAGGGAGACGAGTGCACGAACATTTGAAAGAGAAGTTGGCTATTTTACCAGATCAACCTGGTTGTTATTTGATGAAAGATAAGCAAGGAACGGTTATATATGTCGGAAAGGCAAAAGTGCTTAAAAATCGTGTGCGCTCGTACTTTACTGGTTCACATGATGGGAAAACACTGCGGCTTGTAGGAGAAATTGTTGATTTTGAATATATTGTAACTTCTTCGAATTTAGAAGCACTTATTTTAGAGTTAAATCTAATTAAAAAATATGATCCGAAATATAATATTCAATTAAAAGATGATAAAACATATCCTTTTATTAAAATTACAGCGGAGAAGCAACCTCGCTTACTCATTACTCGAAACGTAAAAAAAGATAAAGGGAAATATTTTGGTCCTTATCCAAATGCACAATCTGCTCATGAAACGAAAAAACTGCTAGATCGTATGTATCCACTTCGGAAATGCACGAATATGCCAGATAAAGTTTGTTTGTATTATCATATGGGTCAATGTTTAGCGCCTTGTGTGAAAGAAGTGACGGAAGAACAAAATAAAGAAATTGTAGATGAAATTATTAAGTTTTTAAATGGTGGACATAAAGAAGTTCGTTCAGAACTAGAAATAAAAATGTATGAGGCCTCAGAGAAACTAGAGTTTGAACGTGCAAAAGAGTTGCGTGATCAAATTGCTCATATTGATGCGATTATGGAAAAGCAAAAGATGATTATGAGTGACTTAGTGGATCGTGATGTGTTTGGATATGCAGTGGATAAAGGATGGATGTGTGTTCAAGTTTTCTTCGTTCGAAAAGGAAAGCTAATTGAACGTGATGTTTCTATGTTTCCAATTTACGATGAACCAGAAGAGGGTTTTTTAACGTTTATCGGCCAATTTTATGAAAACAGTAGTCATTTTAAGCCGAAGGAAATTGTCGTTCCAGGAAGTATAGACTCGGAATTAGTAGAGCGCTTTTTAGAAGTGGAAGCGACGCAGCCGAAACGTGGTAAGAAAAAAGACCTTGTAGAATTGGCAAATAAAAATGCGAAGATTGCTCTTGAAGAGAAGTTTTACTTAATTGAACGTGATGAAGAACGAACGATTAAAGCGGTAGATCATTTAGGGAAGCAGCTTGGGATTGAAACGCCATATCGTATTGAAGCGTTTGATAACTCAAATATTCAAGGAACAAATCCCGTTTCTGCAATGATTGCTTTTATCGATGGGAAACCGGCGAAGAAAGAGTATCGAAAATATAAAATTAAAACGGTTCAAGGACCAGATGATTATGAGTCTATGAGAGAAGTTGTGAGGCGCCGTTATACAAGGGCGCTTAAAGAAAATTCACCTTTACCTGATTTGATTATTATTGATGGAGGAAAAGGCCATCTAGCGGCTGCAAGTGATATTTTAGAGAATGAGCTCGGATTATATATTCCGATGGCAGGTCTTGTAAAAGATGATAAACATAAAACCTCCCATTTAATTATTGGGGATCCACCGGAACCTGTGATGCTTGAGAGAAATAGCCAAGAATTTTATTTATTGCAGCGTATTCAAGATGAGGTGCATCGATTTGCGATTACATTCCATCGTCAATTACACGGGAAATCTGTCATTCAATCAGCATTGGATGATATTCCAGGAATCGGTGATAAACGGAAAAAGGTATTGTTAAAACATTTTGGTTCATTAAAGAAGATGAAAGAAGCTTCTATAGAGGAATTTGTCGAAGCGGGTATGCCGAAAAATGTCGCGGAGACGATTTATACGTATTTAACAGATAAGAAGACGTTGTAGTTTACAACGTCTTCTGTTTTTTGATATAATTTCTGAAGATTTAAAATAAATGCATCTGAATGAAAATACAAAAAAGTCAACTAAACTGATATGTCTAGTTGACTGTAGGTAATGCTTACACTTCAATGAGATCTTTTATATCCCATTTTACAAGAAATGTAATAGAGTCAGAACGTTTTTTCTTTTCTTCGTATGACTCTGCAACGACGTTCCGTTGCTTTTGGATTTGTTCAGCGATGAATCCGGCTTCTAGTTGATAAGAAGAATGTCGTTTTTGTTTTTGACGTTCTGCGATGAGTGTGCCTTTAAGTTGGAACTGCATTTCACGACGCTTATGTTCAACAATGCTTAAAGTGCCCCAGCCAGCCTTTTCAAAGAACTGAATGACTTCTTCAATTGTTTCTAGCGGATATTTTCTTGCAAGGTTTCTACCAGACCAGTATAAAATACCATCTAAATCGTTGCCGATTAAATCAGGTAGTAATTCTTCACGTAGCAATTCATAAGCGAAGGCGTTCAATGAAACATCTTCTAAAGATGTTGTATCGATTGTATTTTTACTCACAATATTCCCCTCTTTCTATAGGGATTATTATATAACATTTCACATTTATAAAAACAGATTTTTCTTTAGGAAAATCTGAATATATAAGAAGAAAAAAAGAATTGGCAAATTATATGCAAATTATGTATACGTTTTCTTGACGCTTCGACAAAAATAGGAGTAAAATGAACTTGGTATCAAATTATGCTGAAATATTTCGAATAATTTTTTCAGTTTTTCTTATGCCAATAGTGAAAAAACATTATTGTCATAAACTAATCTGAAAACAGCAGTCAAACATTCAAGGGGGGTAATGGGGACATGAAAGGCCGCGAGTATACGTTTCGTAAGTGGCACTCATTAATGGGGGTCATCCCGGTTGGTGTCTTTTTGACGCAACATTTAATTGTAAACAACTTTGCAACACGAGGAGCAGAGGCTTTTAACAAAGCTGCAGGCTTTATGGAGCTCCTTCCATTCCGGTATGCGCTAGAAATTTTCATCATCTTTTTACCGATACTGTACCATGCTATATATGGCTTATATATTGCATTTACAGCTAAGAACAATGCGGTTTCTTACGGTTATTTCCGTAACTGGATGTTCGTTTTCCAAAGAATTTCAGGTATCGTTACGCTGATCTTCATTTCTTGGCACGTCTGGGAAACTCGTATTCAAGCAATGTTAGGTAAAGAGGTAAACTATGATATGATGGCAGATATTTTAAACAATCCAGCTATGTTTGCATTCTACTTAGTTGGTGTTGTTTCAACAATTTTCCACTTTGCAAATGGACTATGGACATTCTGCATCAGCTGGGGAATTACAGTATCTCCACGTTCACAAAGAATCTCTACTTATGTAACATTAGCTATTTTCTTAGGTTTATCTTATGTAGGTGTGAGTGCATTATTAGCGTTCATCGATCCACAGCTAGCAAACCAGTAAGGAGTGGGAGAGCATGAAAGGGAAACTTATAGTAGTCGGCGGTGGCTTGGCTGGCTTAATGGCAACGATTAAAGCGGCAGAAGCAGGAGTAAATGTTGAACTGTTTTCTTTAGTACCAGTAAAACGTTCACATTCTGTATGTGCTCAGGGCGGAATTAACGGTGCCGTAAATACGAAAGGTGAAGGGGATTCTCCATGGATCCACTTTGACGATACAATTTATGGTGGGGACTTCTTAGCGAACCAACCACCAGTTAAAGCAATGTGTGAAGCAGCACCTGGTATCATTCATTTAATGGACCGTATGGGTGTTATGTTCAACCGTACGGAAGAAGGACTTCTTGATTTCCGTCGATTTGGTGGAACGCAACATCACCGTACAGCATTTGCTGGTGCAACAACTGGACAGCAATTACTTTACGCATTAGATGAGCAAGTACGTCGTCACGAAGTAGCAGGACTTGTAACGAAATATGAAGGTTGGGATTTCTTACGAGCTGTTGTTGATGATGAAGGTGTGTGCCGAGGAATCGTTGCACAAGACTTACAAACTATGGAGATTAGAAGTTTCGGAGCAGATGCCGTGATTATGGCAACAGGGGGCCCTGGTATCATTTTCGGAAAATCAACAAACTCCATTATCAATACAGGTACAGCAGCTTCTGCTGTATATCAACAAGGCGCATATTATGCAAACGGTGAGTTCATTCAAATTCACCCAACGGCAATTCCTGGAGACGATAAATTACGTCTTATGAGTGAATCTGCACGTGGTGAAGGTGGACGTGTTTGGACATATAAAGATGGTAAACCATGGTACTTCTTAGAAGAAAAATATCCGGCTTACGGAAACCTTGTACCTCGTGACATCGCAACGCGTGAAATCTTTGATGTTTGCGTAGAGCAAAAACTAGGTATTAACGGTGAAAACATGGTGTACTTAGATCTTTCTCATAAAGATCCAAAAGAACTAGATATTAAACTAGGTGGAATTATTGAAATCTATGAGAAATTTACAGGGGATGATCCTCGTAAACTACCGATGAAAATCTTCCCAGCTGTTCACTATTCAATGGGCGGACTATGGGTTGATTATAAACAGATGACAAATATTCCAGGTTTATTTGCAGCAGGTGAGTGTGATTATTCTATGCACGGTGGTAACCGTCTTGGTGCAAACTCACTATTATCAGCAATTTATGGTGGTATGGTAGCAGGACCAAACGCAATTGAGTATATGAAAGGTCTTTCTAAATCATCTGATGCTGTTTCATCTACTGTATATGAGCAAAATGAATTAATCGAAACAGAGAAATTTAACAATATTTTAACGATGGATGGTAACGAAAATGCGTATGTTCTTCATAAAGAGCTTGGAGAATGGATGACAGATAACGTTACAGTAGTTCGTGAAAATAAAAAATTATTAGAAACAGATGCGAAAATTGAAGAATTAATGGCTCGTTACAAACGTATTAACATTAACGATACAGCAAGATGGAGTAACCAAGGTGCTTCATTTACACGCCAACTTGCAAATATGTTTGAGTTAGCACGTGTTATTACAATTGGCGCATATAACCGTAATGAGAGCCGTGGGGCGCATTACAAACCTGAATTCCCAAATCGTGATGATGCAAACTTCTTAAAAACTACGATGGCAAAATTTGAGGGAGAAGGAAATGCACCAGCATTCCATTACGAGGACGTTGATATTTCGTTAATTAAACCACGTAAACGTGATTATTCTTCAAAACACGATGTAGCTGCTAAGGGTGAAGAGAAGGGGGATAAACAACATGTCTGAGAAAACAATCCGCCTCATCATTACGAGACAAGACGGGCCAGATGCGCAAGCGTTTGACCAAGAGTTTGAAATTCCATATCGTCCGAATATGAATATTATCTCAGCACTTATGGAAATCCGTCGTAATCCTGTTGATTCAAAAGGGAACCAAACAACTCCGATTGCATGGGATATGAACTGCTTAGAGGAAGTATGTGGTGCATGTTCGATGGTGATTAACGGAAAACCACGTCAATCATGTACGGCACTTATCGATCAATTAGAGCAACCAATTCGCTTAAAACCGATGAAGACATTCCCGGTTGTACGTGACTTGCAAGTTGATCGTAGTCGCATGTTTAATGCTCTAAAACGCGTTAAAGCGTGGATTCCAATTGATGGTACGTATGACCTAGGTCCAGGACCAAGAATGCCTGAGAAAAAGCGTCAATGGGCTTATGAGCTTTCAAAATGCATGACATGTGGTGTTTGCTTAGAATCATGTCCAAACGTAAACAGTAAGTCTGACTTTATTGGACCAGCACCGTTATCACAAGCTCGCTTATTCAACTCACATCCAACGGGTGAAATGCATAAAGCAGATCGCTTACGTGCAATTATGGGAGATGGAGGACTAGCAAACTGTGGTAACTCTCAAAACTGTGTGCAATCATGTCCGAAGGGTATTCCTTTAACAACTTCAATTGCGGCATTAAACCGTGATACAACAATTCAATCGTTCAAAGATTTCTTTGGTAGCGATAATAACTATTAATAAATATTGCCTCTTCATATCGAAGAGGCAATATTTATAACTTTATTTTTCTGTTTATTCTGTTTATTTAAAGGTGAAAAGGGGAGATAACAATGAAGAGGATTTCTTATATTGAAGACTTTGAGCAATGGGAAAGTGGTTTTTCGTTTTACAACCCTGTAAAGGTTCGTTTTGGTGAAGTAGATATGTTTGGACATGTAAATAATGTCGTTGCTTTTACTTATTTTGAAGAAGCTCGTATTGCGTTGTTTAAAGAACTTGGATTTATGCAAGAGTGGACACATGCATCATCAGAAACGATGATCGTTGTTGCGGATTTACAATGTAATTTTATTAAGCAAATATATTTTGATGAACTGCTGAAGGTGTATGTAAAGGCAGGATCGGTCGGGAATTCTTCTTTAGATTTACATTATATGGTGAAGAATGCAGCAGGAGAGGTTTGTTTAGTAGGTCGTGGAATGATGGTTCAAGCGTCGAAAAAAACAGGAAGAGGCGAACCATGGCCTGAAGAATGGAAGAAGAAATTACTACAATAATAGAGTGAAAGAAAAATAAGAGAGCAATTTGCTCTCTTATTTTTTGTCTTCCATCGCTTCTTCTAATGTTAAGTGATGTTTATATAGGTATGTAGCGTATGGATTACCAACGTAGCGTAAGTGCCATGGTTCATATGCATATTCTGTTGTATCTGTTTTATCTTCTAAGTAACGAATGACAAAGCCGAATTCATGAGCGTGTTCTGCGACCCATTTTCCTTCTGCTGTCTCCCCGAAGATAGGCTCTAATTGAAATTTAGCTGATTTTGAACTAATATCCATTGCTAAACCCGTTTGGTGTTCACTTGTACCAGGAATTGCGCTTACCGAATTAGCTTCGGCTTTTCCTTGGCGTCTAACGTATGTATCATGCAACGATTTTTGGCGTTTGTATGAACGATAACCAGATACAGCTGTAAGATCAAGCCCTTCTTTTTTCGCAGCTTTAAACATGTTTTCAAGTGCCTCTGCAGCATCTTTTCGCAGCAATGTTTTTTCTTTATCTTTTGGACTAATAAATGGTACATTTGGTCTCGTTAAGTCTTCAGGAATGTATCCATCTGGTAGTTTTCGATGTTTATTAATTAAGACAAGATTAGATTTGGGATTTGTTACCACTGAAAAGTCATTGTCTATTTTCTTTGCATTATGATCAGCTTTTGGAAAAGCAGGAATCTCTTCTTTTTTATGGTTATTATGCTTTTGACTTTCGACAGCTTTTGCTTCATTATGTAGTGGTGTTTTAGAACCAAAGTAAGCGAAAGATGTGATCCCGATTACAATAGTAGTGGCAGAAATAATTATTATCTTTTTCATGATGCCTTGTAATCACAGTCCCTTCTTAATAAAATGTGTAATGTTTTTTTATTATAAATCTAGTTTGTTGGAAAAGGAATATAAGAGTCATAACGTAATAGAAATGCAAAGAAAATGTCAGAAAATGTGTGAATTTGTAGTATTTTTTTATATAATTCATTTCTTATCTTTCATGAAATGCATTTTTTATGTAATATATATACATAAGAAGATGTAGCGATTATCGAGAATAGAGAACTTCTTGTATAGACTGGGAGTGAATGGGAATGGATTTTGCAACAATTATTGGACTTATTTTAGGATTTGTAGCAGTGGTAGTAGGGATGGTCGTCAAGGGCGCTGACATAACAGCCTTATTAAATCCTGCCGCAGCATTAATTATTTTTATCGGTACATTTGCTGCAGTATGTATTGCATTTCCGATGAATCAACTAAAAAGGGTTCCAAAACTATTTAAAGTTCTTTTTGGTTCAAATAAAAAGGATTTAAGTTATGAACAGTTGCTAGAATTATTTGTTCATTGGACATCTGAAAGTAGAAAATACGGTATTTTGTCTTTAGAGCAACAATTAGACAAAATTCAAGATGAATTTCTTTTGCGTGGTATGAAATTTGTGATTGATGGCGTATCCGCAGAAGATTTAGAGCAGATTTTGGAATCAGAATTAGAGGCAATTGAAGAAAGACATGCAAAGGGAGCTGCTATTTTTTCACAAGCTGGTACGTATGCACCGACATTAGGAGTTTTAGGGGCTGTTATCGGTCTTGTAGCTGCGCTTGGTAACTTAACTGATATTGAAAAGTTAGGTCATGCTATTTCGGGTGCATTTATTGCAACGATTTTTGGTATTTTTTCAGGTTATGTATTATGGCATCCATTTGCAAATAAGTTAAAGCAAAAATCTTCAGCTGAAATTGAGAAAAAACGTTTAATCATTGATTGTTTATTAATGTTACAAGAAGGTACATATCCGTTTATTATGAAGAACCGCATTTTAGGTGCACTTTCTGCAACTGAGCGTAAAAAGCTAGAAAAAGGAGCAGAAAAAAATGCGGAGTAAGAAAAATAGAAGAGGCAAAAAGAAAAAACATGATGAGCATATCGATGAAACGTGGTTAATCCCATATTCTGATATGTTAACGTTGTTATTTGCATTGTTTATCGTTTTATTCGCAATGAGTAGTATAGATGCTGCGAAGTTTAAACAGATGGCAGTTGCTTTTCGAAGTGAATTAGCTGGGGGAACAGGTAACAAAGAATTTTTAAGTGATCAAAAGCCAAATGATGAAAAAGAATTATCAGCAAGTAGCCTTGAGGCAGAACAAGCAAAAAAACAAGAAGAAGCTAGAGCTAAAGAAAAAAAAGAGATGGATGAATTGAAAGCATTACAAAAAAAGATTGATCAATATATTAATGAAAAACAATTATCCTCTTCTTTTCAAACTAAATTAACTGAAAAGGGATTAATGGTGACAATATTAGAAAATATACTGTTTGATTCGGGGAAAGCAGATGTGAAATTAGAATCTTTAGGGATTGCAAAAGAGATGTCTAGCTTACTTGTTTCAGCGTCACCTCGTGAAATTACAGTATCGGGTCATACGGATAATGTCCCTATTGCCAATGCGCAGTTTGCGTCGAATTGGGAATTAAGTACGCAGCGGGCAGTTAATTTTATGCAAGTATTACTGCAAAATAAAGAATTACAACCAGAAAAATTTAGTGCGATTGGATACGGAGAATACCGTTCAATTGCTCCAAACGATACACAAGAAGGAAAGGCAAAGAATAGACGTGTGGAAGTATTTATCTTGCCTTTAACAGAGAAAGTAAAATAAAAGAGGATGGCGAATGCCATCCTCTTTTATTTTACTTCAAATGATTTTAAGTTGTCGCGACGGATTTTATCTTTTTCTGCATCTGATTTTTTGAAATCATAATCATATAAAGCGCCTTCCCAATCGCCATACATTGGATTCGGGAAAATAATGAATTTCTCACCAAATTGTGCTTTTGAATCTGCTACTGTTTGGTTACGATCTTTTACAGATTTTCCATCAAAACCTGTGAAATCAGATAAGTTATCACCGAAGAATAAGACAATATCATGAGTTTGAGAAACGAGTTCACGGCGTTTTTCTTTTCCTTTTTCTTTCGGATCTTGTAATAATATATGTTCTTTCGTTGCTTGAGGAGCACCTACACGCTCAAGATTTTTAATTGTCGCATCTAGTTGATTCGTTTTACGATTTGAGATGTAGTAAATATCTACACCTTTAGACTCTGTATATTTTAAGAAATCAATTGCGCCTGGAAGGGCTTCAGCCTCAGCTTTGTTAATCCAATCATCCCATTTGTAAGGATAGCCTTTGCCTGTTTTTACGCTCATTGCTTGATGAGGACTGTTATCTAAAACAGTTTCGTCTAAATCAAGCACGATAGCAGGTTTTTTCTCTGTCCCTTTTGCAAGAATTGCATCAAGCTTTAATTGACCAATGTTGTACCCTTGGTAGTAAAGTGCTTTCGTTTCACCGGCTGTTTGATACCATAAATCAGCCATTAATTGTTGTTCTGTTAATTTTACTTTCTCTTCTTTTGCCACTGTTTTCTCTGGTGTTCCTGAACATGCTACAAGTGATGTAGATAGAACCGCTACAGATAATAAAGTGGTAATGCCCCTCTTCATCTTCATATGTATCCTCCTTGATGTTAGAAAATCATTTTATATTATATATTAAAATATAATATTTTTATATGAACATTTGCATATTGTCTTTTGTATATATAGTAGTATGTCCTATATTAGAAAGATGAGCAAAATAATAATAGTTGCTTTGACAATTTTTATTGTCGTAATGACAATTATAATTGACAAAAAGAACTTTATTATTTACAATTTTAACTAAATAGAACAAATGATGGATTAATGACGATGTTTACATATAAGAGGATGAAGCGTGGTGCTATATTTTGTCTTGAATAAACATAGTCTTTGAAAGAGAGTACGAATGATACTAAAGGGGAGGCTTTATACTTGAGTTTACAAATTCAAAACTTAACGAAACAATTTGGGGAATCAAAAGCAGTTAACGGTTTGCAAATTTCGTTACCAAAAGGTGAAGTACTAGGGTTACTTGGACGAAATGGTGCAGGGAAAACAACAACAATCAAAATGCTTCTCGGATTATTAACGCCTAATGAAGGTTCGATTACATGGGATGGAAAAGCATTTGGAAATAGTGGTGTAACAATTGGGTATTTACCAGAAGAAAGAGGTTTATATACAAAAAGTAGAGTAATAGATCAGCTGCGATATTTTGGTAGATTAGAAGGAATGTCGAAGAAAGAAGTGGATCACGCTATTGATCACTGGTTAGAGCGTTTAGCGATACCAGAATATAAATTTAAAACGGCTGGAGAGCTTTCAAAAGGGAATCAGCAAAAAATCCAATTAATTGCTGCTCTTCTTCATAATCCGGAACTTCTCATTTTAGATGAACCATTCAGCGGCCTCGATCCAGTTAATGCTGGGATGTTATCTAGTATTATTGAAGAACAAGTACAGAGCGGAAAGACGATTATTTTATCAAGTCATCGTATGGAACAAGTAGAGGCTTTTTGCCAACATGTATGTATTTTGAAAAAAGGTGAAGCAGTCGTAAAAGGACAGCTAAGTGATATTAAGAAAGAATACGGTTTCCGTAATTTAACGATTGAAGATACAGTAGAGAATGAAAAGGGATTAGAAGCTATACATGTATCGTATGAAAAACAACAAGGCCTTCTTTATGTGAAAGTACAAGACGATGCGGAAGCTCTCAAGATTTTGCAACAGTTGCAAGAGCAAGGTGTTAGCTTACGACAATTCAAAATGTTAGAGCCGACGTTAAACGAAATCTTTGTAGAGAGGGCGAAATAACGATGCGTAAATTTTCTCACGTATTTTCATTTTATTTTAGGGAAGCATTTTTATCTAAAAAATCATTAATTACGAGTGCGATTTTATTTTTAGTTGTGTTTGGGATTTTTGCATTTAATCATTTTACTTCAGGCGATGATAAAAATAAGGATAAAGATAAAATTGCAGTTGTAGTAGAGAGTTCCACATATAAAGTACAAAAAGATGAGCTAAATAAGCTATTGCCATCAGCAAAAATAACAATTGGTTCAAAGGATGATTTTGATAAACTGCATAAGCAAGTAGAAGAAGGTGATTTAGATGGTCTATTCCATGTGACGGAAAAGGGTGGGGCTCCATCGATTACATATATGTATAATGGATTTCCAAGCCAAGCAACTTCTGCAATTATGGCAGGATATTTAAAGCAACAATATACGATGGTGACGATTGCCAAAAATAATGTTTCACCAGAAATTGCACAGCAATTACAAACAGAAATTCAAGTAAAGCAAGAAGCGATAAAAGATCGTACATCTTCTTTCGGAATTGCCTATTTCTTTACATTTGCTTTATATATGTTTATTGTAGCGTTCGGAAATACAATCGCAATGAATATTGCATCTGAAAAGGCGTCACGTGTAATGGAAGTAATGCTTCCGAAAGTGAAGCCTCTTACGATGATGTATGCGAAAATTTTAGCGGTTGTTTCAACGGCGTTATTGCAACTTGTCATATTGGCGTGTGGTTATCTTATTCCATATTTGTTAGGTTGGGTCGATTTAGAAAGTGCCTCACTATTGGGTATTCCAATTGACTTCACGAAATTAGATGCAAAGGTTATCAGCATGTTTCTTGTTTATTTCATTACGGGATATTTACTTTATGCGATGATGTATGCTGCTGCTGGAGCTGTCGTGTCTAAGACGGAGGATTTACAAGCTGTATCTTTCCCGGTAATGATTTTAATTATGGCTGCATTCTTTATTAGTATTAAATCATTAAGTGATCCGAATAGTACTATCGTCGTTGTAAGTTCTTACGTTCCATTTTTTACACCGATGGTTACCTTCTCACGTATTGTAGCTGGTGAAGCAGGTATGCTAGAAATTACGATAACATTAGCAGTCTTATTGGCGACAATTGCGGTATTAAATGCTGTTACAAGCCGCATTTACGTAAACGGCGTAATGAATTACTCAGATAAAGTGAAATTTAAAGATTTAGCGAAATTTATAAAGCGTCAATAATGAGAGAAAAGCATGATTTCCTATTGAAATCATGCTTTTTCTTTATGTATAAATTAAAAATAGTATATAATGATAAGAGTCGTCTTTTAATAGAATGAATAAAAAGGAGGGTGTGCAGATGGGGATTAGTAGTCGTTTTACAGTAGGTGTTCATATGCTGACATTACTTGCGATAGATCGAAACTCTCGCTGTACCTCTGAATGGATTGCCGGTAGTGTGAATACAAATCCAGTTGTGATTCGTCGCATTACAGGAATGTTGAAGAGAGCAGGACTTGTTGATGTACAAGCTGGTAAAGGTGGTACGACACTTGCTCGAGATTTAGAAGAAATTACATTACTTGATGTATATAAAGCAGTGGAAGTTGTAGAAGAAGGACAGCTATTTTCCTTCCATGAAAATCCCAACATTGAATGTCCAGTAGGAGCTAATATTCAATCAGTATTAGAAATTATTTTAATGCAAGCGCAAGAAGCGATGGAAAACGTACTTGCAAATGTAACGGTAGATCAATTAGTTACAAATTTAAAGTCTAAAATGAAAGAATAAAAAAAGCGAGCTTCCTCATAATGAGGGCTCGCCTTTTTTTATTCAGAAATATTGAAAATTCTATTTTTCAGTATTTAAAATGAATTTACCTACGATAGCTGCGAAGATACCACCAAGAATTGGTGCTACGATGAATACCCATAGTTGAGAAAGTGCTTCTCCACCAACAAATAAAGCTGGTGCGATACTACGAGCTGGGTTAACAGATGTTCCAGTTAACGGAATTCCTAATAAGTGAATTAAAACTAATGTGAAACCAATTACTAGTCCAGCTAAAGAAGAACTTCCTTTTTTACCTGTTACAGCAACGATAACTAAAATAAATACGAAAGTTAAAATGAACTCAACTAAAAATGCTCCAGATAAACCAAGAGTTCCGAAACCATTTTGTCCTAAATTATCTAAAGGTGTTTTAGCAGATTTTAAAATTGTTACTAACGTTGCAGTTCCTAATAAACCACCTAAAATTTGAGCTAATACATAATAACAAAGTTCCATAGCGTTCATTCGTTTGTTGATGAACATAGCTACTGATACTGCTGGGTTAATGTGACATCCAGAAATTGTTCCGATGCTATATGCCATAGCTACAATAGATAGACCGAAAGCCATAGCGATTCCTAATGTTCCAATTCCTTCAATTCCGCCGCCAGTGACAGCTACTCCAGTTCCGAATAATACAAGTACAAATGTACCAATAAATTCAGCGATTGCTTTTTTTAACATAATTTACCTCCTATTAATGCGCATGAAACGTATTATAACATAAGTTTTAGTATAAGCAGCCAATGAAATACTATTCTGATAAGGCGAAATAGGGGGACAATAAAAAAGAGTATGGTTCATCTCTATAGAACCATACCCTTTTTTTATGCTGATTTTTTCTGTTTAACGACTGGAACAGAACGGTTTAAAATACTATTTGCAACCATTCCTAACATTATAATAATCATTCCGATGAGAGAAAGCCCTCCAGGGAGTGAACCATTTAAGAAAATGATTTCTCCAAGTACGGTAAAGACCATCGTTCCAGCTTGTGTTGCTTCAACAGCTCCAAGTAGAGCGAGGTTATCTTTTGCTAAGTCAGTAGCAAAGAAAAATGTCATCGTTGCAATAACGCCGGAACATAATGCTAACAAAAATCCTTGAAGCATTTGGTTGGATGTTGGAATGCCAGTAGTAGAAAATCCGTATATACCAAGCAAGATTGTTATAGGAAGACTTCCAATTGCCATTCCTAATACACGTTGGAACGTATCAAGGCGTCCACCAACAAGCTCCATCATTTTTCGGTTACCGAACGGATATAAGAAAGCGGCTAATACGACAGGTAAAAAACCTGAAATGAACTGAGTCATTGTAATATGGCCTGCGGCAGTTGCTTGCATACAAATTACACCAAGTAAAATAAATAATGCAACATATAAGCTACGAAGTGGAATTTTTCCACGTACAAGTTTCGTACCTGATTTTGTTTCTATTTTCACGAAAAATAGTGGTGATAGTAGTAAACCAGCTAAAATCGTAACTTGCCAAGTTCCAGCAACGAGCCAAGCTGGAGAAAAGACAGCTGCGAAACTTAATAAAGAATAAAAACCAATACCGGCAACAGAACCCCATCCGATCCATGCCAATGGATGTTTTTTTAACTCTTCCCATAATCCCCTAAAGTTTTTGCGAAATAAAACGATAAGGAATAAAATAGGAAGAGCAAATAAAAAACGGAAGGAAGCTGTCCAAGCCCAGCTCGTTCCAGATACATTCATTGCTCTATTAATAATAAAGGTTGCAGAAAAAAAGGCCGATGATAAAAGACCTAATAAAATTGCGCGCATGAAGTATAACACTCCTTTCGAAAATAAATAATTATGTATAGTATGATATACTTTTAATTATTAAAAGTAAACTATTTTATACTTTAAGGTGGTTTTATATATGAAAGAAAATGAAGATATGCAAACGAAAGAAGTCATTCAACAAGTTGGACAGTTATTGAGACAAATTCGAAATGAACAGAAATTAAGTTTAGAAGAATTAGCTCATAAAACAGGAGTTAGTAAATTAACATTAGGAAAGATCGAAAGAGGGGAAACAAATCCGACACTAGCTGTCATTTGGAAAATAACGAAAGGGTTATCAATTCCTTTATCCAGATTAATGGTTGTTGGAGAACCTGTAGCTGTTGCGCGCTGTGGAGAAGGATTTGCAGTAGATGAAGGACAAGCGTGGCATTTAGAAACGATGTTCCGTTATACGAAAGAAACAGGGATGGAAATGCACCGTGCTTGTTTACGATCAAATAGTATATATGAGCCAGAAGCTCATCATGAAGGTGCGATTGAGCTTGTAACGGTAATGAAAGGGAAAGTGTCTATTCAAGTGGAGAATGATGTATACGAATTAAATGAGTTTGATTCCATTCAATTTGAAGCGAATAAGAAGCATATTTATAAAAATGAAGAAGAAGAAGTAGCGGTATTACATTTAACGATGAAATATTCTTCATGAAAAAATCACCTATAGGATTCTATAGGTGATTTGCTCTTCTTAAGTATGTGAAATAATGCCGTTAGTACGAACGTGGCATAAGTAATAAACAAATGAAATAAACTAAAAATCCTGTCCCAAAACATAAAACAGCAATAACCCAAATGATACGAATAAGAGTAGAGCTAATATCAAAATATTCTCCTAAACCACCACATATACCAAATAGCATTTTATCAGTTTCGGATTTACATAACTTTTTTGACATATTCCAATCAACTCCTTTTTATATCAAACTGCATACTTTTATTCTATATGGAAATTTATGAGAAGACTATGGGGTTGTATTACATTTTTTTGTGAGAAGTGATCGTATTAATTGTCTTAATTTTCAGTGGATATTAAACTTGTAGTTATGAGGTGATTTTTAATAAAGGGTGGGGAAATAGAGATGACAGTATATTGGTTGACTAACGTAATGCTTGAATCAGGATATACATATGAAGAAGAGAGAATTTCACAAACAGAAACAGAATTATGCAGTTTACTTATTGAAGATGGTCGAATTAAAAAAATTATAAAAGGGATTGTTCAAGAGGAAGATATAGTAACTTTTGATGCTAAGAACTTATTAATGTTGCCAGCTTTCAAAGAGATGCACATTCACATTGATAAAACATATTATAGTGGCCCATGGAAAGCTTGTATGCCAGCAGAAAGTATTTTTACACGTTTTAATGAAGAAGAAAAAATTTTACCAAAGCAATTAGCGACTGCCCAAAATAGAGCGGAAAATATGCTAGAGTTACTACTGCAAAATGGTGCAACGAATATTAGAACGCATTGTAATGTCGATCCGATTATTGGGCTTGGTAATCTGGAGGCGACGTTAGCGGCATTAGAAACATATAAAAATCGAGTGTCTAGTAGAATTGTTGCGTTTCCGCAACATGGATTATTGCGCAGTGATTCTGTGCAACTCGTGAAAGATGCGATGCGTATGGGTGCTCATCTAGTCGGAGGAGTAGATCCAGCTACAGTAGATAATGACATTGAAAAGTCATTACATACAATTATGGATATCGCAGTAGAATTTAATGCGGATGTTGATATTCATTTGCACGATGCGAATAATCTTGGAACGTTTACGATGAAGGGATTGGCAAGTTTAACAGAAGAAGCAGGATGGCAAGGCCGTGTAACGATTAGTCATGCACTTGGACTTGGTGGTGTTACTGATAAAGAGGCTGAAGAAGTGGCAGAAAGACTCGCAAATGTAAATATTGATATTACTTCAACAGTGCCAATTGGTAAACAAGTAATCCCAATTCCGTTATTAGATAAAAAAGGTGTTAAGGTTGCATTAGGCAATGATAGCATTACAGATCATTGGTCACCGTTTGGAACAGGTGATATGCTTCAAAAGGCGAATCGATTAGCAGAGCGTTTTGGGTGGAGTGACGAAAGGTCTTTAGGAAAAGCACTCCGCTTTATTACAGGAGGAAAAGAAACGTTAAATAATGAAGGGAAGCGAGTATGGCCGAATGTAGGGGATGAAGCGAGCTTTGTTTTGACGAATGCGACATGCGCTGCTGAAGCAGTAGCGCGTCAAACAGAAAAACGTTTAGTCGTGTATAAAGGAAATATTGTTGTTGGAAGTTTAAATGAGGTGGAATTAAATAATCTTGTGTAGAAGAATCGTTTAAATATTTTGAGGAGGGTTCTAATGGTGAGTATAGAACTCTTCTTTTTTATTCTTACAATATATTTTTATAGGAAAGCTAGAAGGGATGAAAAAATTGGACAATCAACATAACCAAAAACATATTATGGGAACTTTGCAATGGTTTATATTTTTATTAGCAAATTCAATCGCACTACCAATTGTCGTTGGCGGATTATTTCATCTTACGACGGAAGAAATATTTTATTTAATGCAGCGTACGTTTTTTGTAGTTGGTATATCTTCTTTTTTACAAGGGTGGCTTGGGCATAGACTGCCAATTGCGGATGGGCCGGCTGGATCTTGGGTTGGTGTATTTACCGTACTTGCTTATGCAACGGCCGGACAGGATCAATTACATAGTACACTGCAAATTTTAGAATTAGGAATGATAATCTCCGGTGTTATTTTAATAGGATTAGGAGTAACTGGTTTTATAGGACGTATTTTATTTTTATTTACGCCGCTTGTGACAGGGACGTTTTTACTTTTATTATGTTTACAATTAAGTGGTGTATTTTTAAAAGGAATGTTAGGAATTACAGCTACTATTTCTCAAATCGACGGATTTACAGCAATGATCGCGTTTAGTATATTTCTGTTCGTTATTATACTATCTAATTTTGGAAAAGGCTTTGTCAAAAGTTATGCAGTTTTAATAGGATTAATTAGTGGGTGGATTATTTTTCTCATTGCAGGAAAAGTGACAATCCCATCTCAAGTAACTCATTTTGTGCAACTTCCACATATATTTGCTTGGGGACTTCCAAAATGGAATACAGGTATGGCTGTATCAAGTTTCGTTATGGTATGTATTTTAGTTTCGAATACGGTGGCAGCTATTATAGCAATTAATCAAGCAACTATTCATAAAGCGACTATTGAACAAAAACAGTTGAAAGATGGAACATGGGTTGGGGGGATTTCACATCTCATCTCTTCTGTATTTTCAACTGTAGGTGTCGTTCCGTTACCAGCAACGGCAGGATTTATACGTTTAACAAAACAAAAGTATATACGATCGTTCTTAATGGCATGTGCGTTACTAGTCGTAATGTCTCTTTTTCCAAGTATTATTCGTTACTTAGCATCTTTACCATCAGCTGTTGCATCGGCTGTTTTAATGGCTTCGTTCGTACAGTTAATTGGAATTGGATTTAATAATATAAAACAAGTGCCGATGAGTGAAAGGAATGTAACGATCTTAGGCGTTGCAGTATTATTTGGCAGCGGCGTAATGTTTTTACCGTCTGGAGCACTCCAATCCTTGCCGTCTATTATGCAATATATATTCGGTAATGGTTTATTTGTAGGTACGGTTGTAAGTATATTGCTAGAACAAATATGGCGCGTTGGAAAGTAAGTGGATAAAAAGAGTGTACGCACTGTATAAAAGTCTAAAATAACATAGGAAATAAAGCCCATTTTTATTCACCACCTGCACATTTCGTTCATACAATATCTTGACTAAATAAACACCCAACTTACACATACACAGCTCTGGCTTAAGCAAGGAGGGTTATACCAGTTGAAGGAAAAAGCGTATCAATCTAAACCTTTACTCACAAAGAGAGAGAGAGAAGTATTTGAATTGCTGGTTCAAGATAAAACAACGAAGGAAATTGCAGGTGAACTTTTTATAAGTGAAAAGACAGTTCGCAACCATATCTCAAACGCAATGCAAAAGCTAGGGGTTAAAGGACGTTCACAAGCAGTTGTGGAGCTTCTTCGTATGGGAGAGCTCGAATTATAAGAAAGCAGCCGACTTTTATATAAAAGTCGGCTATTTTTTGTTTGCTTCACTTGCTATATGAATGATAAGAACACTCCATACATAAATAGGTAATAAGGAGGGGATATGTTGAAAAGGATACTGTTAGTTTCAACAAGTGCTCATGATATGAATGGACACCCGACTGGTTTGTGGCTGGAAGAGCTCGCAGCTCCTTATCATGTATTTAAAAAGGCTAAGTTTGATGTTGATATTGTGTCAATAAAAGGTGGGAGAGTACCTATAGATAGAGTGTCTATTCCGAATGGTATACCTCGCGAATTCAAGCATGTAGCTTCTTTATTGCAAAATACGAGGCCGATTTCAAATGTTCATTTTTCGGATTATGATGCGGTTTTATTTGGTGGTGGGCACGGGGCGATTGTAGATTTTCCAGGTAATCCATATGTAGTAAATTTGATTGAGAATATGTATAACAATAACCGGATTGTAGCGGCTGTTTGTCACGGAGTAAGCTCCTTAGTCGGTGTGAAAAATCAGGATGGCTCGTTTTTTGTTGCGGGTAAGCGTATAACAGGTTATACAAACGATGAAGAAAGAGCTGTACATTTAGAAAAGCGCGTTCCGTTTTTGCTAGAAAGTAAGTTGAAAGAAGAAGGAGCTTTGTTTTATGTAGCCCCCAATTTTACGCCGCATGTAGTAGTAGATGGTCATTTAATTACAGGACAAAATCCACAGTCTAGCGTGGAAATAGGTAAGGCTATAAAAAGGGCTGTAAATAAATTATCGTCATTTTAATTTCTGCTCATTTCTTCTTATTAATGGGAATGTCTTCTTTTCAAAAAAAGATGGAGCAATGAATATGCACTTTATATAGAAGAAACCGACTTTCTTATAGAAGGTCGGTTATTTTTCTATCTTGCAAATTACGAAAAAAAGGAGCAAAATAAAAAAGGTCCTAGTCTATACATGGGAAAATGAAAATTTTCATACAGAAGCATTTGAAGTGAGCGAACTTAAAGTGTGTAAAATATAATGATAAGCATAAAAGATGATGAATGAGAAAACGGGTGATGAAGTTGAATAGAGCAATCGGTGTTATCGATTCAGGAGTTGGCGGTTTAACAGTAGCAAAGGAATTAATTCGTCAGTTGCCGAAAGAGCGTATCATATATTTAGGAGATACAGCACGTTGTCCTTATGGTCCACGTTCTCGAGAAGAAGTACGTCAATTTACGTGGGAAATGACGGAGCATTTACTAGATTTAAATATTAAAATGTTAGTTATTGCGTGTAATACAGCAACTGCAGTTGTATTAGAAGAGATGCAAAAACAATTACCAATTCCAGTAGTAGGAGTTATTCACCCAGGATC
Source organism: Bacillus sp. EKM501B (assembly GCF_011800505.1). Lineage (NCBI taxonomy): Bacteria > Bacillati > Bacillota > Bacilli > Caryophanales > Bacillaceae > Bacillus > Bacillus sp. EKM501B. Next base: position 652,535 of record NZ_JAALFZ010000002.1, on the reverse strand, counting down.
ACGTACAGCTTTAAAAGTGACAAACACGTATCACGTTGGGATTATTGGAACGATTGGAACGGTGAAAAGTGGTGCATACGAAGAGGCGTTAAAGTCTATTAATAACCGTGTTATGGTAGAAAGTTTAGCTTGTCCACCTTTCGTTGAACTTGTAGAGAGTGGGAATTTCGAAAGTGAAATGGCGTATGAAGTTGTAAGAGAAACGCTGCAACCACTGAAAAGTACCGATATTGATACACTTATATTAGGGTGTACACATTATCCGATTTTAGGACCTGTTATTAAAAAAGTAATGGGAGATAAAGTACAACTAATTAGTTCTGGTGATGAAACAGCACGTGAAGTAAGTACAATCTTATATCATAGTAAAATGTTGAATGAAGGAGAAGAACAAAGCGATCATCTCTTCTTAACAACAGGAAAAATAGGCTTGTTTAAAGAAATTGCATCCAAATGGTTCGGTCAACCGATTGAAAATGTGAAGCATATTCATTTAGAAAAAGAATAATAGTAGAATTTATATAAGTGAGCTCCTGAGAAATCAGGAGTTTTTGTTTTATCTTGCTATTTGCTGGGTAGTAAGACCCCTGCTGATTAAAGTTTCAATTTATAAGAGGCACAGCTTGTTCTAAAACGTGAAACAGCTCGTATACATAATAGTACAAACTTAGATTTTAGGGGGGAATGGCATGCCTAAATCCACTTTTAAATGGGTTGTTGGTGCTACTGTGAGCGCTGTTTTACTAACAGGGTGTGGCTTTATAAATCAAGAGAAAGCAACTGAACAAATTGATCCGCCAAAACAAGTTACGTATACAGAGGGTGGGAAGAAAGAAGTAGCTAAAAAAGATAAGCAAGGGCAAATGGTAAATAGAGAACTATACCTTGTTGATAAAAATGGTTATGTTGTACCACAAACGTTAGCTATACCTACTCCGAAAGCAAATGAGACTGTGAAGCAAACGTTAGAATACCTTGTGAAAGATGGACCGGTAACGAATTTATTACCGAATGGGTTTCGTGCAGTCATTCCGGCGAATACAACGATGACCTTAGATTTGAAAAAGGACGGAACGGCAGTTATTGATTTCTCTAAAGAAATGAAAAACTATGCGAAAGAAGAAGAGCGTCAAATCGTTGAATCTATAGCTTGGACGTTGACGCAATTTACAGAGATAAAACAAGTGCAGTTCCAAATAAATGGTGAGAAATTGGCAAAGATGCCGGTTGGTGGTACACCGCTTGGTGAAGGAGTGAGCCGTGCAAATGGTATTAACTTCGATGATGAACAAGTAGCAGATGTAACAAATACAAAACCAGTCACACTGTATTTTATGGCGCAAAATAATAATAAACAGCAATACTACGTACCAGTCACACGCCGCGTTGCAGAAGGTAAAGAAAATGACTATGCAGCAATTATAGATGAACTTGTAAAAGGTCCGATCCATCAATCGCTCCTGAATGATTTTAATCCAGGCGTTAAGCTTATTACGAATCCGAAATTACAAGACGGAAACCTTACATTAAACTTTAATGAAAATATATTTGTAAACCCAGATAAAAATATGATTTCAAATTACGTATTGAAGTCGTTAGTTTTATCTTTAACAGAAAAGAAAGGTGTGAAAAATATTTCTATTGAAGTAAATGGAAAAGCAAATCTTATAGATGAAAAGGGCGGAAAGTTAATAAAACCTGTAGATCGTCCAGAAAACGTGAATACAGGTAGTTTTTAATCGTCAATAATTTGATATACTTAAGTAAGAAAGAGGAATTGCTTTTTGGGTTCCTCTTCTTTTATTGTATACATATCATACATTTAAATTTGGCTATACTAACAAGTAGTTATGAGGAGGTTATTTTTATGCGAGTAGATGGTAGAGAGAAAACAGAATTACGCCATATACATATTCATACGAATTATTTAAAACATCCAGAAGGATCAGTATTAATTGAGGTTGGGGATACAAAGGTGATTTGCTCAGCGACAATTGAAGAGCGTGTCCCGCCATTTATGCGTGGAGAAGGAAAGGGCTGGGTAACAGCTGAATATGCGATGATTCCACGTGCGACAGAACAACGTACAATTAGGGAGTCAAGTAAAGGGAAAGTAACAGGACGTACAATGGAAATCCAGCGCTTAATTGGACGAGCATTACGTGCGGTAGTTGACTTAGAAGCGCTTGGCGAGAGAACGGTTTGGATTGATTGTGATGTTATTCAAGCGGATGGTGGAACGAGAACAGCTTCTATTACAGGTGCATATGTAGCGATGGTATTAGCGTTTGAGAAGTTATTACAAGCAGAAAAAGTATCTAAAATTCCAGTAAAAGATTATTTAGCAGCAACGTCAGTAGGGATTGTTGAAGAACAAGGTGTTGTTTTAGATTTAAACTATGCAGAAGATTCTAAAGCAGACGTTGATATGAACGTGATTATGACTGGAAAAGGCCAGTTTGTTGAAGTGCAAGGAACTGGAGAAGAAGCGACGTTTAGTAGAGCGCAGTTAAATGAACTACTTGATGCAGCAGAACAAGGCATTTTCCAACTGATTGATATGCAAAAAGAAGCTTTAGGTGACATCGTATCTCATATAGAGTAGAGGTGGAAAGTATGAAACAAGTTGTTGTAGCGACAAAAAATATGGGGAAAGTACGTGAGTTTGCTGAGTTATTTGAGCGATTTGATTTAGAAGTGAAATCATTACACGATTTTCCTCATATTGAAGAAGTCGAAGAAACTGGTGAAACATTTGAAGAAAATGCGATCTTAAAAGCGTATAGTTTGAGTAGACAGTTGAATGCAATTGTAATTGCGGATGATTCAGGTCTTATTGTAGATGCGTTAAACGGGAAACCAGGCGTGTATTCAGCTCGTTTTGCTGGAGAGCCGAAAGATGATCAAGCGAATATTGATAAAGTGTTACAAGAATTAAATGAAGTAGCGTTTGAAAAGCGTAAAGCTCGTTTCTATTGTGCATTAGCAGTTGCTTTCCCTGAAGGTGATAAAAAGCCTGTCATTGTAAACGGGACATGTGAAGGATTTATTTTAGAACAACGCCGCGGGGAAAACGGCTTTGGATATGATCCGATTTTTTATGTGGAAGAATATAAAAAAGCGATGGCGGAACTAAGTTCAGATGAGAAAAATGCTATTAGCCATCGTGGCCGTGCTCTTCGTAAATTAGAAGAAAAAATCCCGGAATGGTTTTTAGGAGAATAAGGGAGAGAGAATGATGAAAGCTTTAATCGTAAGTGATAGTCATAGCTCTGTGAAGGAATTACAGCAGTTGAAAGAGAAATATGAAGGGAAAGTAGATATCATGATTCATTGCGGTGATTCAGAGCTAACGCCTGCTCATGAAGAACTGCAAGGTTTCCGTGTTGTAAAAGGAAACTGTGATTATGCTAACTTTCAAGATGAAATTGTAACTGATGTAGATGGAATTCGCTTCTTAGTTGTGCATGGACATCGCCATAATGTGAAAATGACATTACAAACGCTAGCGTACCATGCTGAAGAAGTGGGAGCGCAAGTTGCATGCTTTGGACATTCTCACGTATTAGGTGCGGAATTAATCGAGGGCGTTTTATTTATTAATCCAGGCAGTATTTTATTACCACGTCAGCGTGTAGAAAAGACATTTGCTTTATTAGAAATGGATGAAAATCAAATGGAAGTTCGTTTTGAAATGTTAGACGGACAACTAGTTGAACAAGCAGTTTTTAAAAGAGGATAAGAAAATTTATCCTCTTTTAAAAAAGGTGTTGACTTTATGTGTGGTTATACATATAATAAATATTGTCGATAGGGCAACGGCGCTAACGAAGAAAAGAAAATAACATATGCGGGTGTAGTTTAGTGGTAAAACAAGAGCCTTCCAAGCTCTGGTCGAGAGTTCGATTCTCTTCACCCGCTCCATGTCCCAGTAGCTCAGCCGGATAGAGCATACGCCTTCTAAGCGTACGGTCGGGAGTTCGAATCTCTCCTGGGACGCTAAAAAAACCTTGTTATCAAAAGATAACAAGGTTTTTTGTTTGGCTAAAATTTGATGTTTGGGTTATAGGTGTAGTTCATTCTTGATATTTGCGACCTTTCCTTTGATATTAAGTAGTTGCATATGTACTTCTTTTTCTTAAATAAAAAGAGCGCCATTTATGCGCCTTATTCCTCTTATTTAATTTAAAGAATCAATAGGTTTATGATGGAACTCAAATCCATATCCAGATTCTCTTAATTGTTTACTTACAATATTATAAAACTCTTTACCATTCTAGTACAATTCAGCAGCAGTTATCGGAACTTATTCCCGGTAGTGTGTTACAATTAATAGAAGCGGAAAACGAGAATCTCCAATTGACTGGACCTGTGATTGGTTAGATGGTTTAAGAAGGTCGTATAAAAAAGGGAGATGGCGCAAAGATGGCGAGATCAAATGAGAATGATTTAACGGAGAAATTGGCGGAAGGTCACCGGAAATATGGTGATGGCAATTTTACAGTACAGAACATCGGTGATGAAACTAACCCGAATTGGACTGTCGTAAAAAATGTGAGGAAAGGATCGGCAGGCATTCGCGAAGGAGAAGATATATTAAGACTGCGATCAAAATATATAAAATAGTACGGAAATGGGCGGAGCGGGAGTTCGAATCTCTCCTGGGACGCTAAGAAAACCTTGTTATCTTTTGATAACAAGGTTTTTTGTTTGTTTTAAATTAGTTGTTAATAAACTTGTCAAAGACAAAACCATAATCTTTCACATTATATTGTTTCTTCGTATCAACGAGCCAGTTAAAAGCGATTTCGTTTATTTCTTTAAACTGTTCTGCTAAATTTACTTGTGCGTTTGAAATACGGCTGAAAGCGTTAGATGCCATATCTAAACTTTTATGTGCATACTGCAATGTAATATCGTTGTCGTATGAGATTTCTTCTATTTTAAGTAAAGCTTTATATAAATCTTTTAATTCTTCAATATGTTTTTTATGGACATCAATTGAATAGTGTTCATCGCCCATTTGGAACTTAATTTCTACATCTAAATCAATCGTTCCCGCAGTTTCAAGCGCTACGTTTTTAATTTGATATTTACTATAGCTAAAGCGGCGTAGTGTACGTTTTTTACTTGTTGCGCTTGTACCGTCTAAGTGAATTAACCCTTTGTTTGTGAAGCAATATTCATCTGATTTCGATTTAATTAGAAAGTAAATTTTCTCCCCATCTTCATGCATTACATAATCATCGGCATCGACCTTATCATAGTCTTTAGGTGTAATAACAGAACCTACATCGCTTAGTCCTAATACATCTGCGGCCATTTTTTTAAACATATATAATCCCCCTTGTAAATTAAAGTCTTAATTGTACAAAAATATATTAACATGATCTTCATCCTTTGTTTTCTTGTAATACGAAAATATCTGAAGGTAAGTTAAGAAAAGTAATGAATAATTATTTTGATCCTAAATTATTTAGTAAATCTATTAGTTTAAGAGTGGATTCTCCGAAAAATAACCAAGAGAAAAAAGTTAATTTTGCAAGTGATTATAAATAAATTCCGTGAAAGCACCTCAAGCGATATGAGGTGTTTTTCAATCTCTTTTTGAAATCTTACAATTCTGTAAGGTAACTGTAAGGTAGTTCGATGGTAAGAAATTGCTAATCTTTTATAATGAAGATAACAACGATAAAACGAGGAGGCAGAAATGATGAAAGGATTAGTTGTAACGGGCTTGACGGTTGCTTTTGGATTTGTAGCGTATGAGAAATTAACGTATGTAGTTGATGTTGTGAAACATTTGATTGCTTAGAGAAAACAGCCATGAGAGGGAAAGGGAATGAGTGAATGAATGGAATGGTTATTTGGAATTATAGGTACTTGTAGTGTAGTGTTATTGTTCTTTGTCCCAAGTGGTATACTTAGTTCGACAACAAGTTTGTTCTTCTTAAGTTTGTTTGCTTGTACGATGCTTATTATTATGTTTTTAATGAAGCGAAGTAAACCAATCTTCTATTTTAGCATGATTGTTATGGCAATTATTGTTCTCCAAATTATTACCCTTGTAATATACCCCACAATTATAAAAGCTTTCCATTAATGATGAATCCTCTGCGTTTGTTGCTGGGGATTTTTACTTGTACAATTTTAATTTTTAGTAGAGATTTATTTGTATTGGAATGTAAAAATTAAATATTTTCATATTTCAAACAAATAGTTTTGGGATGTTGTGTTCTCATTACGCATTTGATATATTTACTTTGAACATAATTAAAATCAAGAAAAAGAGGCGGACGTATGGATAAAAAAGAAAATACGGTCGTATTGTTTCCACAACTATCAGAGCGCTATATTGATGAAGGTTTTTTAGCGCTGAAAGAGCGGAAGTTCGAAGATGCATTGCGCTGCTTTGAAATATTACGTCAGTATAATGCGGAAACGGAACAAACGGAATTAGCTTCAGTTATTTGTTTACTCGAATTAAAACGTATGGAAGAAGCGAAAGACAAATGTGAACAGTTGCTTAAAACAGGAGTTGTCTTATTTGGTGATATTCTTGAAACGTACGTGACTATTTTAGTTCAAACAAATGATTATGAAGGTGTTATTGAAACTGTTGAAAAGGTTTTACAAACGAAAGATATAATGCCTGATCAAAAGGAAAAATTAGCGCAGCTTGCTTTATTTGCAGAAGGTATGCTAAATGAGGGAGACGCATCGCTAGTGGATTCAAATTTTGAGTTGGATGAGTTTACTAAAGAAATTTTTGGAGAAAACTTTGGACAGAAGCTAAGAGCGATTCAGCGACTTTCATTAAAAGACTTAGATCTTGCATTACCTGTTTTAAAGAAATTTTTAATAGACGAAGAGCAACACCCCTATTTGAAAACTTCTATTTTGTATAAAATGATAGAAAGTCAGGTAGAAGAGGAAATAGAGGTAGAAAAGTTTGGGAATACGATTAAGGTAATTCCAGCATTTACAGGTCATAATGAGGAGCAATCCAATAACATTATACATAAATTATCAAGTCGATTAGAGCAAAATTATCCCGATATATTTGAAGCGATGGTTACATATTGGAAAGAATTGCAAATTAGCGTTTTCCCATTCGCTCTATTAATGGATAAAGAAGAGATTTGGTCAGCTGTTTTAGAGAGAATTGGAAGAAAGCGTTTCGGATTGGCTATTGATGAAGAAGAGCTTATGGCAGCATACAATATCGAATTGGAAGAGTTTCATATTGCCTATCAATGGTTATTACGTGTTGAAAGAGAAGGATATTTGCCCGTATAATTATGAAAAAGAATCGTTCAGTTCTTGAAACGAGCATATTCTATGTTATAATGTAAGGGTTGCAAAAGGCAGAAAACTGCCTGTTTGTAAGAGAAGAGAAGTGTAATTCTCTTACTTAATATGTTTCATATTATTCTCGAACAAAATATACCGTAGTTGTCTTCTGGGCAATTAGTAGATTGGAACATTATATCTGAAAGCTTTTGCTAGAGGATTATTTGTGTATTTGTTATTTCAAAAAAGAGATAATGAAGATCTTAATCTATAGAGGTATGTGCATACATTATTATAGTTGGAGGGAAAGAATAAATGTCTACAAAATGGGAAAAATTAGAAGGTAACGTTGGCGTTTTAACAATCGAAGTTGATGCTAAAGAAGTAAACAACTCTATCGACGCTGCGTTCAAAAAAGTAGTAAAAACAATTAACGTACCAGGTTTCCGTAAAGGAAAAATGCCTCGTCCATTATTCGAACAACGCTTTGGTATTGAATCTTTATACCAAGATGCTTTAGATATCATTTTACCAAAAGCATACGGTGAAGCGATTGAAGAAGCTGGTATCTTCCCAGTTGATCATCCTGAAATCGACATCGAGAAGTTCGAAAAAAATGCTAACCTTATCTTCACTGCAAAAGTTACAGTAAAACCTGAAGTTAAATTAGGTGAGTACAAAGGTTTAGCAGTAGAAAAAGTTGAAACAACTGTAACTGACGAAGATGTAGAGAACGAATTAAAATCTTTACAAGAGCGTCAAGCTGAACTAGTTGTTAAAGAAGAAGGAACTGTTGAAAACGGTGATACAGCTGTAATCGACTTCGAAGGTTTCGTTGATGGCGAAGCATTTGAAGGTGGAAAAGGCGAAAACTACTCTCTAGCAATCGGTTCTGGTACATTCATCCCAGGTTTCGAAGAGCAAGTAATCGGTCTTAAATCTGGTGAGTCTAAAGACGTTGAAGTATCATTCCCAGAAGAGTACCATGCTGCTGAATTAGCTGGCAAACCAGCAACATTCAAAGTAACAATTCATGAAATCAAAACAAAAGAACTTCCTGAGTTAAACGACGAGTTCGCTAAAGAAGCAGACGAAGCGGTTGCAACTCTTGATGAATTAAAAGCAAAACTTCGCACAAACTTAGAAGAAGGCAAAAAGCACGAAGCTGAGCACAAAGTACGTGACGAAGTAGTAGAATTAGCTGCTGCTAACGCTGAAATCGAAATTCCAGAAGCTATGATCAACACTGAGTTAGATCGTATGGTTCGTGAATTCGAGCAACGTTTAAGCCAACAAGGTATGAACCTTGAGCTTTACTACCAATTCACAGGTACTGATGCTGACAAATTAAAAGAGCAAATGAAAGAAGATGCACAAAAACGTGTAAGAATCAATCTTGTTCTTGAAGCTATCATTGAAGCTGAAAACATCGAAGTTACTGAAGAAGAAGTAACTGCAGAAGTTGAAAAAATGGCTGAAATGTACGGTATGCCAGTAGACGCTATCAAGCAAGCTCTTGGAAGCGTAGACGCTTTAGCTGAAGATCTTAAAGTGCGTAAAGCTGTAGACTTCTTAGTAGAAAACGCTGCATAATAAAATAACAAGGCACGATTAAAATCGTGCCTTGTTTTATAAATATAGAAATATATTTATAAAACTTTTCGATGGAGAAGGAAAAGTTCCTTTACAAGTCGAATATACATATTTCAAAAGTTTTAAAAATTTTTTATTTGTACATAACTAGTCATATTATTTGTATTTCTCGCCACGTAGTGACATAATATGTATTTACATACGATACATTTATCGTGTACATACGAAGGCAAGAGGTTAGCACTTTGTAAGGGGTGTGAAAATATGTTTAAATTTAATGATGAAAAAGGGCAATTAAAATGTTCTTTCTGTGGTAAAACACAAACGCAAGTTCGAAAGTTAGTGGCAGGTCCAGGTGTTTACATTTGTGACGAGTGTATCGAACTTTGTACTGAAATTGTACAAGAGGAGCTTGCGAAGGACGAAGAAGTAGAATTCAAAGATGTACCGAAACCGGTAGAAATTCGTGAAATCTTAGATGAGTATGTCATCGGGCAAGATAGCGCGAAAAAAGCACTAGCGGTAGCGGTATATAACCATTACAAACGCATTAATTCTAACAGCAAAATTGATGATGTAGAATTAGCGAAGAGTAATATCGCACTTATCGGGCCAACAGGTAGTGGTAAAACATTACTTGCACAAACGTTAGCGCGTATTCTAAATGTTCCATTTGCAATCGCGGACGCAACATCTTTAACAGAAGCTGGATATGTTGGAGAAGATGTAGAAAATATCTTACTAAAATTAATTCAAGCAGCTGATTATGATGTAGAGAAAGCGGAAAAAGGAATCATTTATATTGATGAGATTGATAAAGTGGCACGTAAGTCCGAAAATCCATCAATTACACGTGATGTATCTGGTGAAGGTGTGCAGCAAGCACTTCTGAAAATTTTAGAAGGTACTGTAGCAAGCGTTCCACCTCAAGGTGGTCGTAAGCATCCGCACCAAGAGTTTATTCAAATTGATACAACGAACATCTTATTCATTTGTGGTGGAGCGTTTGATGGCATTGAGCCGATTATTAAACGTCGCCTTGGTGAAAAAGTAATTGGATTTGGTTCTGAGAAGAAAAATGCTGATGTAAATGAGAAGCATGTTTTATCTCACGTATTACCAGAGGATCTTTTAAGATTTGGTTTAATTCCAGAGTTTATCGGTCGTCTTCCAGTTATTGCGAACCTAGAGCCACTTGATGAAGATGCTCTTGTTGATATTTTAACGAAACCGAAAAATGCACTTGTTAAGCAATTCCAAAAACTATTGGAGCTTGACGATGTTGAGTTAGAGTTTGAAGAAGGTGCACTAATCGAAATTGCGAAAAAAGCAATTGAACGTAAAACGGGTGCTCGTGGACTTCGTTCTATTATTGAAGGCTTAATGCTTGATGTAATGTTCGAACTTCCATCTCGTAAAGATATCGAGAAGTGTATTCTTACAAAAGAAACAGTAGCTGATAATGAGCCGCCAAAATTGGTGTTACAAGACGGTACTGTACTTGATACAAAAACATCTGCATAATGCGAAAGGGAAACAGCAATTTTTATAATTGCTGTTTTTCTTTATGTTTAGCTACGTTCCTCCGCGGAAATACTAAGAGATAAAATATTGCGGGAGGAAATAAATAATGAGCTGGACAAATATATTTTTAGTTGTTCAACTTGTTTTTGGTGTAATTGTCGGATTGTATTTCTGGCATTTACTTCGAAATCAACGAACACAAAAAGTTTCAATTGATCGAGAATCGAAAAAAGAATTAGAACAGCTTCGTAAAATGCGTGAGATTTCTTTAACAGAGCCGCTAGCAGAAAAGGTGCGTCCTACAACCTTTTTAGATATTGTAGGGCAAGAGGACGGAATTAAGTCGTTAAAAGCGGCTCTTTGTGGTCCGAATCCGCAACATGTAATCATATATGGCCCACCAGGTGTTGGGAAAACAGCGGCAGCACGTCTTGTATTAGAAGAAGCGAAACGAAATCCTAAATCTCCATTTCGTACGAATGCAACATTTATTGAACTTGATGCGACAACAGCTCGGTTTGATGAACGTGGTATCGCAGACCCTTTAATTGGTTCGGTGCATGATCCGATTTATCAAGGTGCTGGGGCGATGGGGCAAGCAGGTATTCCGCAACCGAAAAAAGGTGCTGTAACAGATGCACATGGTGGTATTTTGTTTATTGATGAGATTGGCGAGCTCCATCCGATTCAAATGAACAAAATGTTAAAGGTGTTAGAAGATCGAAAAGTATTTTTAGAAAGTGCGTACTATAGTGAAGAAAATACAATGATCCCAACATATATACATGATATTTTCCAAAAAGGCTTACCGGCAGATTTTCGCTTAGTTGGAGCAACGACACGTTCGCCAGAGGAAATTCCTCCTGCTATTCGGTCACGTTGCTTAGAAGTATTTTTCCGTGAATTAGATACGGAAGAAATTCAAAAAGTAGCGAAAAATGCCGCGGAAAAAGTGGAAATGCAAATAGGTGAAAATGGTATTGAGATGATTGGGATGTATGCAAGGAATGGACGAGAAGCGATTAATCTCGTGCAAATCTCTGCGGGTATGGCGATAAATGAAGAACGTTCTTTCATTAAGGATGAAGATATAGAGTGGGTTGTTCACTCAAGTCAGCTTACACCGAAATATGAAAAGCGCATTTATCCGATTCCAAGGATTGGTCTTGTAAATGGTCTTGCTGTATACGGACCAAATACAGGTGCGTTATTAGAAATTGAAGTAACAGCAATTCCGGCGAAAGATAAAGGATCGGTAAATGTTACCGGAATTGTGGAAGAAGAAAGTATTGGTAGTCAAACGAAATCTATTCGTCGTAAAAGTATGGCGAAAGGCTCTGTTGATAATGTATTAACAGTACTTCGTTCTTTAGATGTGTTGCCAGAAGGATACGATATACATATTAATTTTCCAGGGGGTATCCCAATTGATGGCCCTTCTGCAGGAATCGCTATGGCAACAGGTGTATATTCTGCGGTGCATCGCACGTATGTAAATAATGAAGTAGCGATGACAGGTGAAATAAGTATACACGGAGAAGTAAAGCCTATTGGTGGTGTATACGCAAAAATAAAAGCTGCGAAAAAAGCGGGAGCTAAGAAAGTCATTATTCCTGCTGAAAATATGCAACCATTTTTGTATACGATCAAGGGAATTGAAATTATTCCTGTCCGTAAGTTAAAAGAAGTATTTGAGTTAACGTTTATGCAAGGAAATATGCATAGAGAGCTAGATGTACATACTAACGTAGACGAAACAGATGCACAATCTATGTAAAAATAAACAATAATAAAATTTGCCAGACTTCGTTTAAGTTTGTATGCTTAATCGGAGTCTTTTTCTTTTCGTGAGGTAGAAAAACAAGCTATTTACAATTGCGCGGAATCTCAGCAATTGCATCTAGGTGTATTGTAATATAAAATAGTTGAACAGGAGTTTAATTTATTATGGAGGTGCTATGTCTAGTATGAATACGAACGAAAGAATCGTGCCCCTCCTACCATTAAGAGGCGTTCTCGTATATCCAACGATGGTTTTGCATCTTGATGTAGGACGTGATAAATCGATACAAGCACTAGAGCAGGCGGCAATGGATGAAAATATCATCTTTTTAGCAATGCAAAAAGAAATGAATATCGATGATCCGAAAGAAGATGACATATATAGTGTAGGTACAGTGGCGAAAGTGAAGCAAATGTTAAAATTGCCGAACGGTACGCTTCGTGTCCTTGTGGAAGGTTTACATAGAGCAGAAGTAATAGAGTTTATCGAAGAAGAAAATGTAGTACAAGTGTCTATTAAAACGGTAACTGAAGAAGTAGAAGATGATTTAGAAGAGAAAGCTTTTATGCGTACGTTACTGGAGCATTTCGAACAATATATTAAAGTTTCGAAAAAAGTTTCAAATGAAACTTTTGCAACGGTAGCTGATGTGGAAGAACCAGGGAGATTAGCTGATTTAATTGCTTCTCACTTGCCGATTAAAACGAAGCAGAAACAAGAGATTTTAGAGATTGTATCTGTAAAAGAACGATTACAAACACTTATTTCAATTATTCAAGATGAACAAGAGTTACTTAGCCTAGAAAAGAAAATTGGGCAAAAAGTGAAACGTTCCATGGAGCGCACGCAAAAAGAATATTTCTTACGTGAGCAAATGAAGGCGATTCAAACTGAACTTGGCGACAAAGAAGGCAAGGGCGGAGAAGTAGAAGAACTTCGTGAGAAAATTGAACAGTCAGGAATGCCGGAAGAAACAATGAAGGCTGCCCTGAAAGAATTAGATCGTTATGAAAAGTTACCAGCAAGTTCTGCGGAGAGTGGTGTTATTCGCAATTATATTGATTGGTTATTAGCGCTTCCGTGGACAGAGGCAACAGAAGATATAATTGATCTTGCTCATTCGGAAGAGATTTTAAATAACGATCATTACGGTCTTGAAAAAGTGAAAGAGCGTGTACTTGAATATTTAGCTGTACAGAAGTTAACGAATTCATTAAAAGGACCTATCCTTTGTTTAGTAGGCCCTCCTGGGGTCGGCAAAACTTCATTAGCGCGTTCAATTGCAACATCATTGAATCGTAACTTCGTCCGTGTATCTCTTGGTGGTGTGCGTGATGAATCTGAAATTCGTGGTCACCGTCGTACATATGTTGGAGCAATGCCAGGACGCATTATTCAAGGTATGAAAAAGGCGAAAACTGTTAATCCAGTCTTCTTATTAGATGAGATTGATAAAATGTCTAACGATTTCCGTGGAGATCCATCAGCGGCATTACTTGAAGTATTAGATCCAGAACAAAACCATAACTTCAGTGATCATTACATTGAAGAACCATATGATCTATCAAAAGTTATGTTTGTAGCAACTGCTAATACACTTTCAAGTATTCCAGGTCCATTACTTGACCGCATGGAAATCATTTCGATTGCTGGCTATACAGAACTTGAAAAAGTACACATTGCTCGTGAGCATTTATTGCCGAAACAATTAAAAGAACATGGCTTACGAAAAGGTAATTTACAAGTGCGTGATGAAGCGCTTCTTGAGATTATTCGTTATTATACACGTGAGGCTGGTGTTCGTACGCTAGAGCGCCAAATTGCAAAAGTTTGCCGTAAAGTAGCGAAGATTATCGTTACAGCAGAACGTAAACGTATCGTTGTGACAGAGAAAAAGATTGTTGATTTACTTGGTAAACACATATTCCGTTATGGGCAAGCTGAAAAAACAGACCAAGTTGGTATGGCAACAGGTCTAGCTTACACAGCAGCAGGCGGCGATACACTTGCCATTGAAGTTTCTGTAGCGCCAGGAAAAGGGAAACTAATTTTAACAGGGAAACTTGGGGATGTTATGAAAGAATCAGCACAAGCTGCGTTTAGTTATATACGTTCTCGTGCAGAAGAGCTTCAGATCGATCCGAATTTCCATGAGAAAAATGATATTCATATTCACGTTCCAGAAGGAGCAGTTCCAAAAGACGGACCGTCAGCAGGTATTACGATGGCAACGGCACTTATTTCTGCGCTAACAGGTATTCCTGTAAGTAAAGAAGTGGGTATGACAGGTGAAATTACACTTCGTGGTCGTGTATTACCAATTGGTGGTTTAAAAGAAAAAACATTAAGTGCTCACCGCGCAGGCTTAACAAAAATTATTTTGCCAGCAGAAAACGAGAAAGATTTAGATGATATTCCAGAGAGCGTAAAAGAAAACCTTACGTTTGTGCTTGCATCTCATTTAGATGAAGTATTGGAGCACGCATTAGTAGGAGTGAAACAATGAAAGTAACAAAAGCAGATATTGTAATTAGTGCTGTTAAACCAGAACAATATCCAGACAGTGATTTACCAGAAATTGCATTAGCAGGTCGTTCAAATGTGGGGAAGTCTTCCTTTATTAATAAAATTTTAAATCGTAAAAAGTTAGTGCGTATTTCTTCTAAACCAGGAAAAACGCAAACGCTGAACTTTTTCTTAATCAATGAGATGATGCACTTTGTTGACGTTCCAGGTTATGGATATGCAAAAGTATCTAAATCGGAGCGCGCTGCATGGGGGAAAATGATTGAAACGTACTTTACAACTCGTGAGCAATTAGACGCAGCTGTATTAGTAGTTGATTTACGTCACCAACCAACAAGTGATGACGTGATGATGTATGATTTCTTAAAGCATTATGAAATCCCAACAATTATTATTGCGACGAAAGCCGATAAAATTCCGAAAGGGAAATGGCAAAAGCATTTAAAAGTTGTAAAAGAAACGCTTGCTGTTGAAATTGGCGATGAAATTGTTCTATTCTCTTCTGAAACAGGACTTGGAAAAGAAGAAGCGTGGAAAGCAATTCATAAATTTACAAAAACAAAAAACGCGTGACGAATGTCGCGCGTTTTTGTTTTGCTAAATTTTTTAGCGTACGTTTAATGTAACTTCAATATTTCCTCGTGTTGCTTTCGAGTAAGGACATACACCGTGAGCCGCTTCTACAAGTTCTTGTGCTTCGCTATGTGAAACGCCAGCCACATGTACATCAAGTACAGCAGATAGACCGAAACCACCATCTGTATCTTTTCCGATAGAAACGTGAGCAGTTACTTCTGTACTTTCTACTTTCACACGTTTTGTACGAATGACAAGTTGTAATGCACTATCGAAACAAGCTGCATAACCAGCTGCAAATAGTTGTTCTGGATTTGTTGCTTCTCCGCCTGCACCACCTAGTGCTTTCGGCATTTTTACATCAAGATTTAATATGCCATCATCTGAAACTACTTTCCCATTTCTTCCACCTGTTGCTGTTACTGAAGCAGTATATAATTTATCCATATTTATTCCCCTTTTCCATCATTAATTGTTTTCATTGTGTCAATTAGTTTATTTAGTTGAATTAATAAAGAGCGATATTCTTGCTCTGTAATTCCTAAGTTTGTAGCCATCGTTGTCGGTAATGAACAAGCCTTTTCCTTTAAATCTTTGCCTTGTTCTGTTAATTCAATACAAACTTTTCGCTCGTCTTCTTTGGAACGAACACGTTTTACAAGTTTTAATGATTCCATGCGTTTTAACATAGGTGTTAACGTACCAGAATCTAAAAATAGACGTTCTCCAATTTCTTTTACTGTTAGTCCATCTTGCTCCCATAGTACGAGTAAAGTAATGTACTGGGGATACGTAATACCCATTTCTTCTAAATAAGGTCGATAAAAACGAGTAACCTCTCTAGAGCAGGCGTAAATAGAAAAACAAAGTTGGTTATCTAGATGCAAAGAGTCCTCTGTCATAAATAACTCCCTTCTAATTAAGTTGTGCACAATTTAATTTTGTAAAACCAATATAACGAAAAAGAAATACAATGTCAAATACATTGTATTGAGAAAGTCTTTGTTGCATTTTGGAACAATCATACATATTTTCCTTCATGATGAAAGAAGATAGGGAAGATGATGTTATAATTTATATGGAATAGTTTCCATCACTTGATTATGAGGGCTTTTTTTGGTAACGTACAAATAGAGTTATTAATTTATAATCATTATAAAGTAGAAGTTTTTTTATTAGTGTTACTGAATCTCCTTTATTACATACGGAGAATAATTAAAAAATAATCGGTTGTTCACACGATTGTCAGATTCATAAGAGGAAAGTTGTATTATGATAGTAGATAAAGTGATAAAACGGGTGAAGGGGGACATGCTGCGTGCATATTCTTGTTGTTAGTGTAAATTATCGAACAGCCCCTGTAGAATTTCGTGAGAAACTCACATTTCAGGCAGCAGAACTAGAGCGAGCGATGACTACATTACAAAATCAAAAGAGCGTGTTAGAGAATGTCATTGTATCAACTTGTAATCGCACTGAGATTTATGCTGTTGTCGATCAATTACACACGGGACGGTATTATATTAAGAAGTTTTTAGCTGATTGGTTTCAGCTTGAAATAGAAGAAGTCGCGCCATATTTAACTATTTTTGAACAAGATGGTGCAATAGATCATTTATTCCGCGTAACGTGCGGTTTAGATTCTATGGTAGTCGGAGAAACGCAGATTTTAGGTCAAATAAAAGATAGCTTTTTAGAAGCGCAACAAGTTCAAGCAACAGGCACAATTTTTAATGAATTGTTTAAGCAAGTCATTACATTAGCAAAACGTGCCCACTCAGAAACAACAATCGGGGAAAGTGCGATGTCTGTTAGTTATGCTGCTGTTGAGCTTGGAAAGAAAATATTTGGCGAGTTAACAGATTGTCATGTGCTTATTCTTGGTGCTGGTAAAATGGGCGAACTTGCACTGCAAAACTTATATGGAAGTGGTGCTCGTAAAGTAACAGTTATGAATAGGACGCTTTCGAAAGCAGAAGTAATGGCTGAGAAATATATGGGACATGCAAAATCGTTAAGCGAATTACAATGTGCATTATTAGAAGCAGATATTTTAATTAGTTCAACTGGTGCATCGGAGTATGTCATTACGAAAGAGATGATGACGAAGGTAGAGAAAATGCGCTCTGGTCGCCCTTTGTTTATGGTTGACATTGCAGTGCCACGTGATATTGATCCAGCGATTGATGAGCTAGAAGGTTCTTTCTTGTATGATATTGATGATTTACAAGGAGTAGTGGAGGCAAACCGTGCTGAGCGTTTGAAAGAAGCAGAGAAAATTCAATTTATGATTGAAGAGGAAATTGTTCTATTTAAAACGTGGTTAAGTACACTTGGTGTTGTTCCATTAATATCAGCTCTTCGTGATAAGGCACTTGCAATCCAAAGTGAAACGATGGTAAGCCTAGAGCGAAAAATACCAAACCTTAGTGATCGTGAGAAAAAAGTCATTAGTAAGCATACGAAAAGTATTATTAATCAATTATTAAAAGACCCAATTTTAGTAGCGAAAGAAATAGCTGCTGAAGAGGGAGCGAGCGAAAAATTAGCGTTATTTGCGAAGATTTTCGATTTAGAAACGGAAGACGTAGAGAGTTGTGCGGAAGAAGTAGAACATAAAAAAGTGTGGACACCATCCGTTCCATCTTTATAATTTGGAAGGATGATCGGATGAGTTTTTTAAATAACAGTATTATTTATCATATTGCAATTATTTTATATGCTTGTAGCATTAGTTTATATTTTATAGATTATTTCCAAAGTAACCGAAAGGCGAACCGATTTGCTTTTTGGTTACTTGCGATTGTATGGGTCCTGCAGTCTATTTTTATGTTGCTTAGGGCTACAGATTCAGAAACGAATCCTATTTTAACTTTATTATCAGGGATTTATTTTTATGTTTGGTTATTGATTACGATGTCGTTAGTCATTAATCGATTTATGAGAATCGACTTTTTAGTCTTTTTTACAAATGTTGTTGCATTTGGCGTAAGCGCTTTTTCTATTTTTACACCGCTCGGAAAGATGTCGCCAGTACTTGCGGAACAATTAGTTTCAGAACTTGTATACGTGCATGTCGGTATGGCAATTATTTCTTACGCAACGTTTACTGTATCGTTCATTTTTTCTATTATGTACTTATTACAATATCGCCTATTAAAAAAGAAAAAATGGAATGCGAGATTAAGAAGGTTAGGGAATTTACCGAAGCTAGAATCTATGTCTTACGGATTAAATTTATTTTCTGTTCCATTTTTCTTACTAGCAATTTTATTAGGATGTATATGGGGATATACAAAATTGGATAATTTCCATTGGTATGATACGAAAGTAATCGGATCTTTTGTCGTTCTATTTGTGTATTGCACAGGTTTATATTTACGAGCGGCAGATGTGTTGCAAGGTAAGAAAATTGTACAGTGGAATATCGGATCGTTTCTCGTAATGCTAGTAAACATTTTTCTATTAAGCAGTTTATCCAATTTCCACTTTTGGTATTTATAATGAGGAGAGAGAATTATGCGCAAAATTATTGTAGGATCACGAAAGAGTAAACTAGCATTAACGCAAACAAACTGGTTTATTGATCAGTTAAAAGCCCTAGGTCTACCATATGAATTTGAAGTGAAAGAAATTGTCACAAAAGGTGATGTTATTTTAGATGTTACTCTTTCAAAAGTAGGCGGCAAAGGCTTGTTTGTAAAAGAGATTGAACATGCGCTACTTACGAAAGAAATCGATATGGCTGTACATAGTATGAAAGATATGCCAGCCGTACTTCCAGAAGGTTTAATGATTGGCTGTACACCAAAGCGTGTTGACCCTCGTGATGCTTTTATCTCAAAAAATGGAGCATCGTTTAAAGAGTTAGCGGAAGGTGCTATTTTAGGTACGAGTAGTTTAAGACGTAGTGCACAGCTACTCGCTGCGAGACCAGATTTACAAGTTAAGTGGATTCGCGGGAATATCGATACACGTTTACGTAAATTAAAAGAAGAAGATTACGATGCGATTATTTTAGCGACAGCTGGATTACAAAGAATGGGCTGGGATGATGAAGTTATTACAGAACATTTAGATGAAGCGTTATGTGTACCTGCTGTAGGACAAGGTGCATTAGCGATTGAGTGTCGTGAGGATGATAAGGATTTATTGCAATTGTTAGCGCATATTAATGATACGATAACAGAAAGAACAGTGGCAGCGGAGCGAGTATTTCTTCATAAACTTGAAGGTGGATGCCAAGTTCCAATTGCTGGATATGCAACCCTTACAGAAAACGATGCAATCGAATTAACAGCTCTTGTCGGCTCTATGGATGGCTCTGTTTTATTAAAAGAGACAGTAGTGGGTACTAATCCTGAGGAAGTAGGATTAGAGGCCGCGGACCGTTTAATTAAGCAAGGCGCCAAAGAACTCATTCTTGCTGCAAATAAGGAGCAACAATAAATATGAACGCTCTCGCTGGAAAAACGGTATTGATTACACGTGCCCAGCATCAAGCGAAACAAATGAGTGTAGCAGTGAAAGAAAAGAGCGGAATTCCATTGGAAATTCCGCTTTTGCGTATGGAAGGTATGTCTCATAGGCAAATTCAACATATTGAAGAGCAGCTACATTCATACGACTGGGTTATTTTTACGAGCAGAAATGGTGTAGCTTTTTTTCTAGATAGTTTAAAAAAGAAACTACCACTAACCATTAAAATCGCTGCGGTAGGTGTGAAAACAAAATTAGAGTTAGAAAAAAGGGGCTATCAAGTTCATTTTGTTCCGACTTCATTTGTTGCAGAAGCATTTGCAGAAGAGTTTCTAAAAGAATTAAGTGGAAATGAACGTATTTTATTTCCGAAAGGGAATTTAGCAAGAGAGGTAATTCCGGTTGCCCTACGGGAAATTGGTGTTTCTCTAGATGAGCTAACCGTATACGGTACGAAAGTGAATATAGAAAAAAAGCAAGAGCTTATAGCGGCATTGAAGTTAGGGAAAGTAGACATTATTACATTTACGAGCCCTTCAACTGTTACTAGTTTTGTTCGTTTACTTAAGGGTACAAACTGGAGAGAATGGACAAAAAAATGTACAATTGCTTGTATAGGACCTATTACGGAAAAAGAGGCAAGTCTTTATTTTCCGTCTGTTATTGTGCCGAAAGAGTACACTGTAGAAGCATTACTACAATGTGTTTGTGAATCTATAAAATGAAAGAATGGGGATAGAAATCTATGAACTCTTTACAATTTAATCGTCATCGTCGTTTAAGACAAAGCGGGGGCATGCGTGCGCTTGTGCGTGAAACGTTTTTACATACGGAAGATTTTATTTACCCTATTTTTGTATTAGAAGGTGAAAATGTTCGTAATGAAGTTCCTTCTATGCCAGGCGTATATCAAATGTCTTTAGATTTATTGCAAGCTGAAATGCAAGAAGTTGTTGATTTAGGTATTCGTTCTGTTATTGTATTTGGTTTACCTGCTGAAAAAGATGAAGTTGGATCATCAGCATATTGTGATCATGGAATTGTACAACGTGCTATTCAGCAAATTAAAGGTGATTTCCCTGAGCTAGTAGTAGTTGCAGACACATGTTTATGTCAATTTACAAGCCATGGTCATTGCGGTGTAATTGAAGATGGTATTATTTTAAATGACGAGTCTCTTGCAGTTCTTGCGAAAACAGCTGTAAGTCAAGCGAAAGCAGGAGCGGACATTATTGCGCCATCAAACATGATGGACGGCTTCGTAACAGCAATTCGCCATGCATTAGACGAAAATGGTTTTGGACACGTGCCAGTTATGTCGTACGCTGTGAAATATTCATCAGCATTTTATGGACCATTCCGTGATGCTGCGCACGGTGCACCGCAATTTGGTGACCGTAAAACATATCAAATGGATCCGGCAAACCGTATGGAAGCATTCCGTGAAGCAGAATCGGATGTAATGGAAGGTGCAGATTTCTTAATCGTAAAACCAGCTCTTTCTTACTTAGATATCGTTCGTGATGTGAAAAATAACTTTAATTTACCAGTTGTCGCTTATAATGTAAGTGGTGAATATTCGATGATTAAAGCGGCAGCGCAAAATGGTTGGATTAATGAAAAAGAAGTTGTTCTTGAAAAATTAATTAGTATGAAACGTGCAGGAGCAGATTTAATTATTACGTATCATGCAAAAGATGCAGCAAGATGGTTACAAGAAGGAGGCGCTAAATAATGAAAAAGTTTGATAAGTCAATTGCAGCGTTTGAAGAGGCGCAAGACTTAATGCCTGGTGGCGTAAATAGCCCGGTTCGTGCCTTTAAGTCTGTTGGGATGAATCCGTTGTTTATGGAGCGTGGAAAAGGCTCTAAAGTATATGATATCGATGGGAATGAATATATCGACTACGTATTATCATGGGGTCCTTTAATTCATGGTCATGCAAATGATCGTGTTGTAGAAGCGTTAAAATCTGTTGCTGAAAGAGGTACAAGCTTCGGTGCACCAACAGAAATTGAAAATAAATTAGCAAAACTTGTTATTGAGCGCGTGCCATCAATTGAGATTGTGCGTATGGTTAACTCTGGAACGGAAGCAACAATGAGTGCACTACGTTTAGCTCGTGGTTATACAGGTCGTAATAAAATCTTGAAATTTATCGGTTGTTACCACGGTCATGGTGATTCGCTATTAATTAAAGCTGGTTCTGGTGTGGCGACTTTAGGTTTACCAGATAGTCCTGGTGTACCAGAAGGTGTAGCGAAAAATACGATTACAGTAGCTTATAACGATTTAGAAAGCGTAAAATACGCGTTTGAACAATTCGGTGATGATATTGCTTGTGTAATTGTAGAACCAGTAGCAGGAAATATGGGGGTTGTTCCTCCACAGCCTGGATTTTTAGAAGGTCTTCGTGAAGTAACAGAACAAAACGGTGCATTGCTTATTTTTGATGAAGTAATGACAGGGTTCCGAGTAGCTTATAATTGTGGCCAAGGTTATTATGGCGTAACGCCTGATTTAACATGCTTAGGTAAAGTAATCGGTGGTGGTTTACCAGTAGGAGCATACGGTGGTAAAGCGGAAATTATGCGCCAAGTTGCGCCAAGCGGACCGATTTACCAAGCTGGTACTTTATCAGGTAACCCACTTGCAATGGCGGCAGGTTATGAAACGTTAGTACAGTTAACGCCAGAATCATATGTAGAATTTGAGCGTAAAGCTGAAATGTTAGAAGCTGGATTACGTAAAGCAGCTGAAAAACATGGCATTCCTCACCATATTAACCGTGCAGGCTCTATGATTGGTATTTTCTTTACAGATGAACCCGTTATTAATTACGATGCAGCAAAATCTTCAAACTTAGAATTCTTTGCGGCTTACTATCGTGAAATGGTAGAACAAGGTGTATTCTTACCGCCATCTCAATTCGAAGGTTTATTCTTATCGACAGCACATAGTGATGCAGATATTGAAGCGACGATTGCAGCAGCTGAAATTGCAATGTCAAAATTAAAAGCGTAATGTATTAGAGAAAATCGCTCTCCGTAAGGGGAGCGATTTTTTTTATTCATAAAGTAAGCTTTCCGCACATAAATCTGTAATGACATATAGTTTGGGAGGGGGAAAAGAAGTGGCTGCAGATCATTCATTACGATTTTCATTAAAAGAATCTGTGTGGTTCCAAAAAGGACAGGAAGTCGAAGAACTTTTGTCAATTTCGTTAGATCCAGACGTTGAGATAGAAGAGCTTGATCATGAAGTAATCGTGAGAGGACAATTAGATTTAACGGGAGAGTATGTTGCACGAAAAGATGATTCGGCGTATTCATTAAGAGAACTATCGCCAGCAAAGTCAATTGATTATGTAGAAACAAGAGAAGATGGGGTTAATGAACTTGTTCATTCCTTTCCACTTGAAATATCAATTCCGAGAAATCGAGTGAAAGTAATTGAAGAGCTATATGTATCAATCGAGGAATTTGATTATGAATTAAAGGAAAATGGTTGCTTACAATTATTAGCGGATATATCTATTACCGGTTTGTGTGATGAAGAGAGAAGCGAGGATGAAGTTGAAGAGGAAGAGGAAGAAACGGTGTATGCTGAGTTAGAAGAAGATTCAGCGCAAGAGGATGAAAATAGACCGGCGCCGCATGTAGAAGAACCAGCATATAAGGAATCAGATGAGTGGGAAGATTACGCATTTGAACCGTTCCAATTAGAGGAAAGAAAAGAGCAGGAATTAGAAGAAGAGAAAATAGAAGAACATGAATTTGTGGAACGTGAAGAGGAGCAAGAAACAACGCCACAATTTGAACTGTTCGGACGAAAAGATTTCAAGAAAGAAAAAGCGAAAAAGCAGGAAGAACAAGAAGAAGAGTACTCACAGCGAGATGAAAATGCGCTTTATTTAACAAAACTATTTACGAAAGAACCGGAAGAAGAATTTACAAAGTTAAGAATGTATTTCGTGCAAGAAGGGGATACAATTGAATCTATTGCAGACCGTTATGAAACGTCTGTACAAAATTTACACCGTGTCAATCAAACAGAAGATATATTTTTAAATACGGGGCAAATTATTTATATTCCCGTTTCAAGGGTAAAGACGAAATAAGGAAGTGAGTGTTTTCACTCACTTCCTTTCTTAGAGGCTATGTTTTGAATAGAAAGGGTTATTCGTATGGATATTGAGTTGCGAAATCACTATGAACCTATTGTGAGGCAATATAGATTGGATACGCAGCATATGGAAGAGCACGGAAATGTAATGAAAATTTATACGAATCAAGGTCCATATGCACTCAAGAAAATAGAAGGCAGAAAGTTAGAGCGGAATAACTTTCTGCATCATATTCAATATTTGAAGGAGAAAGGTTTTTCAAATTATGTACCTATATATCATGCGACGGATGGAAGTTATATTTTAAGTGACGGGACGTATAATTATTATTTAATGCCTTGGTTAGAACGTGCAGAAGGAAACGGTGAGGACAATGATCAATACCATAAAATGTTTCAGACACTTGGAACGTTGCATCAAAAAACTGTGAAGGAAGAAACGTATACGGAAGAAGATTTAGAAAAACATTATACAAGTATATCCGATCGTTGGGAAAATGATGGTGAGATGTTAGAAGAGTTTCTCGTAGAATCTGAATCAAAATGGTATATGTCCCCGTTTGAATTGCAATATTGTACGTACTATCATCATGTAATGAGAGCGCGTGAATTTGCAACGAAGCAATTAAATGAGTGGAACGATGCGATGAAAGAAAAAGAGAAAACGCGTATTACTTTTGTGCATGGTAATGTGTCACTTAATCATTTTTTATTTGACTATGAGCGGAATGGCTATTTTATTAGTTTAGAAAAATCGAAGTTTGCAACGCCTGTGCAAGATATAGTAGGTTTTTATTCACGGTCTTTAAACACATATCCAATCGCAAGAAGTGATCGGTTTGAATGGTTTCAAATGTATCAAAAAAATTTCCCTTTTACGAAAGAAGAGCAACTACTTATGTTTGCGTATATGACGTATCCATCGCAATTTATTCGGCAAATCCAGTCTTATAAGAAAAGAAGAGATAATCGCAACGAGGAAAATGAACTGCGCGGAGTAAAGAGTTTGCAACAATCGCATTGGCTCGTTAGCAATATAGAATATTTCCTGTCGCAATTACAAGCTGCCCAGCAAGGGAACGGATAAAGTAAAGGCATTCTCCGCTGATGATTAGCCTTCACCAATTGGGCGTTTACGGGCAGCAGGGCTCCCATCTAACTTCTTTGCTTCAGCTGAGTTTTGAGGTGGAGGTCTTACTGCCCGCAAATAGCGGGGGAAAGAAGATAAGTAGAGGATTCTACTTATCTTCTTTTTTTTGCACGAAAAGCTGTAGTTTTAAATTTATCTTGACGAATAAGGTTTCGTTTTTTACACTATTGTATATAATAATTAACAATCATATAAATGCCTTGAAGGGGAAGAGTATAACATGAAACGTCTTCAGAGAGGAGAATCATTAGCTGGGAGATTCTCTAGATAGTTATGTTAGAAGGTAGCCCTGGAGCATCTTTTCTGAACGGAATAGTTCTTATTAGGAAAAGACGGATTTGTCCGTTATCAAATTAAGAGTATAAGCAAATTATGAATTTGTTTGTAAATAAAGGTGGTACCGCGATGTCCCTCGTCCTTTTTGGATGAGGGACATTTTTTATTTTAAGGAGGGAAAATAATGTCAAACACGGAAAAGAATTTACCAACTAAATATGATCATATGTCCGTTGAAGAAGGCCTTTATCAATGGTGGCTTGAAGGCAAATATTTTGAAGCAACAGGAGACGAGAAGAAACAACCGTATACAATTGTAATTCCACCTCCGAACGTAACTGGTAAGTTACACCTAGGTCATGCTTGGGATACAACTCTTCAAGATATTTTAACTCGTACGAAGCGTATGCAAGGATACGATGTACTATGGCTTCCAGGAATGGACCATGCTGGTATCGCAACACAAGCGAAAGTAGAAGGAAAACTTCGTGAAGAAGGTATTTCACGTTACGATCTTGGCCGTGAAAAATTCCTTGAAAAAGCTTGGGAGTGGAAAGAAGAGTACGCTTCTCACATTCGTCAACAATGGGGAAAAGTTGGTTTAGGACTAGACTATTCTCGTGAACGCTTCACATTAGACAAAGGTTTATCAGATGCGGTTAATAAAGTATTCGTTCAATTATACGAAAAAGGCTTAATTTACCGTGGTGAATATATCATCAACTGGGATCCAGCAACACGTACAGCTCTTTCTGATATTGAAGTAATTCATAAAGAAGTTCAAGGTGCATTCTATCATATGAACTATCCGTTAACAGATGGTTCTGGTCACATTCGTCTTGCGACAACTCGTCCAGAAACGATGCTTGGTGATACAGCAGTAGCAGTTCATCCAGAAGACGATCGTTACAAACATTTAATCGGAAAAACAGTTACACTTCCAATCGTAGGCCGTGAGATTCCGATTATTGCTGATGAGTACGTAGAAAAAGATTTCGGAACGGGCGTTGTAAAAATTACACCAGCTCATGACCCGAATGACTTTGAAGTAGGTAACCGTCATGACTTACCACGCATATTAGTAATGAACGAAGATGGAACAATGAACGAAAAAGCTGGTAAGTATAACGGTATGGATCGTTTCGAATGCCGTAAAGAATTAGTAAAAGACTTACAAGAAGCTGGCGTATTAGTAGAAATCGAGCCACATATGCATTCAGTAGGTCATAGTGAGCGTAGCGGTGCAGTTGTTGAGCCTTATTTATCAACACAGTGGTTCGTAAAAATGGCTCCACTTGCTGAAAAAGCAGTAGCGCTTCAACAAAAAGAAGAAGAAAAAGTAACGTTCGTACCAGAGCGTTTTGAAAACACATATTTACGTTGGATGGAAAATATTCATGACTGGTGTATTTCTCGTCAATTATGGTGGGGACACCGTATTCCAGCTTGGTACCATAAAGAAACTGGTGAAGTATACGTAGGTACAGAAGCACCAGCAGATATTGAAAACTGGAATCAAGATAACGACGTACTTGATACATGGTTCAGTTCAGCGTTATGGCCATTCTCAACACTTGGTTGGCCAAATGAAGATTCAGCAGATTTCAAACGTTACTATTCAACAGATGCACTAGTAACGGGTTATGATATCATCTTCTTCTGGGTATCTCGTATGATTTTCCAAGGTTTAGAGTTTACAGGAGAGCGTCCATTTAAAGATGTATTAATTCACGGTTTAGTTCGTGACGAGCAAGGTCGTAAGATGAGTAAATCTCTTGGTAACGGTATTGACCCAATGGATGTTATCGAGAAGTACGGTGCAGATGCAATGCGTTTCTTCTTATCAACAGGAAGTGCACCAGGTCAAGATTTACGTTTCAGCATGGAAAAAGTAGAATCTACTTGGAACTTCATTAATAAAATTTGGAACGCATCACGTTTCGTATTAATGAACATGGATGATATGAAGTATGAAGAAATCGATTTAACTGGTGAAAAATCAGTAGCAGATAAGTGGATCTTAACGCGCTTAAACGAAACAATCGAAAGCGTAACACGTAACATGGATAAATATGAGTTCGGTGAAGCTGGTCGTTCATTATACAACTTCATTTGGGACGATTTCTGTGATTGGTATATTGAAATGGCGAAACTTCCACTATACGGTGAAGATGAAGCAGCTAAGAAAACAACTCGTTCTATTTTAGCTTACGTATTAGATCAAACAATGCGTCTATTACACCCATTCATGCCATTCGTAACAGAGAAAATTTGGCAACATTTACCGCATGAAGGCGAGTCTATTACAGTAGCTGCGTGGCCAACAGTTCGCGAAGATTTACAAGATATGGAAGCTGCGGCAGAAATGCACCTTCTAGTTGATATCATTCGCTCTGTTCGTAACATCCGTGCAGAAGTAAATACGCCAATGAGCAAAAAAGTTCAAATGCAAATTAAAGCAAAAGATGAGGCTGTACTTGCTCAACTTACGAAAAACAGCTCTTACATTGAGCGTTTCTGTAACCCAAGCGAATTAACAATTCAAACGGACTTACAAGCGCCAGAAAAAGCAATGACTGCAATCGTATCAGGTGCAGAGTTATTCTTACCGTTAGCTGATCTTATCAATCTTGATGAAGAGAGAGCTCGTCTTGAGAAAGAACTTGAGAAGTTCGATAAAGAAGTAGAACGTGTACAGAAGAAACTTTCTAACCAAGGTTTCGTAGCGAAAGCTCCTGCAGCGGTTATTGAAGGAGAGCGTGCGAAAGAGCAAGATTACCTAGAAAAACGCGAAGCAGTTCGTCAACGTCTAGCAGATCTTGAAAAGTAAAAATGTTTTTAGAGACTCACTATATTGGTGAGTCTCTTTTCTTTGCGTATAATAGAACTATGAAAGTTGTCTTTTGAAAGGGGAAAAACATACGTGATACATACATACGAAGAAGCGATAGGGTGGATTCATAGCCGATTGAAATTTGGAATTAAGCCAGGATTAGAAAGAATGAAATGGATGCTAGCAGAACTTGGAAATCCAGAGCGTCATATAAAATGTGTTCATCTTGCTGGTACAAATGGAAAAGGTTCAACATTAACATATATGCGTTACATGTTAGAAGGCGCGAAATATAAGGTAGGAACGTTTACCTCTCCTTACATCGAAACATTTAATGAGCGCATTAGTGTGAATGGAACACCAATTGCAGACGAAGAGATTACTGAACTTGTAAAGATGGTAAAACCAGTCGTGGAAAAACTAGATGAAACGGATTTAGGGGAAGCGACAGAGTTTGAAATTATTACTGTTATGGCGATTTACTATTTCGGTAAAGTCAATTTCTGTGATGTTGTTTTATTTGAAACAGGGCTTGGTGGACGTTTTGACTCTACTAATGTCATACACCCTGTTCTCACGATTATTACGAATATCGGTCACGATCATATGCATATTTTAGGAAATACACTAGGGGAAATTGCATATGAAAAGGCGGGGATTATTAAGTCTGGCGTGCCGGTAATTACTGGTGTACAAGATGAAGAAGCTTTGCAAGTCATTCAAAATGTTGCAAAGGAAAATCATGCAAACTTATACGAACTTAGCAAGCATTTTACAGCGTTACATAAACAGTCTAATGAAGATGGGGAACAGTTTGATTTTACTTGTCCTTTTTCCGCATTTGAAGATTTGCAAATCTCAATGAAAGGCATTCATCAAGTAGGAAATGCAGCGTTAGCACTTATGGCAGTAATGTATGTAAAAACATATTTATCATTTTTAATTGAGGAAGAGGAAATAAGAACGGGATTACTGGAAGCATATTGGATTGGGCGCTTTGAAAAGCTGCAAAGTAACCCGGATATTATTATAGATGGTGCTCATAATCCAGAAGGTATCGAAAGCCTTGTGAAAACAGTAGAAGCGCATTACAAAGATAAAAATGTAATAGTGTTATTTACTGCCCTTGGTGATAAACAATTACATAACATGGTAGGCCAATTAGAAACCATTGCAGATGAAATTATTTTTACAACATTCGCCTTTGATCGTGCTATTTCTGCTGACAAGCTTGCATCATATTCACAGAAAGAATCAAAATTAGTTTTTGAAAATTGGAAAGAGGCAATTGATACAAAAGTTGAAAAGATAGCAGAAAATGATGTTTTTATCATAACGGGTTCTCTTTATTTCATTTCTGAAGTACGAAAATATATTCGCGAGAAAAACTAGATAGTCTTTGCTATCTAGTTTTTTTGTTCTACAAATGAAGTCAAATGCATACATATAAGATAAATATATAGGGTTATTTGGCGAATTCCTCTGACAAATATCTCGTTTTTTTATGAAATGAATATGATATGATGCGGACAACGATAAGAGGTGAGGTGTGAGTGTATGGACAAGCAATCACGAACGATCTCAGTGAAAGTGAATGGAACAGAAGCGAAGTATGAGGAAAAAAAGAAAGATGAATTTGAATGGATGGTAGTAGAAAGTGAACGACCGAAAAATGTTGTTCCGTTTCAAAAAGCGAAATCAATGTCTGTGGAAAAATACCGAAAGAAGTGGAGTAATACATTAATTGTAATCGTTGCAACTGCAATCATTATCGGTACGGCGTTTGGAATGGGGATGCTTCATTTACTTACTGGACAAGGAACGACAGGAGGAAGTGAAGTGACAGCTTCAAGGCCGACTGGAAATGGAGAATCAAAGGTGGGTGGAACGGCAGAACAAACACCAGCACCGAAAGAAGAAAAACAAAAAGCACAGGCAGGAACGTCATTGGATCCGATGAAATTATTTTTTGTTCAAGGGGGGCTTTATTCTTCTGAAGAAAAGGGACAGGCAGCTCTTGAAGAATGGAAAGGCAATGGGGGCATTGGTGCTTTGAGACCGAGCGGTGATAAGTATGCAATAGTTGTTGGTATTGCTAGCGATGAACAGTCTATAAATCAATTAATGACTAAGTATAAAAATGATGGTGTCTCCGTTTTAAAAAAGAGCTGGGATATAACAGATAAAGCATTGCTGAAAGATGATAAAGAAGTAGGGACATTTTTAACAAAAGTGCAGCCATTATACACTCATTTAGCAAAATATGCTTCTAGCGTACAAGTTGGTGGAAAAAGCAGCCCAAAAGATATAGAAGCAATTGAAAAAGAATGGAAAAAGGTTGAAAAAGAAGGGGAAAGTATGAAACGAGAAGAAGCAAAGAAACTGTATATGTATACGTCGGTAGCTGTACAAACAGTAAAAGATGGGAAGATGGATAAGGAATCTTTGGCGAAATTAAATCAAGTTATTATTGATGGTTTACTCTCGTATGAAAAAATTGTTTCGTAGAAAGTGAAATGATAGGATAATAAAATGAGTAAGAAAGAAGTACATGTACTTCTTTCTTTTCTTTTGAATTTAGAGCAAAGTGCTTTCTCTATGACGGGAATATAATCGTATGCAATAAAGAAGTTTTATTTTAGTTAGAGAAATTAATATTTCTTTCATTTGTGGGCAAACTATTCCTTTGATACGATTAATATAAATTGTTCTGCTTCATGTGAGAAAGGAAGGAGAAAATATGAGAAAAATAATTTTAGCTTCAGGATCACCTCGGAGGAAGGAATTACTTGAGTTAGCTAGTGTGCCATTTGAAATCGTTGTAAGTGAAGTAGAGGAAACAATTGGTGCATATTCATCGCCTTCTGATATTGTAATGTCGCTTGCCTTGCAAAAAGCATCAGCGGTGGCAGAAAATAATAGTGATCACATTGTGTTAGGTGCAGATACAATTGTTACATATGAGTCGCGTATTCTTGGTAAGCCTTCTAATGAGGATGAGGCGAAAGAGATGTTACAATTACTATCAGGGAAAACACATGAAGTGTATACAGGTGTTGCGATTATAGCAAAAGAAAAAACGGTTACTTTTTATGAGCGTACAGAAGTTACATTTTGGGAGTTAACAGAAGAGGAAATTGATACATACGTCGCGTCGAAAGAACCTCTTGATAAAGCCGGTAGTTATGGGATTCAAGGTAAAGGATCTATTTTCGTTCAAAATATTCAAGGGGACTACTATAGTGTAGTTGGCTTACCAATTGCACGTCTCGTTCGGGAATTAAAACAATTTGATATTGATGTAACCCATGCGTAAAATTGCATGGGGTTTTCTTTGAGAGAACAAATAAAGGGGTGGAGAGATGAACGGTATTCGTGATGTTGTAAGAGAAGAACAGCCACGGGAGCGTTTATTGTTAGAAGGTGCTGGAAGTTTATCAAATCGAGAGCTTCTCGCAGTGTTACTCAGAACAGGTTCTAAAGAAGAAACAGTTTTAAAGTTGTCAGATAAAATTTTACACCAATTTGATGGCTTACGTATGTTGAAAGATGCAACATTAGAGGAGCTAATTAGTATACATGGTATTGGGATTTCAAAGGCATCGCAACTTATGGCAGCCTTTGAACTAGGCAGAAGAATGGTACGTTTAGAATATCAAAATAGATATAGTATTCGAAGTCCAGAAGATTGTGCGAAATACATGATGGAAGAAATGCGTTTTTTACAACAAGAGCATTTTGTTTGTTTATATTTAAATACAAAAAATCAAGTTATACATAGGCAAACGATCTTTATTGGAAGTTTAAACACGTCAATTGTACACCCGAGGGAGGTTTTTAAAGAAGCCTTCCGTCGTGCAGCAGCCTCTATCATATGTCTTCATAACCATCCCTCAGGAGATCCCACGCCGAGCCGTGAAGATATTGAAGTAACAAAACGCTTAGTAGAATGCGGCCAGATTATCGGAATTGAAGTGCTTGATCATATTATAATAGGTGACCATAAATTCGTGAGTTTAAAGGAAAAAGGTCATATTTAAGACTATGCTTTTTACTTATTTTGTTTTATAATGTGATTTATGAGTTTTTTGTAGAAATTTATCTACAAAAAGGATAAAGATATAAAAAACGTACTGTTTTTATAATATAAATTAAGAAAAAATGAGTCCGTGAAAACAAGAAAGGAAGATAAATAATATGTTTGGATTTGGTGGATTTACTCGCGATCTTGGAATAGACTTAGGAACTGCGAACACGCTTGTATATGTAAAAGGAAAAGGTGTAGTTTTACGTGAACCTTCAGTAGTGGCGTTACAAACTGATACGAAACAAATCGTTGCTGTAGGTAGCGACGCAAAACAAATGATTGGTCGTACACCAGGGAACGTTGTGGCACTTCGCCCGATGAAAGACGGTGTAATTGCTGATTACGAAACAACTGCAACAATGATGAAATATTACATTCAACAAGCTCAAAAATCAAACGGTTTCTTCTCACGTAAGCCGTATGTAATGGTATGTGTACCATCTGGTATTACAGCTGTAGAAAGACGTGCAGTAATCGATGCGACTCGTCAAGCGGGTGCTCGTGATGCTTATCCTATCGAAGAGCCATTTGCAGCAGCGATTGGTGCAAACTTACCTGTTTGGGAACCAACTGGTAGTATGGTTGTTGATATCGGTGGTGGTACAACAGAAGTTGCAATTATTTCTCTAGGTGGTATTGTAACAAGCCAGTCAGTCCGTGTTGCTGGTGATGATATGGACGATTCAATCATTCAGTACATTAAGAAAAGCTATAACTTAATGATCGGTGAAAGAACAGCTGAAGCATTAAAATTAGAAATTGGTTCTGCAGGCGAGCCAGAAGGTATCGAGCCTATGGAAATTCGCGGTCGTGATTTAGTAAGTGGTTTACCAAAAACAGTACTAATTCAGCCAGAAGAAATTGCAGATGCATTAAAAGATACAGTAGATGCGATTGTAGAATCAGTTAAAAATACGTTAGAAAAAACTCCACCTGAATTAGCGGCTGATATTATGGACCGCGGTATCGTATTAACAGGTGGCGGGGCATTACTACGTAATTTAGATAAAGTAATTAGTGAAGAAACGAAAATGCCAGTTCTTGTTGCAGAAGATCCATTAGATTGCGTAGCAATTGGAACAGGTAAAGCATTAGACAATATCGATCTTTTCAAAACTGCTGCTCGATAATATTGCAAAATAAAAATCAGTGAAATTAAGAGGGTGTGAACGTGCCACAGTTTTTCTTAAACAAAAGATTAATTGTTTTGTTGGTTAGTATTATTCTTCTCGTGGCATTGATTGGAATCTCATTGAAAGAACGGAACAGTTTAACATGGCCAGAGCAGTTTGTTAAAGATACTGTCGGTGTTGTAGAACGTGTATTCCAAAAGCCAGCGAAATACGTAGCTGGATTCTTCGAAAATGTAGAGGATGTAAAGCGCACGTATGAAGAGAATAAAGAATTAAAAGCAAAATTAGATAATTATGCAGGTCTATCAGGGAAAGTAAAACAATTAGAAGATGATAACAAGAAGCTACAAGAGCTAACTGGTAAAAAAGAGTTAAATAGCGGGTATACTGAAATTCCAGCTACTGTTGTTTCTCGTAATCCAGATAAATGGTACGATTTAATTGGAATTGATAAAGGGGCACAGCAAGGAATTAAAAAAGATATGGCTGTAGTAACTTCACAAGGGTTAGTTGGAAGAGTGAAAAGTGTATCTCAGTTTACATCATCAGTAGAATTACTAAGTTCTATGAGCCGAACAAATCGCGTTTCTGCTATTGTACAAGGGCAAGAGAAAATCTTTGGATTGATTGAAGGTTATGACAAAGAAAAGCAATTACTTCTTTTCACAAAGATTGGCTCTGATGCACCGGTAGAGAAAGATCAACTAGTTGTAACATCTGGACTGGGTGATATTTTCCCGAAAGGTCTTGTAATTGGAAAAATCGTTGAAGTTCAGCCAGATGCATATGGCTTAACAAAAACAGCTTATGTAAAACCTGCCGCTGATTTAAATGACGTAGAGCATATTACGGTTGCTAAACGTGCAACACCTTCAGCGCCATTAGAATAGGAGGAGAAGAAGAGATGATGAAGATATTAAAAAGAGCAGCTCTTCCTCTTTTGCTCCTTTTTGTGTTTCTATTTGAAAATATGTTTGCTACTGTTGTTCCAACGGATGTGTTTTGGAAAGACAGCATAGCAGCACCGCATTTCTTTATAATCGTCTTATGTTTTATTACAGTGTATTATAGTCCGGTCCAAGGGATTTATTACGGACTATTATTTGGCTTCTTATTTGATACCGTATACACAGAACTTGTCGGGATATATATTTTTGCTTATCCGATTTTAGCTTATTTAGTATATAGTGTGATGAAAGTACTACAATTGAATTTATTTATTGTTGTTTCTATCATATTAGCTAGTGTTGTAGCACTAGAGTATTATGTGTATGGATTCTTAACTTTATTAGGACGTACTCATATGCCAGCGTATGTCTTTTTCACAGATCGTCTCCTTTCTACTTTATTGTTAAATGCTATTTTCTTATTGATAGTTTGTTTCCCACTGAGACGATATATAGTGCGTCTTTCAAAAGCGATGGAAGAAAAAGAAAAAAGGATTTTCTAATTTTATGTCGAATTGAATCGGTGGGGTGAACTTTAGTGGAAGAAAAAAAGCAACAAAATGTAACGATAAAAGGGACAAAAGATGGGATAACGCTTCATTTAGATGATTGTTGTTCATTCTCAGAATTATTGGTGGAATTAGACGAAAAACTTTCTACACATTACTACGATGGTGATGGGCGCTCTTTAATTGAAGTGCATGTGAAAGTAGGAAATCGTTATTTAACAGAAGTCCAACAAGAAGAGATTCGTACGTTAATTCGTAATAAAAAGAATCTTGTTGTGGATTCAATTGAAAGTGATGTTATCACTAAAGCAGAAGCAATAGCTTGGAAAGAAGAAACAGAAATTGTCCCTATTTCCAAAATTGTTCGCTCTGGACAAGTTTTACATGTAAAAGGAAATTTGTTGTTAATTGGAGATGTTAATCCAGGCGGAACGGTTATCGCTGGGGGGAATATTTTTGTCGTAGGATCATTAAGAGGAATTGCACATGCTGGGTATTATGGGGATTCGGATGCTGTAATCGCTGCATCTGTTATGAACCCGATGCAACTTCGAATTAGTGATGTGGCAATGCGGGCTCCGGAAGAGAAAGAAGACGGAGCGGAGGCGGCAGAATGTGCGTATATTAATGAGAACAATCACATTGTTGTCGATCGCCTGCAACTTCTCACTCATCTTAGACCTAATTTAACAAAGTTAGAAAGGGGAATTGTATAGCTGTGGGAGAGGCAATAGTAATTACATCTGGAAAAGGCGGAGTAGGTAAAACTACTACATCTGCGAACATTGGTACGGCCCTAGCGTTATCTGGAAAGAAAGTGTGCTTAATTGACACAGATATCGGTCTTCGAAATTTAGACGTAGTAATGGGGCTGGAAAATCGTATTGTATTTGATCTTGTTGATGTCGTTGAAGGGCGTTGCCGTTTACCTCAGGCTCTTATTAAAGACAAACGTTTTGATGATCTTTATTTATTACCTGCAGCACAAACGAGTGATAAATCAGCGGTAACACCTGAACAAATGGATGAATTAATACAAGTATTACGTCAAGATTATGATTACATATTAATCGATTGTCCTGCGGGGATTGAGCAGGGATTTAAAAATGCGGTAGCTGGTGCGGATAAAGCAATCGTTGTTACGACTCCAGAAGTATCCTCAATGCGCGATGCGGATCGTATTATTGGGCTTTTAGAAAAAGAGGATATTGAACCACCGAAACTTGTTATTAACCGTGTACGTAGTCATATGCTTCATGAACAGGATATGTTAGATGTTGATGAAATTGTACGTACATTGTCAATCGAGCTTCTTGGTGTTGTCGAAGATGACGATGAAGTTATTCGAGCTACAAATACAGGTGAACCTGTGGCGTTGCAACCAAGCGGAAAAGCAGCGTTGGCTTATCGTAATATTGCAAGACGCTTGTTAGGTGAGAATGTACCATTACAAGCATTTGAACAAGAAAAGGTATCGGTATTTGCAAAGGTGAAAAACTTCTTTGGAATCCGTTAAGAGCACTTCGCACATATGCGAGGTGCTTTCTTTTTTCTTCACACGAATATCTTTCTTTCTTAGCTCATACATATGTACAAACTGTATACAACTGTTTCTAATGAAATTAGCTTAACGAAAGAAAGGAGACAGTATGAAGAATAGACGCGTAGAAGAAATTAAAAAGCGGATTGCAAAAAGGAAGGCCGAGCAAGAAAGGATGGAGGAAGAGCAGTATTTTAACGGAGGGAATTTCGATAGTGAAGCGGTATTTATTGAAGATGGAGAAAAGGAAATGCATCCTTTATTTCGAAAGGAAGTCTTTTTCTTCAAAGTTTTATTATCAGCAATATTAGTTCTTTCGGTTGCTATTTTATATAAGAATGCTCCTTCTTCATTCAATGGAGCTAAAGCTGTTACAGAAAAAGTGATGAAAGAGGAATTTCAGTTTGCTACTGTAGCGAAATGGTATGAAAAGCAATTTGGAAAACCGCTCGTATTCTATTCGCCGAACGAGAAAAAAGAAGGAAGTATTCAGCAAAAGGATTATGCAATTCCTGCTTCTGGAAAGGTAATGCAAGGGTTTCAAAAAAATGGCCAAGGTGTATTTGTCCAAACAGCTACAAATGCAAAAGTGGAGTCAGTAAATGAAGGGTTAGTTGTTTTTGCAGGCAAGAAAGAGGAACTTGGAAATACAGTTCAAATTCAACATGCAGATGGTACGGAGTCATGGTATGCAAACTTAAACGATATGTCAGTGAAATTATATGATTACGTTTCAAAGAAACAAAAAATTGGAACGGTGAGTAATGATACAAATGATAAAAATGGAAAGTTTTATTTCGCGATAAAAAAGAATGAAAAATTTATTGATCCGATCCAGGTGATATCATTTGATTAAATATAGGGACGTTTTAACGAAAATTTCCGTGCATCCATTATTTTGGGTTATTATTGTCATTGGTATTTTTACTGCGCGTTTTAAAGAGTTACTACTGTTATTTTGTATTGTTCTTATTCATGAACTTGGGCATGCTTTTGCAGCAGCACACTATAATTGGCGTATAAAAAGAATTCAACTTTTGCCGTTTGGTGGCGTGGCCGAGCTTGAGGAACATGGTAATAAGTCATTGAAAGAGGAACTTGTTGTCGTAATTGCAGGACCGATTCAACATGTTTGGATGATGCTGGTAGGTTATATGTTGTTCGAAGTCGGCTGGCTGAATACAGATTTATATTATTTCTTTATGTGGAATAATATAATTATTTTAGCATTTAATTTACTCCCTATTTGGCCGTTAGATGGCGGGAAAGTATTGTTTAATGTATTATCATATCGTCTCCCTTATTTACAAGCACATGAAAAGATGATGCAATTGTCATGTGTTTTTTTTGGTGTAATATTAGGATGGCAGTTACTCTGGAATAGTAACAATATTATGATGTGGGTACTACTCATATTTTTAGCAGTGTCATTATATCAAGAGTGGAAACAAAGACGGTATGCATTTATGCGTTTTTTATTAGAACGTTATTATGGAAACAAAAGAGGAATCGAAAAGATTGCACCTATTGAAGTGCAAACGGAAGATCGTTTATATACGATCTTCACAAAATTTCGTAGAGGATATAAGCATTCTATTATCGTCCGTGGAAAATATAAAGAGCATTACACATTGGATGAAAATGAATTGCTCTATGCATATTTTACTGAAAAACGAACAACTTCATCAGTTGAAGAATTAATCGGTTAGTGTTGACGATAGCACTAACCTTTTATTATTGTAAAAGCAAAGAAGATTATAAAGTGAGGAAATAATTTTGAAAACGTTATATGTGAATTACGCTGGTTCGGAAAAGCGCGTTGCAATTGAAGAGAAGAAAAAAATTGTTGAGTTTTTATGGAAACGTAATGAAGAGCAAGAGATTGTTGGGCATATTTATGTTGGACGTGTCGTAAGAACAATTGCTGGAATGAATGCAGCTTTTGTAAACATCGGTTTAGAAAAACATGCTTACCTTTCATACGATGATGTACCATCTTCTTATCGTATACATGAAGGGCAAGCGATACTCGTACAAGTTGTGAAAGAGGCAATTGATACGAAAGGGCCTAAATTGACAGCGAATATAGAATTTACCGGGAAATATGTCGTTTATATGCCGTTTGATGAGATGCGCGCTGTTTCTCGAAAAATAAAAAATAATAAAAGAAGACAACAGCTACTCCAAATTGAAATAGAGGGAACGGGGGGATACATTTTCCGCTCTGCTTCTGAAAAAGGAGCAATTGAAGAAATACAAGCTGAAATGCAAGGGTTACAACAGTTGTATGAAGAGTTAAAAAGAAAAGAGGGCCAAGGAAAGGCGCCGTTATTACTTCATCGACCGGCGACCTTTTTAGATCGTGTATTTCAAGAGAATCCAATTGAAACCATTGAAAAAGTAGTTGTAGATACAAGAAGTATAGTAAAAGAATTAGAAGACAAAGTTGGAAAAGAAAAAGTATCTTTTTATAATGAAAAGTCTTCGATGTTTAACCATTTTGGAATAGAGCGTGAAATTGAGAAAGCACTCCAAAAAATTGTGTGGCTTCCAAATGGTGCTTATTTAATTGTAGAACAAATGGAGACGATGACTGTAATTGATGTGAATACGGGCAAGTTTACGGGAAAACAAAATTTACAAGATACAGTACTTCGCACAAATGAGATGGCAGCTGAAGAAATTGCACGCCAATTAAGACTTCGTGATATTGGTGGTATGATATTAATTGATTTTATTAATATGAAAAAAAGAGAAGATAAAGAAAAGGTAAGAGAATGTCTTATAGCTGCTATGCAAGATGACCGCACATATACAAGGGTGCTCGGCTTTACGGAGCTAGGGATTTTGGA
Source organism: Bacillus sp. EKM501B (assembly GCF_011800505.1). Taxonomy (NCBI): domain Bacteria; kingdom Bacillati; phylum Bacillota; class Bacilli; order Caryophanales; family Bacillaceae; genus Bacillus; species Bacillus sp. EKM501B. The sequence goes on along the minus strand of NZ_JAALFZ010000002.1, from coordinate 613,309 downwards.
AATGACACGTAAACGTAAAAAGCATTCTTTACGGGACGTATTATTAAAAGAGTGTGTACCTTGCAAAGCGACGGGTTATGTGATGTCGCATGAAACAATTGCGTATGAGTTAGAGAGAGAACTAATCACATATGGCAATATAGAAGATGAAGCGGTATTAATCGCTGCGCCTAAAGAACTGCAAAAACAGTTTTTGCAAAAAGAATTACAAAAAAATATTCCATTTGAAATTTATTTCAAAGATGATAATATCGAAAAGTATGCTATCGTTCGTTTTGGAAGTAAAAAAGAAATTGTAGAGCGGAAAAAATAGTTAGCAGAACATTTATTGACAACCGTCTATGATTCATGATAACATCTTTATGTTATAGTTTATAGCACCTAAACGGCTATATGCTACAACCGCACAAGACAGGTTCCCTAAAGGCATTTATGTCTACCTCGTTTTTGGCGAGTCTTAGTAATTAAGAGGAGGTGCAAGTATGTACGCAATTATCGAAACAGGTGGAAAACAAATTAAAGTTGAAGCTGGTCAAGCAATCTACATTGAAAAATTAGATGTTGAAGCTGGTGAAACTGTTACTTTTGACAAAGTTCTTTTCGTTGGTGGCGAAAACGTTAAAGTTGGTAGCCCAGTTGTAGAAGGTGCAACAGTTACTGCGAAAGTTGAAAAACAAGGTCGCGCTAAGAAAATTATCGTTTTCAAATACAAAGCGAAAAAGAACAATCGTAAGAAACAAGGTCATCGTCAACCTTACACTAAGCTAGTTGTTGAAGCTATCAACGCTTAATTCTGGTTAACATGATTAAAATTACGATAAGTCGCACGAAATTAGGAAGTATCCAATCATTTAAAATGACTGGACATGCCGATTATGCGCCACATGGACAAGACCTTGTCTGTGCTGGAACTACAGCGGTTGTGTTTGGTTCTATAAATGCAGTGGAAGAACTTTGTAATGTGCAAGCAACTATTGAACTCGGAAGTGATGGCGGATTCTTAACGTATGAATTGCCTAATGATTTAGACGTTCATACAGCAGAAAAAGCACAAACGCTTTTAGAAGGATTAGTTGTTTCGCTTAAGACGATCGAACTTGATTACGGAAAGTATATCCGTTTAATAGAAAAAGTGCAGGAGGTGTAACGTATGTTAAGATTAGATCTTCAGTTTTTCGCATCTAAGAAAGGTGTAGGTAGTACAAAGAACGGTCGTGACTCTCAGTCAAAACGTCTTGGTGCTAAACGCGCAGATGGTCAAACGGTTACAGGTGGTTCAATTCTTTACCGTCAACGCGGTACAAAAATTTATCCAGGTGTTAACGTTGGTCGTGGTGGCGATGACACTTTATACGCGAAAGTTGACGGCGTAGTACGCTTTGAGCGTCTTGGTCGTGACCGCAAACAAGTGAGCGTATATCCTGTTGCTCAAGAAGCATAAGAACTCACGGAAAACTCTAACCTGAGTGCAGGTTAGAGTTTTTCTATATTAAGGGGTATCTAAATGAATGAAAAATGGACAATTATAGATGCATTGCGCCATTCAAGACATGATTGGCTCAATCGTATGCAGATGGTGAAAGGAAACCTTTCCCTTGGAAAAGTGGAAGAAATTCATAGTCTCATCGATCGTTTTGTCCAAGAAGCGAGACAAGAATCCAATCTGATGGGGCTATCAATGCCTTTATTTTCAGAGTGGATTTTAACATATAATTGGAAACAGCAGCCGTGCTTATTGGAGTACGAAGTATTAGGGAAATTACATAACTTATCTCACTTAGATGAGACTGTATGTACATGGACGAATCAATTTTTCTCGATGCTTCAGCATAGTTTAGACGTATATGTTGAAAATTATGTTTGTATCACAATTGAATGTGACGCGGATAATGCTCGTTTCTTTTTTGATTTTCGTGGTAAGCTAACGAGTGTAGAAGAACTACAGAATTGGCTTGCGACCCAAAACAATAAATGGTATTCCATTTCTTATACAGTGCGAGACGAAGAAGTCTCAGTTATATTACAACCAATTGAAAAAAGTGTGGTGAAATAATGTTTGTAGATCAGGTCAAGATATATGTAAAAGGCGGCGACGGTGGTAACGGTATGGTTGCGTATCGTCGTGAGAAGTATGTACCAAAAGGTGGCCCAGCAGGTGGCGACGGCGGTAAAGGTGCAGATGTTGTTTTCGTAGTTGAGGAAGGCTTACGTACATTAATGGACTTCCGCTACCAACGTCATTTCAAAGCTGATCGCGGTCAGCACGGAATGAGTAAAGGTCAGCACGGACGTAAATCTGAAGATTTACTTGTAAAGGTTCCACCAGGAACAGTAGTAAAAGATGAAAAAACTGGTCAAATTCTTGCCGATTTAGTAACGCATGGACAAACTGCTGTAATTGCAAAAGGTGGCCGCGGTGGCCGTGGTAACTCACGTTTTGCAACAGCTACGAACCCAGCGCCAGAAATCGCTGAGAACGGGGAACCAGGTCAAGAGCGTGATGTTATTCTAGAACTTAAAGTACTAGCAGACGTTGGACTTGTTGGATTCCCAAGTGTAGGTAAATCTACATTATTATCTGTTGTATCATCAGCGCGTCCGAAAATTGCAGAGTATCACTTCACAACAATCGTTCCAAATCTTGGTGTTGTTGAAACTGGTGATAACCGCAGCTTCGTTATGGCTGACCTTCCAGGACTAATTGAAGGCGCACATGCTGGCGTCGGACTTGGACACCAATTCTTACGTCATATTGAGCGTACACGTGTAATCGTGCATGTTATTGATATGTCTGGTTTAGAAGGCCGTGATCCATATGAAGATTACGTAACGATTAATAATGAATTAAAAGAATACAATCTTCGCTTAACTGAGCGTCCACAAGTTGTTGTTGCAAACAAAATGGATATGCCAGATGCAGAAGAAAACTTACAAGCATTTAAAGAGAAAGTGGGAGACGAAGTAAAAATCTTCCCAATCTCAGCTGTAACAAGACAAGGGGTTCGTGACTTACTGTTTGAAGTAGCGAACTTAATAGAAACAACACCAGAATTCCCAATACATGAAGTTGCGGATGAGTCTGATACAAGTGTAATGTACAAATTTGATACTGAAGGTGTTAAATTTGAAATTACACGTGAAAGTGATGGCACGTTTGTTATCTCTGGTTACGATATCGAGAAAACATTCAAGATGACAGACTTCTCACGTGATGAATCTGTACGTCGTTTCGCTCGTCAAATGCGCGGAATGGGTATTGATGAAGCGCTTCGTGCACGTGGTGCAAAAGACGGAGATATTGTAAAAATTCTTGAATATGAATTTGAATTTATCGATTAAGACTGCCGAAATACGGCAGTCTTTTTTTATATCGTAAAAATAGGATTTATATAGGAAAAAATCCCCACTAATTAAATTTTCAATTTATAATAAAAAGGGGAGTGGTTTTAGAAGAATTTTTTTATGGGGAGAAAACGAACATGTATAAAATATTAATTGTAGAAGATGATGAGAAAATCGCGGGAATATTAGAAGAGCATTTAGAAAGGTATGGCTATCAATCATTTAGAGCAAGTGATTTACGTCAAATAAAAGATGAGTTTGTAAAAGTGAATCCTCATCTTGTGTTACTTGATATTAATTTACCGTACTTTGACGGTTTTTATTGGTGTCGTCAAATTCGTACTGTATCGAATGCACCAATTATTTTTGTTTCTGCAAGAACAGGAGAAATGGATCAAGTAATGGCGATTGAAAATGGCGGCGATGATTATATTACGAAGCCATTCCATTTAGATATCGTAATGGCAAAGGTGAAGAGTGCACTTCGCCGTGGTTACGGAGAGTATGCTTCTGCCGCTGAGAGTGATTGTTTAGGTGTAAATGGACTGTTGTTATTCCCGTCTCAGCATATTGTTGAGTGGCAAGGACAACAAACTGAACTGACAAAAAATGAGTTTTACTTATTAGAGTGTTTAATGAAACAGGTGAATCAATATGTAACGCGCGAAGAACTGTTAGAAGCTCTATGGGATGAAGTAGCATTTGTGGATGATAATACATTAACCGTAAATGTAAAACGTGTAAGGAAGAAACTAGAGGAGTTAGGCATTAAAAATGCAATTGTAACGAAACGTGGATATGGTTATGCGCTTTTTACGGAGTGGGGCGAAGGGCATGAAGGTTAAAAATTACCTTATGGACCGCTTTTCTTTAATTCTTTCTTATATTGTTAGCCTTTGTTTATTTGGGCTCGTTTTACAGCTGCAAAGTCTTTTAGAAAAGAAATCCATTGATTGGAGTACGTGGTTATATGGACTTTTATTAGGAACAGTTGTGTTTACTGTATACCTCATTTACGATTACCGAAAACGGAGTGTGTTTTTAAAGAGGATCGAAAAGTATGTTACTGATGGAAATACATTACATGACTCTTTACTTATTGATGAATCTTATACATCAGAGCAAGAAATGGTCGTTGAATCTTTTACGTTATTAAGACAGCAATATATGAATGAAGTTCATAAACAGCATGCGAAAGAGCAACAGCAAATGATATTTATGAACCAATGGATTCACCAAATGAAAACACCAGTATCTGTTATTGAATTATTGCTGCAAAAGTTTGGCAAAGAGCATCGTGAGGCAAGAGCAACAGTTGAAAGTATTCGTGAAGAAAATAACCGTATACTAAATGGTTTAGATTTAGCGTTACATATGGCAAGACTAGAGCAGTTTGCGAAAGATTATAAGATAGAAGTAGTAAATGTTATAGATGTCGTGCGAGGTATTATTAATGAAAATCGGAAATCCTTTATTCAATCGTCTGTATTTCCGAAAGTGATGTTTGAAGAAGATACTTGTATGGTTGCATCTGATAGAAAATGGCTGAGTATTGCTATAGGTCAAATTGTTGTAAACGCAATCAAGTATACAAAAATTTCAGCGGCAGAGAAAAAAGAAATTCAATTTCAAATTGAAGAGAAAAATCAAAAGGTGTTATTACATATTAAGGACAATGGAATTGGTATTCCAGAGCAAGACGTAAAGCGCATATTTGATCCATTTTTTACGGGAATAAATGGACGTAAAACGAGAGAAGCGACTGGGATGGGCTTATATATTACGAAGGAAATTTGCGATAATTTACATCATGGAATGTATGTCCAATCGGCTGAAGGAGAAGGGACAACATTCACGTTCCAATTTGCAAAAGATGAAGAATATCATACATTGATGAGAAAAATGACAAAACTGTAAGATAACAAAACGTTTTGTAAGGGAAATCACTCGTTTCTTTTTCTTATTTTTCTTATAGTAAATGTAAGAAGAAAACACGTAGGGGGATTAGAAATGAGTGTTCTTGAAGTAAAAGGATTAACGAAGGTGTACCAATCAAAAGGTTCAGTAGCGACGACTGCTTTAAACGATATAAATTTTAAAATAGAAGAAGGCGAATTTGTAGGGATTATGGGTCCTTCAGGAAGTGGGAAAACGACGCTTTTAAATTTATTAGCAACAATTGATAAGCAAACTTCAGGTCATGTGCTTGTAAATGGTGAAGAAATTAATCAAATGCGTGCTGCAAAATTAGCGGAGTTTCGCCGTACACATTTAGGGTTCATCTTCCAAGATTTTAATTTACTTGATACGTTATCCATTAAAGAAAACATTATTTTACCACTTGTAATGGCGAAGAAACCTGTAAATGAAATTGATGCGAAAGTACTGGAAATTGCGAAGTTTTTAAACATCGAAGAAATTTTAAATAAAAAAGTATACGAAGTATCTGGGGGACAACAACAACGTGCAGCAGCAGCGAGAGCAATCATTCATGAACCGACGTTAATTTTAGCAGATGAGCCAACTGGAAACTTAGACTCGAAGTCAGCAAAATCGCTAATGGGCGCTCTGCAAGATTTACACGAGCAAAAGAAAGCAACGATTGCAATGGTTACGCACGATCCAGTAGCGGCTAGTTATTGTGAACGTATCCTTTTCATACGCGATGGAGAAATTTTCTCGGAAATACATAAAGGAAGAACGAAACAAGCCTTTTTCCAAGAAATCCTGGACGTACTTGCGATGCTAGGAGGAGAATATCATGAACTTTCGCCAGCTCGCGCTTAATAACGTAAAAGGAAATTGGCGTAACTATAAAGCGTTTCTTATAAGTAGTTGTTTATCGATTGTCGTATTTTTCATGTATGCTTCTTTTATTTATCATCCAGATGTCGTAAGCGGTAATATTAGTATGAGAAAGATGATCACAAAAGGATTAGAATCGATGAATTATATTGTGGTCATCTTCTCGGCACTCTTTATTTTATATGCAAATTCAACGTTTTTACGAGCAAGAAAAAAAGAGTTTGGTCTACTAACATTAATAGGCGGAACGAAATCGCAGCTCGGCCGAATGATTATATTAGAGCAACTGATGTTAGGTAGTATTGCAATTGTAGTTGGTATTGGGGTTGGGATGCTTTGTTCAAAATTATTTTTCCAAGCGTTAAGCGTATTATTAAAAATAGATAAGACACTTCCACTTGTTTGGAATAGTAAAGCAGTTCTTATTACAGCTGGTGTATACTTTATTCTATTTTTAATCCTATCATTGTTTAGTGTTTGGACAGTAGGACGCTTGCAAATTATTGATTTATTAAGAGAGGCAAGAAAGCAAAAAGTAGAGCCGTTTGCATTTACATGGTTATGTGTAGTTGGTATAGGATGTATTATTGTTGCATATGTACTTAGCTTCCAAGTAACGTTTCTGAATTTCCTCATCCTCTTTTTACCGGTGGTGGGACTGACAATTGGCGGAACGTATTTACTATTTACACAAGGTAGTACAGTTGTATTAAAAGCATTACAAAAAAGAAAGCAATCTTTTTATACGTACCCAAATATGTTCGTCCTTAGCAACCTTATTTATAAAATGAAAGATAATGCTCGTTTTCTATTTGTAATTTCTATCATTACGGCGGTAGTATCTTCAGCGGTGGGTACACTGTACGTATATTTTGAAAATATGAGTGCGAAAACGGTAGAACTTACACCACATGCTATTTCATATGAGGAAAAGGGGTTAAATACGCATAACCTTATTAATGAAGAAAAGGTACAGGAGCTTGTGAAGAGACACGGGTTTGAAGATGCGCGAAAAGTAACATACGTTAAACTACCGGCAACACAGAAAATAACGTTGTTTAATAGTGAACATGAAGTACCGATGACGATTATTTCAGAAAAAGAATATAATGCAGAAGTGCGCAAACAAAAGAGAGAGCAACCTACAGAAGTTCATAATGCACCAGGTAGTGCAACGATGGTTATGGTTGATATGTCAAATGAACTGATGAAGATAGATCGTACGAAATCGTATGAATTTACAATTAATGGACAAAAGCAGTCTGTTCAATTAAATAATCCAACGCAGTATTCTGTTTTTAATGATAGTGAATATCTCATTGTAAATGATCAAGATTTTGAGAAATATGCAACACTCGTACCAGATGAAGAAAAGACAAAATATTACGGTTATTATATTGAGGATTGGAAAAGTACAGAAAACCTTGTATTAGATTTGAAAAATGAAATTGTACCAGAAAAGCAAGGGGAATTGAGAAATTCAGTGTTTGCGTATAAGGATATAAGAGAAGGTGGAGCAATTACAATGTTCATCGGTTTCTTCGTAGCGGTACTGTTCTTCTTCTTCGCTTGTAGTATGACATATTTTAAATGGTTTAACGATAAAGAACAAGATCGCATTCAATTTAAATCGTTAAAGAGAATCGGTATGACAGATAAAGAAATTCGCAAAATTGCGATTCGACAAATGGGAGTTATCTTCTTTATACCAATTTTAATCGGTTCCATTCATAGTGGATTTGCTCTTCATACGTTAGGGAAAATGCTTTATATTAATTTGTGGAAATCAGGTGCGCTTGTAATTGGAGCATACATTTTAGCTTCTGCCATTTACTTTATGATCGCGCAAAGAGGATATTTAAAACACGTAAAAAGCTAGGGGAACCTCTAGCTTTTTGCCTATGTAGTAAGTTACAGGAGGAAGATAGATGAACATTCGGCAACTAGCGCTGCAAAATATAAAAGGAAATTGGCGTAATTATAAAGTGTTTTTCTTAAGTAGTTGTTTTGCAATATTTGCTTCTTTTGCATATATGTCTGTCATTGTACATCCGTATATGCAAGAGACGATGTGGTATCAAAACGTACGCTGGGGACTTATCATATGTAATGTTATAATTATTTCTTTTTTCGTCATATTTATTTTGTACTCTACTTCTATTTTCATAGAAGCACGTAAGAAAGAATTAGGGTTATATATGTTAATGGGAGCAACGAAGTCTAACGTAATAGGAGTAATTATGACCGAGCAAATATTAATTGGAATTTTTGCTAATATTTTCGGTATAGGGCTGGGCTTGATCTTTTTAAAGCTCTTCTTCATGGTGTTTAGTATGTTACTGGGGCTTCCGAAAGAACTCCCTGTTATATTTGACGTAAGTGCGATTGGTGTAACATTTATTACATATATGGTCGTTTTTATTCTGTTATCTTTTATAAGTGCTTTACGTATATGGAATATAAAAATCATTCGGTTATTGAAAGAATTTCGAACAGATAAAAAAGAGAAGAAAACATCAAAGTGGCTCTGTTTATTCGGTTTTGCTTGTTTAGTGGGCGGGTATGCATTGGCGCTACAAGTGACGATGGCTACGATAGCGATATACTTTTTCCCTGTGTCTATACTTGTCTTTTTGGGAACGTATTTTTCTTTTACACATGGAGCTACCCAAGTGTTAGAAATGATAAAGCGAAATAAAAAGATTATGTATACATATCCATATTTATTTATAGTGAATCAATTGTCACATCGAATGAAGGAAAATGGTCGCTTTTTCTTTCTGATGTCTATGGCAACGACGTTTGTAGTTACGGCAACAGGTACGGTGTTCTTGTATTTTTCTAGCATGCAAGATATGTGGCGAACTGGAGGGGTACACTCGTTTTCGTACATAGAAAAAGGTATTTCTACTTATGAAGTCTTTGAAGAAGGTGCGGTTGAAAAATTACTGAATCAATATGGGTATGATGATTTTCAATATATGAGTTTTGTTGGAGTGTATGCATCCTTTCAGTCTAATAAAGGAGAAACAACAATAGCACCGCTTATAAAAGAAAGTGAATATAACCAAGAAGCAAGGAAACAAAAACAGAAAACGTATCGTCCTAAAAAAGGTACAGTGACACTCGTTTATTATAATAAATACAATAATTCGAATGTATATAATCAAAAAGAGATTCAATTGCAAGTAATGAATCAACCATATCAATTCGTATTTAACGGTCAGAAAGAAGGGGTTCAATTTAACCATCACCCTTCGTACATTAATGGTCTGTTCTTCGTTATGAATGATGAAGATTTTGATAGTATAGCAAATCAGGTTCCTGATTCTGAAAAAATGATATATAGAGGCTACACATTACCAAATATCGAAAAGACGAAGAAATTAAATGAAGATTTACGGAAACATATGAAACAAGATAATAATAATGCATTTCGAAGCAATATGGAGTTGTATGTAAATATGAAAGAAGGCGGCGATATTACTCTATTTGTAGGCTCATTTATTAGTATATTATTCTTTCTTACTTCATGTAGTATCGTTTATTTTAAATGGTTCCATAATATTGCATCGGACCGAAAGCAGTATGGTGCACTCTCTAAACTTGGAATGACGAAGGAAGAAGTATGGAAAATTTCTCGTTGGCAATTATGTATGCTATTTTTTGCGCCAATTATAGTAGGGAGTATGCATAGTGCAGTTGCGTTATATACGTTTCATAATACGCTTTTTATGGATGGATCATTAAGAAAAGTAGGTTTGTTCATTCTGTTTTATATCGCAGCATGTATCATTTATTTCTTCTTCGCTCAAAGAGAATATAAGAAACATTTAGACTAGCGAACGCTAGTCTTTTTTTAAATATTCGAAATTTACATAGAAGAATATAAAAAAGTATGGTATAACAGTAAGAAAACGAAAAAGAGGGGAAAAGACGATGATTCGAGTAGGATATTTAGGACCAGAAGCAACATTTACAAATATGGCGGTGAGTCGTTTTTTTCCGGAAGCAGAGCATGTACCATATCGAACGATTCCAGATTGTATAGATGCAGCTGCAAATGAAAATGTAGACTTCGCAGTTGTACCGTTAGAAAATGCAATAGAAGGTTCAGTGAATATAACGGTTGATTACCTTGTACATGAGCAGCCGCTTTCCATTGTAGGAGAAATTACAGTACCAATTCAGCAGCATTTACTTGTACATCCGCAGTATGCAGAAGTGTGGGATGAAGTATATGCAGTGCATTCTCATCCGCATGCCATTGCACAGTGCCATAAATTTTTAAATGAAGAATTAAAAGGAGTAACTGTTCGAGATATGACATCTACAAGTGCTGCTGCGCAATATGTGAAAGAACATCCTGAAGAGAAAATTGCCGCTATTGCAAATGAAGCGGCTGCAGAAAAATACGGATTAACAATTGTGAGACGTAGTATTCATACGCATAAAAATAATCACACACGTTTCTTGGTACTCCATAAGAAAAAGAAAGCAGTACTCCCGAATAACGGAGAGAATCGCGGAGAGAAAACGACGCTTATGATAACGTTACCTGCAGATTATGCAGGTGCCCTATATCAAGTGTTATCAGCTTTCGCATGGAGAAAATTAAACTTATCAAAAATCGAATCGCGTCCGATGAAAACAGGTCTTGGAAATTACTTTTTCTTAATTGATGTTGATAAAGCATACGATGACGTATTATTGCCAGGCGTAACGATGGAACTTGAAGCACTCGGTTTTTCTGTTACTGTGCTGGGGAGTTATTTTTCTTATTGGTTGTAGAGGGGAGCTGTTGTTAAAGTTGTTTGAAATGAAAAGCTGTTTCTCGGTTTGAGGCAGAGTAAGCTATCAATTCTATTGAAGTAAGTGATTAATTAAGCTAGCAAAATAAAGAAGCCGTCCTAAAAGATATTTAGGACGGCTTCTGTTAGGAATAGATAACTCTTTTGTCGGGTTTTTAGTACGCATCATTACAACTATTATAATAATAGGATTCATCATTGTTCGAATTACTGCAGCAAATACAATTCGTTTGTTGTATTAATAGATTGAGTGTAGATGGAGCTACAGTATCTGAGAAAGTAATACTCTCAACATCTTCTACTAAAAATGTTTTAATATCTCCTGGTGTTAAGGTAAATGTAAGTGGAGAGCGATGGTTTAATCTTGCGATTGTTAATCTAATCGTTGTTGCAAATGCAGGACTGAAACTAAATTTAATAAGTGTCTTATTATGATTTTTAGTGAAGTTTTCAAATACAGTTCGAGGAATTCCAGTTGTTATATCAAGATCTTGAGGGGTATTTCCCGTACCGAAAATAGTATAGTTCTGTATAAAACAGTTATTTGAATCTGAATTTGAAGAATTACATGGGCGATCATTTTTCTTATAATATTTTTTTCCATTTTTTAAGAAGTAATCCGCCATAATTAATCACTCCCTTCACATATAAGAATTAAAGGTTGTCCATATATAATATGAAATATATTTTTATATGTTTGGACGTGAAGGAAGAGAAAATAAAAAGAGTCCATCTGGTATGATGGACTCAATACTGTTTTACCTGGTGTGATTCTTTATTTTAACTTCGCAAGACGATCTTCTAACTGACCACGCCAAATATCAGCTAGTTCTGGAACAGCAAGAATTTTTTCAATGCCATCTTTATCTTTTCTATTATGAAAATAAATTTCGTTAGAGAACAAAACAGAAACATTGCTCGGTTGACGTTCTAGTAATGTAATTTTAGAATCTTTACGTACAGTACCTTCTTGAAGAACGCGGCATAGGTAGCCTGTAAATCCAGTTGCTACAATGCGTGGCAGTATGCCAGGGATGCCGAGGCGTTTTGAAATAGTGCTACAAGGAACGCGAGCTTGTGTCACTTGAATGATTGCTCCACCTAGTTGATATGTATCTCCGATGCAAACATCACGCTCTAACATATTTGTTACGGTAATGTTTTCGCCAAATGTGGAAGCTGGTAGCGTAGTTTGAAATTCCTCTTCCCATAGTGCGTAATGCTCGTGTGGGTATACACAAACAGCTCGATCAGGACCGCCGTGATGTTTTAAATCCGCTACGTCATCACCACGAAATCCGTCTTTTGAGAGAAAGGCCTCTTCTGTAGGATCTTTACATATACCTGTTATCATTTCTTTATCTTCGCCATATTTCATTTGTTTCGGTTTACCAGTACTAAAGTGAACGAGTTCAATTCCCATGTTTGATCTCCTTTACGATTGATTACAATATTATAGCATTAAAAAAGCACAGAGAATGATAAAAAACTCTGTGCTTTACATTAATAAACGAGAAATCCTGCTTTATCTAACGCCTCACAAGCAGCATCTAACTTCTCTTTAGAATCTGCTTCAATTGTATGTAAGTGAATACCGTCTGTTAGTTGCGATAGATAGGAAGCATTTGTGTTTTCGATTTTTTGTAAATATTGCTCTACATCAAAGCGATTGCTTACCATAATGGATGCTGTTAGGTCACCGTATACAGGATGCTCAACTTTTACGTCTTTAATCGTAACGCCGTGGTCAACAAGCATTGTAAGTTCTTGACGTACTTCTGCTGGTTTGTGCTGGCATACGATTACGCGTTCAAAAGCTTGTTGTTTCTCTTGTGGCTTTAAATATAAATAGCCTTGGGCAGTCGCAATAATTGGTTCGTTTCGTGCTTTAAGCAAGGAAATATCTTGCACGATAACTTGTCTACTTACGTTTGTCTTCTTCGATAGTTCATTCCCAGATAACGGCTCATTTGCAGCGAGAAGCCACTGAAGGATAAGCTGTCGTCTTTCTTCACCTAAAATCTTTTTTTGTTCATTTTGTTTCATTATGATTTAACACCTCTATAAAATTGATTTCCAATTGTGTGTAGTGCATGAATAGTAGTATCAATTTGATCTTTCGTTGTTTGTTGTCCGAAAGAGAAGCGGACATATTGTTTGGCCTCTTCATACGTTTTTCCAATTGCAAGCATAGTTTTCGAAGGTTCTTGTTTACCGACTTGGCAAGCACTTCCGGTGGAAATGGCGATACCATGGCGATTACATTCTAGCATAGTATATTGACCTTCTATTCCTTTTATTGTAACCCCAACAATATGTGGTAAACAAGAAGTAGAATGACCTTCTACTTCAATTTCTAGCGGAAGTGTTTGTATTTGCTCTAAAAAGTAGGATCGTAACTCTTTAAAACGTAAACTTTCTTCCCATTGGGTGTTTAATATATTTTCAGCAGCTGTTAAAAAAGATGCGATGCCGGGAACATTTACTGTGCCTGGGCGAAATCCTTTTTCGTGAGAAGTTCCTGGAAATACTTGTTCCCAGCGAGATTGCGGATTTATGTAGCAAGCGCCGACACCTTTTGGTCCGTATATTTTATGTGCTGAAACAGAAAGACTATCAATCCCCATCTCAAAAACATGGATAGGCAGTTTACCAAACGTTTGCACACAATCCGTATGAAATAAAACATTATATTTTTTTAAAAGTGCCCCGATTTCTGTAATGTTTTGAACGGTTCCGATTTCAGAGTTTCCATGCTGTATACTTGCTAGCACAGTATCTTCTGTAATAGCTGCCTCTAAATCTACTAAACAAATGAGTCCATTTTTATCAACAGGAATTTCAGTGATCGTATAGCCTTTTGATTTTAGAGATTGAAAATAACTTCGAATGGATGCATGTTCCATAGGTGTCGTAATAATATGCTTCTTAGTTCGGGGATTTAGAAGTGATTGGATCGCAAGATAGTTTGATTCCGATCCGCCACTTGTGAAAAATACTCCTTGTTCTTTTCCTCCAATCATTTCCGCAAATGTTTTTCGGCAAACTTGTAATAAAGAAGCAGCTGTTCCTCCAATATCATGTAAACTTTGTTCATTTCCGAAGTATTGCGACGCTGCTTTCATATATGTTTGTAACGCTTCCTCGCTCATAGGTGTAGTAGCTGCATAGTCAAGATATATCATCATGTAAGTTCCTCTCTCTAGTAAGAGTTACAGTTCTTTTACTTTTTTAATGGTAGTGAAAATAAGAATTATAAAAAAACTCTTGTCATTATTTTAAAACTATGTAAATATAGGTGTCAAGACAGTTGAAAAGTGTAAAGTAGGAGGCAACAATTATGCCAAGTGCAGATGTCTTAATTATTGGAAGTGGTGTTGCGGCACTTCGTGTTGCAAAAGAGATTTGTCACGAAAAGAATGTGATTATTATCACAAAGGAGACGAAACGTAATAATAATACACATTTAGCTCAAGGTGGAATTGCCGCAGCGGTAGCTACATATGACAATCCTAATGATCATTTTGAAGATACATTAGTAGCAGGTTGTCATTATAACAATGAAGAAGTGGTCCGTTATTTAGTCGAGGAGGGACCGAAAGAAATTAATAACCTTATTGAAAGAGGAATGAAATTTGATGGGGATGAAACAGGTCCTCATCTTGGAAAAGAAGGAGCGCATCGAAAACGTCGTATTTTACATGCAGGTGGCGATGCAACAGGAAAGAATTTATTAGAGCATCTTATTCAAGAAGTAGCTCCATACGTTACGGTAGTGGAACAGGAAATGGTGCTCGATTTTATTATAGAAAAAGATAAATGTGTTGGGGCTTTAACTCGCAACAATAAAGGAGAATTGAAACGTTACAATGCAGATTATACGGTGTTAGCTTCAGGCGGTATTGGCGGTTTATACGCCTTTACTTCTAATGATGAGACGATTACAGGCGATGGACTTGCAATGGTGTACCGTGCAGGCGGAGAGCTTGTAGATTTAGAGTTTATACAATTTCATCCGACGATGTTATACGCGGGTGGGCGTTGTTCCGGCCTCGTGTCCGAAGCTGTTCGCGGAGAAGGAGCTGTCCTTATAAATGGAAAAGGGCAGCGTTTTATGATGGATATACATTCCGAACAGGATTTAGCGCCTCGTGATGTAGTCGCAAGGGCTATTCATGAACAGCTACTTGCGGGTGAAAAAGTGTACTTAAACATCGAAATGATTCAAAACTTTGAACAACGCTTTCCGACCGTGTCATCGATATGTAAAACAAATGGAGTCGATATAAATAAAAAACTTATTCCAATCGTGCCCGGTACTCATTTTCACATGGGCGGCGTGAAAACGAACTGTGATGGAGAGACGTCTATTCC
Organism: Bacillus sp. EKM501B; assembly: GCF_011800505.1. Taxonomy (NCBI): domain Bacteria; kingdom Bacillati; phylum Bacillota; class Bacilli; order Caryophanales; family Bacillaceae; genus Bacillus; species Bacillus sp. EKM501B. Next base: position 597,977 of record NZ_JAALFZ010000002.1, on the reverse strand, counting down.
GAACTTATACGCAGTCGGTGAAGTAGCTTGTAACGGGGTTCATGGTGCAAATAGATTAGCGAGTAATTCATTATTAGAAGGTCTTGTGTTTGGAAAAAGAATCGGACGACACATTTTATCTAGAGAGACAAAAGAAAAGGTGAACATGCTAGCCGAAAAGGAAGCAAAGTTTATCGTTCTGAATCATTTACCGACGAAAGAAGAAATACAAAAATGCATGATGAAATATGTTGGGATTGTGCGAACAGAGCAAAGTTTATCTTATGCGAAGAGATGGCTTAGTAAGTATGGTGTTCGAAATATGATATTACAACATGATGTTCTTACGAATGAAGAGATAACGCTTATTAATATGTTAACGGTTTGTGAGCTTATAGTTGTATCAGCCTTGCAAAGAGAAGAAAGTATTGGCGGGCATTACCGGAGTGATTATCCAGATAGAAATATAGGAAAGAAAGAGATTGTTCGAGTAAAGAGAAAGCGACAACTTGTGTGATGAGGGGAAGAGAGGCTTTATGAACACGATAAAAGTTAAAGAAGCATTAAATCGATTTTTTTTAGAAGATATAGGGGAAAGAGATGTAACATCTCAGCTTATTTTTCCAGATAACTTGCTTTCGAAAGGAACGTTTCTTGCGAAGGATACAGGGGTCTTTGCAGGACGTTTAGTAATTGAATCAGGATTTAAATTAATTGATGAGAGAATTGAAGTAGAGCTTCATAAAAAAGATGGGGATCTTGTAGAAAAAGGCGAAATCATTGCAACAGTGCAAGGTCCAATTGCATCGTTATTAACAGCAGAGCGCGTTATATTAAATGTTATTCAGCGTATGAGCGGAATAGCGACGATGACGCGTAAAGCGGTTCTTGCTTTAGATAGCAGTCATACTCGCATTTGTGATACACGAAAAACGATGCCAGGACTACGTATGTTTGATAAGTATGGAGTCGTGTGCGGCGGTGGATTTAATCATCGCTTCGGTTTATATGATGGTGTCATGATTAAAGACAATCATATTGCGTTTGCTGGTTCTATTACAAAAGCTGTTACATCAGTGAAAGAAAAGTTAGGACATATGGTGAAAGTAGAAGTAGAAACAGAAACTGAGGAACAGGTGAGAGAGGCTGTCGCTGCTGGTGCGGATATTATTATGTTCGATAATCGTACGCCAGATGAAATCCGGGAGTTTTCAAAAATTGTACCAAGCGCTATCGTTACAGAAGCTTCAGGGGGCATCACAATTGAAGATTTATCAAAATACGGAAAAACAGGGGTAGATTATATTTCACTTGGAGCGTTAACACATTCAGTGAAAGCACTTGATATTAGTTTCAATATTGAAGAGTAAGGAAAGTGGCTTAGAGGGGGAGAAACGTATATGAGTATTTTAGAACAAGTACAGCCAATTGAAACGATGTTACCAGAGCGTTATTACACGATGTCAACGGAAGATATGGAAAAGCGTGTTCGTGAAATTAAAGAGAAAATGGGGAAAATGTTATTCATTCCAGGGCATCATTATCAAAAAGATGAAGTGGTACAATTTTCAGATGCAGCAGGGGATTCACTTCAGCTTGCGCAAGTTGCAGCGAGCAATAAAGATGCAAAATATATTGTGTTTTGCGGGGTGCACTTTATGGCGGAAACAGCAGATATGTTAACTACAGATGATCAAGTTGTCATCTTACCAGATATGCGTGCAGGTTGTTCGATGGCGGATATGGCAGATATTGAACAAACAGAAAGAGCATGGAAAGAGCTCACGAAATTATTTGGAGATACGATGATTCCGTTAACATATGTGAACTCTACAGCTGCAATTAAAGCGTTTTGTGGTCGTAACGGAGGAGCAACAGTAACTTCTTCTAATGCAAAGCAAATGGTATCTTGGGCGTTTACTCAAAAAGAACGTCTCGTCTTTTTACCAGACCAACATTTAGGGAGAAATACAGCGCACAATCTAGGTATTCCGTTAGATAAAATGGCAGTATGGGACCCACACACAGATTCATTAGAGTACGATGGGGATATAGAAGAAATTCAAGTGATTTTATGGAAAGGACATTGTTCTGTTCATCAAAATTTTACAGTGAAGAATATTGAGAGTGTACGAAAAAATCATTCTAATATGAATATTATTGTACATCCAGAATGTTGCTATGAAGTTGTAGCTGCTTCAGATTATGCAGGCTCAACGAAATATATTATTGATATGATTGAATCAGCGCCATCTGGTAGCAAATGGGCGATTGGTACAGAAATGAATTTAGTAAATCGAATTATTAAGCAACATCCAGATAAAGAAATTGTTTCGCTTAATCCATTTATGTGTCCGTGCTTAACGATGAATCGAATTGATCTGCCTCACTTATTATGGACACTTGAAACGATAGAAAGAGGAGAAGAAATTAACGTTATTAGCGTAGACAAACAAGTAACGGCAGAAGCAGTTCTTGCATTAAATCGTATGTTAGAGCGTGTGTAAAGCAACGGTATTCCCGTTGCTTTTTTTCATACATATAATCATAACGAGAACGAAATGGGCATACATTGTTTTGAAGAAATCATTGTGGTTCTTTATGCTTATTCCACTTCGAATGATATTGAAAATCGAAGAAGTGATAAAAGTGAAAAGAAGTTAATGTTATTTAGAAAGAGTTACTTCAAGAGATTTGTTACTTATAGATAAGTTATACAGGAGGGGGAAAATTTGAAAATTCATATCGTGCAAAAAGGGGATACCCTTTGGAAAATTGCGAAAAAGTACGGAGTGGATTTTGACACGTTGAAAAAAACAAATACACAACTTAGTAATCCAGATTTAATCATGCCAGGTATGAAAATTAAAGTGCCATCAAAGAGTGTTCACATGAAACAACAGGCTGGAGCAGGTTCAGCGCCTCCAAAGCAATACGTAAAAGAAGTGCAGCAAAAAGAATTTGCAGCAACACCAACTCCGCTTGGAATAGAAGATGAGGAAGAAGTTACGTATCAATCAGCACCAATTACACAGCAGCCAGCTATGCAACAAACACAAAAAGAAGTGCAAGTAAAACCGCAGAAAGAGATGCAAGTAAAGCCACAAAAAGAAGTACAGGTGAAACCACAGAAGGAGATGCAGGTAAAGCCGCAAAAAGAAGTACAGGTGAAACCGCAAAAAGAGGTGCAAAAAGAACAGCCAATTCAAAAAGAAAAACCGTCTGTTATTCAAAAACCACCTGTGATAGAAAAACAAAAACCGGCGGAAAAAGAAAACACGAAGTTTTCGGTAAATGTATTACCGCAGCCGCCACAACCACCAATAAAACCGAAAAAAGAATATAAAATTTCAGATGTAATAAAAAAAGGAAGCGAGTTAATTGCTCCTCAAATTAGTAAAATGAAACCTAACAATATCATTTCTCCGCAAACGAAAAAAAATAATATAATATCGCCGCAAGTGAAAAAAGAAAATGTAGGGAATATAGTGTCGCCGCAAGTGAAAAAAGAAAATGTAGGGAATATAGTGTCACCACAAGTGAAGAAAGAGAATGTAGGAAATATAGTGTCACCACAAGTGAAGAAAGAGAATGTAGGAAATATAGTG